>JBBRYN010000005.1:0-84569 GCA_038237645.1 Mycobacteriales bacterium
GTCCAGCGTCAGGTCGAGCCGGCCGACGTCCTGGTCGAAGTCCACCACGATCACTTGCCACGGCAAGGCCAGTCCCAACGCCGCTCCGAACATCGAACTCAAATCCACCCCTGACACCCCCTGCCCACCACCCCGTCGACCCTCCCGGCAACGCCACCAGGAACACCCACCGAATGGCCGAAGATCAACTCAGTCACCCACACGGAACGGCGAGGAGCCCCTCTTAAGGGTGGCCACGGCGACACCAACGAGGCCTGGATCATGAAAGGCGGGCTCAGCAGCCGATGAGCTTGGCGGCGAGGTAGGACTCGACCTGATCGAGCCCGATCCGCTCCTGCGACATGCTGTCGCGCTCCCGTACGGTCACCGCGTTGTCCTCGATGGTCTCGAAATCAACCGTCACGCAGTAGGGCGTGCCGATCTCGTCCTGCCGGCGGTAGCGCCGGCCGATGGCGCTCGCGTCGTCGAAGTCGACGTTCCAGTGCCGGCGCAGCGCGGCTGCCAGGTCGCGGGCCTTCGGCGAGAGGTCGGGGTTGCGCGACAAGGGCAGAACCGCCACCTTGACCGGCGCGAGCCGGGGATCCAGCCGCAACACGGTCCGGGTCTCCGGCTTGCCCTTCGCGTTGGGGGCCTCGTCCTCGGTGTAGGCATCCATCAGGAACGCCAGGGTGGACCGGCCCAGGCCCAGCGCCGGCTCGATGACGTAGGGCGTCCAGCGCTCGCCCGCGTCCTGGTCGAAGTAGGACAGGTCGACGCCCGAGGCCTTCGAGTGGGTGGTCAGGTCGAAGTCCCCGCGGTTGGCGATCCCCTCCAGTTCGTCGAAGCCGCCGGCGCTGACGCCGAAGCGGTATTCGATGTCGACCGTGCGCTTGGAGTAGTGCGACAGCTTCTCCTTCGGGTGCTCGAAGAGCCGAAGGTTGTCCCTGGAGATACCGAGGTCGACGTGCCAGGCGAGCCGGGTGTCGATCCAGTACTGGTGCCAGTCCTCGTCGGTGCCGGGCTTGACGAAGTACTCCAACTCCATCTGCTCGAGCTCGCGGGTACGGAAGATGAAGTTGCCCGGTGTGATCTCGTTACGGAAGGACTTGCCGGTCTGCGCGATACCGAATGGAGGCTTTCGACGAGCGGAGGTCTGCACGTTCAGGTAGTTGACGAAGATGCCCTGGGCGGTCTCCGGCCGCAGGTAGGCCAGGCCGGACTCGTCCTCGACCGGGCCGAGATACGTGCGCAGCATGCCGTTGAACATCCGGGGTTCGGTGAACGCACCCTTGGTGCCGCAGTTAGGGCAGTTGACGTCGGCGAGGCCGTGCTGTGGGGGGTGACCGTGCTTGGCCGCGTAGCCGTCCGCCAGATCGTCGGCCCGGTAACGCTTGTGGCAGGCGCGGCATTCGGTCAGCGGGTCGGCGAACACCTCCACGTGGCCGCTCGCCTCCCACACCTCGCGGGCGAGGATGACCGACGAGTCGAGGCCGACGATGTCGTCGCGGCTGCGGACCATCGACTTCCACCACTGGCGGCGGACGTTTTCCTTGAGCTCCACACCGAGCGGTCCGTAGTCCCATGCGGCGCGCAGGCCGCCATAGATCTCGCAACTGGGATAGACCAGCCCGCGGCGCTTGCTCAGGCTGACGATGGTGTCCATGCGGTCTGCCACGGGGATGTCCATCCGGCTGGCTGTCGGCGAAGGGTCGGCTCCAGGTTAGCCACTTGCCGCCGGTCGCACGCCACATGGGCCGGCACGGCCACCGCGGAAGCTGCTATGCGACGCGGTTGGCTGCAACGATCTGCGGCTGGAACGCGAACACGTCACGGCTGCGCGGGTCGACCAGCACCTTCATCCACTGGACGTCGTTGTTGCCGGTGGCGGCGTGGTCGCCGAACGTCTCGACGCGGGTGAAGTTCTGCAGCCGCCGGCCCTGCGAGTCGTAGAACGGCTTGTCGACGCGGGGGTAGTGCGAGTCGCCGTGCACGTACGCGACCGGCTTGCCGAAGCCGACCACCTGGTCGCGGAGGGCGACGATGAAGTCGTGGTAGCCGTCGGGGTCGCCGTCGCTCTCGACGAGGGTCTTCGGGTCGCGCACCGGTGCGCGAGTGGGGTCGGCGTCATCGAAGCCGGGGTTGGCCTGGCTGATCAGCATCACGGCAGCGGCACCGTCGGCCTTCGCCTGGTCGAACGTCTGCTGCATCCACGCGATGTCGGCGGCCGTCCGGGCGGCGTATTCGGCCGGGTCGGGTGCGATGTCGCACAGGTTGTTGCACGACCCCGCGATGTTCAGGGTCGCGTAGATCACGCCCTTGACGCTCCACCGGCGGTTCTCGACGCACGGTGCCGGCCCGGCGGCCCCCAAGCATGCCGGCGTCGCCTGCACCTGCTGCCGGAGGGGGTGCAGGCCGAGCGAGTACGGCGTGCCGAAGAAGACCTGACGCTCGTGGTCGAGGCGTTCGCGCGAATTGAAGCCGCCGTTGGACGTCCGGTCGCAGTCGGTCCAGTCGTTGTCCCCGGGTGTGACGATCGCCGGCCGCCGGAGCCCGCTTAAGTAGCGGAGCCTGCACACCGTGCCTCCTCTGCCGAGATCGACGAACTTGGCCGCCATGCTGCCAGGTCCGGCCGATACCGGCCCGGGCCCGGTCATCCGTCGGCCCGATCGCTGCCGTGCCGCCCGTCATCGGCGAGCAGCACCTCGTAGGCACTGGGCTCGTCGATCGACTCCGCCAGGAGAGTCGCCGCGGTGACCTTGACCTGATAGTCGGACACCGCTCTGCGGTAGGCGCCCACGCCGTCCCACTCGGTCAGGAAGACCCAACGCGTCGGATCGTCGAGCGCCCGGGCGACCTGACCGCGGCGGTAGCCGGCGCGCGTCGCCAGCGTCGCCAACGCGGCTTCCGCACGGCCGGCGAAGGAGTCGCCGCGATCGGCAGGCACGACGAAGCGGGAGAAGACGAACACAGCGGGCTCCTGGAAGGATGGCTGCCGTGACCCTATCGAGGAGTGCCTGAGTGCCCGGAAGCCTGCGCGACGACGTGGACCGCCGCAGCATCGTCGCCCTGAGCTATCTCAACTCGCTGCCCCGCAGTATTCCCTTCGGCCTGATCATGCTCCTGCTCCTCGTCGGCGTGCTCACCACCGGGATCGTCGCCGCTGCCGCCCTCGGCCTCGTCGCGCTGTTCATGGCCTGGCTGCTGTACGTCGGCTGGCCGCAGATGTCGCCGACGTCGCGCGGGTTGCGGCTGCTGGTGACCCTGGCAGTCACCGGAGTGGCTGCCAGTCAGTTCCTGACATGATCGCCGGCGCCTGCCACACCGTGGTCCGAGGTCAGCCCCGGCTGTCACGCTGGACTACTGCTCGTACGGCTCTCTGGGCGGGGTGATCTCCCGGACGCCGGTCACCAGGATCCGCGGGATGCGCTCACCGACACCGCCGTCCAGCCCTGGCGTGTAGCGGCCCGTCACCTCGATCCAACTGTCGGCCGGGAAGGCCCCGGACGCACCGCTCACCGCCACCTTGACCGGCCGGCTGTCGGCGGCACAACAGGCGATGGTCATCCGGGTCAGGTAGTAGCCACCCTCTCGGCGAGTTGTGACAAAGCCACGCAGGCGCATCGACCGCCCCGCCATGCTGCGGCCCTTGTCCCACACCGCACGGCCGGCATAGTCGCTCAGCGTCGTCTCCACCGGGTCGCCGGCCGGCAGCGGGGCGAAGCCCGTCTCCGGCTTGCCGATCACCGCATTGCTCCTGCCGGCCGAGTAGGCGCCAAGTGCCGGTGGAGCGACGCCGAAGATTGCCAGGATCGGCAGCGCCAACAGCCAGGCGACGGCGGGCCCACGGGCATGATCGTGCTCAGCATGGTCGTGCTCGTGCTCTCCCCCAGCCGCCCGCGTGCGCCCCGCCGTGCCTCGCGCCTCGCTGGACGGACGCCGCGCGATCGTGTCCCGCCACAACGACACGACCCCGACGGCGATCAGCAGCACGGCCGCGATCAGCAGGTAGGGCCGGAGCCCTGCCTTGACGTAGCGCAAGTAGACGTCGGTCAGTGACACCCGCAGGACCGCACTGCCGAGCAGCGTGACGAGCAGGCCCTGCGCCTCGCGGCTCACAACAGCACCGCCCCGACACCCAGGGCACAGCACAGCGCCACGGCGAACGTCGCCGGCGCAAACCGCAGCGCGAAGCGACGGCCGAACGTGCCGGCCTGCAGCGCGAACAGCTTCACGTCGACCGCAGGGCCCACCACCATGAACGCCAACTGAGCCGCCGTCGGGAATGCCGTCAGGCTGGCCGCGACGAAAGCGTCCGCCTCCGAACAGATGGCCAGCACGACCGCGAGCGCGCCCAGCACGAGCACGGACAGCAGCGGGTTGCCGCCGAGGGAGTCGAGCACCCCACGGGGGACGACGACGTTGAGCGTCGCGGCCGTCATGCCGCCGACGACGAGAAACCCCCCTGCATGCACGAAGTCGTGCCGCACGGAGACGCGCCACGCCTCGCCCCGGGGCAGACCGGCCACCCGAGGTCGCCGCGCACGCCGCAACCATTCACCGCGACCGAACCGGAGCCACAGCCACCCCATCACGACCGACGTCAGCAGCGAGGCGACAAACCGGGCCAGCACCACCGACGGCCGGCCGGGGAAGGCCACCGCGGTGGCGACGAGAACCACCGGGTTGATCGCCGGCGCGGACAGCAGGAACGCGAAGGCCGCTCCCGGCGGCACCCCACGAGCGATCAGGCCACCGGCGATCGGCACCGATCCGCATTCGCAGCCGGGCAGCACGACACCCGCCACCCCGGCCACCGGCACCGCGAGCGCGGGCCGCCGAGGCAGCGCACGGGCGAAGAACGAGGGTGGCACAACGGTGGAGATCGCCGCACTGATCGCGACACCGAGCACGAGAAAGGGAAAGGCCTGGACCACCAGGGCGACGAAGATCGTCGCCCACGCCTGCACCGCCGGCCCGTCCAGCAGGCTGCCGAGGAGCGGGCGCAAGAGCAGGGTGCCGACCAGCATCGCCGCCAGCAGATCGAGCGAGCCGATCCGCCGGGACCGATGCGGCCGGTCGCTGCGCTCGGCAGCCTCCGCGACCGGCTCCTCGTCGAGCAGCTGGGCCGGCCGCTGCTCGCTCGGCTCAGCACGGGTCAGGTCTGCCTCGGTCACGACAGGGACGCTACCGGCTGGGACGTGGCCTGCCCGTCGCGATTCGGTCAGCTGTGGACGGCCCCACCGAAGCGGCGGTCACGAGCTGCGTAGGCTGCGCAGGCCGTCCACAGGTCACGCCGGTCGAAGTCGGGAAAGAGGGTGTCGAGGAACACCATCTCCGCGTACACCGATTGCCAGGGCAGGAAGTTCGACGTGCGTCGCTCCCCGGACGAGCGTACGAACAAGTCGACGTCGGGCATCTCCGGCTCGTCGAGATACCGCGCGAAGACCCGCTCGTCAACCTTGCCGGGATCGAGCAGGCCGGCGGCGACGTCCAGGGCCAATCGCCGGGCGGCGTCGGCGATCTCCGCCCGGCCGCCGTAGTTGACGCACATCGTCAGCGTGAGGCCGGTGTTGTGCCGAGTGAGTTCCTCCGCCGCCTCGAGTTCCCGGATGACGCTGCGCCACAGCCGCGGCCGCCTGCCTGCCCACCGGACCCGCACCCCCAGCGCGTGCATCTCGTCGCACCGCCGGCGGATCACGTCGCGGTTGAAGCCCATCAGGAAGCGCACCTCGTCGGGCGAGCGCTTCCAGTTCTCGGTCGAAAAGGCATAGGCCGACAGCCACCCGACGCCGAGCTCGATGGCCCCCTCGATGACATCGAACAGCGCGGCCTCGCCCCGCTCGTGTCCGGCCGTCCTGGGCAGGCCCCGGCTCGCCGCCCACCTGCCGTTGCCGTCCATGACCAGCGCGACATGCCGTGGCACCCGGTCGGGCGGCAGGGCTGGCGGGCGAGCACCCGACGGATGCGGACCCGGCGGTCGGGCGGCGCTGCGGCTCACGTCTGCAACGGTAACCGGGGCTCGGTGGCAGGGTAGGGAACTAGACTCGCTCGACGTACGGCAGGGAGCGCAGGCCGCGCTCGAGATGCCACTGCAGGTGAGCGGCCACCAAGCCGGCTCCCTCGCGGCGCGCCCCCGGCTCGCTGGCGTCTGCGACAACCCATTGCCCGGTGAGCAGGGCGCTCATGAGCAGCACCGTCGCGGCTGACGGCGTCACGGACCCGCTCGGCCGGCAGGTCGCGCACACCACTCCGCCACCGGCGACGGAGAACGCCCCGTGCGGCCCCGGCGCCCCGCACTTGGCGCAATCGCGCAGGGCCGGCTCCCAGCCGGCCACCGCCATCGCACGCAGCAGGAAGGCGTCGAGCACCAGCGGCGGGTCGTGCTCCCCGTCGGTCAGCGACCGGAGCGCGCCGATGACCAGCAGAAACAGTCGCAGTGATGGCTCCTGCTCCTCGGCGGTGAGCCGTTCGGCGGTCTCCAGGACGGCGGTGCCGGCGGTGTAGCGGGGGTAGTCGGCGGCGAGTTCGGCGCCGTAGTTCCGTATCCCCTCGGCCTGGTTGACGATGTCGAGGGACCGGCCCGCGTAGAACTGGCAGTCGACGTGGCTGAACGGCTCCAGCCGGGCGCCGAACTTCGATCGGGTCCGTCGCACCCCCTTGGCGACCCCGCGCACCCGGCCGTGCCGGCGAGTCAGCACGGTGACGATGCGGTCGGCCTCGCCCAGCTTCTGGACGCGCAGCACCACGCCGTCGTCGCGATAGAGGGTCACCACCCCATTGTCCATCGGGGGCAACGTGACGGGTACTTCGACCCGGCGAATTGCCATACCTCGGCTCACGAGGTACCTTGTCCCACGTGGTAGTCGCCAGTGATGTGCTCAGCCAGCTCCGAAGGGGCGCGTTGGAATACTGCGTGCTCGGACTGCTGGCCGGCGAGGAGCGATACGGCTTCGACATCGCGCGCACCCTCGGCGCGATCGACGGCATGGTGACCGGCCAGGGCACGCTCTATCCGCTGCTGTCCCGCCTCAAGAAGGACGGGCATGTGTCGGCGACCTGGCGCGAGTCGGAGAGTGGCCCGCCTCGCAAGTACTACGCGATCACCGCCGAGGGCCGCCGGGCTCTCGCCGACTTCACCACCCAGTGGCGCCGATTCCGCGACGCCGTCGACGACATCCTTCCCGAGGAGCAGACATGATGACCGCTACGCATCCCGTGGCCGAGGACTACCTGCGGCGCTTCGAGCGCGCAGCCAGGGCGCTCCCCGCGCGCCAGCGCCAGGAGCTGGTCGCCGAGATCCGCAGTCACGTATCGACCGGGCTCGCGCCGGACTCGACCGAGGCAGACGTCCACAGTCTTCTCGACGAGCTGGGTACGCCCGAGGCCATTGTCGCGGCCGCCCAGCCCGACCTCCCCACGGCGCGACGCGGCCTGCGCGAGACCCTGGCCCTGGTGCTGATGGTGTTCGGCTTCATACCGATCCTGGGCTGGATCGTCGGAGTGGCACTGATGCTGTCGTCGACGCTCTGGTCCGGCCGGCAGAAGCTGCTCGGCATCCTCGTGTGGCCAGGCGGGCTGGGCAGCGTTGTCCTGCTCGGCGGCTTCGTGTCAGTGGCGTCGGGGGCACCGTGCGGCACGGAGGTCAACCCGCAGGTGACCCCGACGCAGGGCTACCTGACGGCCACCGCCCCGGACCCCTGCGCGGAGACCCATACATCGTGGCCCGTCACCGGCGTCGCCCTTATCGTGCTCATCGTCCTGGCCCAGTTGGCCGTTGCCGGCTACCTGTACCAGGCCGCCGGGCGGCGGTCACTGCAGGCTCAGCCGGCCTGACCCACGGTCAGAAGCCCAGTCGCTGGAGCTGCTTGGGATCGCGCTGCCAGTCCTTCGTGACGCTGACGTGCAGGTCGAGATAGACCCGGGCACCCAGCAGGGCTTCGATGCCCGCTCGGGCCCGGGTGCCCACAGCCTTCACCCGCTCCCCCTGGTGGCCGAGCACGATGCCCTTCTGACTGGGCCGCTCGACGTGCACGGTGGCGTAGATCTGCAGCATGTCGGGCCGCCCCTCCCGCGGGCCCATCTCCTCAACCGTGACGGCGAGGGAGTGTGGCAGCTCGTCCCGCACGCCTTCGAGCGCCGCCTCACGGATCAACTCGGCCACCATCACCTGCTCGGGTTCGTCGGTCAGCTCGCCGTCGACGTACACGGGGAGAGACTCCGGCATCCGGGCGGCCAGCAGGTCGGCGAGCAGGTCGACCTGGTACGCCGAGACGGCACTCACCGGGACGACCTCGTCCCATGGGAGCAACGCGTTCAGGGCCACCAGTTGCTCGGTGACCTGTTGCGGTGTGGCCAGGTCTGCCTTGGTCAGCACTGCGATCCTGGCCGTCCGGAGGCCGGCCAGCTCCCGGGCGATGAAGCGATCGCCCGGGCCGACCGGCTCGTCGGCCGGGACGCACATGGCGACGACGTCGACCTGGGACAGGGTGGCCCGGACCACCTCGTTGAGCCGCTCCCCCAGCAGCGTGCGGGGCCGATGCAGACCCGGGGTGTCCACGAGTACGAGTTGACTGTCCGGCCGGTGCACGATGCCGCGAACGGCGTGCCGGGTCGTCTGCGGCCGGCTGCTGGTGATGGCCACCTTGACCCCGACCAGAGCGTTGGTGAGGGTGGACTTCCCGGCGTTCGGCCGGCCGACGAAGCAGGCGCAGCCGGCACGGAAGCCGGCCGGCACGGCACCCGACAAACTCTCCGGCGCGTCGTCCGGCTGGGCATCGGTCACAGCGCCATCCTGCCGTACACATGGTAGTGATAAGCAGAGGCGGACATAGAGTGAAGTCATGGCTACGGTCCGCTTCGCCATCCTGAGGCGCTCGATGGCGGCCTCCCGTGCGTTCACCGCGATCTGCGGCTTCGCGAGCATCGCGCTCGCGGCCACCGTCGTCACGGCCACCTCCGCCGCTTCGCCGACCGCCGCACGGGGCACCGGCACAGCGGCCGGCGCGACCCACCTCGTGGCGGCGCCACCCGTCCTCAGCGTGACGCCAGTGGTGTCCGGTCTCTCCATCCCCTGGGACGTCGAGTTCCTGCCCGACGGCACCATGCTCTACGACCAGCGAGGTGGCGGCCTGTCGATCCGGACGACCGCCGGCACCGTCCGCAACCTCGCGGCAGACTTCGCCGACCTGTGGGCCAGCGGAGAGACAGGACTGATGGGTCTCGCGGTCGACCCCGGCTTCGCCACGAACCGGACCATCTATTCCTGCCAGGGCTGGAAGAACTCCGGCGACACGGTGCACGACGTGCGAGTCGTGAAGTGGACGGTCGACAGTGGACTGACCGTGGCGACCCGGACCTCCGTCATCGTCTCCGGCATGCCCGCCACCTCCGGACGCCATGGCGGCTGCCGGCTGAGCTTCGATCCCTCCGGCGCCCTCATGGTCGGCACCGGCGACGCGGCCACCGGCACGAACCCACAGGACATGACCTCGCTGGGCGGCAAGACGCTACGAGTGCAGGCGGACGGCGCCATCCCCGCCGACAACCCGTTCGCATCCAGCGGCAACGCCAACACCCGAAGGATCTTCACCTACGGCCACCGCAACGTGCAGGGTCTCGCCCGTCGGCCGGGAACCGGCGAGATGTGGGCCGTGGAGCATGGGCCGGACCGCGACGACGAGGTAAACCGGCTGATCTCCGGCAGCAACTACGGCTGGGACCCGATCCCGCTGCCCTACAACGAGGCCGTCCCGATGACGGACCTGACGAAGTTTCCCGACGCCGTGCCCGCCCGCTGGACCTCCGGCGACCCGACGATCGCCACCAGTGGTGCGGACTTCCTGGTCGGCCAGCGCTGGGGCGACTGGCAGGGCGGCCTCGCGGTCGCGGCCCTCAAGGGCAGCAAGCTGTCGATCATGCTGATGAACCCGGCCGGCACGATCACCCGGGTCGACACACCGACAACGCTCGAGGGCACGTACGGCCGGCTCCGGGCGGTCCGGATGGGACCGGACGACGCCCTGTATGTGTCGACGTCCAACGGCTCGAACGACGAGATCCTCCGGGTCGCGCCACCCCCCGTCCCGCCCCCCGGCCCCGGGACCTACCACGACTTCACCGGGGACGGGCGGCCCGACCTGGTGGCCCGCAGCGCCGACGGCGCGCTGCGTCTCCACCCCGGAAATGGCATCGGCATGAACGGGTCGCAGGTGATCGGCCGCGGCTGGGCCGGCTTCACGGCGCTGTTCTCACCCGGCGACTGGGACGGCGACGGGTGGCCGGACATCATCGCCCGCACGCCGGGTGGTGACCTGCGGGTCTACTTCTGGAACGGCAGCAGCCTGTCGAGCAACTACGCCCGGGTCGGCATCGGCTGGAGCGGCGTGTCCCTGGCGTTCTCCCCCGGCGACTTCACCGGTGACGGTCACCCGGACGTCGTCGGCCGGACCCCGGACGGGGTGTTGCGGCTGTGGCGGGGCAACGGCGTCGTCCTGGCCGCGCCGACCGTGATCGGCCGAGGGTGGAACGGCATGACGGCCCTGATGTCATCCGGCGACTTCAACGGTGACGGGATGACCGACGTACTGGCCCGCAGCAGCGACGGCGTACTCCTGCTCTACGCGGGCGTCCGGACCGGCCTGCGCGGGTCGACCGTGATCGGCATCCGCTGGGACAGCCTGAGTGCGCTGTTGTCCCCCGGCGACTGGAACATGGACGGCCAGCAGGACCTGGTCGGGCGCTCCGCCAATGGCGACCTGCGGCTCTACCGCTGGGGAGGCAGCAGTTTCACCGGCCAGGCCACCATCGGTATCGGCTGGAACGGCCAGACCGCGGTCCTCTGACGTCCCCGCTTCTTCTCCTGGTTCCGTATGGTTCCACTTCTTGACAAGTTCCAGGAAAGGCGGTTGGCTCAACGCGATGACCGGCCGACAGATCGATCTCCTACGCAGCCACGGGCTGCGCGTGACGGCGGCCCGGCTCGCGGTCCTGGAGACGCTGCGCGAGCAGCCCCACGTCGCCGCCGACACGGTGGCCGCCGAGAGCCGGCGCCGGCTCGGCACGCTGTCCACCCAGGCGGTCTACGACACCCTGCACGCCTTCACCGCCGCCGGGCTGATCCGCCGGATCGAGCCGGCCGGCAGCGCCGCGGTGTATGAGACCCGGGTCGGCGACAACCATCATCACGTCGTCTGCCGGCGCTGCGGTGTGATCGCCGACGTCGACTGTGCCGTCGGCAGCGCACCGTGCCTGGACCCGTCCATCTCGCCGGACGGCGAAGCCCACGGCTTCATCGTCGACGAGGCAGAGGTCACGTACTGGGGCCTGTGCTCCACCTGCACCGGAGAAAGGGAATCCGCATGAGCGATAACAACAACCTGACCACCCGCCAGGGCCACCCGGTCCACGACAACCAGAACCAGCGCACCGTCGGCAACCGCGGCCCGGCGACCCTGGAGAACTACCACTTCCTGGAGAAGATCAGCCACTTCGACCGCGAGCGCATCCCGGAGCGGGTGGTGCACGCACGCGGCTTCGTGGCGCACGGCGAGTTCGAGGCCTACGGCACGATCGGAGACGAACCCGCCGCGGCCTACACCCGGGCAAAGCTCTTCCAGAAGCAGGGCACGAAGACGCCGGTCACTATCCGGTTTTCCACGGTCATCGGCGGCCGGGACTCCTCCGAGGCGGCGCGCGACCCGCGGGGTTTCGCCGTGAAGCTCCGGACCGCGGACGGCAACTGGGACCTGGTCGGCAACAACCTCCCGGTGTTCTTCATCCGCGATGCGATCAAATTCCCCGACGTGATCCACGCACTCAAGCCCGATCCGGTCACCTTCCACCAGGAGCCCAACCGGATCTTCGACTTCATGTCGATGACGCCCGAGAGCATGCACATGCTGACCTGGCTGTTCAGCCCGCGCGGCATCCCGCAGGGCTACCGGCACATGGACGGCTTCGGCGTCAACACGTACAAGATGGTCGATGCCGAGGGCCAGGGGGTTTTGGTCAAGTACCACTGGAAGACCCAGCAGGGCATCGAGTCGCTCACCCAGGCGCAGGCCGATGCCATCCAGGCCACCGAGCTCGGGCACGCCAGCATGGACCTGTATGCGGCTATCGAGAGCGGCGACCATCCCAAGTGGGAGCTCAACGTGCAGATCATGAGCGACGACGAGCACCCGGAGCTCGATTGGGACCCGCTCGACGACACCAAGACCTGGCCGGAGGATGCGTTCCCGCTGCGGCCGGTCGGCATGATGACCCTCAACCGCAACGTCGACAACCACTTCGCCGAGAACGAGCAGGTGGCGTTCGGCACCGGCGTGCTCGTCGACGGCCTGGACTTCTCCGACGACAAGATGCTGGTCGGCAGGACCTTTTCCTACTCCGACACCCAGCGCTACCGGGTCGGCCCCAACTACCTGCAGCTCCCGGTCAACGCCCCGATCACCACTCCGGCGACCAACCAGCGGGACGGCCAGATGGCCTTCTACGTCGACCGGGCCGGCAGCAACCCGCACGTGAACTACGAGCCCAACTCCACCGGCGGACTGGTCGAGTCGCCCAAGCCCGGCCCGGACTACGAGCCGCTGATCAGCGGCCGGCTCACCCGGGCCCGGATCGAGCGAGAGAGCAACTACCTGCAGGCCGGCGAACGCTACCGCACGATGCCTGACTGGGAGCGCGAAGACCTCGTGCTCAACCTGGTCACCCTGCTCGGTCGGTGCGAGAAGCACATCCAGGAACGCATGACCGCGCACTTCACCAAGTGCGACCCGCAGTTCGGCAAGCGGGTCGCCGATGGCCTGGGCATCGACCACGCGTCCCTCGACGTGGAGACCTTGGTCAAAGTGCGCTGAGCCAAATCCAACCCGCAGGTTTGCCGGGCGACACGCCGACAGCACCTACCAAGAGTGCTTGGTCACCGCACTGGGTCTGCGTCAGGTCCGGACGGTGGTGTGCACGGTGCCGTCCGGGCCGGCGAGGAGTACGGGCACGCCGACGCCGAACTCCTGCAATACGGCGAGGTCACGCGGATCGGCCGTCTGCGCCTCGGTCACGAGTGCGGCGGCCTCGAACGTACGGGTCCCGCTGGACGCTGCGGCCGCCACCGCCGCCCGCAGCGCCGATGTCGTGAGCTGCGGGTCGGCCATTTCGACGGTCGCCGCGGCATAGGTGCGGCCTTCGGTGTCGCGCACGGCGGCGCCCTCGGCGACACCGCTGTGCGGCACGTAGGCGCGTAGCCGGGCCGCCCGGGCCAGGGTGACGATCTTGACGTCCTCCGGGTCGAGGTCAGGCATTGGCGGCCCGCACCTCGGCGGCTTCCTGCTGCTCCGGGGTGCGCCGGCGGACGAGCACCGTGTCGACGCGGTTGCGTCGGCCACCGGCACTCTCCGCCGTCAGCTCGAGGCCGTTGATCCGGACGGTCGCGCCGGGAATCGGCACCCGGCCCAGCGCCTGGGCGAGCAGGCCGCCAACGGTTTCGACCTCGTCGGTGCGGAGCTCGACGTCGAAGAGCTCGGCAAGATCCTCGACCGACAGCCGGGCCGTCACGCGTACGGTGTCGTCGTCGAGCTGCTCGATGGGCGGCCGCTCGACGTCGTACTCGTCGGTGATCTCACCGACGATCTCCTCCAGGATGTCCTCGATGGTGACCAGGCCGGCCGTGCCGCCGTACTCGTCGATGACGATGGCCAGATGGGTGCGCCGAGCCTGCATCTCCCGCAACAGCTCGTCAACCGGCTTGGACTCCGGCACGAAGGTCGCCAGCCGCATCATGTCGTCGACCCGCGGCCGGTGCTCCCGACCCGCGGGCTCCTGGCACTGCCGCGCGAGGTCCTTGAGGTAGGCAACGCCCACGATGTCGTCGAGGTTTTCTCCGATGACCGGGATCCGGGAGAATCCCGAGCGCAGCGCCAGAGCCAGTGCCTGCACCACCGTCTTGTCCCGCTCGATCCACACCATCTCGGTGCGCGGCACCATCACCTCGCGGGCGATCGTGTCGCCGAGCCCGAAGACCGAGTTGATCATCTCCCGCTCGCCGTGCTCGACGACCCCGCGTTGCTCGGCCAGGTCGACGAGCTCGCGCAGCTCGACCTGCGAGGCGAACGGGCCATCGCGAAATCCCCGGCCTGGCGTCAACGCGTTGCCCAGCAGGATGAGCAGGCGGGTCAGCGGGCCCAGCACCCGGCCCAGCCAGAGGGTCGCACCCGCGGCGCGCAGGCCCACCGTGTAGGCGTGCTGGCGGCCCAGGGTGCGCGGGCCGACGCCGGCGAAGACGAAGACGACCACGGTCATCAGCCCGGAGGCGGCGGCAACCGCACCCCAGCCTACGCCGAGCCAGTCGACGAAGAAGACCGCGACCAGCGTGGTGGCCAGCAGCTCGGCAACCACCTGCAACAACAGCAGCAGGCTGACATGCCGAGGAGCGTCCTCCACCACGGCGCGCAACCGGGTTGCACCCCGCCGACCCTCGCGCTGCATCTCCAGCACCCGGGCCTGCGATATCTGGCTGAGTGCCGCGTCGACCATGGCGAAGAAGCCGGCCAGCGGCACCAGGACTACGACCCCCAGCAGCAGCGAAAGGTCCGATCTGGGCATCAGTCAGGCCCGCACCTGATGCCACGACGTCAGCAGGCGGCGCTGCACGGCAAACATCTCGCGTTCGGCCTCGGAATCACCGTGGTCGTAGCCCAGCAGGTGCAGCACGCCGTGGACGCACAGCAGGTGCAGCTCGTTCTCGGTGCTGTGGCCGGCCCCGGCCGCCTGGCGCTCGGCCACGGCGGGGCACAGCACGACGTCGCCGAGCATCGTCGGCTCCGGCTCCAGGCCGTCGACTCCCGGCCCCCTGGCGATGTCGAGCTCGTCCATCGGGAAGGCCAGGACGTCCGTGGCACCGGACTCCCCCATCCAGCGCTGGTGCAACTCCTCCATATACGCCTGGTCCACCAGCAGCACCGACAACTCCGCGAGGGAGTTGACCCCCATCTGGACGAGGACGTGTGCGGCCAGCGCCGCGAGTGCGGCTTCGTCGACCGGTACGCCGGACTCGTTGGCGACCTCCACGCTCACCGGCGGCCTACCGCCCGCGCTGTCGCCGGCCGCGTGCCACCGGCGGACCCGCCGGCGAGGCGCCGTTGGCTTCATCCCACCGCGCGTAGGCGTCGACGATGTCGCTGACCAACCGGTGCCGGACGACGTCCGCGCTGGTCAGCAGGGAGAAGTGGACGTCCTGCACCCCGTCGAGGATCTCGCGCACAATCTTGAGACCGCTGCGCGTGCCGGTCGGCAGGTCGATCTGGGTGATGTCGCCGGTGACCACCATCCTGGCGCCGAAGCCCAGCCGGGTGAGGAACATCTTCATCTGCTCGGCGGAGGTGTTCTGCGCCTCGTCGAGGATGATGAAGGCGTCGTTGAGTGAGCGTCCGCGCATGTAGGCCAGTGGGGCGACCTCGATCGTGCCCGACTGGATGAGCCGGGGGATCGACTCCGGGTCGACCATGTCGTGCAGGGCGTCGTAGAGCGGCCGAAGGTAGGGATCGATCTTGTCGTACAGCGTTCCCGGCAGGAAGCCGAGCCGCTCCCCGGCCTCGACCGCCGGCCGGGTGAGGATGATCCGGTTGACCTGCTTGGCCTGCAGCGCCTGCACTGCCTTGGCCATCGCGAGGTAGGTCTTGCCGGTCCCTGCCGGTCCGATGCCGAAAACGATGGTGTGAGCATCGATGGCATCGACATAGCGCTTCTGGTTCAGCGTCTTTGGCCGGATGGTGCGACCGCGCCGGGACACGATGTTGAGGGTCAGCACCTCGGCCGGGCGCTCCTCCGCGCCGCTGGCGAGCATGCCGACCGTGCGTCGGACGGAGTCGGCGGTCAGCACCTCGCCCTTGTCGAGGAGGGCCAGCAACTCGGTGAACAGGTCGACGGCGATGTCGTTGTCGGCCTGCTTGCCGGTGATGGTGATCTCGTTGCCGCGGACGTGGATGTCGCTGTCGAGCGCGCGCTCGACGACCCTGAGGAGCTCGTCACCAGAACCGAGCAGGCTGACCATCGCATGGGATGGCGGGACGACGATCTTCGTCCGCAGGTGGGCGTCGCTGGCGGCCGTGTCACTGGTGGACGTGTCTGCCAAGGTCGGGGCGGGCCTGCTTCCGGGTCGGGACTGTGGCCTTCAATGCTACCCGCGCGGGGTGGCAAAGGTCTCCTGAGTACGGGTGCAGGGGTAGGTGGCCCAGTGCATTTCGACCACCTCGCCGCCGGTGTCCCGGGTGAGTCGCAGCCACTCGCCGGCCTCCCGACCGGTCACGACCCGCAGCAGGTCGTCGGTCTCGACCGCGAAAACCGCCGGCGGCTTGGCCTCGGGCGCCTGCCTGGCCCGTGCCTCGAGGTGGCCGTCGTGCCAGGAGAACACGAACTCGATCCCCTCCGTCCACCACGGCCCCAGCACACTGCCCAGGTGCCCCGGCGGCGGTGGCCCCGGTCGCCACGGCGGCACGTCCGGCGGGTCGGCCGCCAGGCTGGCCTCGATCAGAGCGTGCGGGAGGTCGCAGAGGGCCGAGGCCGTGCCGGAGGACCCGAGGGCAACGGCAGCGATCCGCTCGCTGCGCCGGGTGTAGGCCCCCGCCAGGAAGCCGGGCATCGCACCGTCATGGCCGGCGTGCACGGCCCGGCCACCGCGGTGCACCAGGATCAGCCCCAGCCCCCAGCCGACGCGCCATTCTTCGTTGTCCGTGACCGTGCTGAGCTGCCACATCTCATCCAGGGTCGCCGGGGCGAGGATCTCCGGGTCGGGGGCGCCGAGGAACATCGCCCACCGGACGAGATCCTCGGCGGTGCTCCACAGCTGGCCTGCCGGCGCCAGGCCGGCCATGTCGGCCGGCGGCTGGGGATGGACCACGTCGCTGAATGCCTCGACGAGGTAGCCGGTGGCTGCCGGGTCACCCGGCGCCAGGGTGGTGCGGTCGAGCTTGAGCGGGCCCAGCAACCGGTCCGTGACCACCTCGGCCCAGCTGCCCCGCGCCAGCTTCGCGGCGGCCGCGCCGAGCAGCGAATAGGCGAGGTTGGAATAGTGCCAGCGGCGCTCCGGCGCGAGCACCCGCTCGGCCCGGGTCAACTCGGCCACCAGGCGGTCGGTGGCCGGGGGCTGCATGGTGTCCCACACGTCGCCCGGTGGCTCTCGCTGCAGGCCCGAGCGGTGGGTGAGCAGCCGGCGCAGGGTGAGCTCCCCGTGTGCCGGCACGTCGAGGTGCCGCGCGAGCGGGTCGTCGAGGTCGAGCAGACCCTCGTCGCGCAGTTGCAGGATGAGCACCGCCGTGAAGGTCTTGGTGATCGAGCCGATCCGGAACGAGGTCCCCGCGGTGGCCGGCTGCCCGGGCGCCGCATCCCCGACCGCCACGGTCCAAACCGGCCGGTCCGCCCGCGCGACTGCGGCGGTCACGGCCGGGATCCGGTGCTCGGACTGCAGTTGCCGGACCAGCCGATCACACCGGCGGGTCGCCTCATCGCCGCCTGTCACCCAGGCGGCCAACTCATCGAGCGCCCGCCCAGGACGTGGAGGTGTACGTGATCGACCGTTTGGTGACCGTCTCGCCCGGTGTTGGTGACGAGCCGGTAGCCGGTTTCGGCGATCCCCTCCGCCCGCGCCACCTCCACGGCTTCCCGGTAGACCTCGGCCAGCAGGTCGGGGTCCTGCGCGGCGAGCGCCGCGATGTCGTCGTGATGCGTGCGCGGGATGACCAGCACATGGATCGGCGCGACCGGAGTGACGTCACGGAACGCGAGCGTGCGCGGCCCGTCGCGCACCACGGTGGCGGGCACGTCGCCGGATGCGATCCGGCAGAACAGGCAATCGGTCGGCATCGGGGGGAAGCGTAGGCCACTCGCGATCGGGCGGCGGGGCCGGGTAAACCAGCCGACCTCCCTGCGCGTCCTCCGAGGTGTGCCAGGCACACTGACCGTCACCATGGCGGCGATCGAGCGACAACCGGGTGACGCCCTACCGGACGCCGACGCGGCGCTCACGGCGCTGTACACCGCCCACTACCGCCGCCTGGTCCGCCTCGCAGCGCTGCTCCTCGACGACCTGTCCACCAGTGAAGAAGTCGTCCAGGACGCCTACGTCAAGATGCATTCGGCGTGGCGCCGCATCCGCGAGCCGCAGGCGGCGGAGGCTTACCTGCGCGTCACGGTGCTCAACCTGGCTCGGTCGCGGATGCGACACCGGCAGGTCGCCGATCGGCACGCCCCCAAGCCGATGCCTGACGCCGCTTCCGCCGAGCATGGTGCAATGGAGTCGATCGAGCGCCAGGCGGTGCTGGCGGCGTTGCGGAGCCTGCCGGGCCGCCAGCGTGAGTGCCTGGTGCTGCGCTATTACGGAGACCTCTCGGAGGCCCAGATCGCGGAATCCCTGGGGATCAGCCCGGGCGCGGTCAAGAGCCACTCCTCCCGAGGCATGGGCGCGCTGCGCAAGGCATTGGAGGAGCGATGACCGACGACCTCGAGAGCCTGCTGCGGGACAGCCTGGAGGCCCGGGCAAATTCCTACGAGCCGCGTGGCGACGGCCTGAGCCGAATCCGCTCCCGTGTCACGGCCCGCCGCCGGCGCCGGCAGTGGCTGATGCCGACACTGTCGATGGCAGCGGTGGCGGCAGCCGTCGCGGGGGTGATAGCCATCCCCATCCTCCTGCCGGACCAGGACGCGGTCGCACCCGGTCCGGCCCAGTCCAATGTCGCAAGCCCGACCGGTCCCTCGGCAAGCGGTTCGCCGGGACAGCCTGACGGCGGGGGCGCCGGGCTGCCGGACATGACGACGCTGTGGCCCTACCAGTCCCGCAGTCAGGCGGCCGCCCGTGAGCCGACCGACGTCAGATCGGGGCGGCTGCCCTTCCTGGCCGACGCCCGGCAGACCGCGCTGCACTTCGTCAACCGCTACCTCGGCTACTCCGATCCGATCGAGGTCATCCGTACCCAGCCACTTGAAGCCGGCGCCGGTGTGGTGCTCGGCGCGCGCAACCCCAACCACGCGCTGTACGAGATCACGACCGTCTACCTGGTCCGCGTGACGCGCGCGGCCGACGCGCCCTACGCGGTCGTGCGGGCCGACGCGCCGCAGTTGCGCATCAGCACCGTGGCGCCCGGTCAGCCGGGTGTCGTTTCGGTGGCCGGATACGTCGGCGGCGACCACCAGGCGGTGCAGGTGCGGTTGGTGGACGCCAGAGGGGTGGAGGTCATCTCCGGCAACGACGGGGCGGCCGGTGCCATCATGCCCTGGCGGGTCGTGGTCGGCGGCCGGACAAACCCCGTCCCGGCCGGCCGTTACGCGGTGGTCGCCCGGACGCTGTCGGACGCCAACGGCCAGCTCAACGAGCTGGCAGTACGCCCGTTCCTGAATCACTGATCACGACCAGCGACCGAGCCGGACCGACAGGGCGGCCAGGGCCGCGGCGCCGGCGGTGGACGTCCGCAGCATGCCGGGCCCCAGCCGGCAGGGCAGGGCCCCGGCCGCGCTGAAGGCCTCGAGCTCCTCCGGTGAGATGCCCCCTTCAGGACCGACGACGAGCACGACGTCGCCGGCAACCGGCAGCGGCACCTGGGAAAGCCGTTGAGGGGCCGGCTGGTGCAGGGCCAGGGCCGCGGCAGCGGCGCACAGGCGCTTCACGACGGCGTCGGCGTCGTGCAGCTGTGCAATCCGGGGCAGCCACGGCCGCCGCGATTGCTTGGCGGCCTCGCGCGCCGTCGACTCCCAGCGCCGGAGGGCTTTTTCACCCCGCTCGCCCTGCCATCGGGTGACCGACCGGGCGGCGGACCACGGGATGACCTCGTCGACCCCCAGCTCGGTCATCAACTCGATCGCCCGCTCACCGCGGTCGCCCTTGGCCAGTCCCTGCACGACGACGAGCCGGGGGACTGCCTGGGCAACGTAGGACCGGTCGTGGACGGCGAGCTCGAGTGACGGCCCCGAGACAGCCGTGACCGAGCATCGGGCCAAGCCGCCCGCGCCGTCGCTCAGCAGGATCTGCTCACCGGGAGCCACCCGCCGCACCCGCGCGGCATGCCGTCCCTCGGGACCGGCCAGCACGGCGGTGCCGGCCGCAGGCAGTGCCTCGACGAGGAACACCGGATCGGTCAGCGACTGCTCCACAGCCGGGAGAACAGCCCGTTGGATCGCACCGCCGCGTCCGGTCGCTCCTCGTCCCGCAACGTGGCCAGTTTGCGCAGCAGTGCCTCCTGCTCGGCGTCGAGCCGGGTGGGCGTCGCCACGTTGACGTGCACGTGCAGATCGCCGCGGGTGGCGGCGCGCAGGTGCGGCACACCCCTGGCGCGCAGGGTGATCACGGTGCCGGACTGCACCCCGGCGCTGAGGTCGAGCTGCTCCTCGCCGTCCAGAGTGGACAGTGTCGTACTGGTGCCGAGGGCGGCCGCCGTCATCGGCAGCGTCACCTCGCAGTGCAGGTCGTCGCCCTCACGGGTGAAGACCTCGTGCGGCCGCTCGTGCACCTCGACGTACAGGTCACCGGGCAGCCCGCCACCGGGGCCGACCTCCCCCTGACCGGTCAGCCGGATCCGCATCCCGTCCTCCACCCCGGCCGGCACCTTCACGGTGATCGTCCGGCGGCTGCGCACCCGGCCGTCCCCGCCGCACCCGGCGCAGGGATGCTGGATGACGGTGCCGAAGCCGCCGCAGGCACTGCACGGTCGCGACGTCATCACCTGCCCGAGAAACGACCGCTGCACACTCTGCACCTCCCCCTGGCCGCCGCAGGACATGCAGCTGACCGGCTCGGTGCCGGCCGTCGTGCCGGCCCCCCGGCACTGGGTGCACGTGACCGCGGTGTCGACGGTGAGCTCCCGGCTCACCCCGAAGGCCGCGTCGGCCAGGTCGAGGTCCAGCCGGATCAGCGCGTCGGCACCGGGCCGCCGCCGGCTGCGGGGCGACCGACCCCGGCCCCCGCCGGCACTGCCGCCACCGAAGAACGCGTCCATGATGTCCTGGAAGCCCATGGGGAACGACGCACCCGGTCCGCCGCCACCACGTGGTGCCAGCGGGTCGCCGCCGAGGTCGACGACCTCGCGCTTGGCCGGATCGCTGAGCACCTCGTAGGCCGTCGAGACCGCGCGGAAGCGCTGCTGCGCTGCGGCATCCGGGTTGACGTCGGGATGCAGCTCCCTAGCCAGCCGGCGGTAGGCGCGCTTGATCTCCTCGGCCGTCGCGTCCCGGGGGACGCCGAGGGTGGCGTAGTAGTCGTTCGGCGGCACGGTCAACTCGTCCTCACTGGCGCGCCAGCAGCTCGCCGACGTAACGGGCGACGGCGCGGACAGCGCTCATCGTGCCGGGATAGTCCATCCGGGTGGGCCCCAGGACGCCGAGACCGGCCAGGGCCTGACCACCGGAACCGTAGCCGACGCTCACGACCGACGTGTCGCGGAGGCCCTCGACCACGTTCTCCTCTCCGATGCGGACCCGCAGCGTGCTCGGCGTCTCGATTTCTCCGATCAGCTTCAGGAGCACCACCTGCTCCTCCAGCGCCTCGAGCACCGGATGGATGGTGCCCGGGAAGTCGAGCGCGCTCCGGGTCAGATTGGCGGTGCCGGCCAGCATGACCCGCTCCTCGGAGCGCTCGGCCATGGTCTCCAGCAGTACGGTGGCCAGCGACAGCATGACCGGCCGGAGCTCCATGCCGACCGCGTCCGGGAGTGACTCGACCTGCGCGGGCGCGTCGGCCATCGGCCGGCCGGTGAGCCCCGCGTTGACCGCCGTGCGCAGCTCGGCAACCTGGTGCTCCGCCAGCGCTGTGGGCAGCTGCAGCACCCGCTGCTCGACGCGGCCGGTATCGGTGATCAGCACGAGCAGCAGCCGGCTGTCGGACAGGTGCACGAGCTCCAGGTGCCGCACCGCGCTGCGGGACAACGCGGGATATTGCACGACGGCGACCTGCCGGGTGAGCTGGGCCAGCAGCCGGACGCTTCGGCGTACGACGTCGTCGAGATCGACCGCGCCGTCGAGGAAGGTCTGGATCGCGCGGCGCTCGGGTGCCGACAGCGGCTTGACCTGGGACAGCCGGTCGACGAAGAGGCGGTAGCCCTTGTCGGTGGGAATGCGCCCGGCGCTGGTATGCGGCTGGGTGATGTAACCATCGTCCTCGAGCACGGCCATGTCGTTGCGAATGGTCGCCGGAGAAACGCCGAGGCAGTGCCGCTCAGCGAGCGCCCTGCTGCCGACCGGCTCGTGGGTGGACACGTAATCCTCCACGATGGCCCGGAGCACCTCGAGCTTGCGGTCGTCCAAGGTCATCCGGTCACCTCCTGGCACTCTTCGACAGCGAGTGCTAATCATACGGCGTGGGTGGCGGTGGCCCCGCCGAAACGATGCCTGCACCGTGGCGACCACACAGTGCGCGAGCAAGTCGGCGAGGCGCATGTGGGCGAGGGCATGACGCGATAGCGTTACTGCGCATGAGCGACCAATTCGCACCACCGCCGAGCAACGACCCCGGCCAGCCGCCCCGCCAGGACGGTTCGAGTACGCAGGATTTCCCCACGGCGCCGGAAGGCCCGGCACCGGCAGGCCCGGCACCGGCAGGCTTTCCGCCGCCGGCTGCCCAGCCGCCGCAGCCGGTCGGCTACTCCCCCGTCCCATCCGGCCACCAGCAACCCGGCTACCAGCAGCCCGGCCCTTACTCCCCGATCGTCGGCCGCCCGCTGACCAGTGACGAGCGGATGTGGGCGATGCTCGCCCACCTGTCGATCCTCGCGCTGGGCATCATCGGGCCGATCGTGCTGATGGTGACCAAGGGAAACGAGTCGGCCTACATCCGCTACCACGCGGTCGAAGCGCTCAACCTGCACCTCACTCTGCTGATCGTCGCCCTGGTCTGCCTCGTGACGTTCTTCCTCGTCGTGCCGCTCCTGCTGCTCGTCGCCGCCGAGATCGCCGCGATCATCCTGGGGTGCCTCGCCGCGGCGGCGGCAAACCGCGGGGAGCTCTACCGGTATCCAGTGACGCTGCGGATGGTGAGCTGACCCCTCGGTGGCCTCAGTCGACGAGCTCCCGGACGACCGCGTCGGCCAGGAGCCGGCCGCGCAACGTCAGCTGGGCCCGGCCGGCGGCCAGCCGGGCGCGATCGAGCAGCCCGTCCTCGGCCGCCCGCCAGGCGGCCCGGGTCCCGGCTGCCGACAGCTCCCCCAGTCGTAGGCCGGCGCGCAGCCGGATGCCGAGCAGCACCCGCTCGACCTGCCGCTGCGACTCGTCGAGCACTTCACGAGCTTGCGCGGGGGATGCGCCCCCCGCCAGTCGCTCGGCGTAGGCCACCGGGTGCCGGACGTTCCACCACCGGGTGCCGCCCACATGGCTGTGTGCGCCCGGACCGACCCCCCACCAGTCGCCGCCCTGCCAGTACAGCTCGTTGTGCCGGCACCGGGCGACATCGCCGACCGCCCAATTGGACACCTCGTACCAGCCCAGCCCGGCAGCGCTCAGGGTCCGCTCGGCCTGTTCGTAGCGCTCGGCCAGCACGTCGTCGTCGGGGGCGGGTACCCGTCCCGCGGCAACCTGCCGGGCCAGCCGGGTGCCGTCCTCGACCGTGAGGGCATAGGCCGACACATGGTCGACACCGGCGGCGACAGCCGCGTCCAGCGAGGCCTGCCAGTCCTGGTCGGTCTCCCCCGGCGTGCCGTAGATCAGATCGAGGTTGACGTGGCGGAAGCCGGCCCGGCGGGCGGCGGCCACTGCACCATCGGTGCGCCCGGGTGTGTGCCCGCGTTCGAGAACCGCCAGCACGTGCGGCCGGGCCGACTGCATCCCCAGCGACAACCGGGTGAACCCGCCGGCCATCAGTAGGTCGAGGTACCCGTCGTCGAGCGACTCGGGGTTGGCCTCCGTGCTCACCTCCGCATCCGGCGCCACCTGGAAGTGCCGGCGGACACCCTGCAACAACCCGACCAGGTCGGCTGCCGGTAGCAGCGTCGGCGTACCGCCGCCGAAGAAAACCGTCTGCACGGGCGGCACCCGGTCGCCCAGGACCTTGGCCGCGAGCGCAACCTCACGCAGCGCGGTCGCCGCGTAGGCGGCCGCCGACGCGCCGCCGCCGAGCTCTGTTGCCGTGTAGGTGTTGAAGTCGCAGTAGCCGCATCGGGTGGCGCAGAAGGGTACGTGGATGTAGAGGCCGAACCCGCGCCGGCCCAGCTCGCGGAGCGACCGGCCGGGGATCGACCCGTCGGCCGTCGCCGGCTCTCCGGGCAGCGGCTGGCTGGGCATGCCACCATTGTGGGCGCTCTAGGGTCTCTAGGGTGAGGTGGTGAGCGCCGTCATCCATTCCCGGATCAGCTCCGGCGTGGGCACCCTGACGCTTGACTCCCAACCCAACCGCAACGCGCTTTCGACGCGGTTGCTCGGCGAGCTGCTCGCGGCGTTGCAGGCTGCGCTGGCCGACCCAGCCGTCCGGGTCATCGTGCTCACCCACCTGGGCCGGGCCTTCTGCTCCGGCGCCGACCTCAAGGAGGCCCGTGGCGAGGCCACGGCGCACCCGGCCAGCGCCTTTCCGGACGTGCTCCAGGCACTCTGGGAGGCACCGAAGCCGGTGGTGGCCCGGGTGGCGGGCCCGGCGCGGGCCGGCGGCCTGGGGCTGCTTGGTGCCTGTGACGTCGTGGTGTGCGCCGACTCGGTCAGCTTCGCTTTCACCGAGGTCCGCCTCGGTGTCGTGCCCGCGATCATCTCGGCCAGCGTGCTGCCCCGGTTGGTCCCCCGTGCGGCGCAGGAGCTGTTCCTGACGGGTGAGACCTTCGACGCGCACCGTGCGGCGGAGATCGGCCTGGTAACGAGCGCCGTACCCGCAGACCGCCTCGACGACGAGGTGGACAGGTATGTCGGCCTGCTGCTGCGCGGCGCTCCGGCCGCACTCGCGGCCACCAAGGCCCTGCTACGGCGGCAGCCGGTTCCGCGGCCGCAGGCAGCAGATCTGGCCGAGCTCTCGGCCCTGTCCCTGCGCCATTTCACCGGGGTCGAGGGCCAGGAGGGGATGGCGGCGTTCGCCCAGAAGCGCGACCCTCCCTGGGTGGCCGGACAGTGAGCGGGACGACGGCCCGCGCGGGTCGGCCTCGCCCCGATGCCCCCGCACCGGCCCGGCATCATGGGGCGGTGAGCCTCCGGATCCGCCTGGTCGTCGCGCTGGTCGTGGCGATCGCCGTCGCCGCGGCGCTGGCCTTCGCCGGGGCCAGCGTGGCCAAGTGGGCGCGGCCGGCGCGATTCGCACCACCCGACGAGTGCGTGATCAACGCGCTGGGCCTCTCCGTCGCACTCGAACCGGAACAGGCCACCAACGCCGCGACGATAGCGGCAGTCGGGCTGCGCCGCGGCCTGCCACCGCACGCGGTGACCGTGGCGCTGGCAACGGCGCTGCAGGAGTCCAAGCTGCGCAACCTGGACCACGGCGACATGGACTCGCTCGGCCTGTTCCAGCAGCGCCCGTCCCAGGGCTGGGGCACCCCGAGGCAGATCATGGATCCGCGTTACGCCGCCAACCGCTTCTACGCCCGGCTCGCGCGCGTTCCCGGCTGGCAGGCGTTGCCGGTGGCCGAGGCGGCGCAGCGGGTCCAGCGCAGCGCTGACGGGGCCGCCTACGCCATCTGGGAGGGGCAGGCCCGATCACTTGCCGAAGGGCTCTCCGGCCGGGCCGGGGCCGCCGTCAGCTGCCGCATCCAGCACGCGGCCGGCGACCCGGCCACCCTGGCCGGCGAACTGCGCATCGACTACGGCGGGCATCCGGTCGACCACCCGATCGTGGATCCGGTCCGCGGCTGGGCAATCGCCGGCTGGCTGGTGACGCACGCCCGCAAGCACCGGCTGGTTCAGGTGAGCTACCTGGGACACACGTGGCAGGCCTCGACCGGCCACTGGGCCAAGTCTGTGCAAGCCGGGGCGGCCGACCGCAGGGTGCGCTATGTCGTCCGGCCGGTGTCCGCCACGCGGGCGCGCTGACGGTCCAGCACCTGGCGCGCCCAGGTATGCCATGCCGCCGGCAACTGGGCGGCCTCGAGCAACCCGGGGACGAGGTCCTTGCGGCCGGTCCGCGCGGCGAACGCGTCGGCAAGGGTGACCCCGTGCTCCGGTCGATCGACGACCTCGATCGGGTCGTCCGCGCCGACCTCCCCCGAGGTCACCACCCGTAGGTAAGCTCCCGGCCGGCCGCGAGCGACGAACCGCTTGATCAGGTCGGGTACGTCCCAGAATCCGGCGAAAACCTTGCAGGGGATACGCGGCTCCGACACCTCGAACACGGCATCGCCGATGCACCAGCGCTCGCCGATGAGTGCGGCGTTGACGTCGAGGCCCGCCGTCGTGAGGTTTTCGCCGAAGGCACCTGGGGGGAGCAGCCGGCCCACTTCCGTCTCCCACCAGCTGGCATCCTCGCGCGCGTAGGCGTAGGCAGCCTTGTCGACGCCACCGTGCGAGGGGTGAACCTGCTCGTCGCCGGTGACGCCGAGCGGGTGAACGGCGACCCGTCCGGCGACCGGGCGCTTGTCAATCGCTGTCCGGCCGGACGGCTCGTTGCCGTAAGGAACACGGACTGCCCGACCAGCGTTGACGGACAGGAGTCGAGCGGTCATCGGGCTTCGATGTCGCTAGTGGACAGTGCAGCGATGAATGCCTCCTGCGGCACCTCCACCCGGCCGATCGTCTTCATCCGGCGCTTGCCCTCCTTCTGCTTTTCGAGCAACTTGCGTTTGCGGGTGATGTCACCGCCGTAGCACTTGGCGAGGACGTCCTTGCGGATGGCCCGGATGTTTTCCCGGGCGATGACCCGCGAGCCGATCGCCGCCTGGATCGGCACCTCGAACTGCTGCCGCGGGATCAGCTTGCGCAGCTTGCCCGTCATCGCCGTGCCGTAGGCGTACGCCTTGTCCTTGTGCACGATGGAGCTGAACGCGTCGACCGGCTCGCCCTGCAGCAGGATGTCGACCTTCACCAAGTCGGCGACTGCATCTCCGGCGGGTTCGTAGTCGAGGCTGGCATAGCCCCTGGTGCGTGACTTGAGCTGATCGAAGAAGTCGAAGATTATCTCGCCGAGCGGTAGCGTGTAGCGCAGCTCGACCCGGGACTCGGACAGGTAGTCCATGCCCTGCAGGGCGCCACGCCGCGACTGACAGAGCTCCATGATCGCCCCGATGTATTCGCTCGGCGCGATGACCATGGCCTTGACGACGGGCTCACGCACGTCGGCGATCTTGCTCCCGGGCCAGTCGCTGGGGTTGGTGACGGTGATCACCGCACCGTCCTCCATCGCCACCGTGTAGACGACGTTGGGAGCCGTGGAGATCAGGGTCAGGCCGAATTCGCGCTCGAGCCGCTCGCGGACGATTTCCATGTGCAGCAGGCCGAGGAAGCCACAGCGGAAGCCGAATCCCAGCGCGGCCGAGGTCTCCGGCTCGTAGACCAGCGCCGCGTCGTTGAGCTGCAGCTTGTCGAGAGCGTCGCGCAACTCGGGATACTCCGACCCGTCGACCGGGTAGAGGCCCGAATAGACCATCGGCAACGGATCGCGATAGCCGCTGAGGGCCACCGTGGCCGCGCCCTTCTCGGTGGTCAGGGTGTCGCCCACCCGGGCCTGCCGGACGTTCTTGACCCCTGGGATGACATAGCCGACCTCGCCGACCCCGAGCAGTTCGCGGGGCTTGGGCTCGGGGGAGATGACGCCAACCTCCAGCACCTCGTGGGCGTTGCGGCTGGACATCATCAGCCCACGGTCGCGAGTGGTCAGGTGCCCGTCGACCACCCGTACATAGGAGATGACACCGCGATAGGCGTCGTAGACGCTGTCGAAGATGAGCGCCCGCAGTGGGGCGTCCGGGCTCCCGGAGGGAGCGGGCACGGCGGCCACGATCTTGTCGAGGAGGTCGCGAACGCCCTCGCCGGTCTTGGCGCTGACCCGGAGCACGTCGTCCGGCGCGCAGCCGATGATGTGCGCGATCTCCGCCGCGTAGCGGTCCGGTTGAGCGGCCGGCAGGTCGATCTTGTTGAGCACCGGAATCACCTGCAGGTCGTTGTCCAGGGCCAGGTAGAGGTTGGCCAGCGTCTGCGCCTCGATGCCCTGCGCCGCATCGACCAGCAGCACCGCGCCCTCGCAGGCGGCTAGGGAACGGGAGACCTCGTAGGTGAAGTCGACGTGCCCCGGGGTGTCGATGAGGTTGAGCACGTGCCCGTCCCAGGGCAGCCGGACGGCTTGGGCCTTGATGGTGATCCCGCGCTCTCGCTCGATGTCCATCCGGTCGAGGTATTGCGCCCGCATCTGCCGCACGTCGATGACGCCGGTCAACTCCAGCATCCGGTCGGCCAGCGTCGACTTGCCGTGGTCGATGTGGGCGATGATGCAGAAATTCCGGATCCGGGCAGGATCGGTGTAGGGCACGTAGTCAGGTCTCTCTCAGGTACGCCATGGGGTGATCCTCATCGTCGCATGCCGGTCGCCCCAGCCCTGTCCATGAGCCGGCTTCAGCCACGGCCGCACCGAGGACGTTGCCGGCCAGGCTCGGCGGCTTTGAGCGTGTGACAACCCGCTGGTACCCTGTGGGGACGACGCGGCACGACCCGCAACGCGGGCGCCGCCCTGCCCATCCCCGACAGTTTTCGAGGCCTCGCGCGTGGCGAACATCAAGTCCCAGATCAAGCGCAACCGGACCAACGAGCAAGCCCGAGTACGCAACAAGTCGGTGCGCTCGTCGGTCAAGACAGCGGTGCGCCGCTTCCGCGACGCCGCCGCCGCAGGTGACGCCGACGCGGCAGCGGCCGAGCTTCGGGTCGCCGGTCGCGCCTTGGACAAGGCCGCGAGCAAGGGCGTGATCCACCCCAACCAGGCGGCGAACAAGAAGTCGGCCATGGCACGCCGGGTCGGCGCGCTCTAGCGGTCGCGGTTAAGCGAGTCGGCCGCCAGCTTCTCCGAGAGCAAGTCACGAGACGTCGGCTTGCAGGGTGCCTTTCCCGGCCGTGAACCGGTCGGCGGGCCGGAGGCCTCCGGCGGGGTGATCCCGGACCGCTCCGGTGGCACTCGCCGCTGCTGAGCGGCCCATTGCTGCTGGGTCGCCCACTGCTGGGTCGCCCACTGCTGGTCTGCGACCCGCTGCTGCTCAGCGACCCGCTGTTGCTCAGCGACCCAGTGCTGTTGTGTGACCCGCGGCTGCTGCGCCAATCCCTGCTGCCGGGCGAACCCCTGCTGTGCTACTTGCGGCTGCGCCCGCGCTGGTCGTCTCGGCCGGGCCAAGGCACCGGCCACCACGTCGTTCATCTTCACCGCTGCCGCCACGGCCACCGGGAGCACGATCACCACCCAGGGATTGACCAGCATGGCCAGCGCAAGCAGTCCGGACAGCACCAGCGTGCCCTCCAGGAAGAGGAAGCAGCTCACCACGCCGGGCTTGATGTGCTTGAGTCGGAGCATGCGCGCGTAGAAGGGCGGGCGCGCCGGGTCGGTCTTCACGACCGCATCCGTTCAGCGGCAACGGCCAGCACTGCCCGCTCGAGTGCATACCTCGGGTCGCCGGCAACGCCCTTCACATCGGCGTTGAGGTCCGCCGCCAACCCCATGGCGCGGCCGAGACTGTCAGCGGACCATCGACGGGCCTGGCGTTGAGCCCGCTCCACCTTCCACACCGGCAGCTTCAGGGCCGCGGCGAGGGCGTAGCCGTTGGCCTGGCGGACGGCGGCTACCCGGGACACCGTACGGATGCCGTCGGCAACGGCATCGGCAATCGGCACCGGGTCGACACCCAGCGAGAGAGCCCACCGCAGCAGCGACAATGCCCCGGCGACATCGCCCACGAGGGCATGGTCGGCGACGGCGAACCCCGTCACCTCGGCCCGGCCCCGGTGGCAGCGGGCGACTGCCGCGACATCGACCGCGCCTCCGGTGTCGCTGACCAACTGCGCGCAGGCGGAAGACAGCTCTCGCAGGTCGGCACCCACAGCGTCGAGAAGCGCCTGTGCGGCGGCCTCGTCGATGGACCCACCGGCCCCACGCACCTCCTCGCGCACGAAACTCAGCCGCTCGGACGGGCGCCGCAGCCTGGCGCACAATACGACCACCGCGCCGGCCTTGGTCAGGCTGTCGGCCAGACCCTTGCCCTTGGCCCCGCCGGCGTGGGTCACGACCAGCGTGACTTCGGCAGGGAGATCGGCGGCCTGGGCGAGCAGTGCAGCGGCGACGTCCTTGGTCGCGTCCTGGCCGTCGCGAACGACGACCACCCGCCGGCCGCCGAACAAGGATGGGCTGAGCAACTCGGCCAGCCCGCCCGCGGTGATCTCGGCGGCAGGCAGGTCGTGCACTTCCGCGTCGGGGTCGGCTGCCCGGGCGGCGGACAGCACCGCTGTGACCGCCCGTGCCACCAGCAGTTCCTCGTCGCCGGCGACGAGGCGCAGTGGCGCGAGCAGGTCAGACGGCATGGCGCCTATCGTCGCATGACTCCGCCCCGGTGGCTCCCCCGCCGGAAGGGTCTTTTGTGGACATCCCGCGGGACGAGCCACGAGTCTTGAGTGGCGGCCTGTGACGACAAGTGACGGACCAGTTGCGACAGGTGGCGATCGGCCCCCTTGCCTGCGGATGCCGCGGCTGCGGGTCTGCTGCCCACCGCCCGCGACCACGTACAACTTGCCCGCCCGAACCGCCACCGCGAGATCACCGTCGCGATCGGTACGCCCGATCAGCGCGCCCAACCGCTGCATCCGCGCCAGCACGGACGGTGAGGGATGGCCGTAAGGGTTGCCGGCTCCAACCGAGACGAGCGCCGCCAGTGGGCGAACCCGATCAACGAAACGCGGATCACCATGGGCCGATCCGTGGTGTGGGACCTTGAGGACATCGGCGCGCAAGTCGTCACCGCTGGCGAGCAGGGCATCTTGTGCCTCGATCTCCGCGTCACCGGCCAGTAGCAGTGTGCGACCGGCAACGCGCACCCGCAGCACGATGGAGCTGTTGTTGGGATCGGACCGGGTGCCGTGGAACGCCGCGAACGGACCCAGCTCCTCGAGTTGGACGGCACCGATGTTGCGACGGCCCCCCACGCGGGACGGCAGCACGGCGATGCCGGCCACGTGCGCTTGACGTTCGAGCTCGACCCAGGCATGCGCCGGCTCGTGCGACGGCCCCACCTCGATCGCGGCGACAGTCCGGCCGCGCAGGACGCCAGCCAAGCCCCCGATGTGGTCCACGTGCAGGTGCGAGATGACCAACAGCGGGATTCGCCGGATACCGAGCCGGCGCAGGCAACGGTCGGCCCCGACCGGATCAGGTCCGGTGTCGACCACCACCGCCGTCTGGGGCCCTGCGTTGAGCACCAGTTCGTCGCCCTGCCCAACATCGCAGGCGACCATCACCCAGCCTGCCGGCGGCCAGCCTGGCGCAACAGCACGCAACGGCAGCACCACGACTGCGAAGACGCAGCCGGCGCACAGTGCGACTCGCCGCACGCTGGGGACCCGGGCGATCAGGAGCCCCCCGCAGAGGAAGCCGGCCAGCACGAGCCCGCCGATCGGTCCGGCCGGCCAAGGCACCGATCCGCCGTCCACCCGTGCGCCGTGCTCGGCCACCGCGACGAGCCAGGCGGTCGGCACTCCGGCGATCCGGGCCAGCCCGGCCGCCGCCTGTGGCCACACTCCCGATAGGACGGTCGCCCCGATACCCAGCAGGGTGGCGGGCGCGACAGCAGGGACGGCGAGCAGGTTGGCCGGCACGGCGACGAGGCCCACTTGCCCGCCGAGGGCCGCCAGCACCGGCGCGCAGGCGACCTGGGCGGCTGCCGGCACGGACAGGGCGGCCGCGACAGCCCGCGGCAGCCCCCGGCGCTGCAAGGCGTCGCGCCAGGGTGGCGCGAGGACGAGCAAGCCGGCAGTGGCGAGCACTGACAGCGCAAAGCCGGCCGATCCGGCCAGCGCCGGGTCGAGGAGCACGAGCACCAGCACTGTCGCGCAGAGACCGGGGAGCGCCGCGCCGACCCGGCCGATTGCCAGTGCGAGCAATGCCAGGGCCCCCATCACCGCGGCTCGCAGGACGCTCGGCGAAGGCCTTGCCAGCACGACGAATCCGATGAGCGCCGCGGCCGCGAGCACTGCCGCCGCGCGAGGCCCGGCCCTGAACCGACGGGCCAGCAGCAGCACCGCGCCGCAGACGACGGCACAGTTGGTGCCGCTGACGGCGACCAGATGGGTCAAACCGGTGGTGCGGAAGTCGGCTGCCACGGCGGGATCGAGCCCCGTGGTGTCGCCGATCACCAGACCCGGCAGCAGGCCACGCTCCTTGGCCGGCAAGCCGCTGCAAGCTGTCCGCAGACCCGACCGCAGCCGGCCGGCAAGGCGCTGCAACCGCGAGGGCGCCCCTGTGGCCGTCGGTGGACCGCGTGCCGACAGCACCGCAACCGTGAGGTCGCCCGGCCCGGCGATTCCTAGCCGTCCCTCGGCCAGCACCCGTTGGCTGGGCAGGAGCCGGGCCCACTTCCGATCGCTGGCCAGCACCAGGAGTCGGCCGCCGACCGCGAGAGTTCGGCCGGCCGCCGTTACCTCGACGGCCCGAGCCGCGACCGATAACTGCGGCGGGCCGAACGCCGGTCGCCGGCCGACGGGCCGGGCATCGTCGGTCACCACCAGGGCGACAGTGACGGCCGCGTGCTGCCGTCCCAGCGCCGCAAGTGGGTTGGTGTCCCGCGACCAGACCCGCAGCCCGGTGCCCGCGGCACCGGCGGCGACGCCGAGCAGCACCAGAGCCAGGGCAGCAGACCCCGGCCACCGGACGGCCGCAACGACGACGAGGCCGATCAGGGAAGCTGCCGCAACGATGGCGGCGACATGGGCGCGCTGACCGAGGCAGGCCAGCGTGACCAGCCAGGCGCCGCCTGCTGCACCGCCGAGGCGCAGATCCAGCCCCTGTCCGATCACACCGATACCAGCGGACGCAGGTCGGCGAACTTGGCCTCGCCGATGCCATTGACCTCGCGCAACTGGTCGACGGACCGAAAGCCGCCGTGTTGCGTGCGAAAGGCGATCACTCGCGCAGCGAGCACCCGGCCGACCCCCGGCAGCGCGTCGAGTTGCTCGACGGTGGCGGTGTTGAGGTTGACCGGGCCGCCGGCCTGACCGGGGGCAGTCGGGCCGGCGGCGGACCCAGCGGCTGCCCGGCCGACGACGACCTGTTCGCCGTCGACCAGTCGCCGGGCGAGGTTGAGCAGGCCGATGTCGACTCCCGGCCGCACTCCCTCGGCCGCGCGCAGTGCGTCGGCCACCCGGGCGCCAGCCGGCAGGGTGACCAATCCGGGCCGGCGGACCCCGCCTGCGACGGCAACCACGACCGTGGGGCCGGCGGAGGGCGCGGCGGGGCTTTCGATCGGCACCGGTGCGGCGGACACCACGATGGCGTGCGGACGCGCCCGCCAGACGACGAAGGCGGCCAACGCCACGGCGACGACCACGACGAACCCGATCGCCAGCACGCCCGGCCAGCCGGGATCCAGCCGGGCACCCCGCAGAGCGGCTGGAACGATGCGCTCCACCCAGCCACTGACCACGGCGGGCAGCCGCCCACTGGAGGCAGCCGGGACAGGTGCGGCAGCGGACGGGGCGGCTACGGGAGCGGAGACGGCAGGAGAAGGGGAGACAGTCGCAGCGGTGGCGGGCGAGGCGGGAGCCGGCGCTTCGGCAGCAACAGCGGCCACGGGGCCGTGCTCCCCACGACCGCCGTGCAGGCGGACCAGCCGGTCGCGGGCGGCGACGACGTCGGCCGGATCAGGTCGGCGGTAGCGGACAGGCATCCGCCCACACTGGCCTCCGTACCGCCCAATACCGGCACCGTCAGCCATTCCTGTGGACGCTGGCCGGCGTGTGCGCGCACACCGACAGACCTCGCGAAATGTGGTAATGCCTAAGATGATCGGGTGCCGATCGAGGTGACCGTCCAGCTGCCCCACATCGAGTTGATCCAGCCGCTGTTGTCGCTGTGCCCTGCGCTGACGGCCGGACCGGGCACCGACGAAACGAGCTACCGCGTCACCGACCTCGAGGCCATCGCCCTGGCAGAAGACCGCTACGGCAGCACCACCACACTGACCGACGAAGCCTCGGCGCTCCTCGCCGCCCATGCGGCGGAGGAGGTGCTGTGGTTCGCCGACCTCGACCTCCCCGACCGCTTGGCTGCCTCCTGGAACTATGCCCTCGGCGTCTGGCGGCTCGACCTCGTGCGCTACCTCAAGGCGATGGCGCGGGCCGGGCAGGCGGAGATCGTCCTGCGTTACGCACACGAGCGGGGAGACTGGCTCTACGAACTGGCCGGCTGGACCCTCGACTACCGCGACCCGGCCGCCGGTGTGGAGGAGCTCTCGGTCGTGGACTTCGACGGCGGGCCCGCACGGTGGCAGGCGGCTGCTCGGCGGGTGAACGGTGGCGCCGTGCAGGCAACGTACGAACGGTTCAGCCAGTCGGGCGACGCGAGCTCGGGTCGCTCCGGACGATGACCACCCCGAGGACACCCGGGCCTACGTGGGCGCCGACGGCGGCGCCCAACTCGGACACCAGCATGCGGCGCACACCGGGCAGCCGGGCGCGGATCCGACCGCTGAGTGCCGCCGCCTGATCGGGGGCGGCCAGATGGTGCACGGCGACATCGACCGGGCCTTCGCCGGCCGCCTCGGCGGCGAGCTCCGCCAGCCGGGTCAGCCCCCGGCTCGGGGTGCGTACCTTCTCCCGCAGGACGATGCCGCCGTCGACCAGGTGCAGGATCGGCTTGACCGACAGGGCCGTACCCAGGATCGCGGTGGTGGCACCGATGCGGCCACCACGGCGCAGGTATTCCAGCGAGTCGACGTAGAACAGCATGGATGTACGCCGGACGCAGTCCTGTGCCGACTCGTAGACCTCGTCGAGGGAGCCGCCGGCCGTCGCAGTGCCGGTTGCCGCGATGACGGCGAAGCCCAGGCCCATCGCCGTGCTGCGTGAATCGAGCACCCGCACCGGGCCGCCGGCCGCCTTGGCGGCCAGCGCCGCCGACTCCCAGGTGCCCGACAGCTTCCCGGACAGGTGGACGGAAAGCACTCCGGTGGCACCACCGGCAAAAGCCGCGGCATAGGCACCGGCGAAGTCGCCGGGGCTGGGGCGGGACGTCGTGACGCGCAACCGACGGTCGAGCAGGGTGGCGGCCACGTCGGCCGGCGTCACGTCGATGCCCTCCGCTCCCGTCCGGCCGCCCAGGAGCACCTGCAACGGCACGATCCGCAGGCCCGAGGCAGCGATCTCCTCCGCCGGGAGGTAGGCGGTCGAGTCGGTGACGACGGCGACGCCGGGAGAGGCCACGCGACCGTGCCGGGCCGTCAAGCCGGCACGACGTTGACCAGCCCTGGTGGGCGGACGATGACGGTACGGACGGCACGGTCGCCCAAGGCCCGCCGCACCCCTTCGTCGGCCAGTGCCAGTCCGCGCAGGGTGCCCTCGTCGATCCCCGGCGGCACCTGCAACCTGGCCCGCACCTTGCCGGACACCTGCACGACGCAGGTCACCGCCTCATCCACCAGCAGGGACGGATCGACCACCGGCCAGGTCGCGCGGCCGACCACGTCGCCGCCCTCCACGTGGTGGCCCAGCAGCGCCCAGCCGTCCTCCGCGGCATACGGAGCAAACAGGCTCAGCTGCACGGTCAGCCATTCGGCACCCTCGCGGACCGCTGGATCGGACGGGCCCGGCCCCGAGTCGATCGCCCGTCGCAGCAGAGATGTCAGCTCCATCAGCCGGGCGATGGCGACGTTGAAGCGGTAGCCCTCGACCGATCCGGTCACCTCGTGCACCAGCCGCGCCACGCCACGGCATACGTCGTGGTCGCCCGCACCGCCGGACGGAACAACCGCCCCGACGTCGGACCAGACCCGCCAGGCCCGGGCCAGGAACTTGCCCGAACCGGTCGGCGACACGTCGGCCCAGTCCTTGTCGTCCTCCGGTGGCCCGGCGAACAACATGGTCAGCCGGATCGCGTCGACGCCGTGCGCGTCCAACTCGACGCCCAGGTCCACGCCGTTGCCCAGCGACTTCGACATCGACTTGCCCTGGTTGATCACCTGACCCTGGTTGAGCTGGGCCAGGAACGGCTCGGCGAAGTCGATCAGGCCCATGTCGAACAGCACCTTGGTGAAGAACCGGCTGTACAGCAGGTGCAGGATCGCGTGCTCCACGCCACCGACGTACTGGTCGACCGGCATCCACGCGCGGACGGCCTCCGGGTCGAACGGCCCCAGCTCGTAGGTCGGCGAGCAGTAGCGCAGGAAGTACCACGACGAGTCGACGAAGGTGTCCATCGTGTCGGTGTCGCGGGTCGCCGGCCCGCCGCACCGAGGACAGGTGACCTGCACCCAGTCGGTGGCCGACGCCAGCGGCGAGACCCCGCGCGGCGCCAGGTCCTGGCCGCGCAGATCCGGCAGGACGACCGGCAGCGCGTCGTCGGGCACCGGCACCTCGCCGCACTGTGCACAGTGGACGATCGGGATCGGCACGCCCCAGAACCGCTGGCGCGACAGCAGCCAGTCGCGCAGCCGGTAGTTGACCGCGGGCTTGCCGGTGTCGCGAGCAGCCAGGTCGACGGTGATCCTGGCGATGGCCACGTCCTTGCCCAGGCCGTCGTACGGCCCGGAGTTGACCAGCAAGCCATCGCCGGTGGTCGCCACGCCGGTCTCGGCCGGGTCGGGCCCGCGGCTGTCGACGACCCTGCGTACGGGCAGGCCGAAGGCGCGGGCGAAGTCCAGGTCGCGCTGGTCGTGGGCCGGGACCGCCATGATGGCCCCGGTGCCGTAGTCGGCCAGCACGTAGTCGGCGGCCCACACCGCAATCCGCTCGCCGTTGACCGGGTTGACCGCGCGCCGGCCCAGGAACACACCGGTCTTCTCCCGGTCGGTGGACTGCCGTTCGATGTCGGTCAGCCGGCGCACCTGCGCCAGGTAGGCGTCGAATGCTGCCCGCTGCTCCGGCGTGACCAGCTGCCCGGCCAGCGGCGAATCAGCGGCCACCACGAAGAAAGTGGCGCCGTACAACGTGTCGGGTCGCGTGGTGAACACGGTGACGGTCTCGGCCGGCTGGTCCGGCGCGCTCTCGATCGTGAAGTCGACCTCGGCCCCGGTGGAACGGCCGATCCAGTTGCGCTGCATCAGCAGCACCCGCTCCGGCCACGAGCCCTCCAACTGGTGCATGTCATCGAGCAGCCGGTCGGCGTAGTCGGTGATCTTGAAGAACCACTGGGTCAGGTTGCGCTTGGTGACCTCGGCCCCGCAGCGCTCGCACTTGCCGGCCACCACCTGCTCGTTGGCCAGCACCGTCTGGTCGTCGGGACACCAGTTGACCGGCGAGGCCTTGCGGTAGGCCAGCCCGCGCTCGTAGAAGCGCAGAAACAGCCACTGGGTCCAGCGGTAGTAGCTCGAATCAGAGGTGTGCAGCCGGCGCGACCAGTCGAAGGACATGGCGTAGCGCTTGAACGACTGCGCCTGCGTCTCGATGTTGGCGTGGGTGTAGTCGGCCGGGTGATCGTTTTTCCGGATGGCGGCGTTTTCCGCCGGCAGACCGAAGGAGTCCCAGCCGATCGGGTGCAACACGTCAAAGCCGCGCAGCATCCAGTAGCGCGCGATGGCGTCGCCGATCGCGAAGGCCTCGGCGTGGCCCATGTGCAGGTCCCCGGAGGGATAGGAGAACATGTCCAGGATGTACTTCTTGGGCTTGCCCTCGTGCGGGCCGCCGGCCCGGTAGGGATCCAGCTTTTCCCAGACTCCTGACCAGCGCTCCTGGATGGCACGCCAGTCATAACGCGGTGGGTCCTCGTTCATCTCGCTGGCTGCTCCTTCTACGCGGGTACGGCGGTCGCCGGAAAACAACCCTGGCAAGAAAAAAACCCTCGCGATCCGCAAGGGCTGCCGCGCTGACGGGTGGCTACAGCCAGGAAGGTCAGCGCGGCCCGGCAAGGAGCGAGCGTACGACGGTGTGCATGTCGTGGATGATACCGCTTGCGGCAACCCCCCCGTGCTCGGTGATCCGACACGCCGACACGCCGACACGCCGTGCAGCCCAGCAACCATGCATGATCACCGCGCTGGGTGGCGACCGAGGTGTCAGCCGGGAGGCGGCTCGATGTCCTGGGTGGTCAGCAGGCTGTCGTCGGGCACCAGGTCGGGCCCGGTGTTGTGCGCGACGAGTTGCCAGCCGCCACCGCGCCGCACAAGCTCGGACCACCGGCAGTTGCCCAGCGGGCCGAGCGCGTGCCGCCAGCGCTCCCGCCGCACCTCGAGCAGCGAGTTGAGCACCGCCCGGGTGGTGCCGCCGTGGCTCACGACCAGCAGCGTCCCGACCTGCGGTTCGAGGACCGCGGGCACGGCTCGGGCCGCGATCGCGTCGTAGGACTCCCGGCCGCTGGGCCCGCCGTCGCCCGCCTCGTAGGCCGCGGTTTCGATCGGATACCGCTCGCGGGCCTCGGCCCGGGTCAGCCCCTGCATGACGCCGAGATGCATCTCGCGCAGCCGCGGGTCGCGGTGCACGGTCAGGCCGGTCAACTCGGCCACCTCGGCCGCCGTGTCGGCCGCCCGGGAAGAGTCGCTGGAGACGATGGCGTCGGGCCGCATCGCCGCGAGATACGGCGCAGCGAGCAGCGCCTGCTTGCACCCGCTGTCGTCGAGCGGCACGTCGAGATGGCCCTGCCCCCGGCCGATCGCGTTCCACTCGGTGCGGCCGTGCCGCCACAGCAGGAGGCGTCGGGGCAGCGGGGGATCCTGGGGCGCTGCGGTCACGCCCTGGGCACGCTGCCGGCCGTGTCGGCGAAGGCGATGGTCGGGCAGTCCTTCCACAGCCGTTCGAGGGCATAGAACGCGCGCTCCTCGACGTGTTGCACGTGGACGACGATGTCGATGTAGTCCAGCAGCACCCAGCGGCCGCCGCGCTCACCCTCGCGACGGACCGGCTTGACCCCGAGCCCGCGCAGCCGCTCCTCCACCTCGTCGACCACCGACTTGACCTGCCGCTCACTGGGCGCCGAGGCGATCACGAATATGTCGGTGATGACCAGCTGCTCGCTGACGTCGAGAATGGCGATATCGGTGGCGAGCTTGTCGGCAGCGGCATGTGCAGCGGCGAGCGCCAGCGCGGTGGCGGCGTCAGATGCGGTCACGTACGGCTCTCCTGTGCTGGGTCCGGTGGATGGTGGCGCCCGCCCAGCTTCTCACGGCCGGAAGTCACTCCCCAGGAATACGATCACGTCGGCGATGTTCTGCGCCCGCGCCGACACTTGTACGGGTGCGTCGGGCAGGCCGAGCGCGGCCGCCAGCCGGCCGGCGGCCAGCCTGGTCTTGGGCGTCGCGTCGAAGACCACGATGGCGCTCTGCTTGCGGCCCAACGGCTTCTCGTTGCGCGCGTCGACGTACACGAAGCCGGCTGCGACGATCTTGTCGCGGACCTGGCGGCCGAGCCCCGGTGCGCCCACCTGGTCGAGGATGAGGACCCGGTCGCCCCGGTCGAAGCGACCGGGCAGCCGTGAATTGGCGAGGATCTGGTTGACCATCCGGTTGACCCCGCCGGCCTCGATCCGGTAGCCGGCCTGACCGGTGCCATCGACCGCGAGCACGGGCATGACCTGGTAGGTCGTCCGGCCGACGGCCGAATCTGCGCGGACACCATCGAGCACGCCGGTCACCTGACTCTGGGTGCTGATCTCCGAACCCTTGCCGAGCTTGCCGGCCAGCAGGCTGAGCGCATCGCTACCCGAGGGCAGCTTTGCCAGCACCCCGGTCAGTACCCGCCGGAATCGAGGCAGGGAGGTCAACTCGTCCTCGCCGGGAGCACGGTAGGAGATCATCGCCAGCGCACGGGTGCCGTTGAGCTGCTGAGCCGGGCCCCTGGGCACCAGCACGCCGGAACCTTTGCCGTTGCCGGTGATGTCGACATCTACGTCCACGGTGATCCCGCCGAGGCTGTCGACCAGGCGAGCGAAAGCCCGCTGGTCGAATACCCACGAGGTGTCTACGCGGACGCCCAGCAGGTCGGCCAGCGTGCTGCGGGACAGTGCGGGGCCGTCGGGGTGTCCGACCACCGTTCCGAAGGCCTGGACGCCGCGGCCCGGCACCTGGGCCACGACCTGGTTGGGCACCAGCACCACCGAGGCCTGTTTCCGCGTGGAGTCATCGGCCATCAGCGCGCTCGCGGTGGCGCCGCCGTCTTTGCCTCGTATCTGCAGCAGCATGGTCTGCTGGGTGCGCACGCCCGCCCCCGATGCCGTACGGACGGCGTCCCGGCCGTTGCGATCGTGACCGGTCAGGTAGAGGACGCCCCCCACCAGGCTCACCAGTAGCACGGCTGTGACCAGCACGCTGAGCACCTGCTGCCGGCGCCGCTTGCGCCGGGTCCGGGTGAGGGAGCGGCGGACGTCCTTCAACTCCAGCCGCGTGGTCGTCCGGGTGGAAGTACGCGCCCGCGACGAGCGCGGCGACGCCGAGTGCACTCGGGCGGCTGCCCGGGCGGCATAGGAGGACGTGCGCCGTGCCGTCGTCTCGGGTGGACCAGGTGGTTCCGTGCGCCGTGCCGGGGGCGATTGCCGGACCGGCGGCGGGAGGGACGCGGGGGGCTGCTCGGCGGCCGGGCGTGAGGATGGCGGCATCGAGGCAGGCGGCGAGAGGGACGGCGTGGATCGCCGCGACGACTGGGCGACCGGCGGGGGCGGGACGGATCTGGCTCGGGTGGGCGGAGGAGCTGATGCGGGCAGCGACGCGGACCGGGAGGGCGGCGGCACGTTGGCTGGGGGTGCCGTCGCGCGCAGGGGTGCCGTCGCGCGCAGGGGTGCCGTCGCGCGCAGGGGTGCCATCACGTGAGGCGGCGATGCGGTGGGCGGGGGCGCTGCCCACCGGGGGGTCGCCGCTCGGGGCGGCACAGCGAGCGGTTGGAACGACGCAAGGAAGGCCGGCGGAGGCGGGGGCGGCGGCATGACGGGCATGGAGGACGCCCGGTGTGCCGCCGGTGTCGCCGGGCGGCGTGACGGCGGTGGCGTATCGAGCGCTGGCGTATCGAGCGCTGGCGCCGACCGGAGCGGCGGCGGCGGCCTTTTCCCCGCCCGGGATGCCGCCGGTGGCGTCACCACTAGGTCGGTCGCCTGGGAAGGAGCCGGCGTTGCGGCAGGCGGGACGGTCGAATCGACGTCCGGCGCGGCCGGCGGGGAACTCGATGGAGCAGATGTCCAGCGGCCCGAGCGGCGGCGCCCGCCCCCCGGCCGGCGACCCGGGCCGAACAGCGGAGGCGGCGCTGCGGTGCCTGACGGCTCGCTCACCGTGCCCTCGCCGAACGGTAGAGATGGTTCTTCTCGATGTACTGCACCACACCGTCGGGAGTCAGGTACCAGACCGGCCGGCCGGCCCGGACCCGCTCCCGGCACGCGCTTGACGAGATGGTCATTGCCGGTATCTCCACCAGCGTCACCACCCCTTCGGGAAGGTGGGCAGCGGCCAGATCGTAGCCTGGTCGGGTCACTCCGACGAAATGCGCCAGGTCGAAAAGATCGTCGGCTCGTCGCCAGGACAGGATCTGCCCGAGGGCATCGGCCCCGGTGATGAAGAAAATCTCGACTTCAGGGCCATGTTCGGTGCGCAGGTCACGCAACGTGTCGATCGTGTAGGTGGGCCCCGAACGGTCCATGTCGACCCGGCTGACGGAGAACTGCGGGTTGGACGCTGTCGCGATGACAGTCATCAGGTAGCGGTGTTCGGCGGTGCTTACCGGCTCGCCCCCCTTCTGCCACGGTCGACCCGTAGGCACGAACACGACGCGGTCGAGCGAAAAGAGCGCGGCCACCTCGCTCGCGGCTACCAGGTGCCCATGATGGACGGGGTCGAAGGTCCCGCCCATGACCCCAAGTCGCTGTGCCTGCATGCTCACGTGAGCCACCCTAGCCAGGCGGCGGATGCGACCGAAATGGTGCACTTTGACCGCACCGCCCGCGCTGAACGAGTCGTGCGGTCAACCTGTCCGACGGGCGCGCAGGAGGAGGGACACTCCCTTGCGTCCGCCGACCGGTAGCAGCCGCTCGGCTCGGATGATCGTCGTCAACCCGGCGTTGACGACAGGGTGCAGCGCCGTCAGGTCACTCTCGGTCGAGCCGCGTCGACGCAGCCGAACGACCGGCCGCAACAGGACATTCCAGCTCCGGACGTCCTCCACCGTCAGACCCGCGCCCTCGATGAGGGCCTGCAGACCCCCGCGGTCGTAGCGCCGGACATGGCCGACGGCCTCGTCGTGGGCCGACCACAGGTCCATGTCGCAGGGCACGGCGACAAGCAGGGTGCCCCCGGGCCGCAACACCCGATGGATCTCGGCGGCGGCGGTCGCGTCGTCGGCGATGTGTTCGAGCACGTCGAACGCCACCACGAGGTCGACCTCACCGGACCGCAGCGGCAGCGCGATGCCGTCCGCCCGGATGGCACGGAGGCCGCGCCGGGCGGCGGTGAGTGCGCCCTCCTCGCCGTACTCCACGACCAGCTCACGCCAGCCGTGCTCGCGCAGGACGCGGGAATTGCCCCCGCCGGCGGCACCGATGTCGACGGCCCAGCCAGGCGGGCCGGGCAGCCTGGCCAGCTCACGGGCGAGCAGCCAGCGCCGCTCGCGATACCACCAATGGCGGTCTTCCAGTGTCGCCAGCTTGGTAACCTCGGTTGCATCCACGTCTGGAGAGTCTGCCCTACCCCGAGGTTGAGGACCGATCATGCTGAGCGTCGTCGTGCCGATGTACGACGAGGAAGCCGTCCTCCCGCACACGCTGCCTCGGATGCGCGCCGCCCTCGACGCGTTGGGCTGCAGCTACGAGCTCGTCTGCGTCGACGACGGAAGCTCGGACGGCACGGCCACATTGCTGCGCGCCGCCCGCGCCGGCTGGCCGCAGTTGCGCCTGGTCCGGCTGCGGGTCAATGCCGGCCACCAGGCCGCACTGACCGCCGGCCTCGACGCCGCGATCGGCGACCATGTGGTCACCATCGACGCCGACCTGCAGGACCCGCCCGAGCTGATCGGGGCGATGCTGGCGCGGGCCGTCGAGGAGGGCGTCGACGTCGTCTATGCCGTACGCGCGGACCGCTCGGCCGACAGCACGTTCAAGCGCGTCACTGCCGACCTGTATTACCGCCTGGCCCGCCGGGTCGCCGGGTCGCAGACGCCGGCGCACGCGGGAGACTTCCGGCTGATGAGCCGGGCCGCGGTCGACGCGCTGCGGAGCCTGCCCGAGCGCCATCGGGTCTATCGCCTCCTCATCCCCTGGCTCGGCTTCCCCAGCGCAACCGTGACCTACGCCCGCTCGGCGCGCGCGGCCGGCACCACCAAGTACCCCCTGTCGAAGATGGTGCGCCTCGCGGCAGACAGCATCACCTCGTTCACCGCCGCGCCGTTGCGGCTCGCCACCTGGCTGGGAGCAGGCGGATTCGTGCTCTGCCTGCTTATTGGCAGCGCCTCGGTGATCGCCTACTTCGCCGGTGCGACCGTGCCGGGCTGGGCATCCCTGACGGTCGCAGTGATGTTCATCGGGGCGGTCCAGTTGCTCTGCCTGGGATTGCTCGGTGAATACGTCGCCAGGCTGTTCGCCGAGATGCAGCGCCGGCCGCTGTACTTCGTCGCCGAGGACACCGCCTCCCCTGCCCGCTCGGCACTGCGGGACCTGCCGACGGCCTAGTCGAGCGAGCATCGAGCGCAGCGAGGAGCGCAGCGAGATAACGGCCTAGTGACCCTTGGTCGCTATGGCGTCACTCAGTCGGTCAGGGCGCGGCCACGCCGTAGACCTCCAGCTCCCGGCTGTCGACGAAGCTGCACCCGGAGAACGGGCCGGGGCAGGTGCCTACCTGCAGCGCCTGGCTGTCCTGCATGGTGTAGCGCAGGTATTGCACTCCCGCCGTGGACCCGGCGGCCAGGGACGGCAGGCTGAAGTGGCCACGATCAGCCGGCGTGAACGTCCCGCCGGCCGCCGGTGTCCACGTCGTGCCGTCGGTCGACGTCTCGAGGGTGTAAGGGCCGGTCGAGGCACTGCCTCCGTCGCCGCAGGTGTTGCTCGGGTCGATGGCGACCTGGGCGATGTTGACCGCGACCGGCAGCTTGACGACCAGGAACTTGGCCGTCACGGTGGAGCCGGTCAGGATCCGGTCGGTGCTCCAGCCCTGACCCTGCGACTGGTCGATCATCCGATCCGCGCCGCAGCCGGCGCCGGCGTACTCGTCGCCGTTGGTGTCCGTCACCGAGGCACCGCCGGCGAGGGCGGCCCAGTCGCGGCGCAAATTCCAGTCCAGGGTGTTGACCCGGCTGGCGATAGAGACGGTCTGCACCTGGCGGTCGAAGCCGGCGCCACCGGCCGACACCTTGGGATAGGTGCCGGGCAGGATGTCGTCGATCGTGTACTTCCCGGCCGCGTCAGTCGTCGCCGTGTAGGCATTGAGGCCGGAGGCGTGCCCGCCGAAGACCACCACTGCCTGGGAGATCCCCGCATGTGAGCTGTCGTCGACGACTGTCCCGGTCAGCGAACCCCGCGGTGTGCCGGGTGCGGGGGGCAGGCTGAAGTCCTCCACGGGTGCGGTGTCGTCACCATCGACGGCGGCGGCGAAGAAGCCCATGCCGCGGTGCGCGAATACCCTCCACAGCTTGGTCCGGGCAGCCCCACCGTTGACGGCCGCGTCGGCCTGCACGATGGCGTTGCGCATGTCGAGGAAGGACGGGTTGGCCACGGACAGCTCCATCGCCCGGGTCACCAGTGACTCCGCGAGCTTGGAACCCAGGGCGGCGCGCAGGTCCCACAGCGTCTCGCCCCAGATCTCGCCGTCGGCGTGCACCTCGGGCTGGCCGATCACCTGGCCGAAGTCGCCGTAGGTGTAGCCACCCGGCCCTGCCGCTGCCGATCCCGGGCACCTGGCCGACGTGGTGCCCACCGGGCAGTCGAGCGGCTGGGTGCGCAACAGGTCGGCGCCGTGGGCGACATAGTCACCCACCCGGACCTCGCCCGGAGCGGCCGTGTCGGTCTGGAAGCCTGAATTCGTCAGGAAGTCCATCGCATACCAGTCACTCCACGCCTCACCCATCGATCCCGCCTGCACGTTGCCCAGGGTGGACACACCGCTCGCGTCGACGACGAGGCGGTTGGACAGGCCGTGGGTGTATTCGTGGTAGACGATGCTGGCGTCGTCGCCGCCGTTGGCCTGCAGGAACGGATCGGCGGAGTTGGCGGGGCTGTGGAACAGGTACATCTGCATCGTGGGCGGGGTGCCGTCCGGCGGGGTCGACATGTTGGCGTTGTCGACGTGACTGCTGTCCGGCAACCCGCCGGCGGTGTCGGCACCGTCGTCGGGCTGGGTGTCGACGGCGTCACCGTCGACCGCCTCGAAGTTGCCGGACACCCGGGTGAAACCGATGGGGGCAGCCTTGAGGTGATCGTGGAACTTGCTCACGTAGTAGAAGACCTGCACCGCGTTCTGCCGGCGGTCGGCCGTCCAGGAGTTCGCGACGGATGGGTTCCACGAGCACTGGTACCGCGCCGAGCAGAAGGGGCCACCGACGCTGCTGTTGACGTTGACGAAGGGGAACCTGAAGCTGTCGGGGCCGGGCGGGACCTCTTCGGCTGCCTGCGCCACGTTGTCGTCGTTGACGTCGGAGAAGACGTGCGCTGTGTTGCCGGCCAGCCGCGGCGAGTCGGCCGGCAGCCACCCTGAGGCGGTGAGGTTCACAACCTTGGCCGTGCCGCCCTTCGGGGCGCCGGGGTAGTTTTCCCACACCGAGCCCGTCGCCGGTCCAGCGGCAGGCTTTGCGGCCGGCTCGGGGGCGGCGTCCGCGACGAGACGGTGGCGATAGAGCACCCGCCCGGTCGTGGCGTCGACGACATGCAGCACCAGTTGGCCGCCGGCCGGGGTGGTGAGCGTCTGCCACGCCACGCGAGGACCGGCCACCGACTGGAAGACCACCAGGCCGGCCCGGTCGCCGTTGCCGAACCGGGTCGAGCGGGCTGCCCCGGTGGCCGGTGATGACTTGGCCGCGACAGGCCGGCCGAAGACGTCGCCGGCGGCGGCGGTCCGGGCGGCAACGGCGTCAAGCTTGGTGGCAGTGCTCGCAGTGTGAAGACCGCTTAACGGCGAGCCCTGCACGTTGACGAGTCGGCCGTCCTTGGTCACCGCGGCCTTCAGCCCGTTGCCGAACACGGGCACGTTGCCGGCGTACTGCACCCAGCTCAGGTGATGAACGCCGGCCACGTCGACGTAGTCCCTGCGCAGCCGCAGGGTGGCCAGGTCGGCGGAGTTGAGCCCGAACACGTCGGGGTTTCCGCGGATGTAGCCGGTGACTACAGCCGACGGCGCGGACCTGCTCGGCCCGGTGAGGAAACCGTCCAGCCGGGAAACCGTCCGTGGGGTGGCGGTGAGGGGGTCGATCGCGATGACGCCCTGGACACCCAGGGCGGTGCGCAGGGCCTTGAGACCTGGCCGTGCCGCTGCCGCCTGCTGCGCCGCCCGCACCCGCAAGACCTGCCGGCTCGAGGCGTCCGCGCGGGAGTCGTAGAAGGGGGCCTTATCGCCAGTCGCCTGGCCACCGGTTGCGTGGGTGCCTGCCGGGGCAGGGCCGGCATTCGCGCCCTGCGGCCGGACCGCCGCAGCCGAGCCGGTGGCCGGCATGGCAAGCGCGATCACGGCGCCGCCGGCGAGGGCGATGACGGCCGTGCGTCGGGACGTGAGCAACCTCCGACGGTGTCGCAACGTCGAGCGGTCGATGACCATGCGTTACCTCTCGTGCACCGATAAGCGTCTATCCCGGTGGAAACCTTGGGGCAGTCTGTCGAGGTGGCCGTGGATAAGCAAGCGACGCTGCGCGGGCGCGCGACCCCCAGTGTCACCACCCGGCGTCACCGCCCGGCGACGTCGCAAGCGGCGCCGCGCAGCGCCCGGACAAGATCTGCCCGCCGCTCGAGCAGGTTGCGGCGCAGTCCCGGCGCCAGGTCTGTCAGGGCGAGCAGCCGGTCGCAGCTCGCGACGGTCGACTGCTCGACGAGCAGGGTGGGGAACAGCAGGTGGGACAGCGCGCGGGCGGTCTGCGCCGTTCGCTCCCGCCACACCCGTGGCAGCTCCGCGAAGTAGCGGTCCGCGTACGGTCGCCCGACGACCAGCTGCTCACGGTGCCAGAAGCCGCTCGCCGTGGCGTACAGCAGGTGGTTGGACAGCCGGTCGGAGTCGAGCAGCGCAGCCCAGGCTGCGGCCTTGGCCGCCGCGGAGGGCAGGCTCGCGCGGGCGGCGGCGGCCCGCTCGGCCCCGGCCGATGTCGCGTCGCGATCGTTCTCGGCGGCGATCCCGCCCGCGCCGACCACTCCCAGCACGGCCAGCCGGGAGACGATCGGCCAGCGCAGATCCGCGTCCACCGTGAGCCCGGAGGGGATTCCCGTACCAGCCAGCCACCCACGTACTGCTGCCACGTCGCCGGCATCGGACACCGAGCCGGCATAAGCCCGCGCGAAGGCCAACTGCAGATCGCCTCCCGGCTCGGCCGCGGCCATGAGGTCGCGGCAGCGGCGGGCCAGGGCAAGCAGCCGATCGTCGCGACGGGCCGGGTCGCCGAAGAGGTCGATCACCTGCCGCGCCTGGCCGAGAACCCCTTTCACAAGCGTGACGTCGGACTCCACCCCGACGCCGTCGACGACCAGCCGCAGGTAGTCACCGGGTGCCAGCTCGGCGTCCCGGGTCATGTCCCAGGCTGCGGTCCAGAGCAGGGCGCGGGGCAGCGAGTCGTCGAGGCGGGTGATCGCGCCGTCGAGCAGCGCGCGCCTGGAGGCCTCGTCGAGGCGCACCTTGGCCCAGGTGAGGTCGTCGTGGTTGACCAGTAGGAGTTCGGCTGCGGGAGCACCCCGCAGGCTGGGCACGTCGGTCCGCGAGCCCGTCACGTCCAGCTCGATGCGGTCGCGTAGCACCAGCCTGTTCCCTTCCCGGTCGTAAAGCCCGACCGCCACCCGGTGCGAGCGCAGCGCCGGGTGCTCCGCGGGAGCGCTCTGCTCGACGGCGACGTCGGCGTAGCGGCCGTCCTGGTCGAGGGTGACAGCGCCTCGCAGGGTGTTGACGCCGGCGGTCTGCAGCCACTGCGCCGACCAATCGGCCAGGTCGCGGCCGCTGGTCCGCTGCAGGGCAGCCAGCAGGTCGGTCAGACTGCAGTTGCCGTGCGCGTGCTCGGCGAAGTACGCCCTGACGCCGGCGACGAAGGCGTCGAAGCCCACCCAGGCGACCAGTTGCTTGAGCACCGAGGCACCCTTGGCGTAGGAGATCCCGTCGAAGTTCAGCAACGCCGAGTCGGTGTCGAGGACCACCATCGACACCGGGTGGGTGGTGGGCTGCTGGTCGGCGAGGTAGCCGGGCGGTTTCTCCCGGCCCGCGAACTCCGTCCAGGCACTCGCGAAGCGGGTGGCCTCGGCCAGCGTGAGGTAGCCCATGTAGGTGGCGAAGGACTCGTTGAGCCAGATGTCGTCCCACCACCGCAGGGTCACCAGGTCGCCGAACCACATGTGCGCCATCTCGTGCGCCAGCACCATTGCCCGCTCCGAGCGCGCGGCGTCCGGCACCTTGGAGCGGAACAGGTACTCGTCCCGGAAGGCGACACAGCCCGCGTTCTCCATCGCTCCGGCGTTGAACTCCGGCACGAACACCTGGTCATAGGTCGGGCCGAAGGCATAAGGGACGGCGAACGTACGGTGGTAGTAGTCGAAGCACTGCCGGGTCACCTCGAACAGTTCGTCGGCATCCAGGTGCTCCACCAGGGAACGTCGACAGTGCAGCCCGAGCTTGATGTCACCGTGCCGGGCGGTCTCGGAGTGATACGGCCCGGCCACGACGGCCATGAAGTAGGTGGCCAGCGGCTGGGTCGTGGAGAACTCCCAGCGTCCGGCTGCCGTCTGCCGGCCGGCGCCGTTGGACAGCACGGTCCAGCCGTCCGGCGCAGTCACCCGGAGGGTGAGCGGCGCCTTGAGGTCCGGCTGGTCGAAGCAGGCGAAGACCCGCTGCGCGTCGTAGAGGAACGTCTGGCTGTAGGTGTAGACCTCGCCGTCGACCGGGTCGGTGAACCGGTGCAGCCCCTCGCCCAGGTGGGAGTAGGCACAGTCGGCCTGCACGGTCAGCGTGTTGTCAGCCGCGAGGCCGGTCAGGCGGATCCGTGAAGCTTCTGTCGTCACCGTACAGCCGTTGAGGGTTGCCGAGTGCACCGACGGCGCGATGAGCTCGGCGAAAGTGCCGGCACCGGGCACCGCGCAGGTGAACTGCACCTCCGATCGGGAACCGAACACCTCCGGGCCGCAGGTCAGGTCGAGGTCGACGGCATAGGACCGTACGCTGAGCAGCCGCTGGCGCTCCATCGCCTCCGACCGAGTCAGGCTGGTCACGCCCGCACCTGCCCCTCGCCCACGACCACCCACTTGGTGCTGGTCAGCGCCCGCAGGCCCATCGGACCGCGGACGTGCAGCTTCTGGGTGGAGATCCCGATCTCGGCGCCGAAGCCGAACTCCCCGCCGTCGACGAACCGGGTGGACGCGTTGACCAGCACGGCGGCGCTGTCGACCAGGGCCACGAAGCGGCGCGCCGACGGCTGTGACGTCGTGACGATCGCCTCGCTGTGGCCGGTGCCCCAGCGCCGGATGTGCGCGATGGCTTCGTCGAGGGAGTCGACGACCCGCAAGGCCAGATCCAGGGAAAGGTATTCCCGGCCCCAGTCGTCGTCAGTTGCCGCGACGACCCGGCCGTCATAGCTGCCGACCTCGGCGTCGCCGTGCACCGTGACCCCCGCCTCGTGCAGCCCGGCCAGCATCTGCGGCAGGAAGTCCGGTGCCGCGTCGCGGTGCACGAGCAGCGTCTCCACCGCGTTGCACACGCTGGGCCGCTGCGTCTTGGCATTGAGCACGATCGCCTCCGCGGCGGCGAGGTCGGCCGTGGCGTCGACGTAGACGTGACAGTTGCCGACCCCGGTCTCGATGACCGGCACCAGGGAGTTCGCCACGACGTGCGAGATGAGCCCGGCGCCGCCGCGCGGGATGATGACGTCCACCAGCCCCCGGGCCCGCATCAGGTGCGTGACCGAGTCCCGTTCAGTGCCCGGCACCTGCGCGACGGAGTCGGCGGGCAGACCGGCCTTGACCGCGGCCTCGGCGAGCAGGCCGACGAGCACGGTGTTGGTGTCGTGCGCCGAGGCCGACCCGCGCAGCAGCACCGCGTTGCCGCTCTTGAGGCTCAGGCCCGCGGCATCGACGGTGACGTTCGGCCGGGCCTCATAGACCATCGCCACCACGCCGAGCGGCACCCGGACCTGACGCACCTCCAGGCCGTTCGGCAGGGTGTGGCCGAGGACCACCTCGCCGACCGGGTCGGGTAGCGCCGCGATGTCGCGCAGCCCTTGCGCCATCGCCGCGACTCGCGCCTCGTCGAGCGTCAGCCGATCGAGCAGCGCCGGGGACATGCCCTGCTCGCGGCCACGCTCGACGTCGCCCCGATTGGCGGCCAGGATCGCGGGAGTGTCGGTGTCCAGCGTGGCGGCCATCGCGTCCAGCGCAGCATCCTTCGCCAGCCGGGGCAGCGGCGCGAGCCCGACGGCCGCCTGCCGCGCGCGGACCGCCGCTTCCCGAACGGTCTCCTCACTCATCCGCACACCCCTTCACCGACGTCAGCGGCCCACCCGAGGTCCGCCGGGAAATCGTCGCACGGCATGGACTCGGGGCCGTCGCATCGCACGAGAGGGCGCCCGGATCACGGCAGCAGCACGAGGTCGTCGCGGTGGACCAGCTCACGCTGCTGGTCGGGCCCGAGTTCGCGGGTGGACCGGCCGAGCATGGCGGGCAGCTCACCGGCGTCGTACGACACCAGCCCACGGGCTACCGCCAGCCCATCCGGCCCGACGAGCTCCACCGGATCGCCGGCGGCGAAATCACCCTCCACGCTCGTGACGCCGGCGGCGAGTAGCGAGGCCCGGCGCTGCACGACGGCGCGCAGGGCCCCGGCGTCGAGCACCAACCGGCCGTTCGGGGTGGACGCGTGCGCCAGCCACAACAGCCGGGAGGTTGTCCGGCGGCCGGTCGGCGCGAAGTACGTGCCGACCGGATCGCCGGCCAGCGCCTGACCTACGGCACCGGCCTGCGCGAGTACGACCGGGATCCCCGCCCGGGTGGCCACCCGGGCCGCGTCCACTTTGGAGGCCATGCCGCCGCTGCCGATTGCGGCAGCACCCGGCCGGCCCGGGCCGATGTCGGGGAGGTCGGATTCGCCGCCGACCATCGCGATGAGCCGGGCATCCGGGCGGGCCGGGTCGGCGTCGTAGAGCCCGTCGACGTCGGAGAGCAGGACGAGGACGTCGGCGTGCACCAGATGAGCGACCAGGGCGGCCAACCGGTCGTTGTCACCGAACCTGATCTCCTCGGTGGCCACCGCGTCGTTCTCGTTCACCACGGGCACCACCCGCAACTGCAGCAGTCGTTCGAGAGCGCGGCGGGCATTGCGGTAATGCGCCCGGCGTACGACGTCCTCGGCGGTCAGGAGCACCTGCGCGACCGTGGTGCCGTACCTCGCAAAGCTGGCGGCGTAGGCCTCCACCAGCCGGCTCTGCCCGACGCTGGCCGCAGCCTGCAACGTTGCCAGGTCACGTGGCCGGCGGGCGATGCCGAGCGGCGCCAGCCCGGCCGCGATGGCCCCGGAGGAGACGACCACCACGTCGCAGCCGTTGCCGTGCCGGCCGGCCACGCCGTCGACCAGCGAGTCGACCCGGGTCGGCTCCAGCCCGCCGCTGGCGCTGGCCAACGACGACGAGCCGACCTTCACCACCACACGACGGGCCTGTGCGATGTCGGGACGGTGCACCGTCACTCGTCGTGGCGGCGGCGCGCCCGCTTGGCTTCCCGCCGGGCGTCGGCGCGCACCCGACTGTCGTCGTTGAGTCGGACGTCGGTGCCGCGCAGGGTGGGCGTGAGCTGCACGTCGCCGGCAGGCGTCATCGGCTCCCAGTCGAAGCACACGTCGCCGACGGTGACGGTGGCCCCGGGCCGGGCACCAGCCTCGACGAGCGACTTCTCCACCCCGAGGCGGGCCAGCCGGTCACCGAGATAGCCGATCGCCTCGTCGTTGCCGAAGTCTGTCTGCCGGACCCAGCGTGCCGGCTTCGTACCGTGCACGAGAAAGGCCCCGTCCTCGGCCGGGTCGGGTTCGACCGCGAAGTCCGGCTCGTCGACGGCCCGGGGACGCAGGACGATGCGGGTGGCGCCGGGCGCCGGCAGGGTGGCCCGATGAGCGGCTACCGCGGTGGCCAGGGCGAACGACAACTCGCGCAGGCCCTCGCCGGTGGCCGCGCTGATCAGATGCACCGGCAGGCCACGCTGTTCGAACTCCGGGCGGACCATCTCGGCAAGGTCGCGTCCCTGCGGCACGTCGACCTTGTTGAGCGTCACCAGGCGCGGCCTGCCGCCCAGGCCGCCGTACTCCGCAAGCTCGTGCTCCAGGGCGTCGACGTCGGAGAGAGGATCGCGGCCGGGTTCGTCGGTGGCCGTGTCCACGACGTGGACCAGCACCGCGCAGCGCTCGATGTGCCGGAGGAACTCCAGGCCCAGCCCGCGGCCTTCGGCCGCGCCCGGGATGAGGCCGGGTACGTCGGCAACGGTGAAGACCGTCTCACCGGCGCTGACCACCCCGAGGTTGGGCACGAGCGTCGTGAACGGGTAGTCGGCGATCTTGGGCCGGGCGGCCGATAGTACGGAGATCAGCGAGGACTTGCCCGCGCTGGGGAAGCCGACCAGGCCCACGTCGGCGACGCTCTTCAACTCCAGGGTGACATCGGCCCGCTCGCCGGGCTCGCCGAGCAGGGCAAAGCCGGGAGCCTTGCGGCGTGCGGAGGCCAGCGCGGCGTTGCCGAGGCCGCCGCGACCGCCATGTGCGGCGGCATAGCGCGTGCCGGCGCCGACGAGATCGGCCAGCACCTCACCGCCGGCGCTCAGCACTACCGTGCCGTCGGGCACGGCCAGATGCAGATGCTCACCGGCCGCACCGTTGCGGTGGCCGCCCTGCCCCTGCCGGCCGTTGGCTGCCCGCTGGTGCGGGTGATGGTGGAAGTCCAGCAGGGTATGCGCGCTCGGCTCCACCACCAGGGCGACGTCGCCGCCGTTGCCGCCATTGCCGCCGTCCGGACCGCCGAGCGGCCTGAACTTCTCCCGATGCACCGACGAGCACCCGTGGCCGCCGTCGCCCGCAGCAAGGTGCAACACCACGCGGTCGATGAAGCTGGCCATGCTGGGACCTCTCTACGCGGTGCGGACGGAGGGCGAGCCGCAAGCCCCGGGCCCGCCCCGCTCGGCCGCTCGGCGGCGCTCCGGCTAGGACCCCACCGGCACGACGCTCACGATCCTGCGGTTTCGCCGCGTCGAGAACAGCACGGCGCCGGCGTCGAGCGCGAACAGGGTGTCGTCCTTGCCCCGGCCGACGGCGGGCCCGGGGTGGAAATGCGTGCCGCGCTGGCGGACGAGGATCTCGCCCGCATTGACGACCTGTCCGCCGTAGCGCTTGACGCCGAGGAACTGGGCGTTGGAGTCGCGGCCGTTGCGCGAGGAGGATGCGCCCTTCTTGTGTGCCATGTCGCTGCGCCTACTTCCCGCTGGTGATGCCGGTGACCCTCACCTGGGTGTGCTTCTGGCGATGCCCCTGGCGCTTGCGGTATCCGGTCTTGTTCTTGTATTTGAGGATGGAGAGCTTTACGCCCTTGGTATGGGCGACGACCTCGACGTCGACGATGACCTCGGCCAACTTCGCGGCGTCACTGGTGACCGTCCAACCGTCGACGAGGAGCAGGGCCGGCAGGGTCAGCGCAGCGCCTGGCGCGCCGTCGAGCTTCTCGGTCTCGATGACGTCGCCCTCGGCGACCCGGTACTGCTTGCCGCCGGACTTGACAATGGCGTACACGACTTGCTGGCTCCTCGACTCGTGATGATCGCCCACATGACGGCAACCGGGGCACGGCTGTGGCGGGGCCCGGAAGGCACGCGGAACAACCCGCCATGGCGGGCGCGCTCCAGGGTACGGCGAGCGCGCGGGCCCGGTCAACCGAGCGGGTGCGCTCCCCTACCGCGGCTCACCTGACGTGCGGCGCGGAGAGCGTCCGGGCCGGCGGGCTGTCGGTCGGCGGTCCCGGGGGGCGCGAAGCAGCCCGCCGGCGGCGAAGCTGCGGGACCGCTACGGCGACCGGGTCCGCCAACTGCCCGCCGATCGGCCGTGCTGCCACCGACGGCTGAGGTAGCAACCCGTCGGATGGCTGCTCGATGACGACAAGGTCCGCAGCCGGCTCTCCAACGGGGGTTTCATCGGGGGATTCGGCCGGCGCGGACGGCTCGTCCGGGTCCGGCGGTCGGTCGAGTTCGGTGGGCCGACGGGGGCCGGCCGCCTCGGCGGAATCGGCGGCCTCGACGGAATCGACGGAATCGACCGGCCGGGCGGTGTCGCGGCCGCCTCCGCCGGCACGGCGCTTGCGTACCTTCGGCTCGGCGACGTCATGCCGCTGCTCGGCGGCCGTCGAGTGCTCGACCGGCTCCAGGTGCACGATCAGCCCCCGGCCCTTGCACACCTCGCACGGCTCGGAAAAGACCTCCAGCAGGCCCTGACCCACCCGCTTGCGGGTCATCTGGACCAATCCCAGCGAGGTCACCTCCGCGACCTGGTGGCGGGTCCGGTCGCGGCCCAGGCACTCGGTCAGCCGGCGCAGAACCAGGTCGCGGTTGGCCTCGATGATCATGTCGATGAAGTCGATGACGATCATGCCGCCGATGTCGCGCAGCCGAAGCTGCCGGACGATCTCCTCGGCGGCCTCGAGATTGTTGCGGGTGACGGTCTCCTCGAGGTTGCCCCCCTTGCCGATGAACTTGCCGGTGTTGACGTCCACCACGGTCATCGCCTCGGTGCGGTCGATGACCAGCGAGCCGCCGCTGGGCAGCCAGACCTTGCGGTCGAGCGCCTTGGCAAGCTGCTCGTCGATCCGCAGGTCGGCGAAGATGTCGGTTTCGGCCTTGGGCCGGGACAACCGGTCGACCAGATCCGGCGAGACGTGCTTGACGTATTCCTCGACCAGCTCCCACGCCTCGTCCCCGGCGACGATCAGCCTGTTGAAGTCCTCGTTGAAGATGTCGCGGACGACGCGGATGACCAGGTCGGGCTCGCCGTAGAGCAGCGCCGGCGCCGGCGCCTTGGCCGCCTTCTGCTGGATGGCCTCCCACTGTGCCCGCAGCCGCTTCACGTCGCGCGTCAGCTCTTCCTCGGTGGCCCCCTCCGCGGCGGTGCGGATGATCACACCGGCCTCGTCGGGCACGATCTCCTTGAGAATGTCCTTGAGCCGCTTGCGTTCGGTGTCGGGCAGCTTGCGGCTGATCCCCGTCATGGAGCCTTCGGGGACGTAGACCAGGAACCGGCCGGGAAGGCTGATCTGACTGGTCAGGCGGGCGCCCTTGTGGCCGACGGGATCCTTGGTGACCTGCGTGAGCACCGACTGGCCGGCCTTGAGGGCATCCTCGATCCGGCGCGACTTGCCCTCCATGCCGGCGGCGTCCCAGTTGACCTCGCCGGCGTACAGCACCGCGTTGCGGCCCTTGCCGATGTCGACGAAGGCGGCCTCCATGCTGGGCAGGACGTTTTGCACCTTGCCGAGGTAGACGTTGCCGGCGTAGGCCGTGGCGCTCGCCTTGGTCACGTAGTGCTCGACCAGCACGCCGTCTTCGAGTACGGCGACCTGGGTGCGATCGTTCACCTGGCGGACCACCATCACCCGGTCGACGGCCTCCCGGCGGGCCAGGAACTCCGCCTCGGTGATGATCGCCGGGCGACGCCGGCTCTGGTCCCGTCCGTCGCGCCGGCGCTGCCGCTTGGCCTCCAGCCGGACCGAACCCTTGACGCCCTGCACCTCGTCCTCGGCGTCGCGGCCGCGGGGGGCGCGGGTCTTGCGCACCTTGACCACCGTGTCGGGTGGATCGTCGACGGGGGCCGTCTCCTCGCCGTCGACCTCGCCGCCCGTCCGGCGGCGACGTCGCCGGCGCCGCCGCGTGGCGGCGCTGTCGCTGCCGCCCTCCTCGGCCTGCTCCTCGGCATCGGCCCGAACCGTCGCGGTCAAGGCCGCAGCGCCATCGGCCGGGTCGTCGACCGCAGCGTCCGTGCCGTCAGCGGTCAAGGCTGCATCGTCAGCGGCCGAACCGCCCTTGCCGCGGCCGCGTCCGCGCCTGCCTCGACGGCGGCCCGGCCGGTCGCCGTCGGCGGCGACCGCGTCCCCCGCCGGCGGTGCCTCGGGGGCCGGTGTCTGCCCGGCGGCCTGAGCAGCCTTCCTCGGCTGGGTGGCCGGCTGCGCCGGGGACGCCACCGGCTGTACGGGCTCCGGGGCGATGAAAGCTACGGCCGGCGGGGCCGGCGAGACCCTGGCCGCCTTGCGAGTGGCCTTGGCGGGCGCCTCGGCCTCGGCCGCGTGCCCAGCCAACTCCCCCGACACCGTGGCCGCCGGCTCTCCTGGCACTGCCGTCGCCAAGGACTTGCGGACGCGCTTGACTGCCTTCTTGGCCACCTTCTTGGCCGGCCGTGGCTCACCGGCGTCCGGCTGCTCAGCTACCGCGGACTGATTTGCTGCCGGGGGGGGCGCGGTCGCCTTCTTCGTGGTGCGCTTTCGGGCGCGGGTCGGTGGTGCGTCGGCGGCGGGGCTCTCGCCCGTATCGGGGCCGCCGGTGGGCTCGGTATCGAGCATCCGGTAAGTCTCCGTTCGGTCCCCGGGCGCGTGTGACGCGGCCGCAGGGACTCTCTGGTCGGTGCGCGTTAGCGCACGGTGTGTAGTGCGTGCCACGGCGCAGGGGCCGTGAAGTCTTCAGGTGTGAACGCGGCCTAGACCGTGCCCACGTCCGCCGACGGAGCCCGATCCGCCTCGAGCGGATCAGTGATCTGGCCGGTCGCGTCGAGCGAACCCTGAGCGATTCGGGTCGCACGTGGCGGCTCCGGCAGTTCCAGGTCGGCCACGGACTGCAGGCCGGTCAGAACATCGTCGGGTCGCACCGCGGGCGTCACATGCCGTACGACCATCTCCAGTGTCGCACAGTCACCACCCGATTCGCCCGGATCGCCCAGCGTGTCTGCCCGGAGCACCGGCGCCCGGGCGTCGAGCACCCGTTTGCCGTTCTTGGTGAGTCGCTCCACCGGCACGTCGGTGGCGGCCAGGAAACGCTCGACCGCGGCGGCCAGCGCATCGGGCGGCACGCCGGGGAGCACCACGCGCCACAGCGACACGTCGATCCGCTCGGGAAGGCTGCCCCCCGAGGCCTGCACGACCTCCAGCAGGTCCAGGCCGTCGGGCAGGGAGGCATCCAGCGCCGCCCGCAGCCGGTCCGGGTCGACCCGGCGGGCAAGCCCGATTTCCAGGTACTCCGCCTCGCTGGCCACGCCGGTCGGGCTCGCGCCGACGTAGGACACCTTGGGATGCGGGCTGAACCCGGCTGAATAGCCCATCGGCACCTCGGCTCGGCGCAGTGCCCGCTCGAAGGCCCGGGCGAAGTCGCGATGCGAGGTGAAGCGGAGCCGGCCACGCTTGGCGTAGCGGACCCGCAACCGCTGCACGACCGGCGGCGGCGGCTCGCCCTCGGGCTGCCGCCTGCTCACGCGCCCACTCCGTCCGCCAACTCAGAGCTGTGGATACAAATCCGCGCTGAGGCCAGGGAAAGTTTCCGCAAGGCGATGAGGCGAACGGCCCTCACCTGACGGTGAGCGGGAGCAGCGTGCGACCCGTCGGCCCGATCTGGATCTCGGTGCTCATCCCCGGGCAGACGCCGCAGTCGAAACACGGGGTCCACCTGCAGTCGTCCTGCTCCTGGCCAGCCAGCGCGTCCTGCCAATCGGCCCAGAGCCACTCCTTGTCCAGCCCGGAGTCGAGGTGGTCCCACGGCAGCACCTCGGTCTCGCCCCGCTCGCGGGTGGTGTACCAGTCGAGGTCGAGGCCGTGAGCCGGCAGCACCCGCTCGCAGGCACGGGCCCAGCGATCGTAGGAGAAGTGCTCGCTCCAGCCGTCGAAGCGGCCGCCGTCCTCCCACACCGCCCGGATCACCGCACCCACCCGCCGGTCGCCGCGGGAGAGCAGGCCCTCGACGATGCCCGGCTTACCATCGTGGTAGCGGAAGCCGATCGCCTTGCCCACGACGCGATCGCTGTTGATGGCGCCCCGAAGTGCCTTGAGCCGACGGTCGATCGTCTCGGCGCCGGCCTGGGCCGCCCACTGGAACGGCGTGTGCGGCTTCGGCACGAAACCGCCGATGGACACCGTGCAGCGGACGTCCTTCGTACCCGTCGCCGTTCGCCCGGCCCGGATCACGTCCTGTGCCATCCGGGCGATCTCGAGCACGTCGTCGTCGGTCTCGGTGGGCAGGCCGCACATGAAGTAGAGCTTCACCTGGCGCCAGCCGGCCGAGTAGGCAGTCGTCACCGTACGGATGAGGTCCTCGTGCGACACCATCTTGTTGATCACCCGGCGCAGCCGCTCGGAGCCGCCTTCGGGAGCGAACGTGAGCCCGGACCGGCGGCCGCCCCGCGACAACTCGTTGGCGAGGGTGACGTTGAAGGCGTCGACCCGGGTCGACGGCAGCGACAGGCCGGTCTGCGTGCCTTCGTAGCGATCGGCCAGGGCATGGGCGATCTCGCCGATCTCGGAGTGGTCGGCCGAGGACAGCGAGAGCAGGCCGACCTCGGTGAACCCGGTCGCCTTGAGGCTGGCGTCGACCATCTCGCCGATGCCGGTGATCGACCGCTCGCGTACCGGCCGGGTGATCATGCCGGCCTGGCAGAACCGGCAGCCGCGGGTGCACCCGCGGAAGATCTCCACACTCGCCCGCTCGTGCACCGTCTCCGCCAGCGGGACCAGCGGCTGCTTCGGGTACGGCCAGGCATCAAGATCCATCGTGGTGCGCTTGTGCACCCGCAACGGCACGCCGGCCCGGTTGGGCACGACCCGGCGGATCCGGCCGTCGGGCAGGTAGTCGACGTCGTAGAAGCGGGGTACGTAGACCGCCTCGGTCCGGGCCAGCCGCAGCAGCACCTCGTCACGCCCGCCCGGTCGCCCGGCGCGGATCCAGTCCCCGATCACCTCACTGATCTCGCCGACGGCCTCCTCGCCGTCGCCCAGCACGGCGGCATCGATGAAGTCGGCGATCGGCTCGGGGTTGAAGGCCGCGTGCCCGCCCGCGACGACGATCGGCTGGCCGGTCGAGCGGTCGCGTGACTCCAGTGGCAGGCCGGCCAGGTCGAGGGCGGCAAGCATGTTGGTGTAGCCGAGTTCGGTGGAGAACGAAACGCCGAGCAGGTCGAAGGCGGCCACCGGGCGGTGGCTGTCGACGGTGAACTGTCCGATACCCCGCTCGCGCATCAGCTCTTCGAGATCGGGCCACACGGCGTACGTCCGCTCGGCAAGGGCGTCGGGGCGCTCGTTGAGCACTTCGTAGAGGATCTGGATGCCCTGATTGGGCAGGCCCACCTCGTAGGCGTCCGGATACATCAACGCCCAGTGCACGTCGACGGCGTCCCAATCCTTGACGGTGGAGTTGAGCTCACCCCCCACGTACTGGATCGGCTTGTGCACCCGCGGCAGCAACGGCTCGAGCCGCGGGAACAGGGACTCGACCGTCATGAGTGCCCAGCCTACGCGCCGGGTACCGGCCGGGCGTCTCGTTGCACGGCGGCCCACGGCGAGGTCGGCAGCTTCTCGTCCAGCGCTCCGCCCGGCCGGCAGCCGGCGTCCCGGTAGTCATCCGGCATCCGCGGGTAGACGACCAGCCAGTACAACCGGGCAAGAGTGCGGGCATCGTGGCTCGAGGCACCGAGCAGGCGTGCGGTCATCGCGTCACGCTGCACCGCCGCGCACTCGGTCAGCCGCTCGGACCTGACGCCGCTCGTGTGCACCGATTCGTGGGTGAGTACGTGTACGGCGATGTACTCCCCTTCCGACGGATGGTGCTTGTCGGAATTCTGGTAGTCACGCAGGAGGTTGCACTGCTGCCACTTGATGTGCGCCACGTGCTCGGGCACGCCGTTCGGGCCCCACTTGACGTACCCCGCCTCGGCGCCGACGTCGACGCTCGCACTGCTCAGCGTCTGGCACTTGACCTGCACCCTGGTTCCCGCGATCGCGGACGCGACAGCGCCGAGCCTGCTCTCCTGCCGGCGGTGCAGGATGCCCGGGTATGTCGCCACCGCCGAGAGCACCAGGAGCGCCACGACGGTGATCCTGGGGAAGCCGACCGTCGAGCCCAGCGAGTCCCGCCGACCGCGGATGAGCCAGCGGCCGACGACGAACACCGCGCCCAGCGCGCTCGCCAGAGCCACCCACGAGAGCAACGGACCCACCTGCGCCTCCCGGCCCGGCAGGGCCACCCTTGGGGCGTCGGCGCCGACCCGGCCCGGCTTGACGGCTGTGCTGCCGACCGTCTGCAAGCCGGTGGACCGCGATCGGGCCGCTCGCTGGCCCGGGCGCGAGCCGTCGCGGCCGAAGGCGTGGGAGAACACCGCCTGGCATGGGCCGAGGATCTGGTGGCGCTGACCCGCCACGGTCTCGACTGCCAGTGACTTCTGAGCGAGGTCCGCAGGATCCGGTCAACGGCTCAGGTCGTGACCGAGGTCGGCCACCTGGTTCTTCTCGTCGACGAAGACGACGCGGGGCTGGAGGCCGCGTGCCTCGTCATCGGTGACGGCCGCGTAGGCGATCACGATGACGAGGTCGCCCGGGACGATGAGACGAGCGCATCCACCGTTGGCACTCATGATCCCCGACCCACGCGCGCCCTCGATCGCATAGGTGACGAGCCGGGCCCCGTTTGTCACGTCGATGACGTGCACCTGCTCACCGGGCAAGAGGTCTGCCGCGTCAAGGAGGTCGCCATCCACAGTGAGCGAACCCACATAATTCAGGTCGGCCTGTGTCACGGTCGCACGATGGATCTTCGATTTCAGCATCGTACGATGCACGGCCGGTCCTCCCGATGAAGCGGGCTGTCGCTGACGAACGGACCAGCGCACCGCGCCTCGCCCGGGAGTGCTGAGCCGGCAGAAGCCAGCCCGGCTCTCGATGCTAACCGAGGGCTGGAGTACTGAGAGATTTCGCCTACGTGCTGCTCCGTGGCTTGCCCGGACCCCGCCAACTCATGAACGTCCTGACCGATGGCCGTCACAGCTTGACCAAGGTGGCGCGGTCGGCGGGCGATACCTCCTTTGTCTCAAGCACGTCGAGCAGGGCGATCAGGTATCTCGCCTCCTCCCGGACTTCCGCGTAGCGTGTCCATTCGGACGGATCTGCCCGGGCAAGTTCCGCCAGCGGTCGGTCGTCCGGACGAAGGTGGTTGGAGTAATTGGCCATCGCTTGCTCGCAGCTGCTTATGACGCCGGAAATGCCCTTCGCTACGTCGCACCTGCGCACCACGCGACAAGCATGTGCTGCCGCGATGAGTCCAAACATGAGGTCCCCGGAGTCCGGTTCGTCGGCTGTGTCCGGAGCCCAGCGGAAGCACTCATCCTCGGCTGCCTGCACTGCGACGGCATCCACTGCCAGAGCTCCTACGGCGTTCCAAATGATTCCCAGGGCGGCATCCACGACTTCGTCGAAGCCCCGTTCTTCGAGGCGGTGCCTGATCTTGAGGGCCAGATTCTCGACGGCAGTGCCCACGAACACCAGCTGAAGATGTTGCGGCAGTCGGAGTGCTCGAATCGCCCGTTCGTCAGCATCCATGACTACCCGTTTCCAAGGTGCGCCGTCGCACACAACGCCCAACGCCCGGCGAGCGAACCGTACGGCACCAGCAAGGACGGGACCTGAGTACACGTATCGTACACGTCAGGTGCAGAGTAGGTGTATGACTCGAGTGCGCACGAACATCGAGATCGAGGGTGACTACGTCCAAACGATCATGAACCGCTATGGCATCCACACGAAGACCGAGGCCGTCGATCTCGCCCTCCGACGGCTGGCCGGGCAGCCGCTGTCACGAGGCGATGCCCTGGCAATGCGAGGGGCGCGTGCCGTTGGCGAGCCGCCGGCCGATGCCCCGCCGCGCGGGGCGGCGTGATCCTCGCTGACACATCGGCCTGGGTGGAGTACGACCGAGCCACCGGCAGCGCCGTCGATCGACGCCTGACCGCGCTGATCGCCGGTGATGGGTCGCTCCTCGTCGTCACCGAGCCCGTGATGATGGAAGTCCTGGCAGGAGCCCGCGACGACCAGCGCGAAGACGATCTGCATCGCCTGCTGCTGCGGTTCGGCCTGCTCCGCTTCGACCCGATCGTCGACTTCGACCATGCGGCGGGGATCTACCGCCGATGTCGCCGAACCGGAATCACGCCGCGGGGGATGGTCGACTGCATGATCGCTGCCGTCGCGTGGCGCCATGGCGCCGCTGTGCTCGCCCATGACGCCGACTTCGACCGTGTCGCGCAGGTCGTCGGAATCAATGTCGACGATGCGTCCCTTCGAGCATAGGCCGGCCGTGGATCGAGGGCCGGGCCGAAGTCGGATCAGAGACCGTAGAAGGGTGAGGCTTGATAGCCATCACCGAATTGTCCAGCGCCGCACGGATGTCATTCCCGACTAGCGCCGATTCTCGCGTCGGGTAGCGAGGGTGACTGATCGGTACACCATGAGTGGTCCGTGGAGGCGCGAACGTCCTTACCCAGCAGCAGGGCCGACTCTCTGCAGACTTACCTCATGGGCGGGGGGCAACGGCCGGCTCGCCTGGCTCCCACGCAGCTTCCTGCCGGATTGGGTGGCCGCGCAACACCCGCGGCGGTCATGTTCGCCGCCCGCTTCGGCGGCAGCGCGACTGGGGCACGCAGCCCGCTTTTTCGCAGTGCAGCCAGTGTTTCCCTGCGAGGCGGCGTCCTGGCCATCGCTTACGACTGTCCCTTGCCCTGCACCGCTCGACCTGCGGCTAACGCATAGCGCGATCGTTCTCGACGAGAAAGGACACGGCGCCCCACGGCGCCCCAGGCAGCGACTCTCTGCCGAGCGCCCGTGAGTCAGGGCTCGGTGTTGCGCAGGTGGACGTTCTGCAGCAGCCCGACCGCCATCAGGTTGGCGAACATCGCCGAGCCGCCGTAGGACACGAACGGAAGCGGCAGCCCGGTCACAGGCATGATGCCCAGCGTCATGCCGATGTTGACGAAGCTCTGGAAGGCGAACCACGCGACGACACCGGTGGCGACCAGCCGGCCGAACATGTCGGGCGCCCGGGCGGCGATCGACAGGCCCCGCCAGAGCACCACGCCCAGCAACACGATGATCGTGCCGCCGCCGAGCAGACCCAACTCCTCGCCGGCCACGGTGAACACGAAGTCGGTCTGCTGCTCCGGTACGAAGTGCCCGTTGGTCTGGCTGCCCTTGAACAATCCCTTGCCGGTCAGCCCGCCGGTGCCGATCGCGATGCGGGCCTGCCGCGTGCTGTAGCCGGCACCCTGCGAGTCGGCGGCGGGATTGGTGAACGCCTTGAACCGGTCGAGCTGGTACTGCTGGAGCGCGCCGACCTGTACGGCGAGCACGGCGCTCAGCGCGCCGGCCAGCACGAGCCCGGCTATCCACCGGGCGGAGGCGCCGGACACCGCGAGCACCCCGAGGACCACGAAGGCCAGCACCATGTCGGTGCCGAAATCCGGCTGCAGCATGACCAGGCCCATCGGCACCGCGGCGAGGGCGAGCGCCAGCACGACGTCGGAGCCACGCGGGACGCTCTCACCGTCGCGCTTCTCGCCGAGAAGCATCGACATGCTGACGATCAGGCCGACCTTGGCGAACTCCGCCGGCTGCAGCTGGAAACCGCCGCCGACGATGATCCAGGAGTGCGCGCCGTTGATGGTGCTGCCGACGAGCAGGACGGCGATCAACCCGATGCACGAGGCGACGTAGACGATCGGCGCGTAGGCGCGCAGCATCCGGTAGTCGAATGCGGCCATGATCACACCGAGCACCAGGCCGATTGCCAGGTTGAGCAGGTGCCGCTTGAGGAAGCTCTGCGGGTCCAGCCCGGCCGTCAGGAGACGCTGGCGGGTCGCCGACCACACCAGCAGGGCGCCGAGCACGGCGAGCGCCAGCACGGCGCTCGCGAGCACCCAGTCGACCCGGCGCAGCGACGATTGACGGCGCATCGCCCGGTCGCGCAGGGTGGCGGGCGGACCACCGAGGCGCACCGTGGAGGTACTCATGGTGCCCGGGCCTTCGGCGCCATCGGGTGCGGCCGACTCCCCCACACCCACTGCGGTGATCTTGCACAACTGCAAGTCGACACGCCGAGCGTGCCCACTAAACCCGCATGACCGAGTCGGGGGGCCGGCAGAGCGTGGGCGGACGGGGAGGGGTGGGCCGGCGGCGTGGCCGGGCGCTGCGGGGTCGTCGGCACGGTGCTGATCGTCCCGTCCGGCCGCAGCCGCGGCAGGGCGGTCGGGATCCGGCCACCGGGATAGATCGCCGGCTGACCGCTCACCCCGTAGATGCCGTTCAGCACTCGGCGGACCACCTTGGCGGCGTACGCACCGCCGGTGCCTACCTGCTCCAGCATGTTCACGACCACGAACTGCGGATCGCCGGCGGGCGCGAAGGCGGCGAACCACGAGGTGTCCTGTCGGCCGGTCTTGGTCAGCCCCACCTCCGCGGTGCCGGTCTTGCCGCCCACCGGCACCGCGTCCTGTGGCCAATCGGTGAACGCGCCGTATGCCGTGCCCCCGGGGCGGGTGACCCCGGCCAGGGCGGAGCGGATGAAGTCCATGGTCGTCTTGTCTATGGGCAGCCGGCGGACCGCCTTGGGCCGAGCCTGCCAGGTCACGGCGCCGGTCGGGCCGATCACCGCCCGGGCAACCTGCGGGCGGTAGACCGTCCCGCCGTTGGCGAGCGCCGCGTAGGCCGTAGCCAGCTGCAACGGTGTGACCAGCACGTCGCCCTGGCCGATCGCGAAGTTCACCGCGTCGCCCGCGCGGTAGGTGTATCCGTCGGCACAGAACTCCCGGTCGAGTTGCCGGTGCAGGGCGTCGAACCGGGGGTTCTTCGCACCGGCGCAGTAGTCGGCCTTGCGCAGCTTCCAGAAAGCGTGCTTGAAAGCCCGGTCGGGGATCCGGCCGGCCGCCTCCCCGGGCAGGTCGATGCCGGTCGGGGCCCCGAAGCCGTACGCCTGCGCGGTGCGTGCGAACAACTCCTTGGCCTGTCCCTTCTTCGGCTTCAGGCCGCCGTCGCGCAGCCACATCTGGTAGCCGAAGTTGTAGAACACCGTGTCGCAGGACTTGATCAGCGCCTTGCGGATGTCCATCGGCCCGTACGTGTGCGCCTCGAAGTTGGTGAAGCTGGCCGACCCGACATGGAACACGCCCGGGCACTGGTAGGTGCCGTCCAGCGGGTAGCCGCCGCGCTCGGCCGCCGAGGCGGACACCAGCTTGAACGTCGACCCGGGTGCGAACTCACCCTGGCTGGCGCGGGAGATCAGCGGCACCCCGGCGGCCTGCCCGGTCAGCCGGGCGTAGTCGGCAGCGGAGATGCCCCCTGTCCACACCGTCGGGTCGTAGGACGGGTAGCTGGCCAGCGCAAGCACGGCGCCGGTCTTGGCGTTGAGGACGACCACCGCCCCGGAGTTGGCGTGGTAGGGCCGACCGTATTTGTCGCGCCCCTTCCGGGCGGTCAGCAGGCCGTCGGCCAACGACCGCTCGGCCAGCGCCTGCACCCGCTGGTCGATATTGGTGACGAGGTCGCCGCCGCGTACGGGGGCGGTCTGCGACAGGGTCGCCGTCACGCGGCCCGCATGGTCGACGGCAACCCGCTGCAACCCTGCGGAGCCGCTCAGCAGGCGGTCGTACTGCTTCTCCAGGCCGGCGACGCCGACCAGGTCGGTGTCGTGGTGACCGGCGTACTTCGGGCGCTTCAGCTGGTCGGCACTCACCGGCGCCAGATATCCCAGCACGTGGGCGGCCAGCGAACGATCGGGATACTGCCGGACGGCCTGGAAGTCGGCACTCACCCCCGGGAAGTCCTCCTGGTGCTCGGCGATGCGCAGCGCGACCTGCGGGGAGGCATCGTCGAGCACCGGCACCGGCTGTAGCGGCGAGCCGTTCCAGCACGGTCGCGGGGTAGCCCTCGCGCACGGCGTGATCCGCAGTTTCAACTCGGCCGGCGACACCCGGATGAGTGCCGAGAGCCGCCGCAGGACCGACGCGCCGCCGTCGGCCTGCCGGGAGAGGGCAGCACCGCTGACGGCAACGACGAGCGCGGTGCGGTTGCTCACCAACGGGTGGCCCGTCGCGTCCAGGATCGTGCCGCGGGGGGCCGGGCTCGCGACTCCGCGGATCTGGTTGTCCGCCGCCGCGGTCGCGAAGTCGTCGGCAGCGAGCACCTGGAGATACCACAGCCGGCCACCCAGCGTGGCCAGCAGCGAGACGATGAGGACCCGTACGACGATGAGGCGCAGGGTGGAGCGGTCGCTCACCGGCGTCCTCCTCCAGTCAACGCGGTCCGGTGTCGTGGCGCTGGTAGACCAGGCTGACCAACGGCACGATGAACGCCGCCACGATCACATCGTATGCAGCGCCCGCCGGGATCGAGGCACCCAGGACATGCCAATCGAGGCGAGGGCTGCCGACGATGGCGAGCACCACGGCGAAGGCCAGGCCGGCGGCGACCGCGGCGGCCACGACGACCGCCAGCGGCAGCAGCACGCTGCGCTCCGACGCGTCGGGCATCAGGCCGCAGACGTAGCCCACCAGGCAGAAGACCAGCGCGAGCATTCCGGCCGGGTGATCGGAGAGCAGGTCGCATACCAGGCCGGCAGCGAAGCCGACCGAGGTCCCGGGCCCCGGCCCGACCGCCATCGCGATCCCCGCGACAAGCACCAGCACGAGATCGGGCCGGCCGTAGGGCAGCGGCAGGCGCGCGAAGACAGCCGTCTGCAGGACGGCGGCGGAGAGGACTAGAAGCCCGGTCAACAGCACCCGGGAGCCGGTCACGGCACGGTGCGCCCGGTCGGGTGTCGCGGCGGGGGCTCGGGCGGCAGCGCCGCATCCCCCGGGTCGGTGGGCGGCAACCCGACCACCACGCCGACCACGTCCAGGGCGCTGAAGTCGACATAGGGCTGCACCTCGGCGGTCCGGACCAGCACACCGGTCGAGCGGGTGACCGACGTGACACTGCCGAGCGGCACGCCGGCGGCGTAGGTCGTGACGCCGTACGGGCCGGTGACCAGCCGGTCGCCGACGACGACGCGGGCTTGCGGATTGAGGAGTTGCAGCCGCATGGCACCTAGGCCGGCACCCTCGCACAAACCCAACTGGCCGCTGCCCGAAAGACGTGAGCCGACGGCCGAGAGCGGATCGACGGCAAGCAGGACGACGGCGGTGTAGGGGTTGGTCCGGCGCACCCGGCCGACCAGGCCCTCGCCGTTGATCACGGTCAGCCCGGCGCGCACCCCGTCATGCGTCCCGCGGTCGATAGTGACCGTCCACTCCAGACCGGATGAGGGACCGAGCGCGATGACCCGGCCAGGGGTGATCCGGTAGCGGCCCACCCCCGCCAGCAGGCGCAGCCGGCGCAGCTGAGCCACAGTGGACCGGTCGAGTTGCACGGCGTTCAGTTGCTGGGTCAGCCGGGAATTGTCGCGGCGCAAGCGGGTGGCGTCGGCCGAGCCGCCGCTGCCCAGCGACGTGAGGGTGCGCGTAATCGGCGAAATGGCGCTGCTCGCGGCCCGCTGGACCGGCCCGAGGGCCGCGCCCGCCGTCGAGCGCATGTCAGAGAAGACCGAGCCGTCGCTCATCCGGTAGTCCAGCGTGAAGAAGGTCACCGAGACGAGCAGCAGCACGGACAGCACCAGTCGGTGCCGGCTCGAGGGCCGCGACACGGGCGGTCAGCGTCGCGGCTCGGAGACGAGCACCTGTTGCAGCGCCTCGAAATCCTCGACGCACTTGCCCGAGCCGAGCGCCACGGAGTAGAGCGGGTTGTCGATGGCGATGATCGGCATCCCGGTCTCGTGTTTGAGCCGCTCGTCGAGCCCCTTGAGCAGCGCCCCGCCGCCGGTGATCACGATGCCGCGATCCATGATGTCGCCGGCCAGCTCCGGCGGGCACTTGTCGAGCGTCACCTTGACCGCATCGACGATCCGGTTGACCGGCTCCTCGATGGCCTTACGGATCTCCTCAGCCGACACGACGATGGTCTTGGGCAACCCGGAGACGAGGTCGCGGCCGCGGATTTCGGCGTGTGGCTCGTCCGGCATCGGGAAGGCCGAGCCGATCGTCATCTTGATCTCCTCGGCGGTGCGCTCGCCGAGGAGCAGCGAATACTCCTTCTTGATGTAGGTGATGATGGCGGTGTCCATCTCGTCGCCGCCGACGCGGATCGACTGGCTGGTTACGATGCCGCCGAGGGAGATCACCGCCACCTCGGTGGTGCCGCCCCCGATGTCCACCACCATGTTGCCGGTCGGCTCGCTGACCGGCAGGCCCGCCCCGATCGCCGCAGCCATGGGCTCCTCGATGATGAAGACCCGGCGGGCACCGGCCTGATAACCCGCGTCCTTGACCGCCCGCTGCTCCACGCCGGTGATGCCGGACGGCACGCACACGACGATGCGGGGTTTGGCGAAGTGCCGCCGGCGGTGCACCTTCTGGATGAAGTAGCGCAGCATCCGCTCGGTGGTCTCGAAGTCGGCGATCACGCCGTCCTTGAGCGGCCGGATGGCGACGACGTTGCCGGGCGTGCGGCCGATCATGTTGCGCGCCTCGGTCCCGACGGCCACGATCGTCTGGGTTGTGGTGTTGATCGCCACCACGGAGGGCTCATTGAGGACTACACCCCGGCCGCGGACGTAGACCAGGGTGTTGGCGGTGCCGAGATCCACGGCCATGTCGCGGCCGAGGAAAGACATCGTGTTGACCATCAAGCGGGAGAAGCCTTCCCTTGCGCGGTATCCCTTCATGCTATGCCCGCGGGCGTCAGTATCCGGGGAAGAAGAGGGTGATCTCCCGCTCGGCCGAGGCAGCCGAGTCGGATCCGTGTACGACGTTGTTCTGGACCTCGAGGGCGAAATCACCACGGATCGTGCCCGGCAACGCGGCCACCGGATCGGTGGCGCCCGCCAGAGCCCGAAAGGCCTGGATGGCGCGGTCTCCCTCGATGACCATGGCCACCATCGGCCCTCCGGTGACGAACTCCACAAGGGAGCCGAAGAAGGGCCGGTCACGGTGCTCGGCGTAGTGGGTCTCGGCCGTGCTCCGCTCGACGACGCGAAGGTCCATCGCCACGATCCGCAGCCCCTTGCCCTCGATGCGACGAATCACCTCACCGACCAGGCCGCGCCGGACGCCGTCGGGCTTGACCAGGACCAACGTGCGCTCCGACATGCGGGGTGCTCCTCACCTGGGTACCGTCGGGCAGCCTACCCGGCCCCAGCCCCGTCGGACGGCCGACGCGGCCGAGCGGACGGTCATCCGATCTCGCCGGCTGACGGCCCGCCGTCAGCCGCCCGCAACGGCGGCCCGCAGCCGCAGGACGTACAACCAGACCAGCGCGAAGGCGAGGCCGAGGAAGAACATCGCCGGCGTGAGGAAGCCGGCGGCGGCCACGGCCACCTGCAGGAGGCTGCCGAGGTGGTAGGCCCAGCGGCGGCGGAGCAGGCCCGCCGTCACGATCAGCATGACCGCCAGCGCGATCACGGCCGCCGCGCGCCAGGGGGTGAGGCCGCCACCAAGCTTGGCGATGGGGGCGAGCGCGAGCAGCACGGTGAGGCCTTCGAGCCCCAGCGCGGCGGCAGCCACCGAACGCACGGCCCGGGCGGGGTCACGCAGGCCCGACCGGCGCGCAGGAGTCGGCTGCTCGGTCACTGCCGCAGCAAGGTGCGCGCCTCGCCGGCGGTGATCACCGAGCCGGTGACCAGAACACCGACCCCGGTCAGGGGCCCGTCCTCGGCGCCTTCCTCGGCGAGGCGAACCGCGGCCTCCAGGGCGTCGTCGAGCCGGAGGGCGACCTCCACCCGGTCGGCGCCGAAGACGTCGACCGCCAGCGCTGCCAGGTCGTCGACGGGCAGCCGCCGGGGCGAGGAGTTCTGCGTCACCACCACCATGTCGACGGCGGGCTCGAGCACGTCCAGCATCCCCCGGGCGTCCTTGTCGGCGAGCAAGGCCACGACGGCGACCAGTCTGCGGAAGTCGAAGGCGTCTGCCAACCCGGCCACCGTGGCGGTCATGCCGGCCGGGTTGTGGGCCGCGTCGACCAGCACGGTCGGCGCCCCCCGCACCGGCTCCAGCCGCCCGGGTGAGGTGACCGCGGCGAACCCCTGCCGCACCAATTCTGTGTTGATCCGGCCGTCGCTCCCCCTGTCGATCCGGCTGTCGCTCCGGCCCTGACCCAGGAAGGCCTCCACGACGGCCAGCGCGCAGGCCGCATTGGCGGCCTGGAACGGGCCGAACAACGGCAGCACGATGCCGTCGTACACTCCGCCCAGTCCCTGCAGGCTGAGGACCTGCCCGCCGACGGCCACCGCCCGGGAGAGCACGCCGCACTCCAGGCCCTGGCGAGCCACCGTGGCCCCGACCTCCTCGGCCCGGCGCAGCAGCACGTCCATGACCGCACCCGGCTGCACCGCCGTCACGACGGTCGCGCCCGGCTTGATGATGCCGGCCTTCTCCGTCGCGATGCTGGTCACCGTCGGACCCAGGAGGTGGGTGTGATCCAGGTCGATGGGCGTGACGAGCGCGATCTGGCCGTCGGCGACATTGGTGGCGTCCCACGATCCGCCCAGCCCGACCTCGACGACGGCGATGTCGACGGGCGTGTCGGCGAAGGTCGCGTAGGCCATCGCCGTGAGCACCTCGAAGAAGGACGCCGGGTGTTCCTGCTGGGCGTCGACCAGGTCGACATACGGCGCGATGTCGTCGTAGGCGGCCGCGAACCGCCCAGGTGAGAGCGGCTCGCCGTCGATCGTGATCCGCTCGGTGATGGACTCCAGGTGGGGGCTGGTGAGCCGGCCCACCCGCAGGCCGAACGCCTGCAGCAGCGCGTCGATCATGCGGGCCGAGGACGTCTTGCCGTTGGTGCCGGTGATGTGGACGACCGGACAGGCCCGCTGCGGCTGCCCGAGCAGGTCGGTGAGCGCACGGATCCGGTCCAGCGAGGGTTCGAGGCGGGACTCCGGCCACCGCCCGCTCAGCGCCTTCTCGACCCGCCGCAGTTCGGCGGCGGGATCAGCGGGAGCCACGGCCGCCGAGTCTAACCAGCGCGGCTGCCATCCCGAGACGGGCAGCAGACCGGCGTCCACAGCCGCCGCAGATACCTCGGCGACAGCGCCGGGACGACGTCCATAGGATCACCGTATGACCGAACGCCGCGTCCCGGACAAACCGACCCTCGAAGGCCTCGAGGAGCGGTGGAGCCGGCTATGGGAGGAGCAGGGCACCTACCGCTTCGACCGGTCCCGCACGCGGGAGCAGGTCTACGCCATCGACACGCCCCCGCCGACCGTGAGCGGGACCCTGCACGTGGGGTCGGCCTTCTCCTACACCCACACCGACATCCTCGCCCGCTACCAGCGGATGCGCGGCAAGGAGGTCTTCTACCCGATCGGCTGGGACGACAACGGCCTGCCGACCGAGCGCCGGGTACAGAACTTCTTCGGCGTCCGGTGCGATCCCTCACTGCCCTACGATCCCGACTTCACCCCTCCGGCCCAGCCCGGTGGTCACGAGCTGCCGATCGCCCGGCAGAACTTCGTCGAGCTGTGCCAGCGGCTGACGGCCGAGGACGAGCAGGTGTTCGAGAGCCTGTTCCGCCGGCTGGGGCTGTCGGTGGACTGGCGCCACAACTACACGACCATCGGCGAAAGCGCGCGCGCGGTGTCGCAGCGCGCCTTCCTGCGCAACCTTGCCCGCGACGAGGCCTACCGGGCCGAGGCGCCGACCCTGTGGGATGTCACGTTCCGGACCGCCGTCGCCCAGGCCGAGCTCGAGGACCGCGATCGCCCCGGCGCCTACCACCGGCTGCGGTTTCACGGGGCCGACGGCCCGGTTTTCGTCGAGACCACCCGTCCCGAGCTGATCGCCGCCTGCGTGGCGCTGGTCGCACACCCCGACGATGCGCGCTACCAGCCCCGTTTCGGCACGACGGTCCGCACGCCGATTTTCGACGCCGAGGTGCCCGTGCTCGCGCACCACCTCGCCGACCCGGACAAGGGATCGGGCATCGCCATGGTCTGCACGTTCGGCGACACCGCCGATGTCACGTGGTGGCGCGAGCTGCAACTCCCCACCCGGACGGTGATCGGCTTCGACGGCCGCTTCCTCGCCGACCCGCCGCCCGGCATCGACTCCGACTCCGGCCGCGCGGCCTACGCCAAGCTGGCCGGCGCGACCGTCTTCACCGGGCAGCAGCGCACGGTCGAGATGCTGCGGGAATCCGGCGATCTCGACGGCGAGCCCAAGCCGATCATCCATCCGGTGAAGTTCTACGAGAAGGGCGACCGGCCCCTGGAGATCGTTTCCACCCGGCAGTGGTACCTGCGCAACGGTGGCCGTGACCTGTCGCTGCGCGCGGAGGTGCTTGAGCGTGGCCGTGAGCTGCGGTGGCATCCCGACTTCATGAAGGTGCGCTACGAAAACTGGGTGGCCGGCCTCAACGGCGACTGGCTGATCAGCCGGCAACGCTTCTTCGGCGTGCCCTTCCCGGTCTGGTATCCGCTCGACGACTCGGGCGAGCCGATCTGGGACAAGCCGATCACCGCCCACGAGGCGGCCCTGCCGGTCGATCCCTCGTCCGACGTGCCCCCCGGCTTCGACGCCGAGCAACGGGGCCAGCCGGCCGGGTTCACCGCCGACCCCGACATCATGGACACCTGGGCCACATCGTCGCTCACCCCGCAGATTGCCGGCGGCTGGGAACGCGACGAGGATCTCTTCGGGCGGGTGTTCCCGATGGATCTGCGGCCGCAGGCCCACGACATCATCCGCACCTGGCTGTTCGCCACAGTGGTCCGCAGTCACCTGGAGCATCACTGCCTGCCCTGGAGCGACGTGGCGATCTCCGGATTCATCCTCGATCCCGACCGCAAGAAGTTCTCCAAGTCCAAAGGAAACGCCGCGGTGACACCCGCCGGCCTGCTCGACGAGTACGGCTCGGACGCCCTGCGCTACTGGTCGGCCAGCGGGCGGCTGGGCGTCGACTCCGCGTTCGACGTGGGTCAATTCAAGGTCGGTCGGCGGCTGGCCACCAAGCTGCTCAACGCCAGCAGGTTCGTGCTCGGCCCGGGAGCGAGCCAGAGCGGGGCGGCGATCACCGAGCCGCTGGACCGGGCCCTGCTGGCCGGACTGGCAGACGTGGTGGCCGAGGCCACCACCGCACTCGACGGCTACCACCACACCCGGGCGCTGGAGGTCACCGAGAGCTTCTTCTGGTCCTTCTGCGACGACTACCTCGAGCTCGTCAAGGAGCGGGCATACGGCAGCAGGGGTGAACAGGCGGCCGCCTCCGCGCACAGCACGCTGACGACGGCGCTGTCGGTCCTGTTGCGGCTGTTCGCGCCTTTCCTCGCGTTCGTCACCGAGGAGGTGTGGTCCTGGTGGCAGGAGGGCTCGGTGCACCGCACCGGATGGCCTGCGGCCGACGAGCTACGGGCGCTGGCCGGCGATGGCGACCCAGGGGCACTCCGGGCGACTTCGGTCGCACTCTCCGGCGTACGAAAGGCGAAGTCGGCAGCGAAGTTGTCGATGCGCAGCGACGTCAGCGCGGTGGTCGTACGCGGCCCGCAACGGCTGGTCGACCTGGTCGAGACGGCCGCCTCGGATCTGCAGGCGGCCGGCCGGGTCGGCGAGCTGACCTTCGCCAACGGCTCGGACGAGATCACCGTCGACGTCACCCTGTAGTCGACACACAGTCAGTCGGCTGATGCCGAATACGGCAAACCGGGTCGCATCCGCTGGCCGCAGGCGAGAGGATGCCGGGATGCAGGCCGTGCTCGAAACCGACGCCCGTCGATTCGCCGGCCGGGTGTTGCCGTGGGTAGCCGCAGAGCCGGTCCTGCACAACGTGCTCGCCACCAACGTCGAAGCCGCCCGCGACGGTCGCCGGACCTTCGACGACGCCCTGTGGATGATGGTGGTCGATGACGGCGAGATCGTCGGCGTGGCGCATCACACGCCACCGTACGGCCTGCTGATCTGCCCCATGCCCGCTACCGCGGCGCAGGTGCTGGCGCAGGCGGTGTCAGCCGTCCGGCCTCGGCTCGTCGGTGTCAACGGCGTGACGGAGGCTGCGGAGGCGTTCGCTCGGGCCTGGGGCCGGCGGACCGGAGCCACGGTCACGCCGGGAATGCAGCAGCGGCTCTACGAACTCGCCACTCTCGTGCCACCGCCGGACGCGCCGGGCAGGGCGCGGTTGGCCACCACAGCGGACAACGCGCTGCTCGTCGGCTGGTATCACGCCTTCCTCGCCGAGGCCGTGCCACAGCAGGCGTCCGAGGGGGTATCCGACGTCGTCGCTGCGCGGACGGCGGAGGGTCAGCAGGTGATCTGGGAGGTCGGCGGCCGACCGGTCTGCTTCGCGGCGGCCTCCCCGCCGGCAGCGGGTGTGTCCCGGATCGGGCCTGTCTACACACCGCCGGCCGACCGGCGACACGGCTACGCCAGCGCGTGCGTCGCCGCCGCCAGCCAGCGCGCCCTCGACAGCGGCGCCCTGCGCTGCATGCTCTACACCGACCTGGCCAACCCGACGTCCAACTCCATCTATCAGCAGGTGGGCTATCGCCCGGTAGCCGACGCGCGACAGTGGACGTTCACCCCGGCCGACCAGGATCAGGCAACGCGACCAAGATCCAGACAGAGATAATTAGGTCCGGGCGGACTGGTACAGCCTTCCCTTGACCACGACCCGGCCGGCTGGCGCGGCTCAGGCGGACTTTTCGCGCCGCTCACGCTTGGCCGGCTCGCGCGGCACGATCGTCGGGTTGACGTGCTCGAGGACCACCTCGCGGGTTATCACCACCCGGGCGACGTCCCGGCGCGACGGGATCTCATACATCACGGAGAGCAGGACTTCCTCCATGATGGCTCGCAGGCCGCGCGCACCCGTGCCGCGAAGGATCCCCAGGTCGGCGATCGACTCCAGTGCGTCGTCGGTGAACTCCAACTCGACGTTGTCGAGCTCGAACAATCGGTGATACTGCCGGACTAGGGCATTGCGCGGCTCGGTCAGGATGCGGATGAGGGCAGTGCGGTCGAGGTTCTTGACGCTGGTGATGACCGGCAGCCGGCCGATGAATTCCGGGATCATGCCGTACTTCAGCAGATCCTCCGGCATCACCTTGGAGAAGACGTCGTCGACGTTGACCTCGTGCTTGCCGTGCAACTCGGCGGCGAAGCCGAGGCCCTTCTTGCCGACCCGGCCGTCGATGATCTTGTCGAGCCCCGCGAATGCGCCGCCCACGATGAACAGCACGTTGGTGGTGTCGATCTGGATGAATTCCTGGTGCGGGTGCTTGCGGCCACCCTGCGGCGGCACCGACGCGGTGGTGCCCTCCAGTATCTTCAGCAGGGCCTGCTGCACGCCCTCGCCGGAGACGTCGCGGGTGATCGACGGGTTTTCGCTCTTGCGAGCGATCTTGTCGACCTCATCGATGTAGATGATGCCGGTCTCGGCGCGCTTGACGTCGTAGTCAGCGGCCTGGATCAGCTTGAGCAGGATGTTTTCGACGTCCTCACCGACGTAGCCCGCCTCGGTGAGCGCCGTCGCGTCGGCGATGGCGAAGGGCACGTTGAGCATCTTGGCCAGCGTCTGTGCCAGCAGCGTCTTGCCGCAGCCGGTGGGCCCGAGCAGCAGGATGTTGGACTTGGAGAGCTCAACCGCATCGGCGGCGTCCCGGCGCGGGCCGTTGCTGCCGGCCTGGATCCGCTTGTAGTGGTTGTAGACCGCCACCGAGAGGGTCTTCTTGGACGACTCCTGGCCGACGACATAGTTGTCCAGGAATTCGTAGATTTCCTGGGGTTTGGGTAGCTCATCCCATTTGAGCTCGGAACTTTCGGAGAGCTCTTCCTCGATGATCTCGTTGCACAGGTCAATGCATTCGTCGCATATGTAGACACCGGGCCCGGCGATGAGTTTCTTCACCTGCTTCTGGCTCTTCCCGCAGAAAGAGCACTTCAGCAGATCGCCGCCGTCGCCAATGCGTGCCACGTACGACTCACTCCCTGTCGGCGCCGGATGTCAACCAGCGATCGGTTCGACCGTACATCTTCAGGGGTCCGAGGGGACCCCCTTTGGGGCGGCTCGCCGGACTCAGGCAGTCACCAGCGAGGACAGCTTGCGGCTCTCGATGACCGAATCGACCAGGCCGTAGTCCTTGGCCTCCTCGGCGGTCAAGATCTTGTCCCGCTCGGTGTCGCGGCGCACCTGCTCGGGCGTCGCGTTGCTGTGCCGGGCGATCATCTCTTCCATCTGGGTCCGCATTCGCAGGATCTCGCGGGCCTGGATCTCGATGTCGCTGCCCTGCCCGCCGGCCTGCTCGATCGAGGGCTGGTGGATCAGGATGCGGGCGTTGGGCAGCGCCAGTCGTTTGCCGGGGGTGCCGGCGGCGAGCAGCACCGCGGCCGCCGAGGCCGCCTGGCCCATGCACACCGTCTGGATGTCCGGCCGGACGAACTGCATGGTGTCGTAGATGGCCGTCAGCGCCGTGAAGGAGCCGCCGGGTGAGTTGATGTAGAGCAAGATGTCGCGATCGGGATCCATCGACTCCAGGCACAGGATCTGGGCCATCACGACGTTGGCGATCTCGTCGACGATCGGCGTGCCGAGGAAGATGATCCGCTCGTCGAAGAGCCGGGAGAACGGCGTGTACTGCCGCTCCCCCAGGCTCGTGCGCTCCCACCAGGTGGGCACCTCGTAGCGTGCGCTCGGGTTATACGGGACTTCGGTCACATCGACTCCTCGGTCGTGCCGGGAACGGCCGGTCAACTCAGCGTGCCGGCGCCAGAAGGAACCTGCTGTGCGTTGGCCACGACGTGGTCGACGAACCCGTAGTCCTTGGCCTCCATGGCGTCGAACCACCTGTCCCGGTCCCAGTCAAGCTCGATCTGCTCGACGGTTTGCCCGGTGTGCGCGGCGGTGCGCTCCTGCATCGTCCGCTTCGTCCACAGCATGTTCTCGGCCTGGATGGCGATGTCCGAGGCGGTGCCGCCGATGCCACCCGACGGCTGGTGCATCATGATCCGCGCGTGCGGCAGCGCCAGCCGCTTGCCGGGCGTGCCGGCGCACAGCAGGAACTGCCCCATCGACGCCGCCATCCCCATCGCGACGGTGCCGACGTCGCACTTGACGAACTGCATGGTGTCGTAGATGGCCAGGCCGGCCGAGACCGAACCGCCGGGGGAGTTGATGTAGAGCCACATGTCGCGGTTGGGCTCCTCGGCCGCCAGCAACATGATCTGGGCGCAGATGGTATTGGCCATCTCGTCCTCGACCACCGTGCCGAGGAAGATGATCCGCTCTCGCAGCAGGCGGTTGTAGACGGAGTCGTCGAGAGACATGCCGCCCTGCCCGGTGCGTGCCCGCGACGCTGGCGAGGTGCCGAACTGAGTCACTTCACATCCTGCCCTTCCGGCGTCAGTTGCTGGTCTTGTCCTCTGTTGACCTTAACGCGGGACTCCGACCGAACAAGCGCACGTGAGGCGGTGTTCGCTGTCGGCGCAGGCTCACTGGAGGCTCACTCGCCCGGTCGCAGCGCCTCGAGCTCGACCGGGTTGCCGGAGGCGTCCACGACCTTGGCCTGACCGAGCACGACCACCAGCGCCTTGCCCCGCCGTACGTCGGCGGCGAGAGCGGGGATCTGCCCGCTCTGCACCACCTGCTGTACGTATTCGTCGGCGGTCACGCCCGCTCGCTGCGCCCGGCGCACGACCTCCTCGGTCAGCTCCATGTCCGAGACCGCCACCTGCTCCTGGTCGGCCACCGCGTCGAGGATCAGCTGGGCCTTGACGGCATTCTCCGCGGTCGCCTGCAACTCGGCGTCGAGGTCCTCGGCCGTGCGGCCCTCGGGGCCGAGGTAGGCCTCCATGGTCAACCCGGCGCCGGACAGCTGCTGCTCGATGGCCTGCTTGCGGAATTCGGTCTCCGTACGGACGACCGACTCGGGAAGGGGCACCTCGATCTGGGCGAGCAGAGCCTCGAGAACCTTGTCGCGCGCCGCCAGCCCCTGCTTGGCGCGCTTGATGCGCGTCAGCCGCTCACGGATGTCGTCCTGCAACTCGCCCAGCGTGTCGTACTCACTGGCCGTCTGCGCGAAGTCGTCGTCGACCTCCGGCAGCTCCTTCTCCTTGACAGAACGCACGGTCACCGTGACCTCGACCGGCTCACCGGCGTGCGCACCGTCGACGGGCTCGGCGGCGAAGGTCTTGGCCGCACCCTTGACCATGCCGACCAGCGCGTCGTCGAGACCGGGCAGCGCCGTGTGGCTACCCACCTCGTAGGACAGCCCGCTCGTGCTGCCGTCCTCGACCTCGGCGCCGTCGAGGGTGGCCCGGAGGTCGATCGAGACGAAATCACCGAGCCGCGCCTCGCGATCCACTCCGGTCAGCACGGCGAACCGCTCCCGCAGCCCGTCGATCTGCTCGGCGATCTCGGCGTCCTCGACCACGACGTCGTCGACGGTGACAGTCAACCCGTCGTACGGGATCAGCTTCACCTCGGGCCGGATGTCGACCTCGGCAGTGAATTTCAACTCCTGACCGTCGGCGAACTCGGTGACGTCGACGGCCGGCTGGCCGAGCACCTTGATCTCGTGCTCGAGGATGGCGGCGGCATACTGCTGCGGGATGGCGTCGTTGACGGCCTCCTCCAGCACCGCGGATCGGCCGACCCGCTGGTCGATGATCCGCGCCGGCACCTTGCCGGGGCGAAAGCCGGGCACGCGCACCTGACCGGCGATTGCCCGATAGGCCTTGTCGAGACTGGGCTTGATCTCGTCAAAAGGCACTTCGACGGCGAGCCGGACACGCGTGGGGCTCAGGCTCTCGACGGTGCTCTTCACGTACGCGCTCCTCGGCTGGGGACAATGTCACGGCAACGAGTCGGGGCGGGGAGATTTGAACTCCCGATCTCCTGCTCCCAAAGCAGGCGCGCTGGCCGCTACGCTACGCCCCGGCAACTCCGGCAGAGTGTAGCCGCGACCGGCCGCTACCCTTGAACCACGCAGGCGCCGCCACGCGGGTGTAGCTCAATGGCAGAGCCCCAGCCTTCCAAGCTGGCCATGCCGGTTCGATCCCGGTCACCCGCTCCACAGTGAAAACGCAGGTCAGCCCGTCTCCCGAGCCGCACCCCGCCCGTCCAGGAGCAACCACGCTGGCCCTCGTGCCACGCACGTGCCACGCCTCACGCTTCAGCACCCCGTCTCGTCCTCGCCATCGGGCGCCTGGTCGTCACCATGTAGACCCGCGATGCTGGGATCAACCGGCATGGCGTCAGCGATGATGCGATCTGCCCCGCTCTCACTGTGCAGATAGATGAGGGCGGCCCTGGTGCTGTCGTGACCCATCCGGGTCATCAACTCACGGATTGTCGTGCCCGGGACTTTCGCGGCGTAGCTATTGCCGGTGTGGCGTAAGTCATGGAAATGCAGTTCCGGGGCTCCGATGTCCGCGAGTGCCTTCGGCCACTTGACCAGGCTGTGGAAATTGCTGCGCCTCAGCGGGGCACCCTTGGGCCCGGTGAAAAGCAGGGCAGCTGGCTCAAGGCCGACGTACTCGCTGAGATGGCGCCGGAGCAGCGGCACCAGCGCGGCCGGGAAGGCAACGGTCCGCGTGCTCGCCTTCGACTTCGTTCGACCCTCGACCAGGCCCCGTGCCCGGAGTTCGACATGCACTCGGTGCACCCGGACCCGAGCGGCAGGCAAGTCGAGATCCGCTCGCTGCAAAGCACATACCTCGCCCCATCGCAGACTCGCATACGTCGTCAGCATGATCAGCGCGGCGAAGCGAGGCGGCACCCTTCCCGCCAGGGAAGCGACCTGGGCCGGACTCAGCACCGGACGTTCCCTCGGGTGCTCTTGATCCGCACCACGGATGCGACACGGACTGCGCCGGATCAGGTCGTCATCAACGGCGGTGTGCAGCACTGCCCTCAACAGCCGATACGCCTTGGCGGCGACAGTCTCGGAGGCGCCGGCCGACAAGAGCTTGGAACGCCACGAGCGGATCGCGGCCGGGTTGTTGTCGAGCATCGCGAGCGTCATTTGCCGAAAGTAGGGAGCGATGTGCAGCCGCAGGAGCCCTTCGTAGAGCTCAAGGCGCCGCTGGCGCGGCGCGCGCGTGGCAAACCGACTCGGCGGCAAACCGCCCCGGGCTCAAACCCCGCCCGGGGCGGAAAGCCGCCAGTCGAGCCGGACCCGCGCACACGCCGCGCGGCACTTGGTCCAGGAGGTCATCGCCGCTCTGGTCGTCCTGCGTGGTCGCGTGCGGTGCGATCCCCTCGCAGCCGAAGTGTGAGAGCCCCACGGTCGGCGTCAAGGGCGCAAAGCGTCGCTACGCGATGGCGCAAGCGCTACCCTTGACCCCGACCGTGGGGCCCTCAAGCTGGCAAATTGCGAGGGAATGGCCAGAAAATGGTTCCTGCGCCCGTTGGGAGTTACGGGTCGCCCGCCAGGCCGTAACGCCACGCCTTTCCGACGGCGGCGGTGGCCCTCCTTAACGCTGACGGACAGGTCTGTACAGACCTCGGAGCGTGTGAGGATGCAAGTCCTTTCGCTAGGCATCCTGACCGGGCGACCCTGATCGACGGTCGAGACCCAGGTCTGGCCATCAGCAGCGCGGTGAGCTTAGATCACCCAATGCCGTTTCCTGTTCACCGACATGTGGCGTCCTGAGAAGGAGCCGAAATGAGCGCCAAGCGGCTGTGCGCCGCGTTCTACACTCCGGTGCGCGAGGGCGAGCCGGCCACCGCCGATCTCGCTCGCCTCGGCGAGATCGCCGGTGCGGCCGGAATGGTCGACCTGGAGGAGGTCAGCGCCGCAGAACGGGAGCGCTACGGCATCGGTGCGATGACGGGACACTGGGATGGCATCCCCGACCAGGTTCAGGTGGACCTTGAACGGCTCTCCGAGCACTTGCTGCTCGAGGTCTCGTTCTTTCGGTCGAGCTTCTTTTCGCTGCTGTCCGAGGACACCACCGACCGGCCGATGGAGGAAGATCCTGCCATTGTGCTGGCGTACGCGTTCCGCGGCGCTTGCCTGCGCCTGCGCCCGGATGTCGCCTTTCTGGTTACGCGCCCCTCCCCTGAGGAGGATCTCCGTGAGTTCGTGCGGGGGCAGGAGTACCGGGTGCTGAGCCTGGATGCCGACCTGCTCTCCGCCGAAGACTTCGGCATGCTCTACCTCGATGAGAAGATCGCGCAACACTGGACACCCCACCCAAGCCGTGATGACCGAGACAGCCTGCCGGTGGCCGGCGGCAAGCTCGTCTTCCGGAGTCGCGGGTGGGGCCGCTGGTTCTGACCCAGTCACACGTCGCGATTCCTCCGAGCAAAGCGCCTGGTCTCGTTCGCACGCGTTCGCCCCACGTTCGAGCCTCCTGGTTGGCGACGGTTCCAGCTCGGCCAGAACGCGACGAACGGCCCCGAAAGCCAATGCACTTGGAAAGTGTGAAGCGGGCAGCCAATCACGCGCTCAAGGCAGCATGTGAGGACGGAGAGGCACAGGCCGAGGCATCGTCTCGGTTCCCGTCTCATTCGCCGTGGTTCGCAGCGATCGGACCCCGGCCGCGTCGTTGCTGCCGACAGCGCGAGAGGCCCTCCTGAACGCAGCCGGACAGACCGGGCAGACCTCGACAGCATGTGAGGATGCCGCTCACGGTCTTGCGCAACTCCGTGCCACCCGCGTGCCACGCGTGGTGGATCTGACTGGGGCGCGGCAGGCACGAACGGTCAACAGGTGAACACATCCCCGCGCTCGATCCGCAGGACCGATCGGGCGCCAAGGTGCCTTCCAAGCTGGCCATACCGGTCGATCCCGGTCACCCGCTCCACAGTGAAAACGCAGGTCACGCGCCCTGCCCCTCCCCCACCCAGGCCAGCGCGACCACGCGGGCTCCCTTGTGCCACGCACGTGCCACTCCTGACGCTTGAGGACCCTTCGGAGTCCACTCCTGCCAGTCGCTCTTGTCGGGGACCGTTGACAGTCGTCGGCGTGCACCACCTGGCGTCAGGTCGCGCCCCGGCAATCGCGGCGGCCAGGCTGGTCTTACCGGCGGGCCGGTCACCGAAGCCGGGCACCCGGGCCCTGGCAGGGATCGACGCCCCGTCTCTCTGGCCTCACTTGTAGTTCTCATGCGCCAGGGCGTCCGTACCGCCGACATAGCGATGGCCCAGCGTGACCGGCGCGCGACGAACGGCCCCGAACGAGCCACTGCAGACTTGGAAAGCGTGATAGGGGAGTAGGGACAAGGTCAGGCAGACGAACGGCTATCCAACCGGTAGGCGCCGCACCGTTCCGATGGCCCTCAGGTCTTGCTTCAGGGTCGGCTTGCCGGTGGGATCGGTCAGGTCTTGCGGGCCGGCGGTGGAGAACTCGTAGCTGACCTCCTGACCCGTCACGGCGTCGGCGAAGATCAGGGCGCTGGTGTAGGCGTGGTTGCACGGCTTTTTGCTGTACGGGCAGCTGTGATCGGCGAGGAAATGGCCGGCAATCTTGACGACGATCATCCGGTGCTTGGGCACGCCTCGCTGCAGGTTGTTCTCACCCGGGAACCACACCGCCTCGATGTGCTTGGGGGTTGCGACGACGTATCCCGCGGCGGTGAATGTGCCCGCGAGCCTGGCTGCGAGGGACGCCGACAGGGCCTGCGCGACGGCCGCCTCCGGGTCCATAGGTGTCGGGGATGTGCTTGGCTTTGCCGCTGGGCGCGGCGCCGTCTGTGTGTCGGGTAGGCGGCCCACCACGCCTGCGAGGGCCAGGACGGCCACCACCGCCAGCGTGACACCGACGACGGCGGTCGCCGACCGGCGCCGGTCGGATCGGCGGTTGCGGACCCGGATGCGGTCAATGGGGGCCATGACCGTCGGCAGGCTTTCATCGAGCCGGTCGAAGGCGGACTTGAGGTCGAAGTCGTTCATGTGCTTCTCCCATGTTCTGCGGCTGCAAGTGATTCGCGGAGCCGGGCCAGGCCGCGGGACGCGTGGCTCTTGACCGAGCCGATCGAGCAGCCCATGGCGTCGGCGACAGCTCGCTCGGACAGGTCCTCGCGGTAGCGCAGCACCACTACTGTGCGCATCCTCGGCGGCAACGTCACCAGCGCCCGCAACAGCCGATCGGCCTCTCCCGTCCGATCCTGCTCCGCGGTCACCGCACTCTCGGGGATGTGCGCGGCCGGATACTCCGTGGACCATCGGCGCCGCCGGCCCCTGGCGAAGCTGCGAGCGATCACCGTTCGTGCGTACCCCTGCGGATCGTCCTGCTCGATGCGCGGCCAGACGCGCCACATCTTGACCAGCGCCTCCTGGACCAGGTCCTCGGCCGTATGGTGATCACCGGTCAGGGTGAAGGCGAACGCAACGAGGGACGCGTAACGCGCCTGGACGAAGGGCTCGTACTCCGCTCGCCTCGACACCCTCATACAGTCAAGAGGCCCTGGCCAGCTGCAAAGGTTGAGCGCAACATCTGAGCGAATCCCTTCCACGCCCGAGGCGGCTATGCAAAGAGCCTCGCACCCCCGGCCCACCACGGGCCCCAGGGGCGAGGTGAAGGGGGGTACGCCAGGCCGATCTGGGTCGGTGCCACACGCGTGCCACCAGAGGCGGGCCCGAGCCTCAGTAGGCATGAGCAGTCAAACGCACGGAACACGTTCCCCACGCTCGAAGGCCCGACCAATCGGGCGCCAAGGTGCCTTCCAGGCTGGCCATGCCGGTTCGCTCCTGGTCACCGCTCCACCACGAACGCCCAGGCCACTCTCCTTCTCCTCACCGCGTCCCCCCGTTCCACCCCCGGCCAGCGGCCTTGTCGTGCGCGGCCCGGACGCGGCGCGGTTGGCCATCGCGAAGCTAAACCTCGATCCGTGGACCGGGTGGCTAACTGATCTTGGGTTGCGTAGTTGATCATGGTCTGTGGTTGGGGCAGGGCGCTTCTGTTGGTCTGCCCAGCTGTTCCACGCGGTTCTCCGGTCGGGCCTGTGCGGGCTGGTGGGCAGGGGTCAGGCGGGGGCTGGTGGTCCGGTCGCAGTGCGGACACGTTGTGCGATAGGGCGGTCCATTGTTCGGCCCAGGGCCAGTGCGCTGGCAGGTGTAGGACCGGACGGTGTTGTGGTCGGGCCAGCCGGGCGGGGACGGTGATGATCTGCCGCCGCAGGGTGGCGCCGCGGGCGGTGGCGTGCCGGTGGCTGGTGAGGGTGCCGGCGGCGCGGAGCAGGTCGTGGGTGATGGCCGCGCAGATCGTCCAGGCGCTGTTGGCGGCGAAGCGGCCGGAGGTTATCTGGAGTCGCTCAATCGGTGTTCATGACGTGTACGACGCGGGCGATCTGCTCAGCGGGGTGCGTCGTGGATGCGATTACCTTCCGTTGTCCATCACGCAGACGGAAGGTTCTCAATGCGAGTACAGCGCGTGCTCA
>JBBRYN010000006.1:0-65806 GCA_038237645.1 Mycobacteriales bacterium
CCGTCCGCTATCCGAAAGCTGCGTAACTATGCCAAGAAGATCATCGGTAAGCCGTGTGCGGGAAAACCGCACGCACGGTTTGAAAGGGGGATGGGGAAACAGGGCCGCAACGCGGCTCCTGCGCCCCTGACCACCAATGTACGACTACGTTGTCGTGGGGGCGGGCAGCGCCGGGTGCGTGCTGGCGGCCCGGCTGACCGAGGATCCCGGCACCTCGGTGCTGCTCATCGAGGCCGGCGGTCGTGACGACGCCGAGGAAGTCCGCATCCCACTGGCCTTCTCGACGCTGTTCCGCACCCGGCACGACTGGGCGTTCACCACCGTCAACCAGAAGCATGCGAACGGCCGGTCACTCTTCTGGCCGCGCGGCAAGCTGCTCGGCGGGAGCTCCTCGATCAACGCCATGATCTACATTCGCGGCAACCGGCTGGACTACGACTCTTGGCGCGACGACTACGGCTGCACCGGCTGGGGCTATGCCGACCTGCTGCCCTACTTCCTTCGGTCCGAGGATCAGGCTCACGGCGCCTCGGCGTATCACGGCGCCGGCGGGCCGCTGCGGGTGGAGGACCTGCGGCACCTGCACGAGTTGAGCCGGTCCTTTGTGGATGCGGCTGCGGCGTGGGGCGTCCGGCCCACCGGTGACTTCAACGGCGCTGAGCAGGAGGGCGTGGCGCCCTATCAGGTGACGATGCGGCGGGGAAGGCGATGGTCGGTGGCCGACGGCTACCTGCGCCCCGCCCTGGACCGGCCCAACCTGACGGTGCTGACCGACGCGCTGGTGACCAAGGTGGTCATCGAGGGCGGCCGGGTGGTCGGCGTGGCCTACCGCCGAGCGGGGCAGGAGGAAGTGGCCCGGGCCGGCGACGAGGTCATCCTGGCCGCCGGATCCGTCAAGAGCCCCCACCTGCTGTTGCTGTCGGGCATCGGCCCGGCCCAGCACCTGCGCGAGCACTCGATCGAGGTGGTCGTCGACCTGCCGGGCGTCGGCGCCAACCTACAGGACCATCCGATCGTCCCGGTGCTGTGGTTCACCCGCGGTATCGCCCGCGACCTCAACGACAGCGGAGTGGCCGACCTGCTGCGCTGGCGGCTCACCCGGCGCGGGATGCTGGCGTCCAACGCCGCCGAGGCCGGCGCGTTCCTGCGATCCGACGACGCGCTGCCCGCTCCCGATCTGCAGTTTCTCGTTGCTCCGGCGGCGTTTCTCGACCTGGGGATGTCCGAACCCATCGGCCGGGGCTTCACCATGGGCCCGACCCTGGTGTCGGTGGCCAGCCGCGGGAGGCTAACCCTGCGTTCCGCCGACCCGAGGTGGCAGCCGGCCATCGACCCCGCCTACCTCTGCGACCCCGCCGACCTCGAAGCCCTGCTCGTGGGCGTCCGCGTCGCTCGGGAGATTGCCGCCGAGGCTCCGCTGGCCCGCCATCTGGCCGAGGAGCACGTGCCGGGTGCCGACATCACTCACACCGACGGGTTGCGAGACTACGTCCGCCGCAGCGTCGAGACCCTGTATCACCCGGTGTCGACCTGCGCCATGGGCTCGGGGGAGGACAGCGTGGTGGATCCGTCGCTGCGGGTCCGCGGCCTGGCCGGACTGCGGGTCGTCGACGCCTCGGTGATGCCGGCCGTGCCCCGTGGCAATACCAACGCACCGACCATCGCCATCGCCGAGCGGGCAGCCGACCTGCTGCGCGGCCGGGAGCCGCTGCCACCGGCCACCGGCGTCTGACCAGGCGGTTGAACTCCGGCCCGGACCGTGGCGCAGCCCGTACCGCCGACAAAGCCGTCGCCGTCCCGCGGCCGGCCGCCTAGGCTGACGTGCCTGCCCGGGGGGTACATCATGGCCAGGAAGCGCGATGTCGAGGTGCCGTTTCGAACGGACCGGCAAGCGGCGTAGGGGGTATCCCCAGCGAGACCCGCGTCAAGCGGGGCAACCGCGTCGTCGGGGACGGCAAGGATCTCATCGAGAAACTCGGCGGCAGCGACCTGTGTCCGTGCGGCTCCGGGCGCCGATTTCCGCCGCTGCTGCCGGTCCGACGGCCGCTACGACGACAGCCGGGGCGACTACTACCCGATGACGGCTGGGCGAGTGAGCATCGAGCGAAGCGAGGAGCGGAGCGAGATGACGGCTGGGCGAGTGAGCATCGAGCGAAGCGAGGAGCGGAGCGAGATGACGGCTGGGCGAGTGAGCATCGAGCGAAGCGAGGAGCGGAGCGAGATGACAATTAGCGTCGACCGTGCAACAGCGTGATGATCTTGGCGATCCGGGCCTCCACCTCAGGGGTGCGGCGGAACGTCATGATCGGCATCGGCGGCCGGAAGCGCTGCCGGGTGATCGCCTTGACCCTGGCGAACTCCCGCAGCCCGTCCGCGCCGTGGATGCGGCCGAAGCCCGACTCGCCGACGCCGCCCAACGGCAGGGCAGGCACGGCGAGGAAGGCCACCGCCGAGTTGACCGACGCCTGGCCGGAGCGCACCCGACGAGCCAGTTCCATGCCCCGTTTGCGGGCAAAGATGGCAGCGGCCAGCCCGTACCGGTTGGCGTTGGCCTTGTCCACGGCCTCGTCGGCGTCGCGAACCCGGGTGATGGTCAGGGTCGGCCCGAAGGTCTCTTCGGTCATGGCTGCTGCGTCCTCCGGGACGTCGACGAGCACAACCGGATCGACGTACGGTGGCCGCACCGACTCCCGCCCGCCGACCAGCGCCCGCGCGCCGCGATCCAGCGCCTCGGAGATGTGCCGCCGGATGACGTCGACCTGCCCGGGCATCGTGATCGGGCCCAGCTGCGCGCCGGCGTCGTCACCGACTCGCAGCGCGCGGGCCAGCACGGTCAGCCGCTGCACGAACTCGTCGTAGACCGAGTCGACGACGTAGATCCGCTCGGTGCCCACACAGGTCTGCCCGGCGTTGACCATGCCTGCCCAGACCGCCGCATCGGCGGCTGCGGCCAGGTTGGCGTCGGAGTCGACGATGAGCACGTCCTTGCCGCCGCACTCCATCACCACCGGGGTGAGGGTCTGCGCGCAGGCCGCCATCACCCGTTTGCCGGTGGCGGTGGAGCCGGTGAACGCGACCTTGTCCACACCGGACCGGCATAGTGCGGCACCCGTCTCACCGAAGCCGGTGACCAGCGACAGGACCGGCTGCTCGGGCACGACCTCCCCGAAGGTGCGCACCAGCCAGTGACCGATGGCCGGGGTGTATTCGCTCGGCTTGAAAACGACCGCGTTGCCGGCTGCCAGCGCGTATCCGATGGAGCCCATGGGCGTATAGACCGGGTAGTTCCAGGGACCGATCACGGCCACGACACCGTACGGCTGGTGCTCGATCGTGGCCGCCTGGTTGAGCATGAACATGCCGGGCGAGACTCGTCGCGGGCCGAGTACCGGCTTGGCGTGCCGGGCCGCCCAGTTCAGGTGCTCGATGCAGCCCGCGACTTCGCAGAAGGCGTCGCCGACCGGCTTGCCGTTCTCGCGATGGATCAACTCGGCCAACTGGGCGGTGCGGCGGGCCAGGACACCTTTCCACGCCATCAACCTCCGGCGGCGCCCGTCCCAGCCCAGCTCGCCCCACCAATGGGCTGCGATGCGGGCCCGGTCGACGACGGCCGCCACCTGACCGGCGTCGTCGACGCCGAATCTGGCGATCGGCTCGCCCGTCGCCGGGTTGACCGAGGCGAAGGTGTCGAGCGCGTCCAGATCTGGATCCAGCGACATTGGGACCTCCGGCGGTTCTCCGACGATCGTGCCTGGGCCGAGGCTAGCCCGCTTCGGTCCCGTAGTCAGTGGGCGAGGACGCGGCAGTGCGACACTTGGCCGATGGGGCGCAGCTTCGACAAGGTGGGCGTGATCGGACTGGGCACCATGGGTGCCGGCATCGCCGAGGTGATGGCTCGATCCGGGCTGACCGTGGTCGGTATCGAGGTGTCGGACGAGGCGCTCGAGCGCGGGCGGGGACATATCGAGCACTCCACCGCCCGCGCGGTCAAGCGCGGCAAGCTGACCGAGGGCGAGCAGCGCACGATCTTCTCCGCCATCACCTTCAGCACAGCGATGGCCGAGGTGAAGGACGCCGATCTGGTCGTCGAGGCGATCCCCGAGAAGCTCCAGTTGAAGCAGCGTGCCTTCGCCGATCTCGACGGCATCTGCTCGGCAGAGACGATCCTGGCCACGAACACGTCGTCGCTGTCCGTCACGGAGATCGCGGTCGCCACGTCACGACCCTCTCGGGTGATCGGCATGCACTTCTTCAACCCGGCGCCGATCATGAAGTTGATCGAGGTCATCGCCACTGTGGTCACGGACCCGCAGGTCGTCACGGACGTCGAAGGGCTCGTGCAGCGGATCGGCAAGGTCGACGTCACGGTCAGCGACAAGGCGGGCTTCATCGCCAATGCGCTGCTGTTCGGTTACCTCAACCACGCGGTTTCGATGTACGAGTCGCGCTACGCCAGTCGCGAGGACATCGACGCGGCGATGAAGCTCGGCTGCGGCCTTCCGATGGGTCCGCTGGCACTGATGGACCTGATCGGAATCGACACCGCGTACGAAATCCTGGACACGATGTACCGCCAGGGGCGCAACCGGTTGCACGCACCGAGCCCGCTGATCAAGCAGATGTCCAGTGCCGGGCTGCTCGGGCGAAAGACCGGCCGCGGCTTCTACACCTACGAACAGCCGGACTCCCCGATCGTGGTGACCGATGCGGAGGCGGCCGCGGCCGGCGGTCTGATGGGGGGCGACCCGCGGCCGGTGGCAACGGTCGGCATCGTCGGCTCGGGCACGATGGCGGCCGGCCTCGTCGAGGTATTCGCCAAGGGCGGCTACGACGTCACCTTCGTGGCGCGCAGCCCGGACAAGGTCGACGCGGTGCAGGCGGCCGTCGCCCGGTCGATGGACAAGGCAGTCCTGCGCGGCAAGCTCGACACGGCCGACCGCGACGCCGCGGCGCGCCGGATCGTCGGCACCACCCGGCTCGACGACCTCGCCGCATGTGACCTGGTCGTCGAGGCGATCGTGGAGTCACTGGTGGTCAAACAGGCGTTGTTCGCCGCGCTCGACGAGGTGTGCCGGCCAGGTGCGGTGCTGGCCAGCACCACCTCCTCGCTGCCGATCGTGGAGTGCGCAGCGGCGACCGCCCGGCCGCGGGACGTCGTGGGCATGCACTTCTTCAATCCCGCGCAGGTCATGACATTGGTTGAGGTCGTCCGTACGGTGTCGACCGACCCCGGCGTGGTGGCCACGGTCCGGGCGGTCGCCGAGCGGCTGGGCCGGCACCCGGTGACCTGCGGCGACCGGTCCGGCTTCATCGTCAACGCGTTGCTGTTCCCGTACCTCAACGATGCGGTGAAGATGCTGGAGGCGCACTACGCGACTGCCGACGACATCGACGCTGCGATGAAGGTCGGCTGCGGCTACCCGATGGGGCCGTTCGAGTTGCTCGACGTCGTCGGCCTCGACATAGCGCTTGCCATCCAGCGGTCGCTCTACCTGGAGTTCCGCGAACCCGGATTCGCACCCGCGCCGCTGCTCGAGCATCTCGTGACCGCCGGCTACCTCGGCCGCAAGACCCGCCGCGGTTTCCGCGACCACGCCGGCTCGTGAGCCGCCGCGCCAACCGGCGACGGGCCGAAGGCATCCCGCTCAACGTCCGGTCGGCCCTGCACGGCGTCGACCGGATCGAGTCGGCAGGTGACGGCGACTGGGTCGTCCGGCCGGTGACCGGCGCCGCGGCCACCAAGAGCTACCGCTGTCCGGGCTGCGACCACGAGATCTACCCGGGCACGTCGCATCTGGTGGCCTGGCCCGCCGAAGGCACCGCTGCCAGTGGGCCGGGTGGCCCCGACGAGCGGCGGCACTGGCACAAGCCCTGCTGGGCCGCCCGGAGCCGGCGCGGGGTGAAGGTGCAGCGCTCGCGAAACGCTCCCCGGTACGGCTGAGGCATGGCCGACATCCGCGGCACGTCGGTCCTACCGGCCCGTCGCGAGCCGATCACCCTGCACACGGCCGACGGACTGGCACTCGTCGGCGAGCTTGCCCGGCCGCTCGACCGCCTCCCGGTGGCCACCCTCGTCTGCCTGCATCCGCTGCCGACCCATGGCGGCATGATGGACAGCCACCTGCTGCGCAAGGCCTCCTTCCGGTTGCCGGCCCGGGCCGGCATCGCCGTACTCCGCTTCAACACCCGGGGCACATCCTCGGCCCGCGGCCGCAGCGAAGGTGAGTTCGGCGGCGGGCAGGCCGAGCGCCACGACCTCGCGGCTGCCGTTGAATACGCCGACTTCCACGACCTGCCCGGCCCCTGGCTGGTCGGCTGGTCGTTCGGATCGGATCTGGCGCTGCAGCACGGGTGCGATCCGACGGTGGTGGGTGCCGTGCTCATCTCCCCGCCGCTGCGGACGACGACCGACGCCGATCTCGCCGTGTGGGCCGCCGCGGGCAAACCCGTCGTGTGCATCGTGCCGGAATTCGACGACTACCTGCGCCCGAAGGAGGCCCGCCGGCGCTTTGCCCGCATCCCGCAGGCCGAGGTGGTGCCGATCAGCGGGGCGAAGCACCTGCTCGTCGGATGCACCGATCAGGTGCTCGACGAGGTGGTCCGGGCCGTGGCGCCCGCTGCCTACCCGCTGCCGCGACAGTTCGACGGGCCCGTCGAGCCTGCCTCGGCCCGCTGACGGTTGCATGACAGGATCGCGGACGTGACGTCGATCTTCGACCTGACCGGAAAGAACGCTCTCGTGACCGGCGGATCGCGGGGGATCGGGCGGGCCATCGCACTGGCCCTGGCGGCGGCCGGGGCCCGGGTCGCGATCAACGGACGGGATCCCGCCGCCCTGCAAGCTGCGCGGGCCGAGATCGAGTCGGCCGGCGGCTCGGCGGTCGCGCTGCCGGCGGACGTCACCGACCGCGACGCCGTTCAGGCCATGGTCGCCGCGGCCATGGCCGCCATGGGTTCGCTCGACATCGTGGTCAACAACGCCGGCGGCACCGCCTTCATGGTCCCGTTCGGCGACCTCCGGTTCGGCGGCTGGGCCAAGGTGATGCGGCTCAACGTGGACTCGGTCGTACACGTCTGCCAGGCGGTGGCGCCGCACCTGCTCGACCGCGGGTCCGGCTCCGTGATCAACGTCGCCTCGGTGGCGGCCCTGGGCGGAACGCCCGGGCTGGCTCCTTATAGTGCCGCCAAGGCCGCGGTGCTGTCGCTGACCCGTAGCCTGGCCATGGAGTGGGCCGAGACCGGCGTACGGGTGAACGCCCTGTGCCCCGGCTGGACCGCCACCGACATCAACCGCGACCTGTGGCAGGACGGGAAGGCCTCCCGCGCGATTACCGCGACCATTCCGATGGGTAGGTGGGGCCGCGCCGAGGAGATGGCCGGGGCTGCGGTGTTCCTGGCCGGGGACGCCGCGTCCTACCTCACCGGTCAGGCGATCGTGGTCGACGGCGGCATCACCGCGTGACGAACGGCCGCCGTACGGGTTCGGGTAACCAGGAATCGTCGTCGCGACGAACACCGGAGCGTCCGGCGGCCACCGGACCCCGGTCGCTGTAGAACGGATCGGGCGCGCTGTCTAGCCGGAGTCCTGGCGGGGTACGACGACCTCCTTCATGAGGAGCTGGACGGCCGCACAGATCGGGATGGCCAGCAGTGCACCGACGATGCCCAGCAGGCCGCCACCGATGAGCACCGCGACGATGGCTGCGGCTGAGGAGACGTCGACCGATCGCTTCATCACCCGGGGATAGATCAGGTAGTTCTCCACCTGCTGGTAGACGATGTAGAAGACCAGCGTGGCGATTCCCACCGGCACGGAGACGAAGAACGCGACGATAGTCACCATGATCGCCCCGATGGTGGCACCGATCAGCGGGATCAGGTCGGTGACCGCGACCACCAGAGCCAGCGCCAGGGGATAGGGCACGTTCAGCACCGACGCCCAGACCAGGGTCGCCAGCCCCGCGATCAGCGCGATGATCAGGGCACCCGCGACGAAGCCGCCGACACCGCCGAGGATCTCGTCGCCGATGAGAGCCACCCGTGCCCGGCGGGAACGCGGTACGAGACGGTATGCGCCGTCCCGGATCCGATCGAATGCGCTGACGAAGTACAACGTCAGGATGAGGACGGTGAGGGTGTTGAAGACGCCACTGAGCACGACCTTGCCGACGCCGAGCAACCCGCCGGGTGCGTCACGACCCAATGCGCTGACCGCCTGGGTCGCATGCTGGACGACATGGAAGCGCCGGTCGAGCGATCGGAAGGTGCCGTTGCCGCGCAGGTTGGTCAGGTAGTCGGGCGCATTCTGGATCAGGCCGGCGCCCTGGTTCACGATCGGCGGCACCACGGCGATACCGACGCCGATGAAGAAGCCGATGACGAGCACGAAGACGAGCGCCACCGCCGTGCCGCGCCCGAGACCCCACCGCTCGAGGCGGGACACTGCCGGATGCAGCCCGATGGCGAGGAACGCCGCGACGACGATGAGGATGAGCACCGAGCCGACGTCCAGGACGGCGTTGTACAAAACCCACGCCAGGATGGCGCCCAGCGCGAAAGTGAAGCCCAGCATGAAGGGCGATCGACGCAGCGGCCGACCGAGGGTGCCCAGCGGGTTGCTGTCGTCGACGCCGGCCTCGTGGTGGCGGACGCTCTCGTCGATGAGCGGGTCCAGCTCGGCCTCGATCTCCTCCGCCCACTGCTGGGCGATCTCGGCCTCTTCGGCGAACGTCTCGGCCGCATCCGCCGAGTCCTGGGCCGCCTCGGCCGCATCCGCCGCCTGGGTGCGCGCGACCTCGGCCCGCCTCGCCGCTTCCTCTGCGCGCTGGCCCTCGCTGACTCGCTCGGTCATTGCTCTCCTCGTCGCAGGCCGGGCGACTCAGCTGCGACGGGTGTTGTCCTGGGCGGGGACCGGCGGGCGGGGGAGCTTCACGGTGGGGGCATCGGGTCGGGTGGTCTTGGCGCCGTCGCGGGAGGTCTCGCCAGGGGCTGCTACGCCGCTGCCGGCATCCCCGGGCGCACCGGCGGCGGCAGGACCGGAGCCTGCAGCGGCGGTACCGGCAGCGGCGGTCCCGGCAGCGGCGGTCCCGGCAGCTGCGGGTGCAGTACCATCGTTTTCGGATGGGTCGCCGGCGGCATGGGTCTGTGGGCCGTCCTCGGTTGTGGGGTCGTGAGAATCATCATCTGCCGGTAGCGACCCGAGCGCCTCGCGCAACGACTTCAGTTGCCGGCCGATGTCCGCGCGTCGGCGCAGCATCGCCGCGATCTGCTTCTCGTGCGTCGCGCGCTCCTTGACAGCGGATGCGCGGCCGGCCGCCACGATGCTTTCCGCCTCGGCCTTGGCTCCAGCCACAACCTTCTCCACCTCGCCACGAGCGGCCTGCACTAGCGTGGCACCCTGCTGCTCGGCCTGCTGGCGCCGCTGCTCGGCCTTCCCGGCCGCCTCCTCGAGGAGGGTTGCGGCATCCTTGCGGGCCTGGGCCAGCATCTGCTCGGCGCGCGCCTCTGCCGTGGTGACGCTCTGCTGGGCAGACGTGAATCGCTGCTCGGAATCCGCTCGCCGAGCCGCATCCTCCTGATCCGCCTGTCGCCGGCGACTCGCCAGAGACTCCTCCGCATCGCGCTCGGCCTTTGCCACCTTGCGCTCGGCCTCCTGCAAGATGGCCTCTGTGCGGCCGCGCACCTCGACGAGATCGCGCTCCGCATCCGATCGCAGTTTGGCGGAGATCTCCTCGGCCAGCCGCAGCAGTTGCTCGGCCCGGGCACCGAGCGCGGAAAAGGTCGGCTGGGCGCCGTCGATCGCCTGCTGTCGCTCGTCCTGCAACTCCCGTTCGAGCGCCGTCAGCCGCTGCTCGGCCGCTCTGGCTTGGGACGCCGCAGCGTCTCGATCGGCCTGCGCGATGGCGAGATCCCGCTCGATGCGATCGAGGTATTCGTCGACCTGCCGGCGCGAATAGCCACGCAGCGCGACGTCGAACGTGGGCAGTGCCGAGGGGTCGCTCAGCGGCAGGATGCTAGGTGCACGGTCGCTCTCCATGCCGGTAATGGTGACAGACGATCCAGCTGGGATCAGCGCTGGACGGTGTTGTTGGAGTCAGCGGTCGGCCGCGGTCCCGACTTTGCCTGCGGCTGCTCGGAACCGCCCGACCGCTGGGGCGCCGCGCCACCAGACCTGCCCGATGCGTCCGTGCCCGAGTGAGCAGCCTCGACGGCGTGCGCTGCCTCGTCGAGCTTCTCTGGGGCGGCCACGCCGGGAGTCGCCAACGAGATGAGCAACTCCCGCAATTGGCCCAGCTGGGAGGTGATGCTGTCGCGTTGCCGGGTGAGCTCGTCGACCTGACGCTGGGCTGTCGAGCGTGAGCGCTCCGCATCCGCCCGCGCGTCGGCAACCAGCTTGTCCGCCTCGTGGCGGGCATCCGTGCGCAGCTGAGCCACCTCGGCCTTGGTCTTCTCCAGCTTGGCCCGGGTCTGCTCGTCGATCTCGCGCTGCCGGTGGTCTGCGATCCGATTGACCTCGGCGGCCCGCGTCTCCGCGGCCTTGGCCCGATGCTCGGATTCCATCACCAGCTTCTGCGTGGTGGCCAGCGCCTTGGCGTGCCGCTCGGCCTCCCGGCGCTCGATCTCCTCACGGCGCTCGGCCAGGGCCAGCTCGAAGTCCTCCTCGGCCTTGGTCCGCCGTGCGTTGGCCTCGGCCAGTGCCTGCTCTGCCGCGGCACGCATGGAATCGGCGTCGCGCTTGGCCTGCACCCGCAACTCGTCGGTCTCCCGCTTGGCGGCGGTGCGGAGCTGGGTGACCTCACGCTCGGTGCGGGCCCGCAGCGAGGCGACGTCGCGCTCGATGGTGGACCGCAATTGCGCGACCTCGTGGTCGGTCGTGGTCCGCAGCTGAGTCGTCTCGCGGACGGTGCGCGCGCGGAGGTCGTCCGTCTCGGCCTTGGCGTGGGCCCGCAGGTCGGCCAGCTCCTTGTCGATGCCGCCGCGGATCCCGGCTGCTTCCTTCTCCGCCTGCGAGATGATCTCGCTGGCATGAGCCTCGGCCTGCAACCGCGCCTCGCGCACCTCCATGCGAGCCACGCCGCGCAACTGCTCGGCGTCGGCCTCCGCCTTGGCCTGCGCCTCGGCTGATTGCTCCTCCGCGAGGCGCAGGATCTGCTCGACCCGGGCACCCATGCCGGTCAAGGTCGGCTTGTCGTTTTCCGCCAGCCGCTGCTCGGCCTCCGCGATGCGCTTGCGCAGGGCGCCCATCTCCCGCTCGAGCGCGCCGGCGCGCCGGTCGGCGGCCTCTCGCGCCAGCACTTCAGCCTGCAGATCGTCGGCGATCTGCTCGAGGTGCTGGTCGACCTGTTGCCGGTCGTAGCCGCGCATCACGATGGTGAAGCCGGCGGGCGCGTGTCGCGCGTCGAAGAACTCGCGGGTCTCGGTCTTGTCTGGCATGGGGCACATAGTTGCAGATATTTGATGGCCTGTGTCTACGAGCCCCGGAACCGATTGATGGCAGGTAGGTGTCTGTCGCGTAACCGCAGGTCACGGACCCCTAGGCCCTCGCTCGGGGCCAAACATCGCACGCCCACTTTGCCCTGGTGCAGGTTGCGATGCACGTCATAGGCCGCCTGGCCGGTCTCCGCCAGGGGATAGCTCCGGGACAAAGTGGGGTGGATCAGGGCCTTGACGACCAGCCGGTTGGCCTCCCAGGCCTCCCGGTAGTTGGCGAAGTGCGAGCCGATGATCCGCTTGAGGTTCATCCAGAGGTAGCGGTTGTCGTACTCGTGCATGAAGCCGCTGGTGGAGGCGCAGGTGACGATCGTGCCGCCCCGTCGGGCGACGTAGACGCTGGCGCCGAACGTCTCCCGGCCCGGGTGCTCGAAGACGATGTCCGGATCGTCGCCGCCGGTCAACTCGCGGATGCGGCGGCCCAGGCGCTGCCACTCCTTGGGGTCCTGGGTGCGATCGTCGGCCCAGAAGCGGTAGTCCTCCGCCGTACGGTCGATCACCAGGTCGGCGCCCATGCCGCGTACCAGGTCGGCCTTGGCCGGGCTGGACACGACACAGACGGGGGTGGCTCCGCCCCCGAGGGCCAGTTGGGTGGCATAGGAGCCCAGCCCGCCACTTGCGCCCCAGATCAGCACGGTGTCGCCCTGCTTCATGCCGGCGCCGTGGTGCGAGACCAACTGCCGGTAGGCCGTGGAGTTGACCAGCCCCGGGGACGCCGCTTCCTCCCAGGTCAGGTGGGCCGGCTTGGGCATCAACTGGTTGGCTTTGACCAGGGAGAGCTCGGCCAGCCCCCCGAAGTTGGTCTCGAACCCCCAGATGCGCTGCTGCGGGTCGAGCATCGTGTCGTCGTGGCCGGCCGGATCTTCCAGCTCCACGGAGAGGCAGTGCGCGACTACCTCGTCGCCGGCCTTCCACCTGTTGACGCCCGGACCGGTGCGCAGCACCACGCCGGCCAGGTCCGACCCGACCACGTGGTAGGGCCGGTCGTGTTGCCTGGCGTACGGGCTGATCCGGGCGTATCGCTCGAGGAAGGCGAACGTCGGCACCGGCTCGAAGATCGCCGTCCACACGGTGTTGTAGTTGATCGCGCTCGCCATCACGGCGACGAGTGCCTCACCCGGGCCCACCTCGGGCGTAGGCACTTCCCGCAGGTGCAGCGATCGGCGCGGGTCCTTGTCCTTGGTCGGCAGGTCGCCGAACATCTCGGCCTGGTCCTTACAGACCACGACCCCTGTATAGGACTCCGGCACGGGAAGGTCGCCGATGTCGGCCAGCTCGTCGGCCAGGATCGCCGCCGCGATCTCGTCCATCTGGCCGGTCATGGCCGCGCCTGGACGAGTTCGGTGAGCACTCCGCCGAGGCTTTCGGGATGCAGGAAGGCGATCGCGGCGCCCATGGAGCCGTGTCGCGGGCGCCGGTCGATCAGGCGGGTGCCGCGGCCACCGATCTGGTCGAGTGCGGCCTGCACGTCGTCGACGCCGTAGCCGATGTGGTGGATGCCCTCACCCCGGCGGTCGAGGAAGCGGCCGACCGGTGACTCCGGCCGGGTGGGTTGTAGCAGCTGTACGTAGCTGCCGCCACCGACGATCTCACTGCCATCGAGCGGCGGCCCAGTGACTTCGAGCATTGCCTCGTGCACCCCCTGCTCCTCGTTTGTCTCGCGTGACACGACAGTCAGCCCGAACAGTTCGACATAGCGTGCAGCCGCCTCGTCGAGGTCGCGGCAGGCGATGCCCACGTGGTCGATCCGGGTAAGTAGCGGCACCGCCCCCTCGGTCATGGCACGTATCCTGACAGCACCCACGGCTCCCTTGGAGGTCGACTGTGCCCGGATCGGTCATCGTCAGCGGCGCCCGCACCCCGATGGGTCGCCTCCTGGGCGGGCTCAAGGACTTTTCCGGAGCCGACCTGGGCGGCTTCGCGATCGCCGGCGCGCTGCGGCCGATCGGTCTGTCCGGTCACCAGGTGCAGTACGTGATCATGGGTCAGGTCCTGCAGGCGGGTGCCGGGCAGATCCCGTCGCGACAGGCCGCCGTCAAGGCCGGCATCCCGATGAGCGTCCCGTCGCTGACGATCAACAAGGTGTGCCTGTCCGGCCTCGACGCGGTCGCGCTCGCCGATCAGCTGATCCGGGCGGGGGAGTTCGACATCGTCGTCGCCGGCGGCATGGAGTCGATGACCAATGCCCCGCACCTCCTGCCGAAGTCGCGGACCGGGTACAAGTACGGCTCCATCGAGGTGCTCGACGCGATGGCTCACGACGGGCTGACCGACGCCTTCGACCACATCGCCATGGGGGAGTCGACCGAGCACCACAACGCCAAGCTGGGCATCAGCCGCGCCGAGCAGGACGAGTTCGCCGCGCGCTCGCACCAGCGGGCCGCGCGGGCCCAGAAGGACGGCGTCTTCGACGACGAGATAGTCCCGGTCGAGGTGCCGCAGCGCCGGGGCGATCCGCTCATCATCGGCGAGGACGAGGGCATCCGGGCCGACACGACCGCCGAATCGCTGAGCCGGTTGCGCCCCGCCTTCGCCAAGGACGGCACGATCACCGCCGGCTCGGCGTCGCAGATCTCCGACGGCGCGTGCGCAGTCCTCGTGATGTCCCCGGCCAAGGCCGCCGAGTTGGGCCTCGACCCGCTGGCCGAGATCGGCGCGCACGGTAACGTCGCCGGGCCCGACAACTCGCTGCAGTCGCAGCCGGCCAACGCGATCAAGCACGCGCTGGCCAAGGACGGCGCTCTCGGGATCACCGACCTCGATGTGATCGAGATCAACGAGGCGTTCGCCTCGGTGGGCATCCAGTCGATGCGCGACCTCGGCGTTGGCCTCGGCGTTGGCTCAGCCGTGGTCAACCCCAACGGTGGAGCCATTGCACTGGGACACCCGATCGGGATGTCCGGTGCCCGGCTCGTGCTCCACCTCGCCCTCGAACTCCGCCGGCGTGGCGGTGGCGTGGGTGCAGCGGCACTGTGCGGGGGCGGTGGCCAGGGCGACGCCCTGATCCTGCGCGTGCCCTAGGCGTGGCGGCCCCCCGGCGCCGGCCGGTCGACCTGCCCGACCTCGTCGAGCGTGCCCGCTGCGGTGAGGCCCTCGCGCTGGCCCGGCTGATCAGCCTGGTCGAGGACGCCAGCCCGGTGTTACCCGACATGGCGGCGTTGCTGGCGCCGTTGAGCGGCCGGGCGAGGGTCGTCGGAGTGACGGGCTCCCCCGGTGTCGGCAAGTCGACATCGACCTCGGCGCTCGTCGCGGCCTACCGCCTGAAGGGGGAGCGGGTCGGCGTCCTGGCCGTCGACCCGTCCTCGCCCTTCTCCGGCGGGGCGCTGCTCGGCGACCGCGTCCGGATGCAGGACCACGCCACGGACGCCGGCGTGTTCATCCGGTCCATGGCCACCCGCGGGCACCTCGGTGGCCTGGCGTGGGCCACGCCGCAGGCGCTGCGGGTGCTCGACGCAGCCGGGTGCGACGTGGTCTTCATCGAGACGGTCGGCGTGGGGCAGGCGGAGGTCGAGATCTCGTCGCTGGCCGACACCACGGTCCTGTTGCTGGCACCCGGTATGGGCGACGGGATTCAGGCCGCCAAGGCCGGCGTGATCGAGATCGCGGACATCTTCGTCGTCAACAAGGCCGATCGCGACGGTGCGGATCAGACCGTCCGTGACCTGCGCTACATGCTGTCACTCGGTGGCCGGCACACCGTGGCGGGCGCCTGGCGCCCGGAGATCGTCCGTACGGTCGCCACCCGCAACGAGGGGATCGAGGACGTCATGGCGGCGCTCGACAAGCACGCAGACTGGGCGGACCGCAGCGGGGAACTGCAGCGGCGCCGGCGGGCCCGCGCCGCCGCCGAGATCGAGGCCATTGCTGTGGCGACGATGCGAGCCGAGCTGCGCGAGGTGCACGGCAGCGCCTCGCTGGACCGGCTGGCCGGCGAGGTCGCGCAGGGCGCCACCGATCCGTATTCTGCCGCGGACCGGCTGCGGGAGACCAGCGCGGATTAGCAAGGACTAGCAAGGACTAGCAAGGACTAGTGCTGTTCGCGGTCCCGGCTGTGGCGCCGGCCGGCCGAGCCGCTGTCGAGGCGATCCGCCCGATGGTTCCCGGGGCCCGTGGGCGCTGCCTGGCGGGCGTCGGGAGCCTGCGCCGTCGCCGATCTCGCCGCCGCCGTCTCGACCTCGATCAGCGACTTACTGTGCCGTTTGGCCTCGTATGCCCGCTTGCCTCCGCGCAGGCCGAACAGCCGCTTAGACAGCAACAGGTAGATCACCGCGGCCACGTTGATGGTCAGAGCGCCGATCCGGGTGAAGGTCACCTTGTGGAGCAGCTCGTAGACCTCCAGGGGCAGGAACAGCGAGGTCGCCACCACCGCGAAGTACTCACCCCATCGCTTCAGCCGCCACAGGCCGACAGCTTCGACGACCTGCAGCGTCCCGTAGGCGATCAGACCGTAGGTGACCAGCGCCAGGGTGGAGTGCCGGGCGGACAATACGGCGCGGAGCGTGGTGACCACGCCGGAGTCGTCGAGGTTGACCCCGAGCTGGTGGGCCAGTGGGCGCATCAGTGGCAGGTCCTGCTCGAAGACCTTCGACAGCGCCCCCTTCGCATTCGAGAAGCGGTAGACGCCGTAGGCCAGCACCAGGATGAGCAACCCGCGGATGCCGCGCTCGACTGCCAGCAGGCGCAGCACGAGGGCATCGCGCAACTCCGGCCCACGGGGCAGCAGCGGAGCGTCCTCGGCGGGGCCGTCCCCGTGCGGCTGGCCCACCGTGAAGTCGCCGCAGCGCAGGCACCGCCAGGCCTCCCCGACGGCGGTCGTGGCCCGCAGCCGGTCGCGCAGGTCCCTCTCATAGGGGGCATACGTCACGTGCCCCTTGCGGGCGCAGGTGCGCAAACTCCAGTCCACAGCCGTGCAGGGTACGGGCTCGCGAGGCGCCGTGCCGCCGTCGCCCGTTGTGCCGCTCAGATGTGACACTGCTGTGCAAGAATGGAGTCAATCCGTCATACCGATCCGGGAGGTCCCGTGGCGTCACCGGACGGCACCGCGACGGGCCGCGAGCGCTGGCAGGCCCGGTTCGACGCTGCGGCCAAGCGGGACGCCGACTTCACCACGCTGTCCGCTGTCGAGCTCGAGCCCGTCTACGGGCCGCCAAGTGGGGAGGGCTATCCCGGCTTTGACCGGATCGGCTGGCCGGGGGAGTTTCCCTTCACCCGGGGGCTCTACGCCACCGGCTATCGCGGCCGCACCTGGACGATTCGGCAGTTTGCCGGTTTCGGCAACGCCCAGCAGACCAACGAGCGCTACAAGATGATCCTGCGCTCCGGCGGGGGCGGGCTGTCGGTCGCCTTCGACATGCCGACCCTGATGGGCCGTGACAGCGACGACCCCCGCGCCCTCGGTGAGGTGGGACATTGCGGGGTCGCGATCGACAGCGCCGTCGACATGGAGCAGCTGTTCTCCGACATCGACCTCGGCGACGTGACCACCTCGATGACGATCAGCGGGCCGGCAGTGCCCGTGTTCTGCATGTACCTCGTCGCTGCCGAGCGGCAGGGGGTCGACCCCGCCACGCTCAACGGCACGCTGCAGACCGACATCTTCAAGGAATACATCGCCCAGAAGGAGTGGTTGTTCCGCCCTGAGCCGCACCTGCGGCTGATCGGCGACCTGATGGAATACTGCGCCGCCAAGATCCCCGACTACAAGCCGCTGTCGGTGTCGGGCTACCACATCCGGGAGGCCGGCTCGACCGCCGCCCAGGAGTTGGCCTTCACCCTCGCCGACGGTTTCGGCTACGTCGAGCTGGGCCTGTCCCGGGGCCTCGACATCGAGCAGTTCGCCCCCGGCCTGTCCTTCTTCTTCGACGCGCACATCGACTTCTTCGAGGAGATCGCCAAGTTTCGGGCCGCCCGCCGCATCTGGGCCCGCTGGATGCGCGACGTCTACGGGGCCAAGACCGAACGCGCGCAGTGGCTGCGGTTTCACACCCAGACGGCCGGGGTGTCGCTGACCGCGCAACAGCCGGACAACAACATCGTCCGGACCGCCGTGGAGGCGCTCGCCGCCGTGCTCGGCGGCACCAACTCGCTGCACACCAACGCACTCGACGAGGTGCTGGCACTGCCGTCCGAGAAGGCCGCCGAGATCGCGCTGCGGACCCAGCAGGTGATCATGGAGGAGACCGGGGTCGTCAACGTCGCCGACCCACTCGGTGGGTCTTGGTACGTCGAACGGCTCACCGACACCCTCGAGCAGGAGGCCGAGCGGACCTTCGCCAAGATCCGCGACATGGGCAGCGACGGCACCATCACCTCCGGACTGCTCCGCGGCATCGACGACGGCTGGTTCATGGCCGAGATCGCCGAATCCGCCTTCGCCTACCAACTCGCGGTCGAGAAGGGCGACAAGAAGGTGGTGGGCGTCAACTGCCACACCAAGACCGTCGAGGAGCCGCTGGAGATCCTCCGGGTGAGTCACGAGGTGGAGCACGAGCAAAACCGGGTGCTGGCCAGTCGCCGGCTCGGTCGCGACGGGCCGGCGGTGCAGGCCGCTCTCGATGCCATGGTGGCTGCCGCCCGCAGTGCCGACAACATGATCCCGGCGATGCTCGCGGCGGTCCGGGCCGAGGCGACCCTCGGCGAGGTATGCGACGCCCTGCGTGCCGAGTGGGGCGTCTACACGGAGCGGGCGAGGTTCTGAGCACCGGCCTTGGGGGCGGTCCCGCACCGATTGGAGTCCAATGAGACAGCGCCGCAGGCGTTCCCGAAAGGTGACCTCCAATGAACGACGGTAGAGCCAACAGCGTCACGGTCCCCGAAGGCGGCTTCTGGCCGGCACCGGAGGTGCCTCAGCCGAACATCTATCCGATGGAATGGCGGGTAGAGACCCAGGCTCTCGCGGACATCTACGAGAAGTCGAAGCGGATGCTGTGGAACCCCGCTGACCTGCCGTGGGACGAGTTGCGGGCCGACGACTTCACCCGCGAGCAGCGCCTCGGGATGATGTATTGGTGGGCGTTGCTGGCCAACTTCGACGCCAGCGGCCCGGCGGTGTTCGCCAGGGCGACGATCCATTCCTTCGAGGTGCACGAGGAGGATCCGGTCCGCAAGTGCTTCTTCTCCATCACCCGTGACGAGATGAACCATGAGGAGTGCTGCCAGCGGGCGATCGAGAAGCTGTGGCCGGGCGGCCCGCTGAGCTGGGAGCCACGCGACGACCTTGAGCAGGCCGCTCACAACAACATCGGATGGCTCTACCACAACGGGGGCCGCTACTGGCAGGGCTACAACAACTCCCTCGGCAAGTATCCGATGGCGGTCCTCTTCACGTCGTTCATGATGGGTGAGGTCGCCTCCTCCACGCTGTTCCGGATGATGGCGACCGGCACCAGGCATCCGGTGTTCGAGGAGGTCTTCAAGCGGATCGGCCGTGACGAGAGCCGGCATCTCAAGATCTGCATGACGATCCTCGAAAAGGATTGGCCGGGTCTCTCCGAGGATCACAAGGTGCTCATCACCCGCCAGCTGCGGGCCGGTTTCGTGTTCCTGTCGATGATCCTGTGGGAGCCACCGGGTCAGTTCTGGGACCTGCCGCCGTACTTCCTGGCCAACCACCGCGTGCTGATCGATCATGCCCGCGATGCCGGCCTCGGGGTGCTGTCCTACGCCGAGCAGGCCGACAACTGGCGCGTCGCCATGGCAAAGGTGCGAGCGATCGTGGAGCGCTGGGGGATCGAGTTCCCGGCCATCCCGGAGCTGGACATCTCCGGAGTCGACGTCACCGACATCACTCCCGACGACATAATTCCGGTCTTCTGACGGTCGTTGCCGGCTCGATCCGGAGCCCCACGAGCATCACGGCGTCCGGCGGTCCCCGGTGGGACGCCGCGAGCACGGTTTGCTCGACAAGGTCGAAGGCCGGATGGCCCGGCAGATCAGCCACGATGCCGATGGGTGCAGCACGCCAGGTCGACGGCTCGGCAGCGCTTCGCCGAACGGTGGCGCGTCCGGCCCTAGGCTGATGTCCGTGAAATGGCTATTGGCCGTATTCGCCCCTGTTCGTCCTCGCTGTTGCTCGACTCACCCCACCGCACTCCGCTCGACCGGCGCCCTCCCCCACCCGGTCGCCGTCAGCGTCACCGGTCGCCTGTGGTGCAGCACTCCGGACGTCCTGACCCGGCGTCGCTGGCCGGTTTCGCCGAGGCGATGAGAGACTGGACGGCATGCAACCGCCCCGCGCGCCGATGTCACCGCACAGCGCACCCACGTCGCCGCGCGGTGCGCCGGTGCCGCCGCGTCGCGGCGCCGTTCCGCCGCGCAGCACGGCCGTTCCACCGATGCCACCGGGTGCCCTGGCCGGTGCCGTGGACCTGTCCAGCCTGAAGAGCCGCCCCGCCACTCCGGCGCCGGCCCAGCCGCCCGGGGCCAACGGCACCGTCGTCGATGTCACGGAGGCCACCTTCGCTACCGACGTGATCGAGCGCTCGCGCCAGGTGCCGGTGGTGCTCGACTTCTGGGCCGAGTGGTGCGCGCCGTGCAAGCAGTTTTCCCCGATGATCGAGAAGCTGGCCGCCGAGGGCGGGGGGTCGTGGGTGCTGGCCAGGGTCGACGTCGACGCCAATCAGGGGCTGGCGTCCGCGGTCGGTGTGCAGAGCATCCCCGCCGTCAAGGCGATCATCGACGGGCAGATCGTCGGTGAATTCACTGGGGTGATGCCTGAGGCTCAGCTGCGGCAGTGGATCACCGCCCTGCTCGATGCGGTCGCTTCGGTGCGCTCGGGCGAGGGTGGCGAACCGCCGGCCGGCGAGCCCGGTGGCCCGCAACTCGACGAGCGGATCCTGCAGGCCGAGGAGGCGCTGCGGCAAGGCGATTCCGACGCCGCCGAGGCCGGCTATCGCGCCGTCCTTGCCGACCGCCCAGGTGATCGGCTGGCCGGCGCCGGCGTGGCGCAGGTGGCACTGTTCCGCCGCGTCGCCGGGGTAGCCCACCCGGCCGTTGTGCTCGCGGCAGCCGCGGCCAAGCCTGATGACATCGAGGCGCAGTTGCTCGCCGCGGACGTGGAACTGCTCTCGGGCGAGGTGGAGCAGGCGTTCGCCCGGCTCGTCGCGTGCGTGCGCAGCTCAGGGGGTGACGATCGCGACGCCGCCCGTACCCGACTGTTGTCGCTGTTCGACGTGTTGCCGCCTGACGATCCTCGGGTGGCCAGGGCCCGCCGGGACCTCTCCGCCGCCCTGTTCTGAGCTGCAGCGGCCCGTTCTTCGGGCATCGACCGCGCTGTCGCACGACGCCTACGACGGTGCGCGCGGTCTATAGCGCGTGCCTGAGCCGCGTCTCCCAGCTGGCAATGCCCGGTTGTGAGATCCCGGTCAGCTCTGCCCTGCCTGCGGCACGAGTGCCCCATTTCATGTCAGGATGCACCGCGCGTGCCATCCAGCCTCACGCCCCGACAGTTACACCGGTCCGTGGCTGACCGCTTCCACGTTGTTGCCGTCCGGGTCGCGGACGAAGGCGCCGAAATAGCCAGGGTGATATTCCGGCCGGACCCGCGGCCCGTGTAGCACCTCGGCACCGGCAAGGACCGCGGCGTCGAAGAATGCCTCGACTGCTGCCCGGTCGTCGGCGGCGAAGGCGACGTGCACCTCCCGGGCGGCCTCGCCGGTGGTCACCGGGCCGATCCAGAACGTCGGCCGGTCGGGCCGGCCGTAGCCGATCACCTCGCCGAAGTCCATCACCCGGCCCCCGCCCAGCGGCGCGAGCACCGTGTCGTAGAAGGCCGCACTCGCGGCCAGGTCCTGGCATTGGATCGACAGATGGTCCAGCACGACGGCCAGGTTACCCGCGCGGTCGGGCGGCGACATGCCCCACGCGGCGGCAGGCCCCGGGAGGCGTCGTATCCGCCCGGGAGACGACGGTTCCCGGAACTTGCCGCGGGAGGGCCGCAGGACAGCGGTGGCGTGCTTGGATGCCTGACATGACAGACGCCAGGCACCTGATCGGGCTCTTGCTCGGCACGGAGGACGACTGGCCGACCGCCTTCGAGGCGCTGGTCCGCCGGCTCGGTCCGGTCGCCGGCCCGGCGGGCACCACCCACACCTTCGGCATCGAGCGGATCACCATCGAGCCCTTCGATCTGCGGTCCAAGCCGCGCTACGACCTGGTCATCGACCGGCTGGCGTATTGGTACTACGTGCCTCGTGAGTGGCTGAAGAAGGTCGCGCTGATGGACGGCGTCTACCTGCTGAACAGTCCCTTCACGTTCCAGTCGATGGAGAAGCACGCGGCCTACTGCGCCATGATGCGGCTGGGGCTCAAGGTGCCTGCGACGTCGCTCGTGCCGTACAAGAACCCCATAGAGAACGATAAGTACACCTATACCGCGGCGCGTTACAACAAGTCCTTCGACCTCGACGAGGTCGCCGACCGGATCGGTTACCCGCTGTTCATGAAGCCCTACGACGGCGGTGCCTGGCGCGGTGTGTCGCGCATCGTCGACCGGGCGGCACTCCACCGGGCCTACGACGAGTCCGGTGAGATGCTGATGCACCTGCAGGCTTCGGTCGAGGGTTACGACGTGTTCGCCCGGTCGCTGTCCATCGGCGCGGAGACGATGGTGATGAAGTTCCGACCCGAGCTACCCATGCATGACCGGTACGCCGTCGATCACTCCTTCCTCTCTTCCGACCTCGGTGACGAGGTGGTGACCATCGGCCGGCTGGTCAACGCCTTCTTCCGGTGGGAGTTCAACTCCTGCGAAACGTTGATCCACGGCTCCGACGTCCATCCGATCGACTACGCCAACGCCTGCCCCGATGTCGCGGTCACCAGCCTGCACTACTACTTCCCGTGGGCGATGAAGGCGCTGATCAGGTGGTCGGTCTTCTGCCTGGCGACCGGCCGCGAGCCGCGGATCGACCTGGACACGCGACGCTACTTCGAGGTGGCGGACCGCCGGGACCTGTCTTATCAGGAGAAGCTGCAGGCCTACCGGGCCATTGCCGACGAATACTTCGAGACCGAGCGCTACTCCGAGTTCTGTGCGACCCGGCTGCCACACCTCGACGTGATGGTTCTCGAATGGGTGGCGGGGCCGGACTTCGCCCGGTTGCTGGCCGACACCGTGCGGGCGACCTATCCGGCCGCCGAGCAGGACCGTTTCCTGGCCCACTTCAGCGGCCTGATCGGCGCCTGGATTGCCGACGAGCAGCGAGGCGTTCAACCGGCGCCGCCGACGGCGCAGCGGTAGTCTGGACAGCGCGGAGCCCCGTCGGTGGGTGCATGTCAGGGCTCGGCAGACTGTGAGGTGTGCGCTGTGGGTGACTCCGCAGGTGCCGACCACCTCGCTAGGGAGCGGCTGCTCGCCCGGGCCCTCACCGCCGGCGCGCCTTCAACCGCGGTGGCGACGACCGCTCCGCCGGGCGGCGATAAGCAGCGGGCCGACTACCTGGCCGCCTACCACCGTCATGTGGCGGCGGAGGATCTGCTCCAGCGCCTGCCCGAGGAGATTTCCGGCGCAGCCTGGTCACAGCGCGAGTTGGCTCAGCAGCGCCTCGTGGGCGAAGTGCGGATCCGCATCTACAACCCGACGGTGCAAACGCACGGCTGGGACTCGCCGCATACCATCGTGGAGATCATCACCGACGACATGCCGTTCCTGGTCGACTCGGTTGTCGCCGAACTCAGCCGCCAGGAGATCGGCGTCGACCTGGTGGTGCACCCCCAGTTCGTCCTGCGGCGTGAGGTGCTCGGCCGGTTGACCGAGGTGCTCTGCGGCGTCGACCCGGAGCATGCGCCCCCGGGGACCCTGGTCGAATCCTGGATGCACCTGGAGATCGACCGGCAGGCCGACGGCAGCCTCGTCCCGATCGTCAACGACCTGCGCCGGGTGCTGACCGACGTGCGTGAGGCGGTGCACGACTGGCCCCGGATGCGCGAAACCGCGCTGCGGCTCGCCGAGGAGCTGGAATCCGCCTCGGCCCCTGACCCGGCGGAGGAGGTAGCCGAGGCTGCTGACCTGCTGCGCTGGCTGGCCGACCACCACTTCACCTTCCTCGGCTACCGGGAATACGCGCGGGTCGACGAGGACGGCAAGGATGTGATCAAGGCGGTCCCGGACACCGGCCTCGGCATCCTGCGCAGCGACTCGACCAAGCGGCACGACCTCAACGAGATGCCGGCGCAGAACCGCGACAAGGCCCTCGAGCCGAGCCTGCTCATCCTCACCAAGGCCAATTCCCGGTCGACCGTGCACCGGCCGGTCTACCTCGACTACATCGGAGTCAAGCGCTTCGACGGAGCCGGCCAGGTGGTCGGCGAGCGGCGGTTCCTCGGGCTGTTCGCCTCGGCGGCCTATCTCGACAGCGTCGGCAATCTGCCCGTCGTGCGCCGCAAGGTCGCCGAGGTCGAGCGCCGCTCCGGCTTTTCGCCGCACAGCCACAGCGGCAAGGACCTGCGGTCCATCCTCGAAACCTATCCCCGGGACGAGCTGTTCCAGACCTCGATCGATGAGCTGTACGACATCGCGATGGGCGTGCTGGCGTTGCAGCAGCGACGCGAGCTGCGGATGTTCGTGCGCCGGGACGACTACGGCCGCTTCTGGTCCTGCCTGGTCTACCTGCCGCGGGACCGGTGGAACACCAAGGTGCGCTTGCGCATGGAGGAGATCCTGCTCGAAGAACTCCACGGCACGTCGGTCGACTACAGCACGCGGGTGAGCGAGTCGGTGCTGGCCCGGCTGCACTTCGTCGTACGTACGGCTCCCGGCGAGCCGCCGGTCATCGACGTCGAAGCGATCCAGCGGCGGCTCGCCGTGGCGACCCGCACCTGGGACGAGGACCTGCGGGACGCGCTGGTCGACCGGGTCGGCGAGGAGCACACCCCACCGCTGATGAAGCGTTATGCCGAGGCATTCCCGGAGGCATACAAGGAGGACTTCCCGGCCACCACCGCGGTGGCCGACCTCCGGCGGTTGGAGATGCTCGAGGACCCCGACGACCTCGGCATGAGTCTTTACTCCCCGGCGGGCGCCACGGCCGGCGAGCGGCGATTCAAGATCTATCGGGTCGGTGCCCCGCTGTCGCTGTCCGATGTCCTCCCGTTGTTCCAGGCACACGGCCTGCGGGTGATCGACGAGCGGCCGTACGCGCTGGTTCGCGACGACGGCAGCCAGGGGTGGATCTACGACTTCGGGTTGGAGCAGATCGCTCCCGTGGCGGTCGACCCGGTCAGCGAAAACTTCCACAACGCCTTCGCCGCCGCCTGGCGGGGCGAGTCCGAGGTCGACGGCTTCAACGCCCTCGTCCTCTCGGCCGGCCTCACCTGGCAGCAGACCGTGGTCCTGCGTGCCTACGCGAAGTACCTCCGGCAGGTCGGCACGCTGTACAGCCAGGACTACATCCAGCAGGCCGTGCGGTCGAACGTCGAGATCGCCCGGGGGCTGGTCGACCTGTTCCAGACGCGCTTCGACCCGGCCTTCCCGGCAGCCGACCGGGCCCGTCGGCAGGAAGAGATCACCGCCGAGATCGAGCACGCGCTCGACCAGGTGGTCAGCCTCGACCAGGACCGGATCCTGCGCAGTCTGCTGGGATTAATCTGCGCGACGACCCGGACCAGCTTCTACCAGCGCGGATCGGAAGGGCGGCCCAAGCCTTACCTGGCACTGAAACTCGACCCGCAGGCAATCGTCGATCTGCCCCGGCCCAGGCCGAAGTACGAGATCTTCGTGTACGGGCCGCGTGTCGAGGGCGTCCATCTGCGATTCGGCCCGGTCGCCCGCGGCGGATTGCGCTGGTCGGACCGGCCGGAGGACTTCCGGACCGAGGTGCTCGGGCTGGTCAAGGCGCAGATGGTCAAGAACACCGTCATCGTCCCGGTCGGTGCCAAGGGCGGCTTCGTGGTCAAGCGCCCACCGGCCGCCGGCGACCGGGAGAGATTGCAGGCCGAGGGGATCGCCTGCTACCGGATGTTCGTCTCGGCGCTGCTCGACGTGACCGACAACCGGGCCGGCGGCCGGGTCGTCCCGCCGCCCAACATCGTGCGCCATGACGCCGACGACAGCTACCTCGTCGTCGCGGCCGACAAGGGGACGGCCACATTTTCCGACATCGCCAACTCGATCGCCATCACCGCCGGCTTCTGGCTAGGCGACGCCTTCGCCTCCGGCGGCTCCGTCGGCTACGACCACAAGGCTATGGGGATCACCGCCCGGGGAGCCTGGGAATCGGTCAAGCACCACTTCCGCGAGATCGGCCACGACAGCCAGTCGGTCGAGTTCACGGTGGTGGGCATCGGCGACATGTCAGGCGACGTCTTCGGCAACGGCATGCTGCTGTCGGAGCACATTCGCCTGGTGGCGGCCTTCGACCACCGGCACATCTTCCTGGACCCTGATCCGGACGCGAAGATCTCCCATGAGGAGCGGCGCAGGCTCTTCGCCCTGCCACGCTCCAGCTGGGCGGACTACGACAGCACGTTGATCTCGGCCGGCGGCGGCACCTACCCCCGCTCGGCCAAGTCCATCCCGCTCACCCCCGAGGTGCGGCGCGCCCTCGGCTTCGACGTGTCGGTCAAGGCGCTGGCCCCCGCCGATCTGATCCGCCGGATCCTGACCGCGCCGGTGGACCTGCTCTGGAACGGCGGTATCGGCACTTACGTCAAGGCCGCCGACGAGTCGCACAGCGAGGTAGGGGACAAGGCCAACGACGGGGTCCGGGTCGATGCCACCGAGTTGCTTTGCAAGGTGGTGGGCGAGGGCGGCAACCTGGGTCTGACCCAGCGAGGCCGGATCGAGTATGCCTTGGCCGGCGGCCACATCAACACCGACGCGATCGACAACTCCGCCGGTGTGGACACCTCCGACCGCGAGGTAAATATCAAGATCCTGCTGGACGCCGCAGTGCAGGCCGGCGACCTGGACACGGCCGACCGCAACGCGCTGCTGGGCGGGATGACCGACGAGGTGGCAGCCCTCGTGCTGCGGGACAACTACGACCAGAACGTGGCGCTGGGCAACGCGCGGGCCCAGGCACATGCCATGCTCTCGGTGCACCGTCGCCTGCTCGGTGACCTGGAACAGCGCGGGCGGCTGGATCGCCGGCTGGAATTCCTGCCGGACCACGAGGTGCTCGCCGAGCGAGAGACCGCCGATCTCGGCCTGACATCACCTGAGCTCGCCGTGGTGATGGCGTACGTCAAGATCGTGCTCGAGGACGAGATCACCCTGACCGGGCTGCCGGAGGACCCCTCGCTGGTGGGATCGCTGCACACCTACTTCCCGACGCCGTTGCGCGAACGCTTCGGGAGTCTGATGGCCGATCATCCGCTGCGCCGCGAGATCGTCACGACCCAACTCGTCAACAACATGGTCAACCGGGGCGGCACGACATACGTCTTCCGGGCCGTGGAGGAGACCGGTGTGTCGCCGGTCGACGTGACCAGGGCGTATCTGGTCACGAGCGAGGTCTTCGGGCTGCCAGCGCTGTGGTCGGCGATCGAGGCGCTGGACAGCGATGTCAGCACGGAGGCGCAGACCAAGCTCTACCTGCAGATCCGCCGCCTGCTCGACCGGGCCACCCGCTGGCTGTTGCAAAACCGCCGGCACCCGCTCGACATCGAGGCCGAGGTCGCCTACTTCCGGCCAGGGGTGCAGGCCCTGATGGCACGGGTTCCCGAGCTGCTCGTGGCGGGCGAGGCGGACCGGCTGCGCGCCGACGCGGCCGATCTCGTCGCGCAGGGCGTGCCCGAGGAGCTGGCGCTGATGGTCGCCGGGCTGCTCGACGCCTTCTCCCTGCTCGACATCGTCGAGGTGACCACTGGGCGGTCAGCCACCCTGTACGAGGTCGGGCGGCTGTACTTCGTGTTGTCCGAGCACTTCCGGATGGACGACCTGCTGGACCGGATCGCCAAGCTCGACCGCGGCGACCGGTGGCATTCACTGGCGCGCTCTGCCCTGCGCTACGACCTCTACGCGGCGTTGGCGGAGTTCACCGCTGAGGTCCTCGACACGACCTCGGCCGGCGACGCCGGCAGCCGGATCACCGAATGGGAGCAGGTCAACGCGAGCAGCCTGGCCCGGGTCCAGAACAGCCTGGGCGAGCTCGCGGAAGAGACTACCTACGACCTGGCGACGCTGTCCGTGGTGCTGCGGCAGATTCGGACGATGGTGCGGGCAAGCGCGTCCAGCGCCCGCTGACCTCCGGCAGCGGTGACGTGCGGCGGCATGCCGCGATGGGGGCCACGAGCCGCTCCTCCCGGGCGAAGAGGTCGGCGAGTGCGGCCCGGCTGACCTTCGCGTGCACGAAGGACACCGGACCCGGCCGCAACTGCACGCTGTCGACGTACGCGTCCGCGTTGGCCGCCAGCATGGCATTGCCCAGCTCGGTGGCCTGCTCGAACGGGACGAGCGGGTCGTCGGCGGCGAACGCCTGCAGCACCCGGGTGTTCTTGAGGTATCGGGGTGCCAACAGCGCCGGGCTGACCTGGGCGAGGTTTTCCGCTCCGAAGGCGGCGGCCGCGATGTTGTGCAGCACGCGACCGCCGTTGTTCTGGTCGACCGCTCCACTGCCCGGGTTGAAGGCGACCTGATCCTGCACCCTGAGCAGATCCGTCGGGCCGCCGTCGCTGACGACGCAGTAGACCCCCTTGCGCCTGCTGGCCAGCGTCAGTGCGAGGTGCCCGCCGGCGGATGCGCCGCTGGCACAGACGATCCCCGATCGGCCGACCCAGGAACGGGTCCGGTCGTAGAACCACAGCACGTCGCTGAGGCTCTGTCCGCAGGCGCGGTAGCTGACGTTGACGGTGGTCCAACCCCGCGCGCGCCACCGATCGGCTGCCGGCCGGCCGGACAGGGTGGCCCCCGGGCCGGTGGAGTACCAGCCGCCGCCGTGGATGACGAGCATCACGCCGAGGGGCTGCTCACCGGCGAAGGCCCCGGTCGGGCTGCCGACCTCGTAGTAGGCCGGCGCACGCGGATAGGCCGGATGCCGGACCGTGACGCCGGGCTGCAGCGATCCGTCGGCGGGGCTGGGCTCGGGCCGGCAGATGCTGTCGGGGCGGCCGGTGTTGACCGCCCCCGAATAGCTGCCGTCGGGAGCGACTTCGTCATTGGGGGGGAGCGCCAAAGCTCCCTGGCGTGGGGGCGCCTGGTGTCGGGCCGCCAGCGCGACGGCCGCTCCCCGCAGCCCGTCGTCCGGCCAGGAATGCGCGATCAGCCGGTAGTTGCCGCCGTCGAGGTAGCTCAGCTGGGCATAGCCGGCGAAGTAGGCCCAGGTGGCACGCGCTCGCCCGGCGCCACCGGGCCTCGGCAGGCGTGCCGATCGCACCACCGGAGCGCTGGTGCGGATCGTCGCCCGGCTGGTGCGGGTGTCGACCAGACGATCGGTGCACTGCGCGACCGGTGCACTGCCCTGGCGATGGTAGGTGAGGCAGGTTGACAGCTTGAACCGGAATCCGGCGGCCAGGCCGATGGTGGCGCCCGTCGACGCCTCGGCACGGGCGGTGGAGCCGGTGTAGGTCACCTTGGTGCGCAGCACCCCGTCCGAAATGTTGTCCAGTGCGCGCACCCGGATCGGATTGGCCACGGTCACCGTGCTGGGGTTGCCGGCGCCGACTCCCGAGGCCGTCGAGGCTGTTGACGCCAGGACCAGCACGTCGCCCACCCCGAGCATGACCAGGGCCACCGCCACAGCGATCGTCCGGCGTGTCACCACCGGCAAACCCTAGCGGGGGCGGGGGCACCGTGTCTCCGCGACCAGACGGACAAACCGGTCAGGTTGCGGCGCATCCTCACCGCCTCAGACCGGGCTGTCGCTGCGCTGATCGGCGGCGGTGCCGCTGCCTTCCCCCAGGGGCTCGCCGGGGTGGTGCAGCCACAACGTGCCGAGGGGTGGCAGCCGCAACGAAACCGAGGCCGGCAGACCGCGCCACGGCTCGTCGGTCGCTTCGACCGCACCGAGGTTGCCGACCCCCGAGCCGGTGTAGGTCTCGGCGTCGGTGTTGATGACTTCCTGCCACCGGCCGGTCCGTGGCAGCCCGAGCCGGTAGCTGTTGTGCGGGATCCCGGCGAAGTTGGCGATGCACGCGACGATGGAGCCGTCGGAGCCGTAGCGCAGGAAGCTGAACACGTTGTTCCCGGCGTCGTTGGCGTCGATCCACGCGAAGCCGGCCGACTCGGGATCCTGCGACCAGAGTGCCGGGACGGCGCGGTAGGCGGCGTTGAGGTCACGTACCAAGCGCTGCACGCCGCGGTTGTCGGCGTTGTCCAGCAACCACCAGTCCAGCGAGCGGCCCTCGGCCCACTCGGCCTCCTGGGCGATCTCGATTCCCATGAAGATGAGTTGCTTGCCTGGATGCGCCCACATGTAGGCCAGCAGCGCGCGGAGATTGGCCAATTGCTGCCAGCGGTCACCGGGCATCTTGCGGACCAGCGAGCCCTTGCCGTGCACCACCTCGTCGTGCGACAGCGGCAGGACGAAGTTTTCGGTGTAGGCGTACATCATCGAGAAGGTGAGCTGATGATGGTGGAAGGAGCGGTAGATGGGTGGGTGCTGCAGGTATTCGAGCGTGTCGTGCATCCAGCCCATGTTCCACTTGAACCCGAACCCGAGCCCGCCGAGATGCGTCGGCCGGGACACCGCCGGCCACGAGGTGGATTCCTCGGCGATCGTGACCACGCCGGGCACCCGCTTGTAGACCGTGGCGTTCATCTCCTGCAGGAAGCTGACCGCCTCCAGATTTTCCCGCCCGCCATAGATATTGGGCGCCCACTCGCCGGGCTGGCGGGAGTAGTCGAGGTAGAGCATCGACGCCACCGCGTCGACCCGCAGCCCGTCGAAATGGAATTCGTGCAGCCAGAACACCGCGTTGGCCACCAGGAAATTGCGCACCTCACGGCGGCCGAAGTCGAAGATGTACGTGCCCCAGTCGGGCTGCTCGCCGCGCCGCGGGTCGGCGTGCTCGTACAGCGGAGTGCCGTCGAAGCGGCCCAGCGCCCAGATATCCTTGGGGAAGTGCCCGGCCACCCAGTCGACGATCACGCCGATCCCGGCCTGGTGCAGCCGGTCGACGAGGTAGCGCAGGTCATCCGGCGAGCCGAACCGCGCGGTGGGGGCGTAGAAGGAGCTGACCTGGTATCCCCAGGAGCCGCCAAAGGGATGCTCGGCCACCGGCAGGAACTCCACGTGGGTGAAGCCCTGCTCGACGACGTAGTCGACCAGTTGGTCGGCCAGCTCGGTGTAGGTCAGGCCCTTCCGCCAGGAGCCGAGATGCACCTCGTAGATGCTCATGGGCGCCGAAACCGGCTGGGTGGCGGCCCGCTGCTCGAGCCAGTCCGCGTCCTTCCACTCGTGCGTCGATTCGTAAACGACCGATGCCCACCCGGGTGGCCGCTCGGTGGCGAATGCGAAGGGGTCGGCCTTCTCCCGCCATGTGTCGTCGGCCCCGAGCACGTGCAGCTTGTAGTGTGCGCCGACGCCCACTCCGGGGACGAAGAGCTCCCAGACACCGGTGGAGCCGAGTGAGCGCATCGGCAGCGACAGGCTGTTCCACCAGGTGAAGTCGCCGGCGATCCGCACACCGCGCGCATTGGGGGCCCACACGGCGAAGGAGGTGCCGGTGGCCGGGCCGCCGGGGGTGTCGTAGCTCCTGGCGTGCGCGCCCAGTACGTTCCACAGCTCCTCGTGCCGGCCCTCGGCGATGAGGTGCATGTCGATCTCGCCCAGCGTCGGCAGCCAACGGTACGGATCGTCGACGACGTAGATCCCGCTGGTGTATTCGGCCTCCAGGCGGTAGTCACCGACCTGGCCGGCGACCACCGTCCCGAACACGCCGGCCTCGTGCAGCAACTCCATCGGGTAGCGCCGTCCGTCGGCGAGCAGCGTCACGCCCCGGGCGTCGGGGCGCAGCGCGCGCACCACGCTGCCCCCGCCGGCGATCGGGTGCGCGCCCAGGACGGAGTGCGGATCGGACAGTGTCCCGGCGACCAGCCGGGCGAGCACGCTGCGGCCCGGGTCGGCGCCGGCGTGCTGGGTGCTCGTCACGTTGCCGTCATCAGCCGTTGTCAGGGCCGGTCAGCCGGGCGATCGAGGCCAGCGGGATCGGCAGCCAGGTGGGTCGGTTGCGGGTCTCGTAGACTGCCTCGTACACCGCCTTGTCGAGCTCGAATGCGCGTAGCAGCGTCTCGTGCTTGCGCGGATCGGCACCGGCCTCCTCGGCGTAGCCGAGGCAGAAGGCGTCCCGGTTGCGCTCGGCCCACTCGTGGGCGCGGTATTCCAGATGCTGCTCCCCGGCCCGATCGGCCAGCAGGTGGCGGGCGGCGTAGTCGAAGGACCGCAGCATGCCGGCCACGTCGCGCAGCGGCGACATGAACTCGGTGCGCTCGGCGATCGGGCGAGCCGGCTCGCCCTCGAAGTCGATCAGCACCCAGCCCGTCATGCTGCGCAGGACCTGGCCGAGGTGGAAGTCACCGTGCACCCGCTGCGTGGGCACCGGCTCGGTGAGGCCGGCCACCTCGTCGTAGGCCGCCCGCATGCCCTCCGCGTAAGGCAGCAGGTCGGGCACCACCGACAGGGCGGCCGCCAGCCGGTCGCGCATCCGTTGCGCGGTGTCCCGAACCTGTTCCGGGCCGGCCAGCCCGGAGCCCAGCGCCGTGGCGAGGTTCTGGTGCACGTGGGCGGTAGCCTCGCCGAGCCGGCCGGCCTCACTGGCGAAGTCACCGCCGACCTCGTCGGCGTGCAGGTCGCCCTCGGCATAGAGGTCACGCACACTCGTCGTGGCCATGTGCCACCCGTCGGCGGCGTTGGCGACGTAGACCTGCAGCATCCCGTAGGAAGTGTCCGGCCGGTCGCCGCCCGGGACACTCTCGATGGCGCCCAGCGGTGCGGCGATGTGCTGGCAGCCCACCGATGCCAGCGCCCGGTGCAACTCCAGGTCGGGATTGCGTCCTTCGCTGAGCCGCCGGAAGATCTTGAGGATGTAGGACTCGCCGTAGACCAGCGAAGTGTTGCTCTGCTCGGCCGAGGACACCCGGCTCGGCTGGGTCACGTCGAGCTCCGCGCCGGGCTCCGCGGTGAACTGCAGGCCGTCGATCCTGGCGCCCCGCGCGATCAGCTCCAGCAGGACCGTGGTGAGCTCGGTGTCCGCGGCGGCGTCATAGGCGAAGCGGTCGCCGAGCGACCCGATGCCCGCGTGGTCGAGCCGCTCGGGCCGGTCCCGGCGGATTCCGACCAGCAGTTGGTAGCGCGCGGCGGCGCGATCGGCGTCCGTATTGCCCGGTGCGGCCACCCGGACCACCATGTGGTGCAGCTCGGGGTCGCCGACGCGCAGGGCCACGGATCGCTCGACCTTGACCGACGAGACCCCACGGTCCTTGCCGCCGAACCACCGCTGTCGCGGCAGCCAGTCGGCCAGCAGCTCGGGAAGTCCGGGTGGCCCGTGCTGATTCGACGTCACGCTCATCCCTCGGTCTGCTGGATCTGAAACCAGTAGAAGCCATGCCCAGGCAGGGTCAACAGGAACGGGAGTTCGCCGATCCGGGGGAAGTGCACCCGTCCGGTGAGCTCGATCGGGGTCGAACCCTCATAGCGGCGCAGGTCCAGCTCCACCGGCTGCGGGAACCGGGAGAGGTTGTTGACGCAGAGGACGACGTCGTCGCCGAAGGTACGGGTGAAGGCCAGCACCGATGGATTCGACGCGCCCAGCTCTGCGTAGTCTCCCAGGCCGAAGGTCGGGTGCTCCTTGCGAATCTGGATCATCCGGCGGTTCCAGTGCAGCAATGACGAGGTGTTGTTGCTCTCGGACTCGACATTGAGCGCCTGGTAGCCGTAGATCGGATCCATGATCACCGGCAGGTAGAGACGGCCCGGATCGGCCGAGGAGAAGCCGCCGTTGCGGTCGGGCGTCCACTGCATCGGCGTGCGCACGCCGTCGCGGTCACCGAGCCAGATGTTGTCGCCCATGCCGATCTCGTCGCCGTAGTAGAGCACCGGGGACCCCGGCAGGCTGAGCAGCAGCGCGGTGAAAAGCTCGAGTTGGTTGCGGTCGTTGTCGAGCAGCGGCGCCAGCCGGCGGCGGATGCCGATGTTGGCCTTCATCCGGGGGTCCTTGGCGTATTCGCTCCACATGTAGTCACGCTCGTCGTCGGTGACCATCTCGAGCGTCAGCTCGTCGTGGTTGCGCAGGAAGATGCCCCACTGGCAGCCGGCCGGAATGCGGGGCGTCTGGGACATGATCTCCGAGATGGGGAATCGCGACTCCCGGCGCACCGCCATGAACAGCCGCGGCATGACCGGGAAGTGGAACGCCATGTGGCACTCGTCGCCGCCCACGCTGGCGTCGCCGAAGTAGTCTACGACGTCCGACGGCCACTGGTTGGCCTCGGCGAGCAGGACCCGGTCGGGGTAGAGCCGGTCGACCTCGGCCCGGACCCGCTTGAGGAACTCATGGGTCTGCTTGAGGTTTTCGCAGTTGGTGCCCTCCTCCTCGAACAGGTACGGCACCGCGTCGAGGCGGAATCCGTCGATGCCCAGGTCGAGCCAGAAGGTGAGCGCCTGCAGGACGGCGTCCTGGACGCGGGAGTTGGCGTAGTTGAGGTCCGGCTGGTGGGAGAAGAACCGGTGCCAGTAATACTGTTTGCGCACCGGGTCGAAGGTCCAGTTGGACGCCTCGGTGTCGACGAAGATGATCCGTGCGTCGGGATAGCCGGTGTCGGTGTCCGACCACACGTAGAAGTCGCCGTAGGGGCCGTCCGGATCGGTGCGGGAGGCCTGGAACCACGCGTGCTGGTCGCTGGTGTGGTTGGTGACGAAGTCGATGATCACCCGCATCCCGCGGTCGTGGGCGGCGTCGACGAACTGCACGAAGTCGCCGAGGTCGCCGAACTCCGGCAGCACTGCCAGGAAGTCGCTGACGTCGTAGCCGCCGTCGCGCAGCGGCGAGGCGAAGAACGGCGGCAGCCACAGGCAGTCGACGCCCAGCCAGGACAGGTAGTCCAGTCTGGACATCAGCCCGCGCAGGTCGCCGGTCCCGTCGCCGTTGTCGTCGGCGAAGGCGCGGACAAGCACCTCGTAGAAGACGGCCCGCTTGAACCACTCGGGGTCGTGGGACCCTTCGGCCGAATTGTTCGCGACGTCAATCTGGCGGTCGGTCATGACTGCCACCGGCGCACCGACAGGATGTGCGCCGGCTCCACGAACGGGTCGAGTCGCACGTAGTCGTGCTGGCCCCAGTCGAAGGTCTCGCCGGTGACCTGGTCGACGACCAGGAAGCGTTCGTTCCAGTCCATCCCCAGCGAGGGCAGGTCGAGGCTGACGGTCGCCTCCCGGGCACCGTGCGGGTCGAGGTTGACGACGCAGATCACCGCGTCCGACGTGCCGGGGTCGCGCTTGGACCAGCACATGACGCCGTCGTTGTCGACGTGGTGGAATCGCAGGCTGCGCAGGGCCTGCAGGGCCGGGTGCTCGCGGCGGATCTGGTTCAGTCGGGCGAGGTACGGAGCCAGCGTGCGCCCCTCGCGGACGGCACCGGCCCAGTCACGTGGCCGCAACTGGTATTTCTCGGAGTCGAGGTATTCCTCGCTGCCCCAGCGCACCGCCCGATGCTCGCCCAGCTCGTAGCCGGAGTAGACACCCCAGGTGGGGGAGAGGAGGGCAGCGAGCACGGCCCTGATCTTGAACATCGGCGGCCCGCCGTGCTGCAGGCTGGCGTGCAGGATGTCAGGGGTGTTGACGAAGAAGTTGGGTCGCATGTAGTCGGCGGCGGCGACCAACTCCCGGCCGTACTCCTCCAGCTCCCACTTGGCCGTGCGCCAGGTGAAGTAGGTGTACGACTGGGTGAAGCCGATCTTGGCCAGGGTGTGCATCATCGCCGGCCGGGTGAACGCCTCGGCGAGGAACAGCACGTCGGGATCGGTCTTCTTGACCTCCCAGATCAGCCGGTGCCAGAAGTTCAGCGGCTTGGTGTGCGGGTTGTCGATCCGGAAGATCCGCACGCCATGGGCGATCCAGTGCCGCAGCACGCGCAGGACCTCGTCGTAGAGCGGCCAGGGGTCCTTCGCCCTGGCCGGCATGTCGTTGTCGAAGTTGAGCGGGTAGATGTCCTGGTAGCGCTTCGGGGGGTTTTCCGCGTAGGCGATCGTGCCGTCGGGCCGGGTGGTGAACCACTCGGGGTGCTCCTTCACCCAGGGGTGATCGGGAGCGCACTGCAGGGCGAAGTCGAGGGCGACCTCCATGCCGAGCCCGGCGGCGCGCGCGACGAAGGCGTCGAATTGCTCGATGGTGCCGAGCTGTGGATGGACGGCGTCGTGCCCGCCGGCGCTGCTTCCGATCGCCCACGGGGAGCCGACGTCGTAGTCCCCGGCGATCAGCGTGTTGTTGGGGCCCTTCCGGTTGACCTCGCCGATCGGGTGGATGGGCGGCAGGTAGACCACGTCGAAGCCCATCTCGGCGATGGCGGGAAGCCGCTGTGCAGCCGTCTCGAACGTGCCGTGGCTGGGCGGCCCGACCGCGTCCATCCGCTCGTCGGGGACCACCGCCCCCTCGGAGCGCGGGAAGAACTCATACCACGCGCCGAACAGCGCGCGCCGCCGGTCGACCCAGATCTCGTACGTCGGCGAGCGGGTGACCAGCTCACGGACGGGGTGGGCGTCGAGCAGTTCGTGGAGCGCCTCGTCGAGCGCGGGCCCCACCCGTTGCGCCAGGCCTGGACCTTGATCGGCCAGGGTCGCCGTGACCTGCTCCAACCACGGCCGGGACTCGGCCTGCACGCCGCGAGCGGCCCGGGCGAACAACGCCGCGCCGTCGCGCAGGTCGTTGTCGAGGTCCTCGGCGCCCTGCCCCGCGTCCAGCTTCACCTCGACGGTGTGCCGCCAGCTGCTCACCGGATCGCTCCACGCCTCGACCACGAAGGTCCACCGGCCCTGCTCGTCGGGCGTGATCATCGCGTGCCACCGGTCGGTGCCCGGGACGCCCGGACGCATCCTGGTGAACGGCCGCCGCACGCCGTCCGGCCCCTTCCACACCACGTTGGCCGCAACCGCGTCGTGGCCCTCCCGGAAGACGGTCGCGCTGATCGGCACGGCCTCGCCGACCACCGCTCGCGCCGGGTAGCGTCCGCAGCTCACGATGGGGGCGACCTCGACCAGCCCCAGTCGCCCAGTCATGGATCCGGACCTTACCGACCGCGGTCGGATCGGGCGATGCTCTCCCTGCCACCCGCGGCCGACGCCCGCCGGGATCCGTGCTCACGGCGATGACGAGCGTCGCCGGCGTTGCCGGTAGGTTGTCGCTGGTGAGAGCACTTCGGCGGTTTACCGTCCGCGCAGCGTTGCCTGAGCCCCTTGCCGCACTCGACGAGCTGGTCATGAACCTCCGCTGGTCGTGGCACCCGGCGTCGATGGACCTGTTCGAGGCCGTCGACCCTGCCCTCTGGGCCTCCTGTCAGCAGGACCCGGTCCGGCTGCTCGGCGCGGTCTCCGCCGAGCGGCTCGCCGCGCTGAGCCGGGACGAGGACTTCCTCGGCCGGCTGCGCTCGGCGGCCGACGACCTGCACCGCTATCTGACCGAGCCGCGGTGGTATCAGCAGCTCGACGGGTCGCTGCCCGGGGCCATCGCCTACTTCTCGCCGGAGTTCGGGATCACCGAGGTGCTCCCGCAGTATTCCGGCGGGTTGGGCATCCTGGCCGGCGATCACCTCAAGTCCGCCTCCGATCTGGGAGTGCCGATCCTGGGCGTCGGTCTGCTCTACCGCTCGGGATACTTCGCCCAGTCGCTGTCGGCCGACGGCTGGCAGGAGGAACGCTACCCGCCGATCGACCCCTACGGCCTGCCGTTGACCCTGCTCGCCGACCCCAACGGCGCCGCGGTGCGGATCAGCGTCGGGATGCCGAGTGGCAGCACGCTCACCGCACAGGTGTGGAAGGCCCAGGTCGGCCGGGTGCCCCTGTTGCTGCTCGACACCGACGTCGAGGACAACGACGAGGTCTCCCGGCAGGTGACCGATCGCCTCTACGGCGGAGGGGCCGACCACCGGATCCTGCAGGAGGTGCTGCTCGGCGTGGGCGGGGTCCGCGCCATCCGGGCCTATTGCAAGCTCACCGGCAGCCCGGCACCGGAGGTCTTCCACAGCAACGAGGGCCACGCCGGATTCCTCGGGGTGGAGCGGATCCGGGAGTTCGCCATCCCTCCCTCTGCCATCCCTCCCTCTGCCGATCTTCCCTCTGCCGTGTCTCCCTTCGCCGGGGGCAGCGGGCTGTCCTTCGACGAGGCGCTGGCGATGGTGCGGGCCGGCACGGTGTTCACCACCCACACCCCGGTGCCCGCCGGTATCGACCGGTTCCCCCGCGAGCTCGTGGAGCGCTTCTTCGGCGGTGACAACGCCGCACCTGGCGTGCCGGTCGACCGGATCCTCGAACTCGGGGCAGAGACCGATCCCAAGATCTTCAACATGGCCCACATGGGCCTCCGGCTCGCCCAGCGGGCCAACGGGGTGAGCAGGTTGCACGGCGCGGTGAGCCGGGACATGTTCGCCGGGCTGTGGCCCGGCTTCGAGCCCGACGAGGTGCCGATCGGGTCGGTCACCAACGGCGTGCACGCCCCCACCTGGGTGGCCCGCGAGTTGCTCGAACTGGCGGCGGAGCAGGTGCCGGAGCTGCCCAAGGACGCGACCGGCCTGCGGGCCTACGGCAAGCGCAGCAGCGACCGGACCGCGCCGGACGCGATGGCCGAGGCCGTGTGGACGCTGCGGCGCCGGCTCCGAGAGCGGCTGGTCGAGGAGGTCCGGCGGCGGACGAGGGATTCCGCGCTGCACCGTGGGGCCACCGAGGCCGAGCTGGGGTGGGTGTCGAAGCTGTTCGATCCGGCGGTGCTCACCATCGGGTTCGCCCGCCGAGTGCCGTCGTACAAGCGGCTCACTCTCATGCTGCGCGACCCGGAGCGGCTGCGGGCGCTGCTGCTCGACCGGGAGCGGCCGATCCAGATCGTCATCGCGGGCAAGTCCCACCCGGCCGACGACAGCGGCAAGGCCCTGCTGCAGCAGATGGTCCGGTTCGCCGACAACCCCGACGTGCGCCACCGCATCGTGTTCCTGCCCGACTACGACATCGGGATGGCGAAGTACCTCTACTGGGGTTGCGACGTCTGGCTCAACAACCCCCTGCGCCCGCTGGAGGCCTGCGGCACATCGGGGATGAAGTCCGCGCTCAACGGCGGCCTCAACCTCTCCATCCGCGACGGGTGGTGGGACGAATTGTACGACGGCGCCAACGGCTGGGCGATCCCGACGGCCGACGGCGTTTCGGACAGCGAGCGGCGCGACGACCTCGAGGCGGCGGCCCTCTACGAGTTGATCGAGATGCAGGTGGCTCCGCGCTTCTACGACCACGCCGAAGGCGGTGTGCCGCTGCGCTGGGTGGAGATGGTGCGGCACACCCTCGCCTCCCTCGGGCCGCAGGTGCTTGCCTCACGGATGGTCTGCGAATACGTCGAGCGCTACTACCGGCCGGCCGCGGAGGCAGCCGGCCGGCTCGCGGCCGACTCCTTCGCCGGGGCGCGCGATCTCGCCCGCTGGGCCGATCGGGTGCACAAGGGCTGGCCTCTCGTGCGGGTGGTGCACGTGGAGTCGTGGGGTGTCGGCGACACCCCCGAGCTCGGGGCCACGCTGCGGTTGCGCGCGGAGGTCGTGCTCGACGGGATATCACCGTCGGATGTCGATGTGCAGGCTGCCTACGGCCGGGTCGACGACACCGACACGCTGCACGACATCACCCGGATCCCGCTGTCCGACGTCGACGGTGCCGAGTGCTCCGACACGCTGGGCGCCTCACACTTCTTCGAGGGCGACATCCCGTTGGAGCGGCCCGGTGCCTTCGGCTACACCGTACGCGTGCTGCCGGTCCACGAGATGGTGTCCAGCCCGGCCGAGCTCGGCCTGGTCACCCTCGCCTGACGGCCCTGATCGGGCGGGAGCGTGCCGGGCGGCAGGCGGCTCTCCACCGTGGTCTATCCGGTCAACTCCTCGGCCAGCAGGTCCATCAGCAGGCCGTCGTGCCAGGTGCCGTCCGGGTCGCGTTCGTAGTCGCGCATGACGCCGACCGGGCGGAAGCCGACCTTGGCGTAGCAGGCGATGGCCGCGGCGTTGTCGGCGGCCGGGTCGATCACCACCCGGTGATGGCCCAGGTCGGCGATGAGGTGCCGGGCGACGGTGCGCACGGCATCTGTGCCGAGTCCCCGGCCGTGCACGTCGGGGTCCAAGTAGATGTCGATGCTGGCGTGCCGGTAGTCCGGCTCGGTTTCCTGCCCGTACTGGACGGCGCCGACGATCCGGCCGCCGTACTCGATGACGAAGGTGACCTCGTCGTCATCGCCGATTTCCGCCGCGACGGTGGCCGCCATGTCCGGGCCCCCGCGCCAGCGTGCGAAGACCTGCGGTGTCGTCCGGATCCGGACCAGTTCGCCGATGTCGGCGTCGGTCGTGGGTCGCAGCAGCACCGACGCGCCGCGAAGGGTCGTCTGCATGCCGAAGACCTTAGCCAGACGGCCGCGCCGGCTGCGGAGCATCAGCGCAGCGCGCGGAGCAGCACGACCGACCGGCCGGTCAACTGGATCTCCTCGCCCGCGGCCGCAGGGGGGTCGTCGACGGCGGTGTCGAACACCACCTGGTAGCCGACGGCCCACGCCCGGCCCGGCAGGGTGAACGCCACCGTCTCCTGGCCCGCATGGAAGATCGCCAGGTAGCTGTCGTCGACCACCGGCTCGCCCCGCGGTCCGCCCCGGTGGAGGGCACGGCCGTTGAGATACATCCCCAGCGTCCGGGCCGATCCCGCGTGCCAGTCGTCGTGGGTCAGCTCGCCGCCGTCCGGGCGAAACCACGCCAGGTCCTTCACGCCGTCTGCTGCGGGCTGCCCGCTGAAGAATGCCGGCCGGCGTAGCACTGGGGAGGCGGCCCGCAGCGCGATCAGCCGCCGGGTGAAGGCCAGCAGGTCGCGCGCCCCCTCCAGCTCTCCGCCGTCCAGTTGCCAGTCCACCCAGGAGGTCTCGTCGTCGTGGCAGTAGGCGTTGTTGTTGCCACGCTGGGTTCGCCACATCTCGTCACCGGCGGTGATCATCGGAACCCCGGTCGACACCAGCAGGGTCGCCAGGAGGTTCCGGACCGTCCTGCGGCGTAGCGCGTTCACCTCAGGATCCGGGGTTTCGCCTTCTGCCCCGTTGTTGGAGGACCGGTTGTCGTGCTCGCCGTCGGCGTCGTTCTCCTGGTTGGCCTCGTTGTGCTTGCGCTCGTAGCTGACCAGGTCGCGCAGGGTGAAGCCGTCGTGGGAGGTGACGAAGTTGACGGACGCGAAGGTGGCCCGCCCCGGCTCCTGGTACAGGTCGCTGGATCCGGAGAGCCGGGAGCCGAGGGTACGTACGCCGACCGGCGCGGCGGACCAGAATGTCCGCACCGTGTCGCGGTAGGCACCGTTCCACTCCGACCACGGGGTGGGGAAGCGGCCGACCTGGTAGCCGCCGTCCCCGGCGTCCCACGGCTCGGCGATCAGTTTCACCCGGGAAAGCACCGGATCCTGGTGGATCGCGGCGAAGAAGGCGGAGCGCCGGTCGAAGTCGTGAAACGAGCGCGCCAGCGCCGGAGCCAGGTCGAAGCGGAAACCGTCGACGTGCATCTCGCCGGCCCAATAGCGCAAGGAATCCAGCGCCAGCCGCAGCATGGCCGGTCTGCGCAGGTCGAGGGTGTTCCCGCACCCGGAATAGTCGGTGTAGCGCCGCGGGTCACCGGGCTTCAGCCGGTAGTAGGCGCGGTTGTCGATGCCGCGGAAGCTCAGCGTCGGGCCGTCCTCCCCGCCCTCCGCGGTGTGGTTGTATACGACGTCCAGGATGACCTCCAGGCCGGCTGCGTGCAGGGAGCGAACCATCTCCTTGAACTCCCGGATCTGGCCGCCGCCACCGCCGCCGGCGGAATAGCCGGCGTGCGGCGCGAAGAAGGCCAGGGTGTTGTAGCCCCAGTAGTTGGTCAGCCCCCGGCGCGTCACGACCGGCTCGGAGACGAACTGATGCACCGGCAGCAACTCGACGGCGGTCACCCCGAGCGTGGTCAGGTGCGAGATGGCGGCCGGGTGGCCGAGGCCGGCGTAGCTGCCGCGCAGGTGCGCCGGCACCTCCGGATGCCGGCGGGTGAACCCGCGTACGTGCAATTCGTAGATCACCGTGTCGGCCCAGGGCACTGCGGGCCGGCGATCGTCACCCCAGTCGAAGTCGTCGTGCGCGACGACGGACCGGGGCACGAACGCGGCGGAGTCCCGCGGGTCCGCGGTCGTGGCGAGGGGGTCGCCGGCGGCGCCGAACACCGCAGCGTTCGGGTCCAGCTCGCCGTCGATCGCACGCGCGTACGGGTCCTGCAGGAGCTTGGCCGGGTTGCAGCGGTGGCCACGCGACGGGTCGTAGGGGCCGTGGACGCGGTAGCCGTAGCGCTGCCCGGGACGCACTCCGGCGGCGTAGCAGTGCCAGGCGCAATCCGTCGTCTCGGTGAGCCCGATCCGCGTCTCGGCGCCGTCGGCACCGAACAAGCACAACTCGACTGCCTCGGCCGCCTCCGACCACAGGACGAAATGGGCCCCGCGGCCGTCGTAGGTGGCTCCCAGCGGTGGGGCGTCGGCCCGGCCGGCGCTCCACCGGGTCGGCACGTGCTGCAGGATGTCGGCCGACGGCACAGGGGTGGGCCAGGCGACCTCGGCCATGAGTCCGTCCTCCCGTCGGGGGACCACCATAGATCGCCCGTAGATCGCCGGCGGGGAGCCGGCCCGGTGCCCGGGTGTCGGCGGACTGCGGCGCAGGGCCCCCCCGAGTGTGCTGTTGGATAGAGGCCGTGTCCGCACCCGCCATTCACGCCGACGTGGTCATCTCCTTCCGGGACGTGGCTGTGCGGCGAGGGGGCAGCACCCTGCTGCACGACGTCAACTGGACCGTCGAGCTCGACGAGCGCTGGGCGATCCTGGGGCCCAACGGCGCCGGCAAGACGACGTTGCTGCAGCTGGCCGCCGCCCAGTTGCACCCGACCGAGGGCAGCGTGAGCCTGCTCGGGGAGCAACTCGGACATGTCGACGTGTTCGACCTCCGGCCGCGGATCGGCCTTTCGACGGCCGGCAGCGCGGGCCGGATCCCCACCCGCGAGCCGGTCCTGGATGCCGTCGTGACGGCGTCCTATGCCGTGGCCGGACGCTTCCGTGAGCAGTACGGCCACCCGGACGAGTCCCGGGCCCGCTACCTGTTGGAGCAGGTCGGCTGCGCGGGGATGGCCGAGCGCACCTACGGCACCCTGTCCGAGGGGGAGCGCAAGCGGGTGCAACTCGCCCGGGCGCTGATGAGCAACCCTGAGTTGCTGCTGCTCGACGAGCCGACGGCTGGGCTGGATCTGGGCGGCCGGGAAGACCTGCTGCGTCGGCTGACGGCACTTGCCGAGGACCCGGACTCGCCGGCCATCGTGTTGGTCACCCACCACGTCGAGGAGATCCCGCCGGGTTTCACCCACGGCATGCTGCTCTGCGACGGGGGGATCGTCGCTCAGGGGCTGCTCGGCGACGTGCTCACTGCCCGGCACCTGTCGGCTGCCTACGGCCTTCCGCTGCTGATCGAGCGCGCCGGCCGACGGTGGTTCGCCCGCACCGGTCCCGGCTACTGAGTTCGTCGGAGACTCGCCGGACACATTCGCCGGCGGGTTGGGACATCCTCTTGCGCACTCGGGCCGAACTCTTGTTAGGTGGGCATGGAGTTAGGTAAGCCTCACCAACACTGACCGACCCTGAGGAGCCGAGAGCAGTGATCGCCAACTTCCTGATCGGCCTGCGCGAAGGGCTCGAAGGCGCCCTGGTCGTCGGCATCCTGGTCGCTTACCTCGTGCAGACCGGCAACCGCCGCAAGCTGCCGCCGATCTGGGCCGGCGTCGCGGGAGCCGTGGCGGTGAGCCTGGCCTTCGGGGCGTTGCTGAGCTTCGCCTCCGCGACCATGTCGTTCCGCGCACAGGAGGCGCTTGCCGGTGGGCTGTCGATCGTGGCGGCCGGCTTCGTCACCTGGATGATCTTCTGGATGCGGCGCACGGCTCGTTACCTCAAGTCCGAGTTGCAGGGCCGCCTGGACGCGGCGCTGGCCATGGGCACCGGCGCCCTGGCGCTCACCGCCCTCCTCGCCGTCGGCCGGGAGGGCCTCGAGACTGCGCTGTTCCTCTGGACTGCGGTCAAGGCCACCGGGCAGACCACCCAGCCGTTGATCGGTGCTGCCCTCGGCCTCGCGACGGCCGTTTCGATCGGTTACCTGATCTACCGCCGGGCGGTCAGGCTCAACCTCGCGACGTTCTTCCGCTGGACCGGCGCGGCGCTCGTCGTGGTGGTCGGCGGCGTCCTTGCTTACGGCGTGCACGACCTGCAGGAGGCCGGCCTGCTGCCCGGTCTGACCAGCGTGGCGTTCGACGTCTCCGCCGCCGTCCCGCCGACGAGTTGGTACGGCACCATCCTGAAAGGCGTTCTCGGGTTCAGCCCCGAGTCGACCTGGTTGCAGGTGGCGGTCTGGCTGGCCTACGTCGTGCCGGTGCTCACGCTGTTCTTCATGCCGGCCCGTACCACCCGCCGGATCACCGCGCCGGTCTCCACGCCGTCGACCGCGGTCAGCCACTGACCAGCTAGCCGGCCGACCCAGCCCGTCAAATGCCGACAGGAGTTACGTCCGCATGCCCCCCACGATGCTCTCGACCTCGCTGGTCCTCTCCGCCGTCGCCCTGACCTGCGCCGCCGTCGCCGGCTGCGGCGGCTCGGCTGCCGCCGGGCAACGGACCACGATCACGTCGAGCGACAACGCTTGCGTCTTGTCCACGACCACGCTCAGGGCCGGCGACAACACTTTCGCCATCTCCAACACCGGCAAGAGCACCACCGAGGTCTACCTCTACGCCAGACAGGACGGACGGTTCACGAAGGTCGTCGAGGAGAAGGAGCACATCGGCCCCGGCACCACGGCGACGCTGAGCGCGTACCTGCAGGCGGGCAGCTACGAGGTGGCCTGCAAGCCCGGTGAGAAGGGCGACGGCATCCGCGCCCCGATCACCGTCAGGTAGCGCCGTCTAAGCTCGCAAGATCAGCGGGAGGAGCTTGGCGTGGGTGAGTTCGTGCGCCTCGAGGTGGCGGATGGCATCGGCACGATCCGGCTGGACCGGCCGCCGATGAACGTTCTCGACACCGCGGTCCAGGAGCAGCTCAGGACGGTGGCACACGAGGCGACGCAGCGCCGGGACGTCTGGGCGGTCGTGCTCTTCGGCGGCGACAAGGTTTTCGCCGCGGGCGCGGACGTCAAGGAGATGGCCGACATGGGATACGCCGACATGGCCGACCGTGCTGTTGCCCTGTCCTCGGCCTTCACGGCTGTTGCCCGGATCCCGAAGCCTGTCGTGGCGGCGGTCACCGGCTACGCCCTGGGTGGTGGCTGCGAGCTGGCGCTCACCGCCGACTTCCGGGTCTGCGGTGACAACGCGAAGTTCGGCCAGCCCGAGATCCTGCTCGGTGTCATCCCCGGCGCGGGTGGCACCCAGCGGCTGGCCCGGTTGATCGGCCCGGCCCGGGCCAAGGATCTCGTCTATTCGGGTCGCTTCGTCGGTGCCGACGAAGCGCTGCGGATCGGCCTGGTCGAGCAGGTGGTGACACCTGACGACGTCTACTCCGCGGCGGTCGACCTCGTCTCGCGGTACGCAACCGGCCCGACCCAGGCTCTGCGGGCGGCGAAAGTGGCGATCGACGGCGGGCTCGACACCGACCTGGACAGCGGGCTGCGCCTGGAGAGCCAGCTTTTCGCGGCGCTGTTCGGCACGGAGGACAAGTCGATCGGCATGCGCTCGTTCGTCGAGAACGGGCCCGGGCAAGCGCGGTTCGTCGGCCGATGACCGCGACGCCCGAGCAGGTGGAGGCGGCCCGCGACGACCCCAAGCTGGCCAACGTCCTCTACCACGATTGGGAGTCGGCGACCTATGACACCAAGTGGTCGATCTCCTACGACGAGCGCTGCATCAGCTATGCCCGCGACCGCTTCGTCAAGATCGCCGGCAGCAGCGGATGGCCCTACGGTGAGGCCCTCGAGGTGGGCTGCGGCACCGGGTTCTTCCTGCTCAACCTGTTGCAGGCCGGTGTCGTCGAGCGTGGCGAGCTCACCGACATCAGCCCGGGCATGGTGCAGGTGGCGAAGGCCAATGCGGCCGACCTCGGCTTCGAGGTCGGCGGTCGTGTCGCGGACGCGGAGGCGATTCCCTATCCCGACGCCAGCTTCGATCTGGTGGTCGGGCACGCAGTACTGCATCACATCCCGGACGTCGGGCTGGCCCTGCGTGAGGTGCTCAGGGTGCTGCGCCCCGGTGGCCGCTTCGTCTTCGCCGGCGAGCCGACGCGCTACGGCGACGTGGTCGCGCGGCGACTGTCCCGGCTGACCTGGTGGGTGACGACGAGGGTGACCCGGCTGCCCGCCCTGCGGCACTGGCGCCGGTCGCAGGAGGAGCTCGACGACTCCTCGCGGGCCGCCGCCCTCGAGGCGGTCGTCGACCTGCACACGTTCGCACCGGCGCTCCTGCGCGGGCTGGCGGAAGGGGCCGGGGCAACCGACATCGAGATCCGCACCGAGGAACTGACGGCGGCATGGTTCGGCTGGCCGGTCCGCACGTTCGAGTCGGCGGTGCCGCCGGAGCCGCTGGGCTGGGGCTGGGCGATGTTCGCCTATCGCGGCTGGCAACGGCTCGCGCGCTTCGACGACGACGTCCTGTCGCGGGTCGTGCCGGCGGGGTTGTTCTACAACGCGCTGCTGACCGGCCTGCGGCCGTTCCCGCGAGATCCGCGGAGAGTGGCTCCGCGACCCGCCGGATCGGTCCTCCCTGGATCGTGAACCCCCTCGGATCGCCAGAGATGGTGGAGACAGGGCGCGGCCCCGGACGCGGCGATCGAGGCGCGCCCCGGCAAGCTCGCTTCCTGACGCTGGCATCGCTGCGCTGGGTCGTCCGGCATCGTGCGTGGACGCCGTATTACCTGACTCGCTACCGGCGGTTCTTCTGGTTCAAGGTGCGGCACCCGCGCGTGATCACCGAGGGCTTCGTGTTCCTCGGCCGCCGGGTCGAGGTCTATGCCCGGCGCGGCTACGGCCGGGTGGTGCTCGGGCGCTGGGTGCACCTCGGTGACGGCAACCAGTTGCGCGCGCACGGCGGCACACTGCGGGTCGGGGACAAGTGTGTCTTCGGCAAGGAAAACACGGTCAACTGCCAACTCGACGTGGAGTTCGGGGCGGCGACCCTGGTGGCCGACTGGGTCTACGTGTGCGACTTCGATCACGTGTTCTCCGACGTGCACGTGCCGATCAAGGACCAGGGCATCGCCAAGGCGCCGGTGCGCATCGGCCCGGACGTGTGGGTCGGCGTCAAGGCGACCGTCCTCAAGGGCGCGACCGTGGGAGCCGGGTCCGTGATCGCCGCCCACACCGTGGTCAAGGGCAGCATCCCGCCGTACAGCGTGGTGGCCGGAATACCCGGCCGGCCGGTACGAAATCGGCTCGCGGAATACACCGACAGGGCGGAGCATCGTGCGGCGCTCGCCGACAACCCCGGCAAGGCGGCACGGGCGGTCGACCGGGTCGAGGACCAGCCGAGCTGAGGAGTCAGATGGACGTCGCCGACGTGCTCGCCGCGTACGACAGCCAACTGCGTCGCGATGCACGACCCGGCCCGCCGCCGGCCCGCATCGAGCGGGCGGGGCCGGTCGTGCGCTGGCTCAACGACTCCGCGGCCGGCGGTTGGGAGGCCGTGCTGTGGGCCGACCTCGACGAGTCGACGGCCGACGCGCAGATCGCGCGCGAGTTGGAGTTCTTCGCCGATCGCGGGCGGCGGTTCGAGTGGAAGCATCACGACTACGACCGCCCGGCCGACCTGCCTTCGAGGCTGATCGCCGCCGGCTTCGTGCCCGAGGAGCCGGAGGCCTTGGTGGTCGCCGTGGTCGCCGAGGTCGCCGGGCTCGCCGCCGAAACCGCCCCGCCGGAGGGAATCCGGCTGGGCCCGGTGACCGACACGGCAAGCGTGGACCTCGTCATCTCGGTGCACGAGCAGGTCTTCGGCACGGATCATTCCTGGCTGCGCGAGGAGTTGATCGCGCGCCTCGCCACGCCCGAGGCCGGGGCGGCGGTGCTGGCCATGGCCGGCGACCGGCCGGTGTGCTCGGCGCGGGTGGAATTTCACCAAGGCACCGACTTCGCCAGCCTGTGGGGCGGCGGCACATTGCCGGAGTGGCGTGGTCGCGGCATCTACCGCGCGTTGGTGGCCCATCGGGCCCGCCTGGCGGCCGAGCGGGGGTTCCGCTACCTGCAGGTCGATTCCTCGCCCGACAGCCAGCCGATCCTGAAGCGACTCGGCTTCGTCCGGCTCGCGACGACTACGCCCTACGTCTGGCGGCCACCGGCTGTGCCGGCCTGATCCGCTGGCCGGATGTCGGTCAGCCTCGCTCGACGGCGGCCCCGAGCAGGCCGAGCGGGGGGGAGCCCAGGTCGAGCATGGCCCGGTGGAAGCGCGGGAGGGAGAAGGCGTCGCCCCAAGCGCTGCGCGCCTTCTCGCGCAGGTCGAGGATCGCGAGTTTGCCCCACGTGTAGCGGCCGTAGCCCGGGTCGAAGGTGCCGCGCCGCGCCTCCGACAGCGCTGCCGGCCCCTGCAGCAGCGCATCGGCGGTGAAGCGGGCGGCGGCGTCGTCAACCGTCATCTCCCCCGTGTGCAGGCCGATGGAGCAGGCCAGCCGGGTGACCCGGACGAGCGCCTCGATCGCGACCCCGGCGGCGAAGCGCGGGTCGCCGGCGCGGAAGCCTTCCTCGACCGCCACTTCCTCGACGTAGTGCGCCCAGCCCTCGGCGAACGAGTTGGAGACGAGCAGGCGGCGCACGTCGGTCGCCGCCCGCCGCAGCGCCCGGCCGTGGGAAAAGTGCCCAGGCGCGACCTCGTGCACCGTGATCGCCGGCAGGGTGGTCCGCGAAAAGACCGCCAGCCACTCCTGCTGCTCCTCGACCGGCCAGGAGGCGTCGGGCGGGGTGACGTAATACCAGGACGGGCCCTCCGGCTCGCCGGGAGCCGCCCACGACATCATCGCCATGGCCCAGCGGCGCGACTCCGGCGCCGGGCCGATCCGGCACTCGCCGTCGTGATAGGGAGCCAGGTCGTGCTCCTTCGTCCAGGCGATGGCCTCCTCCGTCACCTGCCTGGCCTCCTGCAACACACCGGTCGGATCCGGGTGGTCGAGTAGCAACGCTGCCACGGTCGCCGCCGCCGGCCGGCCGGGCGCTATCCGCTCGCAGGCCTCGTCCAGCATGGCGCGCATCCGGTCGCGTTCGCGGTCGGCGATGCGCGCCAAAGCCGTCAGGTCGACCTCCGTGGCCTCCGCGGCGCCGAGGTAGCGGGCCAGTGCCGGGCCGCCCATTGCGGCGTCCGGGTCGCCCTCGGCGGCTGCCCGCTCCAGGTGCGCGATCAGCCGGTCGAGGGCTGCCAGCGCCCGGCCCTCCACCTCGTCGCCGGTGGCCAGGCCGCCGGCCAGGCCGCGCGCGGCGCCGAGGGTCGCTTCGGCAACCGGCCTGGAGATGCGGTCGAGGGCCTCGACCGCGCCGTCGACCGCCGCCGGCCACTTGGCGAGATGCCGCCGCCGCGCCTCGGCCCGCTCGGCCGCCGGCGCATAGCCCCGGTCGTAGCAGGCGACGTCGAGGTTGCCGACGTGCTCGAGTGGGTTGCTCCGATGGAACTGCAACTGCCCGAAGGTCACCCGGGCGCTGTCCTCGAACGCGGCCAGCACCGCCTCGTCGTAGGGATCCTCCTGGCGGGCACCGGATCCCAGCGCGGCGAGGCCGCGGGCGACACCGGCGGGGGAGAGGTCCTGGACCTCGCCGTCGTACTCGTGCCGCCCGCCGTACTCGCGGGATCCGGCAACGGACAGGTCGGCCAGCGCGCGGAGTCTCGTGTCCATGAGGCCGAACCTACTGGTCGTCGCCGTCCCTGCCTGATCGCCATGGCGATCAGGGCGGGCCTGCGCTATCGTCGCGCCGGCCGATATGCCGGTGACGGCGACGTCAGATGACGGCACGGGCCGCTGCACCAGCGCGACGGCGCAGAACCTCCGCGCCGGTGGGGTTCAGCTGCCAGCTGCCGCAAAATCGCCCGCCGTGGCCGCCGACTCACTCCTCCCAGACGTCGTGTCCCACGAGACGGTCGCTGTCGTAGTAACACCCGTCGCTCACCGCCCACTCGCCGGGGGGGCCCAGCCGTGTGCCCGTGCTGAACTTCCGGTACGCGCCACCGCCTGGCGCGAGGCAGGTCGTCGACATCTGGAGGCTGCCGAAGTATCCGTGACACCGGTCCTCCCAGGTGTCGGGGACGCCGTCCCCGCCCGCGTCCCATTCGTGATAGTTGTCGCAGTAGCCGCCGAACGCATGCGCGACGCTGACCGGTGCCGCGGCCGGGTTGTGCACGGGCGGTCGAGCGGCGGAAGCGCTTGGTGCCGTGACCAGGATTCCGGCGGAGACGACGATGGCCAGACCGGCCTTGACGGTGGGCGGCAGGTGCACAGTGACTCCCGAGGTCGGGGGAAGGTCATGGGTCGTATTGTGGGAATTTATACCACGAAGAGAATTATGGGCGGCCACCGGCCGGCCGCCCGCCTACGACCGAACCGCCACGAACAGCAGATCCAGTGCCTCGTCGATGGCGCCGGCCCTGCCGCCGTCCCTGCCGGTGCCGGAGATCACGAAGTCGGCCGCCACGACTCCGGTCACGTCCGCCTCCAGGGTCGCCGACCACCGCTGCGGCGGCTGGGCCAGTTGCGCGTCGACGAGGCTCCCGCCGTGTCTACGGTCGAGGCCGCGCAGCCGCGGTCCGTGCGACAGCCCGTCCCGGCCGATCACGGCAAATCGCGGCGTGAGGAGGTCGGCGAGCTCGGCGGCAGACAGCTCGCGCGAGTGGAACGGGTTGCCGGGCGGAAAGGTCAGCCGGTTCGGGGTGCTGATCAACAGGGTGCCGCCGGGTCGGAGCACCCGGTGACACTCGCCGATCAGGGCGGGCTGGTCCCAGAGGTGCTCGATGACCTGGAGGCAGGCGACGACATCCAGCGCGCCGTTGGCGAACGGCAATTCGACGGCGTTGCCGCGTACGACGTCCAGGCCGGGATAGGCGCTGTGCAGGTGTTCCACGGCGGAGGCGTCGTAGTCCAGGGCGACGATCCGCCCAGCGGTCGCCGAGAGCAGGTCGGCGCCGTAGCCCTCGCCGGTACCGATTTCGAGGACGTGGGCGACGGCACACCAGTGCCCGATCGCTCGGTAGGCGGCCTCGTGGCGGCGGAACCAGTAGTTCTCGACCGCGATCCCCGGCAGCGTCCGCTCACCGGTGAGCTTGCAGGGGCGCCTGACCTGCGCTGTCGAAGCCGTACGGCATCGCACAATCATGCCCGGCCGGCAGCTACCCGGGGGGCGCCACCGCACGCGGGACGCGCCGGTCGAGCACCTCTTCGATCCGGGCCCGGGGGTCGCCCATGTCGACCGGACCGGTCATCGTGTCGACCAAGGTCACGACGTCGATGTCGGTGATCCCGATGAAGCCGAGGATCGAGCGCAGGTAGCCGGTGCGGAAGTCCAACCCCATCTGCTCGTAGCGCAGCGCGTCACCGCCGCTGGTCGCCAGGACGATGGCTCTCTTGCCGGTCACCAGGCCGACGGGCGTCGGGGTGTAGAGGAAGGTGCGGCCCACCCGGACGATCTGGTCGATCCAGGCCTTGAGCGCGGCCGGGATGCCGAAGTTGTACATCGGCGCCCCGATGACCAGCACATCTGCCGCTTCCACCTCACGGATGAGCGCCTCGCTGCGGGACAGCGAGAAGGTGTGCGTGTGGTCGTGCTTCTCCACCGGCGAGAAGGCCGCGGAGACCCAGGTGTCGTTGACGAAGGGCAGCGGCTCGGCGTTGAGATCGCGGTAGGTGACCGCGGCCTCCGGCTCGCGGCCCAGCCAGCCGAGAACCAGTTCGCGGCCGAGTCGGCGGGAGAAGGAGCCTGCGCCGGAAGCGCTCGAATCCAGGTGCAGGATGGACGTGCCGGTCATGGACCCTCCCCGGGACGCGAAGATCTTGCGCATAGCCCGCCGGCTGCACGTAGTCACCGCTGCGACCGGATCCCCGTCGCTGCGAGCGTATAGCCGGCAGGTGACCGCCCGCTGCCGGTTTCGGTGAATCCGCAACTACCCGTTACCGGGAGCGACACCAACCCCGGCCGCTACGCCGTGCGGGCACATCGCCTGGCAGGCGCTGCCTACCGGCAGGTAGCGTCGCCAACCATGAACATCGTCGTACTGGTCAAGCAGGTGCCCGACACCTGGGCTGAGCGCAGGCTGCGCGATGACGACAAGACGCTCGACCGTGAGTCCGGCGACGCCGTCATCAACGAGATCGACGAATACGCCGTCGAGGAGGCGCTGCGGCTGCAGGAAAAGCACGGCGGAGAGGTGACCGTGCTGTCGATGGGACCGCCGCGGGCGATCGAGACGATTCGCAAGGCACTCGCGATGGGCGTCGACAAGGCGGTGCATCTCACCGATGACGCACTGCACGGCTCCTGCGCCCCGCAGACCTCACTGGCCCTGGCCGCCGTGCTGGGCACGCTCGAATACGACCTGGTGATCTGCGGCTCGGAGGCGGTCGACGCCCGGGTGTCGGCGATGGGCGCGCTCCTCGCGGAGCGGCTGGGTGTTCCGCAGTTGACCGGTGCCCGCAAGGTGGAGGTCGACGGCACGACCGTGCGCATCGAGCGGCAGACCGAGAACGGGTACGACGTGGTCGAGGCAGCCACTCCGGCCGTCATCAGCGTGGTCGAGAAGATCAACGATCCGCGATATCCCTCCTTCAAGGGGATCATGGCGGCGAAGAAGAAGCCGCTCCGCACCCTGTCCGTCGCCGACGCCGGCATCGACCCGGCGCAGGTCGGCCTGGCCGGTGCGACCAGCGAAGTGGTGGAGTTCACCGCCCGGCCGCCGCGGGAGGCGGGCCGGGTTGTCAGGGACGAGGGCGACGGCGGCGTCAAGCTGGCCGACTACCTCGCTTCGCAGAAGATCATCTAGGCGGGAGATCCATGGCAGAGGTACTCGTCCTCGTCGAGCACGCAGCCGGCGCGGCCAAGAAGGTGACCTTCGAGTTGCTGACGGCCGCTCGGCGGCTGGGTGAGCCCTCGGCGGTGATTCTGGGCGCGCCCGGCACTGCGGGAGCGATCACGGACCGGCTGGCCGAGTACGGCGCCGCCAAGATCTACCTGGGGGAGTCCGACGACATCGACGGCTATCTGGTGGCGCCCAAGGCCGAAGCCCTGGCCGCTCTGGTGGCCGACCGGCAGCCCGCGGCCGTGCTCGTCGCGGCGAGTGCGGAGGGCAAGGAGATCGCCGGACGACTGGCGGTCAAGACCGGCAGCGGCTTCGTCGCCGACGCCGTCGACATCGATTCCGAGGGTACGGCGACGCAGTCGGTCTTCGGCGGTGCCACGATCGTGTGGTCGCGGGTGACGAAGGGGACACCCATCTTCACGGTGCGGCCCAACTCCGTGGCGGCGAAACCGGAGCCGGCTGCCGGCGCCGTCGAGGAGGTGTCCGTGCAGGTCTCGGCTGCTGCCAAGGGCGCCAGGGTGATCGAGCGGGTGGTCGAGGACAAGGGCAGCCGGCCCGACCTCACCGAAGCATCGATCGTCGTCTCCGGCGGCCGGGGCATGGGCGGCCCGGAGAACTTCTCCCTCGTCGAGGCGCTGGCCGACTCGCTGGGCGCCGCCGTCGGAGCCTCGCGGGCCGCTACGGATGCCGGTTGGTATCCGCACCAGAACCAGGTCGGCCAGACCGGCGTCACCGTGTCGCCCCAGCTCTACGTCGCGGTGGGCATCTCCGGCGCCATCCAGCACCGGGCCGGCATGCAGACCTCCAAGACCATCGTCGCCGTCAACAAGGACCCCGAGGCGCCGATCTTCGAGCTGGCCGACTTCGGGGTGGTGGGGGATCTCTTCCAGGTCGTGCCCCAGCTCACCGAGGAGATCGTCAAGCGCAAGGCCTGACCAGCCGTCATCGCTCGACCCGCCAGCCGTAGCCTGGAGCGGTGCCGGCGACGGAGCAGCGGTCTGAGCAGCCGCCGCCGACAAGCGTCTTTCGCGGCGCGCACCGGGCCGCCACCTTCGGCGTCGTGATCGTGGTCACCCTCATCGCCTTCGAGGCGATGGCGGTGGCGACGGCCATGCCGTTCGCGGTCAGGGAACTGCACGGGCTGGCCTACTACTCGTGGCCGTTCACCGCCTTCTTCGTGGCCAGCGTCGTCGGCATCGTCACCTCCGGCGACATCGCCGACCGGATCGGGCCGGCCCGGCCGTTGCTTGTCGGCCTCGGGGTGTTCCTGGTCGGCCTGCTGATCGCCGGCACGGCACCAGGGATGCTCGCATTCGTGGCCGGGCGGGCGGTGCAGGGCTTCGGCGCCGGGGTCGTGATAGTGGCGCTCTACGTCATGATCGGCCAGGCCTACGACGACTCCGTACGCCCACGGGTCTTCGCCGCGCTCTCGGCCGCGTGGGTCCTGCCGTCGGTGATCGGGCCGGCCCTGGCCGGCCTCGTCACCGAGCACCTGACCTGGCGGCTGGTCTTCCTCGGCATCCCGCCGTTCATCGTCGCCGGAGGGTTGCTTCTGCTGCCGACCCTGCGCCGGCTCGTACGGCACGCGGCCGGCCGGCCAGGGGCCGGGTCGCGGGCCCGGTGGTCCGTGGCGGCGGCCGCGGGCATCCTCCTGCTGCAGTACGCCGGCCAGCAGGCCCGCTGGCCCTCCCTCGCGGTGGCTGTTGCGGGGCTCGCTCTCCTCTCACCCGCGCTGCGCCGGCTGCTCCCGGCCGGCACCGCCCGCCTGCGGGCCGGGCTGCCGGCCGTGGTGGCCTTCCGGGGAATGCTCGGCGGCGCGTTCTTCGGTGCCGAGGCGTTCCTGCCGCTGACCCTGACGTCGGTGCACGGGTTCCGCCCCTCCACAGCGGGCCTGCCGCTCACCCTCACCGCGCTGGGTTGGACGGCCGGATCCTGGTGGCAGGGCCGGCAGGGCGCGGGGGAGCGGCACCGGCTGATCCGGACCGGGTTCGTCGCCGTCTCCCTCTCCGTGCTCGGGCTCGCGGTCGTCGCCCAGCCCTCGGTCAACGGCTGGCTGTCGGCTCCGGTATGGCTGGTGGCCGGGGTCGGCATGGGCCTGGCGATGAGCACGATCTCGGTGCTGGTCCTGCGGTTTGCACCGCCGGGGCAGCAGGGCTTCGCCTCGTCGGCGCTGCAGATCAGCGACGTGCTCAGTGCCAGCCTGTGCATCGGCGTGGCCGGCGCGGTGCTGGGCCTCGCGACGCGTGCCGGGTGGAGCATGTCTGCCGGGATCGTGGTGGTCAACGGGTTGTTGGCGACGCTCGCGATGACCGGGGCGGCCTTCGCCGGCCGGGCGCGGGCACCACGCGGTTAGGCTGGTGGCGATGACCTACCTCGATCACGCAGCGACCACGCCGATGCTGCCGGAGGCCGCCGACGCCCTCGCTGCGGCGCTCGGCGACCTGGGCAACGCCTCGTCGCTGCACGCCAGCGGCCGGGGGGCACGGCGCAGCGTCGAGGAGTCGCGTGAGCGCTTCGCAGCGGCGCTGGGTGCGCGCCCGTCTGAGGTCGTGTTCACTGCCGGAGGCACCGAGAGTGACAACCTGGCGGTCAAGGGAATGTTCTGGAGCCGACGGGCCGAGGACCCCGGCCGCCGATGGGTGGTGGCCAGCGCCGTCGAGCATCATGCCGTGCTGGACTCCGTCGAGTGGCTGGTGGCCCACGAGGGGGCCCGGGTCTGCTGGCTCCCGGTGGATTCCACCGGCCGGGTCGATGGCTGCACGCTGCAGCGGGCCCTGTCGGAGCACGCCGGCGAGGTCGCGCTGGTCACGGTGATGGCGGCCAACAACGAGGTCGGCACGGTGCAGCCGATCCCCGAGCTGGCCGAGATAGCTCACGAGCACGGCGTGCCGCTGCACACAGATGCGGCGCAGACCGTGGGCCAACTACCGGTCGACTTCGCGGCCAGCGGGGTCGACGCGATGACGATCAGCGGCCACAAGTTCGGCGGCCCGCTCGGGGTCGGCGCTCTGCTGCTGGCCCGGGACGCGTCGTGCACCCCGCTGCTGCACGGCGGTGGGCAGGAGCGGGACGTGCACTCCGGGACGCTCAACGTCCCCGGGATCCTCGGGCTGTCCGTCGCGGCCGAAGCGGCCGCGTCGGGCCAGCCCGCGCGCTCGGTGCGGCTGCGGGCACTGCGCGACGACCTGGTACGCCGGCTCTGCGCCGAGGTGCCCGACGCTGTCCTCAACGGCCACCGGACACATCGGCTGCCCGGCAACGCGCATTTCTCCTTCCCCGGCTGCGAAGGGGATGCGCTGTTGATGCTGCTCGACGCGCGCGGCATCGAGTGCTCCACCGGCTCGGCGTGCTCGGCCGGCGTCGCACGGGCCAGCCATGTGCTGCTGGCCATGGGCGCCGACGAGGAGCGGGCGCGTGGCTCGCTGCGCTTCTCCCTCGGTCACACCAGCACGCGGGCCGAGGTCGACACCCTCGTCGAGGCGATCGGGCCGGTGGTGGGCCGGGCTCGCGGGGCCGTGCTGTCGACGCCGCATCGATGAAGGTCCTCGCCGCGATGTCCGGCGGGGTCGATTCGGCCGTCGCTGCGGCGCGTGCAGTCGACTCAGGCCACGACGTCACCGGTGTGCACCTGGCCCTGTCCCGTGCCCCGGCCTCGCTGCGCACCGGCGCCCGGGGGTGCTGCACGGCGGAGGATGCCCGGGACGCCCGCCGGTCGGCCGACGTGATCGGCATCCCCTTCTATGTCTGGGATCTCGCCGAGCGGTTCGCCGCCGCCGTGATCGACGACTTCGTCGCCGAATACGCTGCCGGCCGCACACCGAACCCCTGCCTGCGGTGCAACGAGCGGATCAAGTTCGCGGCGGTGCTCGACCGGGCGGTGGCGCTCGGCGTCGACGCGGTGGTCACCGGTCACCACGCGCGGCTTGCCGGCGGCGTGCTGCGGCGCTCGGTCGACATCGCCAAGGACCAGTCCTACGTGCTCGGTGTGCTTACCGCGGCCCAGCTCGACCGGGCGATCTTCCCGCTCGGCGGCATGACCAAGTCACAGGTCCGGGCGGAGGCGGCGCGCCGCGGTCTGGCCGTGGCCGACAAGCCCGACAGCCATGACGTGTGCTTCATCGCCGACGGTGACACCGCCGGCTTCCTGCGCGACCGGATCGGTGCGGGCCCGGGCGCCATCGTCGACGGCGAGGGCGCGGAGGTGGGCCGGCACCAGGGTGCCTACGCCTACACCATCGGCCAGCGCCGCGGTCTGGCGATCACCCGGCCCGCGCCGGACGGTCGCCCGCGCTACGTGCTCGACATCTCACCGGTCACCAACACGGTCACGGTCGGGCCGGCCGAGGCGCTCGATGTACACCGCGTCGGGGGGACCGATCCGGTGTGGACCGCCGGAGTGGCCCCGAGCGGGGCGTTCGAGGGCCTGGCCCAGTTGCGCGCCCACGGCTCCGTGGTGCCCTGCACCGCCGTCCTTGCCTTACCCCAGCCGGCCGAACACCGGCCGACCGGGCCGTGGCTGGACGTGCGGCTGCACGAGCCGGTGCGCGGGGTGGCGAAGGGCCAGGCGGTCGTCCTCTACGACGGTGACCGGGTCGTCGGCTCGGCCACCGTCGATTCGACCGGATGACGGACCGTCCCTGGCCTCCTGGTACGTCGACCGGAGTGGGGTCGCTGCCCGGTGACGACTTCGCCGCCGCCCTGCACCGGGTGTTAGAGGTCTGTCCCGAGCTGCCCTTCCTGCCGGAGTTGCCGTGCCGCGGCCCCGGCGCCGACCTGATCGGCCGGGGAGCCGCGCTGCTGGCCGGCCTGGCCGTGGACCTGCAGCCGTCCGGCTGGCGGTTCGTCGACCGGCCGGGCCGTGATCTGCGCCGTTCCCGCGACCTGCTGGCCCGCGATCTCGACGTACTCCAGCAGGTCGCAGGTGATTACGCCGGACCTCTGAAGGCGCAGGCGGCCGGGCCGTGGACCCTCGCCGCCTCGCTGGAACTGCACCGGGGGGACAAGGCGCTGGCCGATCCGGGAGCACGTCGCTGAGATCCGCCGCCGGGTGCCGGGAGCCACGGTGCTGCTGCAGCTCGACGAGCCCTCGCTGCCCGCGGTGCTGGCCGGCCGGATACCCACCGCCAGCGGATACGACGTGCTGCGCGCGATCGAGGAGCAGGAGGCGGAGGGGGCGCTGCGGCAGGTGCTGGCTGCGGCGGATGTCGTGGGACTCGTGCACTGCTGCGCGCCGGATGCTCCCTTGGGCCTGCTCCGCCGGGCCGGTGCGCGGGCCCTCTCACTCGACCTGGGCATGCTGAAGCCGGCCGACGACGACGGGATCGGCACCGCGGTGGAGGCCGGTGCCGGGCTGCTGCTGGGCGTCGTACCCGGTGTCGATGCCACGCTGTCGGATCCCGTCGCTACCGTCGCACCCGTGCGGGCACTGTGGCGGCGGCTCGGGCTCCCGGCCGACCGGCTGGCGGCGACGGTCGTGCTCACGCCGTCGTGCGGGCTGGCCGGCGCCTCGCCGCGGCACGCCCGGGCGGCGCTGGCCCGCTGCCGCGAGGCGGCCCGGGAGCTGGCCGATGGCTGACGAGCGGGAGCGGCACGCGCAGCTGTCGCTGGTGATCGACGAGCACTCCTTCCGCTATCACGTGCTCGATCAGCCGACGGTCAGTGACGCGGGATACGACCAGCTGGTCCGTGAGCTGCAGGCGATCGAGGAGCGGCATCCGGAGCTGCGCACTCCGGACTCGCCGACCCAGAAGGTCGGCAACATTTACTCCACGTTGTTCACACCGGTCGAGCATCTCGAGCGGATGCAGAGCCTCGACAACTCCTTCAGTGACGAGGAGCTGGCTGCTTGGGCGTTGCGTGCCGAGCGGGAGGTCGGCGCGGACGCGGAATATCTCTGTGAGCTCAAGATCGACGGTCTGGCAGTGGCACTGGTTTACGAAAACGGCCGGCTGGTCCGCGCCGCGACCCGCGGCGACGGCCGTACCGGCGAGGACGTGACCAACAACGTCAAGACCATCGACGCCGTCCCCACCCGGCTGGCTGGAGCCGGTGTTCCCGAGCTGATCGAGGTGCGCGGCGAGGTCTACTTCCCGGTCGAGGCCTTCGCCGAGCTCAATGCCGGGCTGGTGGAGTCCGGCAAGGCGCCGTTCGCCAATCCGCGCAATGCCGCGGCCGGATCGCTGCGGCAGAAGGATCCCCGGGTCTCGGCCACCCGTCCGCTGCGCTATGTCGTGCACGGGTTCGGCGCCCGCCGCGGCTTCGACCCGCCGTCGCAGTCGGTGGCCTACGACGCCATGGGTGGCTGGGGGCTGCCGGTCAGCACCCGGGTCCGGGTGCTGGCGGATCTGCCCGCAGTGCGGGAGTTCATCGCCTACTACGGCGAGCACCGGCACGACGTCGAGCACGAGATCGACGGCGTGGTCGTCAAGATCGACCAGCTGGCGTTGCAACGCCGGCTCGGGTCGACCAGTCGGGCACCCCGCTGGGCGATCGCGTTCAAGTACCCGCCGGAGGAGGTCACCACCGAGCTGCTCGACATCAGCGTCAACGTCGGCCGCACCGGCCGGGTGACACCCTTCGGCGTGATGGAGCCGGTCAAGGTGAGCGGCTCCACCGTGTCGATGGCCACCCTGCACAACGCGCAGGAGGTGGCCCGCAAGGGCGTGCTGATCGGTGACACCGTGGTGCTGCGCAAGGCCGGCGACGTGATCCCCGAGATCGTCGGGCCGGTCGTCGCGCTCCGCGACGGAAGCGAGCGGCCCTTCGCGATGCCGACCGAGTGCCCGGTCTGCGGCACCGGGTTGAAGCCGGCCAAGGCAGGCGACGTCGACCTGCGCTGTCCCAACAACCGGTCCTGTCCGGCGCAGCTGCGGGAGCGGCTGTTCCACCTCGCCGGTCGCGGCGCGCTCGACATCGAGGTGCTCGGCTACAAAGCCGGGGTCGCCCTGCTCGACTGCGGGCTGGTGCAGGACGAGAGTGACGTCTTTGCGCTGACCGGAGAGCAGCTGAGCACCTGCCGCTTCTTCGTCCGCGACGACGGCGAGCTGACGGAAAACGCCCAGAAACTGCTCGTCAACCTGGCGGCTGCCCGGAGCCGGCCCTTGTGGCGGGTGCTGGTTGCACTGTCGATCCGGCACGTCGGCCCGACGGCCGCCCAGGAGCTGGCCCGCCAGTTCCGCTCGGTCGAGCGGATCGCCTCAGCGGCGGAGGAGGAGCTTGCCTCCGCCGAGGGGGTGGGGCCGACCATCGCGGCCGCGGTCCGGGAGTGGTTCGACGTCGACTGGCACCGCGAGATCGTGCGCAAGTGGGAGCAGGCCGGTGTGCGGCTTGCCGAGGAGGCCGGCACCGAGGCACCCCGGCCCCTCGAAGGGCTCACCATGGTGATCACCGGCTCGCTCGAGACCTTCAGCCGGGACTCCGCGATCGAGGCCGTGCAGATCCGAGGCGGCAAGGTGACCGGCTCGGTGTCCAAGAAGACCAGCTACGTCGTCGTCGGCGACGCGCCGGGATCCAAGTACGACAAGGCCGTGCAGCTCGGGGTTCCGGTTCTTGACGAGGCAGGTTTCACTGCCCTGCTCGAAGGGGGTCCGGAGGCTGCGGCCGCCCTTGCCCTGCCGGTCGGTGATCCGCCGTCTCCGTGACCCGGGCCGGGCGTGCGAGGTCCAGGGCGTAGCTGGTAGACGATCCGGTCCGGCGCGATCTTGCCGCCGATGTCGACCGGGACGAACCCGGCCGCGGCCCAGCCGATCTCGGCGGCCAGGTTGATCGGTCGCCCCGTCGGCACGAATGCCCGCGTATCGAACGGTCAGCGTGTAGCACGGCGTGCTACGGTTGGTCGATGGCTAGGGAAATCACGCAACGTGAGTTGCGTAACGACAGCGGCGAGATCATGCGCGGGCTCGATCGGGGAGAGACGTTCGTCGTGACCCGCAACGGTGTCCCCGTCGGAGAGCTGATTCCCCTGCGCCGGCATCGCTTCGTGAGCGCAGACGCCGCGGTGGCGATGTTCGCAGGGGCACCGAGTGTCGACTACGCCAGGCTGCGTGCCGACCTCGACCTCGTCGCCGGTCAGGACCCGGATCCCCGTGGCTGAACCGCTACGCCCGCCGCGGGGCATCATCGACACCTCGGTGGTCATCGACCTCGAGGTCATCGACGCGGGCCAGCTTCCCGTCGAGCTGGCCGTCACCGCGATAACCATGGCCGAGCTCGCGGCAGGCCCGCATGCCACGAATGACTCTGCGGAGCAGGCTCGCCGCCAGGACCGGCTGCAGCGGGCCGAAGCCGCGTTCGACCCACTGCCGTTCGACGGCGAGGCGGCGCGGGCCTATGGGCGGATCTACGCGAGTGTCGTATCGGCCGGGCGGAAGGCGCGAGGTGCCCGTGCGGTCGACCTGCTCATCGCCGCCACCGCCTGCGCCGCGGGTCTGCCGCTCTACACGCGCAACGCGGCCGACCTTCGCGCCGTCGAGGATCTTGTCCAGGTCATCGCCGTCTGAGCGGCGGTCTGGGCGGTGGCGGTCTGCCCCCGGCCCGCCTGTCCACCGATCCGCCTGTCGGGCTGGGGGATGTCCTGACTGGCGGCTAGTGTCGCGGTATGGCAGCCGCTGACCCTCGCCGGCCGGAATACCACCCCGTCGTCGCCGATCCGATCGACAGCATGCAGCTCTCACCGCAACAGGCCGCGCACGAGGCGTCGATGGCCGAGGTCGAGGAGACGTTGCTCAACATCGAGCAGGCCATCCGGCGCGCCGATCGAGCCCATCGAACCGTCGCTTCGCGGGGCGGTGACGCCAACCTGACGCTGGCGTTGCAGGAGGCTCTCGGCGAGTTGGAAGGCACCCGCAAGGCGCTGTTCCAGGCGACGTATTTCGCCAGCGACCAGCAGCGGCTGATCTGACCCGGTGCCCAGCGGGGAGGAGATTCAGGCTGCCCTGCGGGCCTTCGCTGCCAGGTGGCGCGGTTACGACGGCGGCGAGCGGCAGGGCGCGCAAACCTTCCTGAACGAGCTGGCCAAGTGCTATGGCACCGATCTGTTCGCCGAGGGGGTGAAGTTCGAGGACTCGACCGTCCCGGGCGGCTTCATGGACATGTACTGGCGCGATCGCGTCGTGGTCGAGATGAAAGCGCCGGTCGAGACGCCGAAGCTCGCGCATCATCGGGATCAGGTATTCCGCTACTGGCGCGGCTCGTCCGACCTGACGAGCAGCCGTCCCGCCCCGCCGTACGCCGTGCTCTGCTCCTTCCGGCTGTTCGAGGTCTGGGAGCCGGGTCGATATCCCAACGAGCCGCGGGCGACGTTCACTCTTGACGAGCTGCCCGACCGCTACGAGAGCCTGCTCTTCCTCGGTGGCGTCACCGAAGAACCTCTCTTCGGCACACAACGAGAGCTGACGCGGGACGCGGCAGGCACCGTGGCGCTGCTCTACCAGCAGTTGGTCGAGCGGGGAGCGGCCGCACCGGAGACCTTGCGCACCTTCCTCATGCAGCTCGTCTGGTGCCTGTTCGCCGAGGACCTCGCCATGCTCGAAGGGCACCCGGTGCAACGCATCATCGAGACGCTGGTGCAGCACCCCGATCGCTCGTCCTATGTGGAGCTGGGGGCGCTCTTCGACATCCTCAACGATCCGACCGACTATGGCCGGCACGGGTTGCTCAAAGGCACCCGGTACGTCAACGGGGCGCTGTTTGCCACGCCGGCCAAGGTGCACCTGACAGCCGACGAGCTGGTCCTCCTGGTGCGGGCCGCGCAGTTCGATTGGCGCAATGTCGACCCGACGATCTTCGGTTCGCTGATGGAGGGCTGCCTGGGTCACGACCGGCGATGGGCTCTCGGTGCCCACTACACGCACGAGGTCGACATTCTCAGGATCGTCCGGCCGACCATCGTGGCTCCCTGGCGGGCGCGGATCGACGTCACCACCACGCCTGCCGAGGCCCGCAAGGCTCTGGAAGAGCTGTGTTCCTTCAGGGTGCTCGATCCGGCCTGCGGATGCGGCAACTTTCTGTACGTCGCCTATCGCGAACTTCGGACGCTTGAGTACGAGTTGCGGCAGCGGATCGACTCGTTGGCGGCCACGACCGGCCTGCCCGCTCCCGCAGGGCCAGTGCCCTACTACCCGCTACGAAACCTGCGCGGCCTCGACATCGAGCGCTTCTCGGCGCTGATCGCGCGGGTCACCCTGTGGATGGGACACCGGCAGATGATCGAGCGGTTCGGCCCGGCCGAGCCGGTGCTGCCGCTGGTCGACCTGACGGGGATCCAGGTCGGCGACGCGCTGGCGCTGGCTTGGCCCGAGGTCGACGCCATCATCGGCAACCCGCCGTTCCTCGGCTCGCAGCACCTGCGCAGCGCGCGTGGCGACCAGCACATCGACTGGCTCAAGAAGACCTTCGGCGTCGGCGTCAAGGACTACTGCGTCTACTGGTTTCGCAAGGCACATGACCACCTCAAGCCGGGTCAGCGGGCCGGCCTGGTCGGCACCAACTCCATCTCGCAGAACCGTGCCCGCTCGGCGTCGCTGGAGTACGTCGTCGCAAACGGCGGCGTGATCACGGACGCTGTTTCGACGCAGAAGTGGCCCGGCGAGGCGAAGGTCCACGTCAGCCTGGTCAACTGGGTCAAACTGCCGGCCAGACCGTCGGACACGTTCATCCTCGACGGCGAGCCGGTCGGCGGGATCACCGCGGAGTTACGCACGCCCGAGCACTCCACCGGCACGGTCGCCCAGCTGCCCACCAACCGCGGGCGCTGTTTCCAGGGGCCGATCCCGATTGGTGACGGCTTCGTAATCACCGTCAATGAAGCCGACCAGTTGCTGTCTCAGACCGACGCCGCCTATCACCACGTTGTTCGCCCCTATCTCACTGGTGACGATATCGCCGAGGATCCGCTTCAACGACCTCGTCGGTGGATCATTGACTTCGCCGTTCTGCCCCTCGAAGTCGCAATGCGTTACCCGGCGGCTCTTGATATCGTGCGTGACCGAGTCAAACCATTTCGCGACAGGAACAATCGAAAGGCCTACCGCGAACGCTGGTGGCTCCTCGGTGAGCCGCGGCCAGGGATGCGGAAGGCGGCAGTTGGCCTGAGTCGCTACATCGCTGGCAACCGCATCGGAAAGCGGCTTCTGTTCGCATGGCAGGAGCAAAGGGTCTGCCCGAGCGACCTGATCATTGTTGCGGCTGCCGATGATGACTACTCCATGGGGATTCTGTCGTCCGCGATCCACGAGGCTTGGGCTCGGTCAAGGTCTTCCACACTGGAAGACCGGCTTCGCTACACACCATCTACGGTATTCGAGACGTTTCCGTGGCCCGATCCCGTCAGCGATCAGCAGCGCGAGCGGGTGGGCGAGGCGGCCCGTCAGGTGATCGCGCGGCGGCAGGCGCTCTGCGAGCGTGAGCAGTTCGGGCTGACCAGGCTCTACAACCTGGTGGACGAGGGTGCCTACACCGAGGTGCGCGAGGCGCACCGCGAGTTGGACGAGGCGGTCGCGGCGGCGTACGGCTGGCCGAAGGGGGTCGCGCAGGACGGCGCCGAGATCGTGCGCCGGCTGCTGCAGCTCCACCGCGAAATCAGCGCCGGTCAGCGACCCTATGACCCCTTCGGCACGGGGACAGGACAAGGAACTCTGGATATCGGCGACCGTAGCCGGTCCTAGCGAGGTCAGTCGTCAAGGGCGGATGGTCGGCTCAGGTAGGCGCCGAAAGTGTCGTACACCGTGCACGTCCGATGGCTGAGTCGCGCTGGCCACCATCCATAGGCCCCGCGCCAGCAGATCGTGCAGCGGCCGCGGCTGTCGATGGTGTGGAGTTCGGACACCCGCTGCGCGGCGGCGAGTGCCGCGACAAGCCGCTCCTCGGTCGCCCGGTCGGTGAAGGTGCGCCCGGCGAGCACGGTGTCGAGCAGCTCGCCGAACGTGTCATGGACCAGCCGTTGCCGGCTGGCGAAGACGCAAGCCGGGAAGGCGTGTGTCACGGGCGTTCACCTTGGGAGTGCACGACGAGCAGCCGGACGCCTGCTTCCCGCTCGATGATCGCGGACCGCATCCGGTAGCTCTCGGGCTGCCGGGAGAGGTGGCAGGGGGACGGGATGATCACGGCATGGGCGCCGCTGCGGCGCAGGGCATCCATCAGTGCGCAGAATGCCGACCGGCCCTGGCGCTCGCCGCTTGCGTCGAACGCGTCCGTGAAGACGTCGCCCAGCGTCAGCCCCTCACGCTCGGCGAACCCGTGCATGTCGACGATGAGCGCATCCCTGGTCTGGCGATAGTCGCCAGCCTGCCGCCGAAGATAGCCCAGCGCCAGAGGTCTCATGGTCGTCACAGGTTCACCGCGGATGCTCTGTTGAGCGCTGCGAGGCAGCTGGAACGGACGGGAGAGAGACGACAAGGTGACGCTCCGGGGTATTCGGGATGGGAGAACGGCGGCGAGCGGGGAGCGGGGGCCTACGGCCTCCGTCCTGGCTTGTCATTTACCGTCACATGCGGAGTGAGGGCGGGAAATGAAGCCGTGTGGAACCTCCGCCGCACCTGTGCGCACTTGGTGCCCCGCGTTAGGGTGTCCACATTGCGAGACAACGGGGGCCACGTGGCGACGGTGGATAGGTGGTCCGGACTCCATGCCCGGCACCTGCGTCAAGCTTTGCGACTGACCGTTCGGGACTTCGCTGAGAATCTGGGCGTGAGCCCTCGCACCATCTCCAAGTGGGAATCCGCCCGACTGGCCGTCGTCCCGCGTCCGGAGCTTCAGGCCGCCTTGGACACCGTGCTGGCTCGTGCCACCGAAGAGCAGCGGGAGCGCTTCGCGACAGGTGTTCGCGTCGCTGATATCTCGGTACGGGATTGGGCTGATGTCCGGTCCCAAGCCTTCGCCATGGATGCTGACGAGAGGATGGCTAGGCTGCTCCGCGCTTCGCCCGGCCTGCCACGGCTGACCATCGAACAGGTGCACCTGCTGATTCGGCTGCTAGACGACGCCGCGGACCTGGCCGAGGACGAGTTAGTGTCCTACTTCGACCGTCAGCTCGTCGCGTGGTGCGTCCTGCAAGCTGTCCCAGGCCAGCAGGTGTGAGTCCTGTCCGGGTAGGCATCGGAGCGCCCGGTAGCAGGCCCCGGTTCGTTGGAGAGATCTGGCGGGCTGAGCGGGGTGTCAAGAGCCTCTTTGGAGGGAG
>JBBRYN010000007.1:0-62445 GCA_038237645.1 Mycobacteriales bacterium
CGTAGGAGTCTGGGCCGTGTCTCAGTCCCAGTGTGGCCGGTCGCCCTCTCAGGCCGGCTACCCGTCGTCGCCTTGGTGGGCCGTTACCTCACCAACAAGCTGATAGGCCGCGGGCCCATCCCTAGCCGAAAAACTTTCCACCCAGAAGGATGTCCTTCCGGGTCATATCCGGTATTAGCCCCGGTTTCCCGGGGTTATCCCAGAGCTAGGGGCAGGTTGCCCACGTGTTACTCACCCGTTCGCCACTGATCCACCCCGAAGGGCTTCACCGTTCGACTTGCATGTGTTAAGCACGCCGCCAGCGTTCGTCCTGAGCCAGGATCAAACTCTCCGTAGATGTCTATAGACGCGCCGCAAGCCCTCCCGGAGGAGAACGAGCGGATTGTCGACTCACGAAGACGGCGCGTCCGGAGACGCGTCGCACTTGATCTGGCCAAACGAGCTGATCATTCACTCATCTGTACCAAAGGAACCGCTACGCGACGGCGCACGACCGGATGGCCGTCCTACGCCACGTAGACGGGGTTAGTTGGCACTAACTGTTGAACACGCTGTTGAGTTCTCAAGGAGCGGACGCGCACCGACCCAAGCCTCGCGGCTGGGATCAGGGCAACCTGTTCAATCTAATGCAATCGGAATCCCGTGTCAAAAGACTCCGATCGGCCCCCATGCGACAAGCCAGCCGAAGTTGGATGTCAGCGTCGGGTGTCGCGGGCTGGCCACTACCACCGTTTAGGGCGGCAGGTGTCCCGGTGCCCCGCGCTCGGTCCAGCTTACGCATGCCTCCCGGCAGGGTCAACCGGCGGGGCCCTCAACCATTCCATGTTGCACCTGGCCGGGATGTCGGGATCTGGTCAGAGAGTCAGGCGCACCAGGCGGCGGCGCCCCGCCGCGAGCACCCGGCCGGCGAGTTCGGCACGTGGTAGGTCGTACCGTGCCGCGTCGAGTCGGCTCCCGTCGATCCGCACCGCGCCGTCGTCGATGAGCCGCCGGCCCTGGCTCGTGCTCGGGGCGAAGCCCAATTCGCGCAACAGCTCGGGAAGGTGCACCGGATCGCGGCCGGACAACACGTGCTCCGGCAGGTCGTCAGGAACCGCCCGCTGGGCGAACACCGTGTCGAACCGCTCCTCGGCGGCGGCCGCCGCCGGCACGCCGTGGTAGAGCGAGACGACCGCCCGTGCCACGGCACGCTTGGCCTGTCCGGCATCGGGCCCACCGCCTCGGGCCGCCCGGTCGAGTTCGGCAACCCGCTCCGGCGACAGATCGGTGGCCAGGCTCGCATAGCGGCCGACTAATCCGTCCGGAATGGACATCAGCTTGCCGAACTGATCGGCCGCCGGCTCGCTGATCGACACATAGTTGTCGAGCGACTTGCTCATCTTCTGCGCGCCGTCCAGGCCCTCCAGGAGCGGCATCGTGAGCACCACCTGCTGCGCCATGCCGTGTGCCCGCTGCAGGTCCCTCCCCACCAGCAGGTTGTAGGTCTGGTCGGTGCCGCCGATCTCGACGTCGGCCTGGACTTCCACCGAGTCGTAACCCTGCAGCAGGGGGTAGAGGAACTCCACCAGCGAGATCGGCTGCCGGGCGGCGAAGCGCTTGGCGAAGTCGTCGCGCTCCAGCAGGCGGGCCACGGTCAGGTGCGCCGACTCCCGGAGGACGTCGGACATGGTGAGACCGGCCAGCCATTCGGAATTGCGGCGCACCTCGACGCGGTCGGGGTCCAGGATCGTCATCACCTGGGCGAAGTATGTCGCCGAGTTGGTCGCGGTCTGCGCGGCGCTGAGCAGCGTTCGAGTCGCCGACCGGTCGGTGGGGTCGCCCACCATGCCGGTGAAGTCGCCCACGATGAGCACGGCGACATGTCCCAGATCCTGGAACTGCCGAAGCTTGCGCAGGACGACGGCATGGCCGATGGTCAGCTCCGAGCCGGACGGGTCGATGCCCAGCTTCACCCGCAACGGCCGCCCCTCCTGCTCCACAAGGCGCAGCTTCGCTGCCAGGCCGCGCTCCGGCAGCACCTGCGCCGCCCCGTGGACGAGCCGGGCATGGGCGGCCGCGACCGGGTCGGCGATGTCATCTCGCTGGTCGTCTCTTGCCGAAGGCGTCACGAACGAAGTCTGCCGCAGGCGGTCGGCAACAGGGGAATCCGATCCTCGCCGAGCGCCGAACGGTCTCGGACAACCAACAGGGGGCAGCGCCACGCGCGGCGGTCCCGAAGATGTCGAGAGGAAGCTCACCATGCGAACACGCTTCGCACGTCACCGCGGCCGCCGGAGCCGGCGCGCCGCCACCCTTTTCGTGGCCGCCGGACTATCGGCGGCCTTCGGCCTGGCAGGCCTGGCTGCACCGGCGGCCACGGCATCCAGTCACCGGGAGGCTCCGCTGATCTCGGGCAGCCCCCGGCTGGACAACACCGATGTTTACGCCTTCGTCAGCCCGGACGACGCGAGCAAGGTGACCCTGGTCGCCAACTGGATCCCGTTCGAGGACCCGTCCGGCGGCCCGAACTTCTACCCCTTCGCCGAGCATGCGGCATACGACCTCAACATCGACTCCAACGGCGACGCCCGGCCCGACATCGTCTACCGGTGGGTCTTCCGCGACCACTACAAGACGGGCAACACCTTCCTCTACAACACCGGCCCGGTCACGAGCCTGTCCGATCCGGACCTGAACTTCACCCAGACATACGATCTGACCCGAATCACCAGGACCGGCCGGACCCGGTTGCTGCACGACGCACCGGTTGCGCCGTCCTACGTCGGCAAGGCATCGATGCCGGAGTACGGCAGCCTGCGTCAGCAGGCGATCAAGGGCTACGGCACCAGTGCCAAGAGCTTCGCCGGGCAGGCCGAGGACCCGTTCTTCCTGGACCTCCGTGTCTTCGACCTGCTCTACGGCGGCAACCTGTCCGAGGTCGGCAACGACACCCTGGCGGGATACAACGTCAACACCATCGCGCTGCAGGTGCCGAAGGCTGACCTGCTCGGCGGCGGCGACCCGATCTTCGGGGTGTGGAGCACCACGTCGCGGCTGAACTCCTACGGGACGTCGGTGCAGGTGTCCCGGCTGGGCAACCCGCTGGTCAACGAGGTGGTCATCCCGGTGAAGGCAAAGGACAAGTTCAACGCCTCCAAGCCGGCCCTCGACGGGCAGTTCCTGCCCTACGTCACGGACCCGGAGCTGGCCAGGGACATCCAGGCCTTCTATCACATCCCGGCACCGGCGACCCCGCGCAATGACCTGGTGCAGGTCTTCCTCACCGGTGTGCCCGGGCTCAACAAGGACGCGACGTTCAGTGCTCCCGCCGAGGAGATGCGACTCAACACCAGCATTCCGCCGACGGCGACCCCCAACCGGCTGGGCGTGATCGGTGGCGACAAGGCCGGCTACCCCAACGGCCGGCGGCTCGCCGACGACGTCATCGACATCTCCCTTCAGGTGGTCGAGGGCGAGCTCGTCGGGCAGCCCACCGATCTCGGTGACGGCGTCAACGCCAACGACAAGGCGTTCGGCGCGCATTTCCCGTACGTCGGACTGCCGTATTCCGGCTCCCGACCGCGTCCGGCGGCCGGTAGTGCCGGCGTGACGGTGCTCAACGGCGGCAAGGCGACGACTGGCCATGCGGTCCCCGTAGCCCCGGCGCTGCCACTGCTGCCGGTGACCGGTGGCCTGCTGGCCGCCATGCTCACCGGAGCGGGGGTGCTGACCCTGCGCCGCCAGCGGCGTCCCGCGGTCGCTGCCGCCTGACGACCTGTCGTGGGGGCGGGTGCGCTAACGCCCCCGCCCCTACGACAGCTCTAGCCAGCTCCAGCCAGCTCCAGCCAGCTCCAAGACAACCCCGAAGCCCGCCCTGCCGAAGGGAATCCCGTGCTCCGCATCCGAATCCGGGCCCGCTGGGCTGCAGTGACCGCCGTCGGCCTCGCCGTCGCCCTCTTTGCGGCGGGGGGAATCGGACTGGCCGGGAGTCCGGGCAACAGCCCGGCACCGGGCGCCGCCGCTGCAGCAACGGACCTGCGCGGCATAGCCGGCCTGCAGTTGCAGCTACGCCACGAGCCGCGCGACTGGCGCAGCTGGGCGGCGCTCGGTCTGTCCTATGTGGACACGGCTCGAACCACGCTCGACCCGGCGCTCTATCCGAAGGCGGACCAGGCCCTACGGCGCTCCTTGCAGCTGCAGCCGGCGGACAACGACCGGGCCGCCGCGGGGCTGGGTGCTCTCGCCGCCGCCCGGCACGACTTCGCCGCAGCGCGCGGCTGGGCACGGCGAGTGCTGGCCGTCAACGGCTACAGCGCGACAGCCCTGGCCGTTCTCGCCGACGCCGAGACGGAGCTGGGCAACTACCCGGCCGGGCTGACCGCGGCACACCGGCTCGACGACGTGCAACCCGGCGTCGCCTCCTTCAGCCGGCTCTCCTACCAGGCCGAACTCCACGGGAACACTGCTGAGGCCGTTCGGCTGCTGCAGCTGGCGCTGCCCGCGGCGAGCACCCCGGCCGACACCGCATTCGTCCGTTACCACCTCGGCGAGCTGTACCGGCAACAGGGAGCGTTGCCGGCGGCGGCCCACGAGTACGACCTCGGGGTGCGCGCACGACCCGGCGATCCCGCCTGCACCGTGGGACAGGCACGCATCGCCGTTGCCTCCGGCCACACCGATGCGGCTCTGGCGTCCTACCGTTCGGTCGTCGCCACGGTGCCGACTCCGCAGTACGTCGCCGAGCTGGGTGACCTGCTGGCGGCGCTGCATCGCGCCCCGGAGGCAGCACAGCAGTACGCGGTCGTCCGGGCCGAAGATCGGATTGCCCGTTCCGGCGGGGTCGATGCGGATCTCGAGCTGGCCCTGTTCGACGCCGACCACACTGCCGATCGGGGTGCCGCCGCAGGCGCGCTGTCGGCCGCCACCGCGACGTGGCGGCGAAGGCACAGCGTGCAAGCCGCCGACGCGATGGCCTGGGCGCTGCATGCAAACGGCCAGGACGCGGCGGCGATCGGCTATGCCGATGCGGCGCTGCGCCTGGGCACCCGATCAGCTGCCTTCCACTACCACCGGGGCGTCATCGACGCCGCCCTGGGACGCCGGGCGGCTGCTCGCGCGGAGCTCAGCCGCGCGCTCGCCATGGACCCGCACTTCTCGGTGCTAGGGGCAGCGCGGGCGCGCACGCTGCTGGGCAGCCTGCTGTGAGGCGCGTACTGACCGTGGCCGGCCTCACCTGCCTGATCGTCGTGCTCGGTGCAGGCGCCGCGTCGGCACATCCGCTCGGCAACGTCAGCGTCAACCGCTACAGCGGGCTGCAGGTGGGCCCGAGCAGCCTGCGGGTGGACTTCGCCGAGGATCTGGCGGAGATCCCCACAGTGCAGGTGACGCCGCGGATCGACCGCAACGGCGACGGGCGACTCGCCGCTGCCGAGGTGCAGGCCTACGCTCCCGCTGCCTGCAGATCCGCGGCTGTCGGCATGCGAGTGGTCGTCGGGGGTTCCACGGTGCGGCTGTCCGTCGATCCCGACTCCAACGCCACCTCGGCTCGACTCCGGCCGGGAGCAGCGGGCCTGCCGACGCTGCTCCTGCGATGTGATCTGGTGGGTCGCTATCCGACCCTCACAGCCGGCAGCCGGCTGATCTACCAGGACACCCTGGCGGGCCACCGGCAGGGCTGGAGCGAGGTGACGGCGGTCGGGGACCGTACGACCCTCCGGCGCAGTGACGTTCCGGCGAGCAGCCCGAGCCGCCGGCTGTCCAGCTATCCCACCGATCTGCTCTCGTCGCCGCTCGACGTGCGCGGCGCGACCATGCTCGTGGACCCCGGTGGCCGCCCGTCAGGGGCCATCATCGGCGGTGCTGCCGGCTCCGGCCTGGTGCCCCGGGTCACCGACCGGCTCAGCGCGGTGTTCACCGGCCTGGTCGGTCATCGGCTGTCGATCGAGTGGGTGCTGACCGCGCTGCTCATCGCCTTCGGCCTCGGCGCGGCACACGCCGTGGCCCCGGGCCACGGCAAGACGATGATGGCCGGCTACCTGCTGGGACGGCGAGACGGCGGTCGGCGGGCTGCCCTGACCGTGGCCGGGACGGTCACCGTCACCCACACGGCCGGTGTGCTGCTGCTCGGGTTGCTCGCCACCGCGACCACGGCGGTCGCGCCACGGAGCGTCTTCCCGTTGCTCGGCACGGCCAGTGGCCTGCTGGTCGCGGTCGTCGGTGCCGTGCTGCTGCGCGGCCAGGTACGCCGGCGACATGCCCACGACCATGCCCACGATCACGATCACGATCATGGTGGCCACAGCCATCCGCACCCGCATCGGCCACCTGCCGCGCCCGGCCGTACCGGGCTGATCGGCATGGGGATCGCGGGGGGCCTGGTGCCGAGCCCGTCCGCTCTGGTGGTCCTGCTCGGCGCGACCGCCTTGGGGCGAGCCGCCTACGGCGTGGCGCTGGTCGTCGCCTTCGGGGTCGGGCTGGCCAGCACGCTGACCCTGGTGGGGCTGCTTGCGGCGCGGGCCGGCGACCGGCTCGCAGCGGTCGGTCAGCGGCACCGGCTGCGATGGCCGAGTCGGGTGTTGCCGCTGGCCGGCGCCGCCACGGTCTTCACCGTCGGGCTGGCGCTCACCGCCCGCGGCCTGGCCGCGTCACTGGCCGTCCTATGAGGACCGTTTGCGAAGCACCGCCGGACGGTAGACGCTGACCGTCGGCTCGCCATCGATCCAGAAGCGCCACGGCCGCTCCGCTCCTGCTCCCCCGACACCGACCCGCGGCCCGCACGAGACCCGCCCCGGGGGCATCGTTGCCCCGGCGAGCAGGTGCAGGCGGCCGTCCCCCAGCAGGACGGTGCCGTTGTCCTCGCCGGTGATCCCCAGCGCCTTGGTGAGCCGGGCCGGCCCGCGGGCGAGGTCCCGGTGCCGGACGCCGGGCCGGCGCTGCGCGGCCGCGGCCCCGCCCTCGACGACCTCACCGGCCCGCAGCAGGACGGCGGCAGCCTCCCCGTCCGGGCCGCACACGACGTTGACGCACCAGTGCATGCCATAGGTGAAATAGACGTAGGCGCGACCTGCCGGGCCGAACATCACCCGCGTCCGCGGCGTGCGCCCGCGAAAGGCATGCGAGCCGGGATCGTTGTGACCGGCATACGCCTCCACCTCGGTCAGTCGCACGGTCACCAGCCCGTCGGTGAGACCGCAACCGAGCAGCCGGCGCGCCGCCGGCAGCCCACCGCGCTCCAGGACGCCGGCAAGCGGGTCCGCTCGCGGGGTCAGCTGGGGACCACCTGCTCCAGGGCCCAGGATCGTTGGTCGTCGACCCGCGATGCCACCGCGGCCAGTTGCCGGCGCACCGGCTCCGGACCGGTGCTGCCGTGCGCCGTGCGGGCAGCGAGGGCACCTCGGACGTCGAGGACCGAGCGCACGGCCGGCCTGAGGTGTCCGGAAATCTGGGCCAGCTCGGGGTCGGTGAGCGAGCCGAGGTCGCGGTCGTTGGCCTGGCACCAGGCCACCAGGTGGCCGACCGCCTCGTGCGCCTCCCGGAATGCCACGCCCTGCCGGACCAGCAGGTCGGCGATCTCCGTCGCCAGCGTGAATCCTCGTGGCGCGGCCGCCTCGAGCCGCTCGGCGGAGACCCGCATCGTGGCGATCATCCCCGTCATCGCCGGCAGCACGAGCAGCAGCGTGTCGACGGCGTCGAACACCGGCTCCTTGTCCTCCTGCAGGTCCCGGTCGTAGGCCAGGGGCAGGGACTTCAACGTCGCGAGCAGCCCGGCGAGATGGCCGATGAGCCGCCCGGCCTTGCCGCGGGCGAGCTCGGCGACATCCGGGTTCTTCTTCTGCGGCATGATCGACGAGCCGGTCGAGAAGGCGTCGTCGAGTTCGACCCAGCCGAACTCCTGCGACGACCACAGCACGACCTCCTCCCCCAGCCGGGACAGGTGTACGCCGACCAGCGCAGCGGCGAACAGGAACTCCACGGCGAAATCCCGGTCGGAGACCGCGTCGATGGAGTTGTCGGCCGGCCGGTCGAAGCCCAGCTCTGCGGCGACGGCCACCGGGTCGAGCGGCAGGGCCGATCCGGCGAGGGCACCGGCACCCAGCGGACAGACCGCGGCTCGCACGTCCCAGTCACGCAGCCGCTCGACGTCGCGGACGAACGCCTGCACATGGGCCAGCAGATGGTGGGCGAACAGCACCGGCTGGGCGTGCTGCAGGTGCGTCATGCCGGGCGCCGGTGTGTCGGCGTGCTCCCGGGCCTGGCCGATCAGCGCATCGCAGAGGTCGGCCAGCCGGATGCCGATCCGCCGCACGTGGTCGCGGAGATACATCCGCAGATCCGTGGCCACCTGATCGTTGCGCGACCGGCCTGCCCGCAGCTTGCCGCCGAGCGAGCCCAGCCGCTCCAGCAGGCCGCGCTCCAAGGCGGTGTGCACGTCCTCGTCGTCGACCGTGGGCCGGAAGCCACCGTCGTCGACCGCGGACGCCAGGTCGTCCAGCGCCGCCAGCACCCGTGCTGCCTCGACGTCGTCGAGCAGCCCGGCCCGGTGCAGCACGCGGGCGTGCGCCCGGGAGGCGAGCAGGTCGTACGGGGCCAGCCGCCAGTCGAACTGCACGCTGACCGACAGCCGCGCCAGCGCGTCGGCCGGTCCGGCCGCGAAGCGGCCTCCCCACAGTCGGGTCGGAGGTGTGCTCGTCACTCGCCGGAGTCTGCCAGGCGCCGGTCGCGCTGGGCTGCCAGCCGGTACGGCAGGCCGTACAGCTCGATGAACCCGCGGGCCGCGGACTGGTCGAAGGTGTCGCCGGTGTCATATGTGGCCAGGCCGTAGTCGTACAGGGAGGCGGCGCTGCGCCGGCCCGTCACGACGGCCCGGCCGGCGTGCAGCGTGAGCCGCACATCGCCGCTGACCGCCTGCTGGGTGCTGCCGATGAAGGCGTCGAGGGCCGCCCGCAGCGGGGAGAACCACAGACCGTCGTAGACCAACTCGGCCCAGCGCTGCTCCACCCCCCGCTTGAACCGGCCGAGCTCCCGCTCGACCGTCACCGCTTCCAGTTCCTGGTGCGCGGTGATGAGGGTCAGTGCTCCAGGCGCCTCGTAGATCTCGCGGCTCTTGATGCCGACGAGCCGGTCCTCGACCATGTCCAGCCGCCCGATGCCCTGCGCGCCGGCCCGGGTGTTGAGCTGCTCAACAGCCGCCAGGACGCTGACCGGGCGGCCGTCGATCGCCGTGGGCACCCCCGCCGCGAACGTGATGACCACCTCGTCGGCCTGCCGCGGGACCGACGGGTCGGCGGTGTAGGCGTAGACGTCCTCGATGGGCGCGTTCCAGACGTCTTCCAGGAATCCGGTCTCGATGGCCCTGCCCCAGACGTTCTGGTCGATGGAGTAGGGCGAGGACGGGGTGACGTCGATCGGCAGCCCCTTCTCCTCGGCGAAGGCGATCGCCTTGTCCCGGGTCATCCCGGAATCGCGGACCGGAGCCAGCACCGACAGGTGCGGCGCCAGGGCGGCGAGGCCGACCTCGAACCGGACCTGGTCGTTGCCCTTGCCGGTGCAGCCGTGGGCGACCATCGTCGCTCCGTAGTCGCGCGCGGCAGCGGCGAGGTGCTCCACGATGAGTGGGCGGGACAGCGCCGAGACCAGCGGATAGCGATCCATGTACAGCGCGTTGGCCTGCAACGCCGGGAGCAGGTAGCGGTCGGCATACTCCTCCCGTACGTCGGCCACCACTGCCTCCACCGCGCCGCAGGCGAGTGCCCGCTGCCGGATGACCTCGAGGTCCTCGCCGCCCTGGCCCACGTCGGCAGCGACGGCGATCACCTGCGCGCCGGCCTCCTCCGCCAGCCAGCCGATGGCGACGCTGGTGTCGAGGCCGCCGGAGTAGGCGAGAACGATGCGTTCGGTCATGAGCTCTCCTTCAAGTCCGCCGGTGCCGCCGGTGCCGCCGGTGGGCCGGCGAGTTCGGTGAGCCGCCCCGCGAGGGCCGCACCCCCGTCGGGATCGCGGGCGACGAGCAGCACGGTGTCGTCTCCCGCGATCGAGCCGATCAGGCCGTCGACCCCGCCGCGGTCCAGCGCCGAGGCGAGGAACTGTGCCGCGCCGGGCGGGGTGCGCAGGATGGCCAGGTTGCCGCTGGCGTCGGCGTCGACGAGCAGCTCGCCGAGCAGCCGCCGCAGCCGCCCGGTGGGCTGCGCGGCATCTTCCTCGCTCTCCCCGGCCGGCCCCTCGGCAGGCACGGCGTAGGCAAAGCCGCCCTCGGGCCGGCGCCGCTTGACGGCGGCCAGCCCCTCGAGGTCTCGGGACAGCGTGGCCTGGGTGACGACGATCCCCTCGTCGGCGAGCAGCCGGCTCAGCTCCAGTTGCGAACGCACCGGGCGGCTCTGCATCAGGGCGACGATCCGGGCGCGCCGGGCGTTCCTGGTCGGCGGCCGCAGTGGCACCGGGCCTACCGGGCGGGTCACGACCGCTCCAGCAGCCAGCACAGCAGGGCCTTCTGTGCGTGCAGCCGGTTTTCCGCCTCGTCCCAGACGGCACTGTGCGGGCCGTCGATGACCGACGCCGCGATCTCCTTGCCGCGGTAGGCAGGCAGGCAGTGCAGCACCACCGGGTCCGCGGCGGCGTCGGCCACCCGCTCCTCGGTCAGCGAGTACGGCACGAACGGCGCCTCCCGCTCGGCCTGCTCGCCCTCCATGCCCATCGACACCCAGGTGTCGGTGACCAGGACGTCGGCGCCGGAGCAGGCGGCTTGCGGGTCGCGCAGATGAGTCGCCGATCCGCCGGTCTCGGCCGCGAGCTTCTCGGCTGCGCTCAGCACTGCGGGATCGGGATCAAACCCCTCCGGTGAACTGATCCGGACGTGCATGCCGGCGGTGGCACCGGCCAGCAGGAAGGAGTGCGCGACGTTGTTGGCGCCGTCGCCGAGGTAGGTCACCGTCAGGGCGGCCAGCCGGCCCTTGCGTTCCCGCACCGTCTGCAGGTCGGCCAGCAACTGGCACGGGTGGAACTCGTCGGTGAGCGCGTTGACGACCGGCACCCGGCTCACCGCGGCCATCCGGTCGACCCGGTCCTGACCGAAGGTCCGCCACACGATGGCGGCGGCCTGCCGATCGAGCACCCGGGTGGTGTCCTCGATCGGCTCACCCCGGCCCAACTGGGTGCCGGCCGCGTCGATCACCAGCGGGTAGCCGCCCAGCTCGGCGATGCCCACCGAGAAGGACACCCGGGTGCGGGTCGACGGCTTGTCGAAGAGGACCGCCACCGTGCGCGGGCCGGCGAGCGGGGCGGCGCTGAAGCGGTCGGACGGATGCCGGTCGGCCTTGAGCCGGTCAGCGAGGTCGAGGACCTCGAGTTGCTCGGCGGGGCTGAGGTCGTCGTCGCGCAGGAAGTGGCGGGGCATGTCAGGTCTCCTCGATCCGTGGGGCGTGGCCGGCGGAGACGAGTGTGGCCGAGGCCGGGTCCAAGGCCGCGTCCGAAACTGCGTCCAAAGCTGTGGGAAGCGCGTCCACGAAGGCGGCGATGTCGCTGTCGCTGATGATCAGTGGCGGCGCCAGTCGCAGGGCGTCCGGCGTCACCGCGTTGACCAGGTAACCGGCCGCCCGCAGCGCCGCCTCGACCGCCGGCGCCACCGGCGCGGTGAGGACGACGGCCCGCCAGAGCCCGATCCCGCGTACCCCGGCCAGCAGCGGGTGCGCGACACCCCGGATGCCGGTAGCCAGTAGGTCTCCGGCGGCCGTCGCCCGCTCCAACAGCCCGTCGGCGGTGATCGTGTCCAGCACGGCCAGGGCAGCAGCGCAGGCCACCGGGTTGCCGCCGAACGTCGAGCCGTGGTCGCCGCGGCGCAGGGCGCCGGCTATCGGAGCCATCGCGATACACGCGCCGATCGGCAGACCACCGCCGAGACCCTTGGCCAGCGTCAGCAGGTCGGCACGTACGCCGGGCGCGGTGATCTGGTGGCTGAACCACGATCCGGCCCGGCCGACACCGCCCTGGATCTCGTCGAGTACGAGCAGCGCGCCGGCCGCGTCGCAGGCCGCCCGGGCCGCCTCCAGGTAGCCCGGCGGCGCCGGAACAACCCCGGCCTCGCCCTGCACCGGCTCGAGGAAGACCCCCGCGACGTCCGGCGTCACCGCGGCCTGCAGCGCGGCGACGTCGCCGTACGGCACGAAGTCCACCGGGCCGGGCAGCGGCTCGAACGGCGCCCGCTTGACCGGCTGGCCGGTCAGGGACAGGGAGCCGAGCGTGCGGCCGTGGAACCCGCCCTCGGCGGCCACCATTCGCGGCCGGTCCGGGAGGGCCCGGCGAACGCACTTGAGCGCCGCCTCGTTGGCCTCCGTGCCGCTGTTGGCGAAGAACACCCGGGCGCCCGGATCACCGGTCAGGTCACGCAGCCGCTCGGCCAGCGCGACCGACGGGCCGTTGACGACGAGGTTGGATCCGTGCGCGAGGGTGGCGACCTGCCTGCTGACGGCGCCGACGACGGCCGGGTGGGCGTGCCCGAGGGCGCTCACCGCGATGCCGGCGATCAGGTCGAGGTAGCGCACCCCGTCGGCGTCCCAGACCGCGGTGCCCTCGCCGCGCACCAGCGCCAGCGGCGGCGTCGCATATGAGGGCAGGACCGCCGCCTCCCACCGCGCGATGAGGGACGCGTTGCTTGTCGCCCTGCTCACGGGGTCACCATCGTTCCGACACCGGACTCGGTGAAGATCTCGAGCAGCAGCGCGTGCGGCAGCCGGCCGTCGAGCACGTGGGCGGCCGGGACCCCGCCGTCGACGGCAGTCAGGCAGGCCTGCATCTTCGGCACCATCCCGCCCTCCAGTTGCGGCAGCAGGGAGCGCAGATCGGCGGCACAGAGCTCGCCGACCACGTCGCCGGCGCTGCCGTCCCAGCCGGCATAGAGGCCCTCGACGTCGGTGAGCATGACCAGCTTCTCGGCCTCGAGCGACACCGCGATGGCCGCGGCGGCGGTGTCGGCGTTGACATTGAGCACCTCGCCGGAGTCACTGCGCGCGATGCTTGCCACCACGGGCACGTGCCCGGCAGCGAGCACGCTGTGCACGGCGGCGGGACGTACCTCGGCGATGTCGCCGACCAGGCCGAGGTCGACCCTGGGCTGGTTGGCCCCGGCCACGACCTCGGGGCCGCGGCGCTTGGCGATGAGCAGGTGCGCGTCCTCGCCGGAGAGACCGACGGCGATCGGCCCGTGCGCGTTGATGTCGCCGACCACGTCGCCGTTGACCTGACCGACCAGCACCATGCGCACCACGTCGATCGTCTCCGGCGTGGTGACCCGCAGGCCGCCGGCAAAGACGGCGGGAAGCCCGAGCCGGTCTAGGTGGGCGTTGATCTGCGGCCCGCCGCCGTGCACCACGACGACCCGGATGCCGCAGTGGCGGAGGAAGACGACATCCTGGGCGAAGGCCAGCCGGAGCTCCGGGTCGGCCATGGCGCTGCCGCCGTACTTCACGACGATGGTGCGCCCGGAGAAGCGGGCCAGCCAGGGCAGCGCCTCGACCAGGACAGCGGCCTTGGTCAGGGCTGCATCCCTGGTCACGCCTGCGGCTCTGGTCAGGCCCTGCACGTCGGCCGGCGTGCTCATGTGGAGCACACGGAGTTCTCGTGCACGTACGCCGTCGTGAGGTCGTTGGTTCGGATGGTCGCCGTCTCCTCACCCGCGTGCAGCGCCACGGTGATGTCCACCTGCCGGCCGGACAGGTCGACCCACTCGCGCGGCTCCCCCGGTGCCGAGCCGACGCACACCTTGACGCCGTTGACCGTCACATCGAGGGCGTCAGGATCAAAGGCGGCCGCTGTGGTGCCGACGGCGGCCAGCACCCGGCCCCAGTTGGGATCGCGGCCGTAGACGGCGCACTTGAGCAGGTTGCTCCGGGCGATCGAGCGGCCGACCTCCAGCGCGTCGGCCTCGCTGGCCGCCTCCACCACATGCACCGCGATGTCGTGCTCCGCCCCCTCGGCGTCGGCGAGCAGCGCGTGGGCCAGCCGCGCGCAGACGTCCTCGACCGCCGAGGCGAACCGCTCCGGCTCGGGCTGCACGCCGGCCGCGCCGCTGGCCAGCAGCAGCACGGTGTCGTTGGTCGACATGCAGCCGTCGGAGTCGATCCGGTCGAAGGTGCGCGCGGTTGCGGCGCGCAGGGCACGGTCACAGGCCGCTGCGTCGACGTCGGCATCGGTGGTGAGGACCACGAGCATCGTCGCCAGTCCCGGCGCCAGCATGCCGGCCCCCTTTGCCATGCCGCCGACCGTGCAGCCGTCCACCTCCACCTGCGCCTCCTTGCGCACCGTGTCGGTCGTCCGGATCGCCTCGGCGGCGTCGGCCGCTCCCGCAGTGGACAGCGCACCGACCGCCGCATCGATCCCGGCCGTCAGCCGCGACACGTCCAGCGGCTCGCCGATCAGCCCGGTCGAGCACACGGCCACCTCGCCGGCACCGACGGCGAGCCGGGTGGCGACCTGCTCGGCGCTGGTGTGTACGGCGGCGAAGCCGGCCGGCCCCGTGCAGGCGTTGGCGCCGCCGGCGTTGAGCACCACCGCGGCCAGCCGGCCGCCGGTGAGCACCTGGCGTGACCAGCGGACCGGAGCGGCCTGCACCCGGTTTGCCGTGAACACGCCGGCGGCAGCATGTCCCGGGCCGTCGTTGACCACCAGGGCGACGTCCAGACCACCGGAGGGCTTCAGACCGGCCGGCACGCCCGCGGCGCGGAATCCCCGGGCAGCCGTCACGCTCACGGCGCCACCCCGGCGCTGGTCAGCCCGGTGGTCTCGGGCAACCCGAGCATGAGGTTCGCGCACTGCACCGCCTGGCCGGCCGCGCCCTTGCCCAGGTTGTCGAGTGCCACCACCACGACAGCCCGCCCCGCCTCCGGGTCGGCGGTCACCTGGAGATGGGCGGCGGCCGAGCCGAGCGTGGCGGCGGTGTGCGGCCATTGCCCCGCCGGCAGCACGCGTACCAGCGCCTCGCCGTCGTAGGCCGCCGCGAGCGTGGCATGCAGCGCCGCCTGGTCGGCCGGCCCGGTCAGCCGGGCGGTGCAGGTGGCCAGGATGCCGCGCGGCATCGGTGCCAGGATCGGGGTGAATGACAGCGACACCGGCTCCCCGGCCGCCGCGCTCAGCACCTGCGTCATCTCGGGCACATGCCGGTGGGCGCCCCCGACCGCATACGCCGACAGGTTGCCGAGCACCTCGCCGGCCAGCAGATGGGCCCGCGTCTCGCGCCCGGCGCCGCTGACACCGCTCGCCGCGACGACGACCAGGTCCGCGGGCTCGACCAGGCCGGCAGCCAGCAGTGGTGCCAGACCCAGGGCAACCGCCGTCGGATAGCACCCCGGTGCCGCGACCCGGGTCGCGCTCGCCAGGAGTTTCCGGGTGCCGGGAAGCTCAGGCAGTCCGTACGGCCACACGCCGGCGTACCGGCCCCCGTACCACCGGTTCCAGGCGGACGGGTCCAGTAGCCGGTGATCGGCGCCGAGGTCGACGACATGCACCCCGGCGGGGAGCCCGGCAAGCAGCGCACCCGACGCGCCGGTCGGCAACGCAAGGAAGACCAGGTCTGCGCGGTCCAGAGCTGCGGCATCGGTCGCGACCAGCACTCGATCGGCCAGTTGGGGCAGGTGCGGGTGCACTTCACCCAGCCGGGAGCCGGCGGCGGAGTGGGCGGTCAGCGGGCCGACATCGAAGGCCGGGTGCCGGGCAACCAGCCGCAACAGCTCGCCGCCGGCGTACCCGCTGGCGCCGGCGACAGCGACCTGCACGCCCATCGAGCCTCCTTTATGCAGTGGATTGCATCACTATACACAACGGAGCCCGGTCCGACCCGCGCGATAGCTCGGCTGCGTTGGAGGCGACCCACGAGTGCCGACAGGGCGGGTGCTGATCACCTGGGTCGCGGTCTTGTCCGACCCTGCTGGCCGCCCAACTGCTGCTGGGGCCTACCTGGTCGGGGTGCCGTTGACGGTACGCCTGCTGGTGGTCACCGGGATCGTGGTTTCCGCCGTGGTGCACCTGGCGTTGCGCCGCCGCATCCGTGGGCCCATGGAAGATCCTCTCGGGCCGCCGCCTCGCAGGAGATGGCCCGTCCACAACGGACGAGATAGGCAAGGGAGACTACTCGGTCCCTTCCACCCTCAACGTATAGCGCAGCGGGGGGCTTGCGGCAAGACCCGGGTCGTGCCGCAGAATCGCCGGCCGAGGGCAGAACCTGAGGAAATGGGAGTCGCGAGATGCGCGTGCCGTTGTCGCCGACCGGGTCGCGCCGGGACATCGAACCGATGGTGGGACTCGCGGTGCGGTCGCCGGCACTCGGCGCGGCGGAGCCCGGGAAGAACGCATCGGCCTCATCACAGCGGTTTGGCGGAGCCCATCGAGCCGCCAGACCGGGGGCCAAGTCGGGTCGACCCGGCCGCACGGACCGCAGATCGGAGCTGACGACGTGAAACCCCTGACTACGAGCGCGTTCGACCTTCCGGACCACCTCACCCGCAAGGCCGACCCGACCCTGATCGCCGGCGACGAGCAGCACTTCGCGGCCATCGCGGAAGGCCTTGAGCAGTCGATCGCCGACCTGTCGGACCGCCTCGACGCCGAGCGCAAGGCGCCTGGTGGCATCGGCCAGGCGGCGATGGACCGGGACGTGGAGATCCACCGGCTGGCCGCTCGCCTGCGCGCCCTGCGTCGCTTCGGCTTGGACCTGTGCCTCGGACGCATCGTCAGCGCAGACGACCCCGAGCCCGTGTACGTCGGACGACTTGGCCTCGCGGACAGCGCTGGTCGTCGGCTGCTGCTGGATTGGCGCTCCCCCGCGGCGGAGCCGTTCTTCGGAGCGACCCACGCCAACCCGATGGGCCTGACAAGCCGCCGCAGGTATCGCTGGACCCGCGGCCGGATCAGCGACTACTGGGACGAGGTGTTCACCACAGTCGGGATGGCCGGGTTTGCGGACTACCCCGCGCTCGATGACCAGTCCGCCTTCATCGCCAGCCTGGGCGGCAACCGGTCGGCCCGGATGCGAGACGTGCTCGGCACCATCCAGGCCGACCAGGACGCCATCATTCGCGCGGGATCCGCCGGCGCTCTCGTCGTCGACGGCGGTCCCGGCACGGGGAAGACCGTCGTCGCGCTGCACCGCTCCGCCTACCTCCTCTACTCCGACCCTCGCCTGGGTCACCGCCGGGGCAGCGTGCTGTTCGTCGGTCCGCACCAGCCCTACCTGGCCTACGTCGCCGACGTCCTCCCCGGCCTCGGAGAGGAAGGCGTGCAGACCTGCACCCTGAGGGACCTTGTCGCCGAGGGAGCCGACGCAGCGATCGAGACCGACCCGAACGTGGCCCTCCTGAAGTCGTCCGCGAACCTGGTGGAGGCGATCGAAAGGGCCGTCAGACTCTACGAGGAGCCGCCCACCAAGGGGATGACGGTCACGACCGACTGGTGCGACATCTGGTTGAGCGCCGACGATTGGGCCGAGGCCTTCGAAGCACCAGAACCCGGTAGTCCGCACAACGAGGTGCGCGACCAGATCTGGGCGGAGTTGCTCACGATCCTGACGGGCAAGCACGACGGCGACCCCTCGGCTGACCTGCTCCGGAGATCGCTGCTGCAGAACACCGAACTGCTCACGACGGTCAACAGCGCGTGGCCGCTGCTCGAAGCGGCGGACCTCGTCGGAGATCTGTGGTCGGTGCCCGCCTACCTGCGGAGGTGCGCTCCCTGGCTCAGCCGCGATGACGTTCAGCAGCTTCAGCGCGGGGACGCCCAGGCCTGGACGGTGTCCGACCTGCCGCTTCTGGACGCAGCTCGGCAGCGGCTCGGCGATCCGGCGGCGTCACTGCGTCAGCGCCGGCGCAACGCCGCTGTCGCCGCCGAGCGCGAGCAGAGGGCGGCGGTCCTCGACGACCTGATCGAGGCCGCCGACGACGAGTACGGCGTGGGCCTGGTGACGATGCTGCGCGGCGAGGACTTCCACGACGCCCTGGTCGACCAGACCGCACCGCCGGGCACCGACCTTGACCGGCTGGCCGGCCCGTTCGCGCACATCGTCGTCGACGAGGCTCAGGAACTGACCGACGCAGAGTGGCAGATGTTGCTGCTCCGCTGCCCGTCCCGGAGCTTCACCATCGTCGGGGACCGTACCCAGGCCAGGCGCGGGTTCACGGAGTCGTGGCAGGAACGGCTCGAGCGGATCGGGCTCGATCGGATCAGCCTGGCCTCCCTGAGCATCAACTACCGGACGCCGGAAGAGGTCATGGCGCAAGCCGAGCCGGTCATCCGGGCTGTGCTCCCGGACGCCAACGTGCCGACCTCCATCCGCAGCAGCGGCGTCCCCGTCGTACACGGATCTGCTTCGGATCTGGGCTCGATCCTCGACACGTGGCTCGCCGCGCATGCCGACGGGATTGCCTGCGTCATCAGCTCTGGTGCCGTCGGCTACGGCACGTTCCGGGCGACGTCCCGCGTCCGGTCGGCGACCCCGGAGCTGGCGAAAGGGCTCGAGTTCGACCTGGTCGTCCTCGTCGACCCGGAGGCGTTCGGCAGCACCACCAGTGGCATCGAAGGAGCAGTCGACCGCTATGTCGCGATGACCCGAGCGACCCAGCGATTGGTCATCCTCACCAGCTCCTGACGGTGGCAAACAGACCGCGCAGCACTACCCGCAGGGCCCGCGCCAGGCGCCGAGGTCGAGGTGCTTGAGCAGGCCGGAGAAGTGATCCGCGCGATCCTTGGCACAGAACGCGGCCGTCGTCATCCCGTCCTCGGTGTACTCGACGTGGAACACGGCCTTGCCCGCGGCGGTGAAAAGTCGCAGCACCGCGCACTCGGAATAGCGCCGGCACTCTTCGTTGAGGTTCCAGTCGAAGGCGGCAGCGGTATCGGCATCGGTGGTCTCGATGCCGTTCTTCTGCCCCACCGACAGGCCGCGGGCATGAGCCAGCCGGGCGATCTCGAGGTACCAGGCCTTCTGGTCGGCAAGCGTGATCGCGAATCCGGGGCGGTTGCCGACCGGGTTGTTCTGGTCGGGCTCCACGCCGTCGCATCCGGTACGACGGGCGAGATCGAGCCTGGCGGCGATGAGCGGCTCGAACCGTGACCAGGACGCCCGCCGGATGTCCAGCCAGTGCTCCCCGGCCCATGCAGTGCCGGTGGAGGCGTAGCTCTGGGCACCGATCACGGCGGACGGGAACAACGCCTGGTCCGGCCGGTAGCTCTCCCAGGCCCCCGTGTCGAGGTAACAGACGACGACCTTGCCGCCGGCATGCAACCTCTGCACGATCCCCGCGTTGTCCCCCCGCGGGACTGTCACCCGGCCGAAGCCGGGAACGGCATAGCTCCCACCGGACTGAGCGTCGAACAGGTCGATGTCGTACACCTGCACCGGCAGCCCGGGGTCCACCGTGCCGGTGATCTGCCACTGCCAGGTGGCACCGGGCCGCGGCCGCCAGACGTGACGACCCGAAGGCACGCTCGGCCTTGCTCCCGTAAGCTTCCGGATACCCCCGCTCGGTCCTGCTGTGTGCCGGGAAGCCGGGCTCCCGGCAACGGTCGGCAGGACGTCATGGGGACCGACGTGCGCGGCCTGCCTGCACGCGACCAGGGCCAGGCTGACAAGGGCGCCGACAAGGGACAGGCACATGGCAAGGGACAGTGCGCGGCGGGTCGAGCCCGGGTAGCCCGGCTCGCTTGTCACGGGCGTGCCCTCCGACCCACCGCTTCTGCACCGGTCCAGCCCGGCGTCCATCGGTCCGCCGGACGGTACCGCCGATGCGGGCGTCGGTGGTGTGCAGAACGCGATCGTGCGGGTACGTTCGCGTTCTGTCAGCACTCGACGCCCCAAAGGGGGTTCGGTGGGTAAGGACGTCGAGGTCACCCGGTTCACCCGGGAGGATCGCACCCGATATCGGCACAAGGTGCATCGCTGCCTGGACGTCTTCGAGCGGATGCTGCGCGAGTCGCGCTTCGACTTCGCCCGCCCGATGGTGGGCCTGGAGATCGAGCTGAACCTCGTCGACGACGACGGCGATCCGGCGATGTCCAACGCACGGGTGCTCGATCTCGTCGCCGACGCCGACTTCCAGACCGAGCTGGGCCAGTTCAACATCGAGATCAACGTGCCGCCGGGGCGGCTGGACCACGGTGGCATGGCGGAGTTCGAGCGGGCCGTGCGCGCCAGCCTCAACGCCGCTGAGGCGGCTGTCGCGGGCGCAGGGGTGCACCTGCTCATGGTCGGCATCCTGCCGACACTCAGCGAGGGCAACCTCACGGCGGACGCGCTGTCCTCCAGCCCTCGATACGCGCTGCTCAACGAGCAGATCTTCGCGGCCAGGGGCGAGGACCTGCATATCGCCATCGACGGCGTCGAGCGGCTGTCGACGTACGCCGACACGATCGTGCCCGAGGCGGCCTGCACCAGCGTGCAGTTCCACCTCCAGGTCAGCCCTGACGAGTTCGCCGCAAACTGGAACGCCGCACAGGCCATCGCCGGCGTGCAACTGGCCATGGGGGCAAACTCGCCCTTCTTCTACGGCAAGGAGCTCTGGCGGGAGACCCGGATCGCGCTGTTCGAGCAGGCGACGGACACCCGCCCGGCCGAGTTGAAGGCGCAGGGTGTACGGCCCCGGGTGTGGTTCGGCGAGCGGTGGATCACGTCGATCTTCGACCTGTTCGAAGAGAACGTACGCTTCTTTCCGGCGCTGCTGCCCGTCGTCGACGACGAGGACCCGGTCGCCGTGCTCGACCGCGGCGACGTCCCGCAGCTGGCGGAGATGCGGCTGCACAACGGCACCATCTACCGGTGGAACCGCCCGGTCTACGACGTGGCCCGGGGCAAGCCACACCTGCGGGTGGAAAACCGGGTGCTGCCCGCCGGTCCGACCGTCGCCGACGTCATCGCCAACGCGGCCCTCTACTACGGGCTGGTCCGGGTGCTGGCCGAGGACGATCGGCCGATCTGGTCGCAGATGTCGTTCTCCGCGGCGGAGGAGAATTTCCACGCCGGCGCCCGCGACGGCATCGACGCCCAGCTGTACTGGCCCGGGCTGGGTCAGGTGCCGGCCACCGAGCTGGTGCTGCGACGGCTGTTGCCGCTGGCCCACGAAGGGCTCCGCCGGTGGGACGTGGCAGCCGAGGAGCGCGAGCGGCTGCTCGGCATCATCGAGCAGCGCTGCCTCACCGGGCACAACGGTGCCACCTGGCAGTCCCAGGCGGTGCACCACCTGGAGACCGGGGGCAGCCTCGACCGCCCGGCCGCCTTGCGCGCGATGACGAGGCGCTACCGCGAGCACATGCACACCAACGAGCCGGCCCACACCTGGCCCGCTGTGTAGCGGTCACAGTCGCTGCCGTCCGAGGAGTCACCGGCCAAGTGGATAACCAGTGTCGTGAGGTCCGCGCCGCATCGGCCGTCGGAGAGGGCGGATTGCATCGCCTGCTGTGCGGCGTGGTGACGGTGAGCGGACCCCGGGAGGCGCCGAGTGCGAGCTGCAGATCCTTCGCGGCCAGCCCGAGGCCGAAGGCGACCGGGACCGGGACCGGGCCACTGGTCTCGACGGCGGGCCGCTGCCGGCCGCGGCCTACCAGGTCGGTCCGTTCCTGCTCCAGTCGTGGGCGCTGCCGCACTTCGTGCCCAATGCCGGTGTGCGACTGTCCGCTCCCGGCCTCACGGTCGCCTACACCGGGGACACCGGACCTGACCCGGCCCTGGCTGACCTCGGCCGCGATGCCGACCTCTACGTGATGGAGGCCAGTGACCGCTATCAGCAGGCACCGGCGCCCCCGGCGGCCGCCGATCGGAAGTTGCACCTGAGCGCAGCCGAAGCCGGTGCCGCGGCTGCCGCGGCCGGAGCGCGTCGACTGTTGCTGAGCCACTTCTGGCCGGGCAACGACCGCGCAGCCTCGGGTGCCGCAGCGGCAGCCCACTTCTCCGGCGAGATCCTGCTGGCCGAGGAAGGCATGGAAATACCGTTGCCGTGACGATCGGCCGGCGGGCACCGATGCCGCCGCGCTGGTTTGCCGTCACTGCCGCGTGGTGATGACGGCCGGCCGATCCACCACCGTGTTGTCGATGACCACCGTCGCCCGGGCCGCCGGATCGCATGTCGTCAGGTAGAGGCGCTGGCCGTCGACGTAGCGGGAGTTCGACGGGGCAGCCGGATCGGGGTCGCCGTAGCCGCGCTGCGCGCCGCGCGGGATCGACACGGTGAATGGCACGTGCAGGAAGATCGAGTAGTCCCACCGACGGCACAACTCGTCGCGATGGGTGAAGATGCCGTCGAAGACCAGCACCGCACCCACGGGGGCGACCTCGGTCACGAGCGGGACCGGTTGCTCGGCGCTGACGTCATAGGCGCGCCGGACGAAGCGGCCCGATCCCCCGCGAGACAACGGGTCGAGCAGCAGGCGGTCCAGCTGCGGGTAGTCGTGGGAGTCGTGGAAGAATCCCTCGGGCGACGAGCGGCCCTGCCGGTAGCGCATCTGCGCCGGCTGGTGGAACCCGTCGACGGAGGCTCGGATGACCGGCACCCCGTCCGCGGTCAGGGCAGCGGACAGTTCTCCGGCGAAGTGCGTCTTGCCGGCTCCGTCCACACCGTCGATTGCCACCAGCCGGGTCGCCGACGACGGCAGAGCAGCAATACCGGCGGCGACATGGGCGATGACATCGGCCCGGTCAGGTCCGGTCACCCCAGGGGGTCGCCGTCGCCGTAGGGCCGCAGCCGCAGGGTCCGGGCGTCGCGGTCGGTGATCTGGGCCGCCCGGGCGATGAGGTCGTCGAGGTCGTCGCGGCCGGCGTGCAGGAACCGGCCGGACAGCGCGTCCGCCCGGCCCGACGCCAGCGCGAGCACCGCCTCCACCACCACCGATGGGGGGGTCCACGCGTCGTCGGCGACGTCGGCCCACATCGGCATGTCGCTCGTCATGTCCGTACGGACCAGCCCCGGGCTGAGGTCGAACACCGCCACCGGCAGGTCGCGGACGGCTTGGGCCAGGCAGTCGGTCAGCCGGGCCAGCGCTGCCTTGGAGACGGAGTATGCCGAGTAGGCCGGCGTGCCGTGCAACCCGAAACCGCTGTTGATGTTGATGATCCGGCCCCGGCCGCGCTGCAGCATGCCGGGCAGCACGGCGCGGCTCAGCAGCATCGGCCCGCGCAGGTTGGTCTCGACGACGTCCCACCACGCGCGCTCGTCGGCCTCCCACAGCGGCACGCCGGCCGGATCGACCCGGCCGGCGGTGTTGACGAGCAGGTCGATCGGACCCAGGTCACGCTCCGCGGTGCCGACAGCTGCACGCACGCCGTCGCGTTCGGTGACGTCGACGGGTACGGCCACCGCCCGGCCGCGCCCACCGGCGGCCGCGCAGTCGCGCAGCGTCGCCTCCAGGGTCGACCGGGTGCGCCCCAGGAGCCCGACGTGGGCTCCGGCGGCGGCCAGCCCCAGGGCGAGGCTGCGCCCGATGCCCCGGCCGGCCCCGCTGACCAGCGCCACCGTGCCGGCAATCGTGTCCGGGACCGTGTCGGCGGCCCTCATGACCGCAGCCGGGCGCCCGTACGGCGCGCCGCCTCGGCCACCGCCGCGTCGCGGGCCGCCGTGGCCTCATCCGACGTCAGGGTGCGGTCGGTGGCGCGGAAGCGCAGCGCGTAGGCCAGCGAGCGCCGGCCGGCGCCCACCTGCTCCCCGGCGAAGACGTCGAACAGCCTGACCTCCTCGAGCAGTTCGCCGGCACCGTCGCGCAGCGCCGCCTCCACCTCGGCGGCGGGCACGTCGGCGTCGACGACCAGGGCCACGTCACGCGTCGCGGGCGGGAAGACCGACACCCGCGGCGCGGGCACGACTGCCGGCTGACCGGCCAGCAGCGCCGTCAGGTCCAGCTCCATCGCGGCCGTGCGCGGGGGAAGGCCGAGCACGGCAGTGGCCCGCGGGTGCAGCTCACCTGCGTGCCCGATCAGCCGGCCGCCGATCGACAGTGCCGCGCACCGGCCCGGGTGCCAGGGGGGCAGGTCGGCCCGTTCGACGGTCAACTGCGCACCCCCGGACGCCTGGCTGACCGTCCTGGCCGCTTCGACCGCGTCGGCCCAGCCGGCGGTCCGGCCTGCTCCCCACCACCCGTCCGGCTCCCGGTTGCCGGCCAGTACGACGGCGGCATGCATCGGCTGAGCCGGCAGCGCCGCGTCCAGGGCGGCGATCTCCTCGGCCGTCGGCCGGCCCAGCACCGAGGGCCGGGGTGCCGCCGGTGCCCCGGGACGCTCCAGGAACACCAACCCGGTTTCGTACAGGGCAATGTCTGAGCTGCCGCGCCCGGCGTTGCGCTGCAGGGCCTGCAGCAACCCGGGCAGCAGGGTCGTGCGCAGGCAGGGGGCGTGCTCCGACAGCGGATTGGCCAACCTGACGAGGCGCCGGCGGTCGTCGTGGGTGGGCACGCCCAGAGCATCGAGAGCGTCCGCCCCATGGAACGGATGGTTGAGCACCTCCACATACCCCGCCGCCGCCAGGGCCCGCGAGACCGCCCGCCGGCGCAACTGGTCGACGGTGAGGCCGTGCGCCGCCGGGGTGCGCGGCAGCACCGCGGGCAACCGGGAATACCCCTCCAGCCGGACCACCTCTTCGACGAGGTCGTAGGACTCGACGAGATCCGGTCGCCACGACGGCGGGATGACGGTCAAATCCTCCGGGCCGGCAGCAGAGCCGCCGGGCGGCCCCAGGGGCATCCGGGTCACGGTGCAGCCCACGTCGGCGAGCCGGCGCACGACTGTGTCCCCGTCATAGGGCATACCGGCGACGCGACCGGGCAGGCCGGACGGCATCTCGATGGTCGGCTGCCCGGGCCGAAGGTCCACCTCAGCGTGGCCGGCGTATGTGCCGCAGCCGTGCTCGACGAGCAGTTGTACGGCCCGGGCCGAGGCCACCGGCGGCAACGTTGGATCCACCCCCCGCTCGAATCGCGCCGAAGCTTCGGAAGACAGCCCGTGCCGCCGGGACATCCCCGCGATCCCCGGCGCGCAGAAGTGCGCCGCCTCGATGACGATGTCGCTGGTGTCATCGGTGACCTCGCTGGTGAGGCCCCCCATCGTGCCGGCGAGGGACAGCGGCCCGCTGTCGTCGGCGATGAGCATGTCGGCCGGGTGCAGGATGCGCTCGACGTGATCCAGCGTCACCAGCCGCTCCGTCGGCCGGGGCCGCCGCACGACGACCGGGCCGTGCAGCCGCTGCCGGTCGAAGGCGTGCAGCGGCTGGCCGAACTCGTGCATCACGTAGTTGGTCACGTCGACGGCGAGGGAGAGCGGCCGCAGGCCGGCCAGGAACAGCCGCCGCTGCATCTCCAGGGGCGACGGCCGGGAGGGGTCGACCCCGCGCACCGTACGCAGCACGATGCGGTCGGCTGCGGCGGGATCCTCGATCGCCGTCGGCTGCGGGTCCGCGGCGGATGGCTCCGCCAGTGGCGGGACGTCAGCGGGGTCGCGGAAGCCGACCCCGAGGGCTATGGCGGCCTCGCGAGCGATGCCGCGGATCGACAGGCAGTAGCCACGGTCCGGGGTCACGGCAATGTCGAGCACGGTGTCACGCAGGTGCAGCAACTCGACCGCATCGGCGCCCAGTGGCGAGTCGGACGGCAACACCAGGATGCCGCGGTGGTCATCGCCCACGCCGAGTTCCCGGGCCGAGCAGATCATGCCGTCGCTGATCCGGCCGTACGTCCTGCGGGCAGCGATCTCGAATCCGCCCGGCAGGACGGCCCCCGGCAGAGCTACCGCGACCCGGTCGCCGGCGACGAAATTGCGGGCGCCGCAGACGATGCCACGCGGCGGCTTGCCGGCCTCCACGAGCACCTTGCAGTCGCGGATGGGCTTGTTGAACTCGTCGAGGTCGGTAACCTCGAGCACCTCACCGACCACGATCCCGCTCGTGTCGTAGCCGATATCGGTGATCGTCTCGACCTCCAGGCCGGCCCGCACCAGCGCAGCGGCAAGCTCGCGCGCAGTCGTACCGTGCGGCACGTCGACGAAGTCCGCGAGCCAGGACAGGGGGACGCGCATCAGCCCTCCATGCCGAACGGCAGGGTGAATCGCACGTCCCCGTCGGCGAGGTCGCGCAGGTCGGTGATCCCGTGGCGGAACATCAGGGCGCGGTCGAGCCCCATGCCGAAGGCGAAACCCGTGTAGCGGTCCGGATCCACCCCGCACGCCCGCAGGACACGCGGGTTGACCATGCCGCAGCCTCCCCACTCGATCCAACCCTCGGAACCGCACGTGCGGCACGCAGGACCGCGTCGCGCCGACTCACCGCGGCAGGCGAAACACTCGAAGTCCAGCTCGGCCGACGGCTCGGTGAACGGGAAGTATGACGGCCGCAGCCGGGTGTGCAGGCCGGCACCGAACATTCCCTGGACGAAGCGTTCGAGGGTGCCCTTGAGATGGGCCATGGTGATGCCCTCGTCCACGGCCAGTCCCTCCACCTGGGCGAAGACCGGCGCGTGGGTTGCGTCGACGGGGTCGTCGCGGTAAACCCGGCCCGGACACACCACATAGACGGGCAGGTCGCGCGACAGCAGCGCCCGGATCTGCACGGGCGAGGTGTGCGTGCGCAGCAGCCGCCCCTGCTCCGGCGGATCAAGCCAGAGGGTGTCGTGCATGCTGCGCGCCGGGTGGTCGGGTCCCATGTTGAGCGCGTCGAAGTTGAACCACTCCGCCTCGGCCTCCGGCCCCTCGGCCAGGTCGTAGCCCATCGCCACGAACAGGTCGGTCACCCGCTCGGTGATCGTGGTGAGCGGGTGGCGGGCGCCCAGCGGTGCGCGGCTCCAGGGCAGCGTGACGTCGACGGCCTCCTCCCGCAGCACCCGCTCGTCCCGCTCGGCCGTCAACGCTCGGAGCCGCTCCTCGTAGGCTGCCTGTACGGCTGCCCGCGCCTCGTTGACCCGGCGGCCGGCATCAGACCGGGCCCGCGGCGGCAGGGCACCGACCTCCCGGCGGGCCAGGAGCACCGGTGACCGGTCACCGAGGTGCCCCGGGCGCAAGGCGGCGAGCGCGTCGAGGTCTGCGGCGTCGGCGAACGCCTTGACCGCTTCGGTCACCGCCTCGTCGAGCGCTTCGGGGGCCAGCATCGCCACCTGCTTGGGGTCGTAGGAAGACCGGGGTCCGGGCATGTCGAGTCCTCGCGAGTCTATTGATCACCTCAGCGGGCGGCGGACGAGCCCGCCGGCCGCATCGCTACAGGAACGACGGCGTGCCGGCGGGCACCGTAAATCGGAACACCGCTCCGCCGTCGAGGCCGCCGGACACCGAGATCTCCCCGCCGTGCGCCTGGACGATGCCCCGCACGATGAACAGGCCCAACCCCGTGCTGCCGCGCAACGGACCGCGGGCGAACTTGCCGAACACCCGGCCGCGGATGTCCGCGGAAATGCCGGGTCCCTCGTCGCTCACGGCGATCTCGGCCCCGACCGGCATGGCCGCGGGGCCGTCGGCGCGGATCGAGACGGTAACCCGGCCCTCACCGTGGCGGACGGCGTTCTCCAGCAGGTTGCCGAGCACCTGCAGCAGCTTGTCCGGGTCGGCCCAGATCTCCGGCAGACCGCCGGTCTTGTCGAGGCTGAACCGATCGGCCGGCTCCCCCGCCGCGACCATGCCGGCGAAGACCCGCTCGACCAGGGACGGCAGGTCGACGGGCAGCCGGTGCAACTCCAGCCGGCCGGCCTCGATCCGGGAGACGTCGAGCAGTTCGGTGATCAGCCGCGTCACCCGGTCGGCGTCGGCGTTGACCGTCTCCAGCATCAACCGCTTCTGCTCGTCGGTGAACCTGTCCCACTTGGTCAACAGGGTCGCCGTGAAGCCCTTGATGGTCGTCAGGGGCGAGCGGAGCTCGTGCGCCGTCGTGGAGACCAGATCGGCTCTGGCCCGGTCCTGTCGCTCACGCGCGGCGCCGTCGCGCATTGAGACCACCAGGCGCCGCACCCGGCGGTTGTCGTCGCGAACCATCCTGGCGGTGACCAGCAGCTGCCGGCCGATGTTGGGTCCGCCGGCCAGGGTCAGCGACCGCTCTGCCATCCGGGTCCGGGTCTGCAGGCCGCCGAAGGGATCGAGGCATTCCCACCAGTCACGGTCGGCGGAATCGAGCAGGGGAAGGACGGCGGTCAGCTGCCATCCGGTCAGGTCGGTGGCGCGCCGCCCGAGCAGGGCCGCCGCACGGTCGTTGACCTCGACCACCCGGCCGGAGCCGTCGGTGACCACGACGCCGTCGGGCAGCTCGCCGCAGCCGACCGTGACCTCGGCCGGCATGTGCGCGTCAGCCGTCACGACGCCTCCCCGACCAGGTGGTTGTCCGTGATGAAGCGTAAAGGCAGATTGCGGCCGCGGCACTCACGTTGAGGCTATCCGCACGGCCCGAGACGGTGATCCTGACCCGTGCATCGGCCGCTGCCACCACCTCCGCGGGCAGGCCGCGCGCCTCGTTGCCGAACAGCCAGGCGGTCGGCCGGTCCAGGGTGCCGTCAGCGGTCGCCGCGTCCAGGTCTGTTTCGCCCCTGGCGTCCGCCGCGAGCAACTGCAGGCCGGCGCCGCGCAGTTCGCTGACTACCGCAGGCACCGATGCCCCGCGCACGACCGGCAGGTGGAACAGGCTGCCGGCGCCGGCCCGGACACACTTGCCGCTGTAGGGGTCGACCGTGTGCCCGGCGAACACGACCGCATCAGCACCGATGGCGTCGGCCGTCCGCAGCAGGGTGCCGGCATTGCCCGGATCGCGCAGCTCGACCAGCACTGCCACGATTCCGGGACGGGCAGACGCCAACTCGTCCAGGCCGACGTCGAGCATGTCGCAGACCGCCACGATCCCCTGGGGGGTGACCGTCTCGGACAGCCCGGCCGCTGCCTCGTCGGTGACGACCGTTACCCGTACGCCGGCTTCCGCGGCCTGTGCGGTCAGCTCGGGATAGTGCCCGAACGCGGTGGACGTACCGAACATCTCCTGCACGCTGCCCGGCGCGTCGGCCCGCGCCCGGACGAGCGCCTCGCGGACCGCCTGTGGTCCCTCCGCCAGAAACCTTCCCGCCGCTGACCGGCCGGCCGGCCGGGTCAGCTTGCGAGCCGCCGCGACGCGAGGCGTGCGGCTGGTCCCCACCGGCCCCGGCATGACGGCTGCGGCGGGCCTGCTCAGGCGGCGCCTTCCTCCTTGGCCGGCAGCGCGGCTCGCGCTACTTCGACCAGTCCGGCGAAAGCAGCTGCATCGGTCACCGCAAGGTCGGCCAGGATCTTGCGGTCGACGTGCACGTCTGCGAGTCGCAGACCCTGGATGAGCCGGTTGTACGTCATGCCGTTGATCCGGGCGGCCGCGTTGATCCGGGTGATCCACAGCTGGCGGAAGTCACCCTTGCGGGCCTTGCGATCGCGGTAGGAGTAGGTGCCGGAGTGCAGCAACTGCTCCCTGGCCTTGCGGTAGAGCCGCGAGCGCTGACCGCGGTAGCCGCTGGCCGCCTCAAGGACCGTCCGGCGCTTCTTGTGGGCGTTGACCGCCCGCTTGACGCGTGCCACTGGTGCACCTGCTCCTTCTGCTCTGAGGGGGTCGGCGGCTGGCTGCTTCGGGTCAGCGCCCGAGCAGGCGCCGCACGCGCTTGGCGTCCCGAGGACTGACCTCCACGACACCGTCGAGGTGGCGGGTCAGCGTCGAGGGCTTGTGCTCGAACATGTGCCGGCGGCCGGCGCGCTGGCGCAGCAGTTTGCCGCTGCCGGAGATCTTCACGCGCTTGGACATCCCGCTATGTGGCTTGTGCTTGGTCATCTCGTCCTTCTCGCTCGACGGTCAGGCGGATTGTTCGTCCGCCTGGCTCTTGGCCGGCTTCGCCACCCGGTGCGGTGCCATGACCATGATCATGTTGCGGCCGTCCTGCTTCGGCGCGGATTCGACGAAGCCAAGCTCCTGGACGTCCTCGGCCAGGCGTTGCAGCAACCGGAAGCCCAGCTCCGGGCGGGACTGCTCGCGGCCCCGGAACATGATCGTGACCTTGACCTTGTCACCGGCCCGGAGGAAGCGCACGACGTGACCCTTCTTCGTCTGGTAGTCGTGCGGATCGATCTTGGGCCGGAGCTTCATCTCCTTGATCACCGTCAGGCTCTGGTTGCGGCGGGCCTCGCGGCGCTTCTGGGCGTTCTCGTACTTGAACTTGCCGTAGTCCATCAGCTTGCAGACCGGCGGTTGCGCCAGCGGGGCGACTTCGACCAGGTCCAGGTCGGTGTCCTGCGCCAGCCGGAGGGCTTCGCCGATCGGCACCACGCCGACCTGCTCGCCTTCGGGACCGACGAGGCGCACCTCGCGGGCGCGGATCTGGTCGTTGACTCGGGGTTCGGCGCTGATGGGGCCTCCTGGTGACTGTGACTGCAGGTGAGTGTGACTTCCAGTCACGACCATGACTGGGTGGAGGGCCCCGTACGCGAGAAGGCCCCGCGGCTGCTGCCGACGGGGCCCACTCTCGACCGGTCGGCAGCGTCGCAACGCCACACGAGCCCACCAGAAGCGGGCTGACCGGACCCTACGGCCTCTCGGCCACATGGGTGGGAGCGGGAACTCCACTTGCACGCCACCGGCAAGCCGGTGACTGGTCGCCTACCTAGCCTACCAGCGGCCGGCCGTCGGCGCGGGAGCCGGTAGACGACTGCTGCGGGCGGGCGGGCCTCGGCTCGTCGGGAATTTCATGCTCCTACTACTGGCTGGGTTCAGACCAGAGGGTCGTTGCCAACACCCTGATCTGATTGGGGTGTTTGTTGTGGCTGGTAGTGGTAGGCCGCGGGTGCCGCGCCAGGTGGAGCGGGAGTGCCCCAGCGCAAGGTGGGTTTCGGGCTGGACCCACCCAGCACCACGCTTCTCTCCGAAGCGGTGAACTGCAACGGTGCGGTCGCGCGCACCGCGCCTGCCGAATGAGCCAGAAACGCGCAGCTTGAAAGGAGCCTCGTGATTACCGTCATCGCGCACTATCGCACCCATCCCGACCAGGCAGACCAGGTCCGCACCCTGCTCGCGCGGCACTCCCGGACCAGCGCGGCAGAAGCCGGCTGCATCCACTTCCTCGCCCACCAGGACACTGAAGACCCAACTCGCTTCGCGCTCTACGAAACCTATGAAAACGACGCCGCGTTCGCCGCACACCGCCGCACCGAGCACTTCCGCGTCAACATCGAACAAGCCCTCGTACCAATGCTCGTGCAACGGGAATGGCGCGCCTACGGGGCACCCCTCGACGATGAGCGATCGCACTGCTGAACCGCCGCAGCGGGCGGCGGGGATCCGCATCTGGGGCCCGTAGTTGTCGAGGTTCCGGCATGGTGGCGGGTGAACATCCCGAAGTGGCGGCAGCGTTCGGGGCCGGGCCGGGCCGGTCGGGGCGGTCGGGCTGACCGGTGCGTATCCGGGGCTGGTCACTGGCGCGGGTCCCATCGACCTCGGAGTGGGAGGCGGTACGGCGGCTCGGGCCGCTACAGGTGGATATCGCGGCGCCCCGCGAGGTCGTGTTCGACGTGCTCGCCGAGCCGATCTCGCGCGGCAGACGTGGGCGATGGCGGAGAAGATCGAGATCATGGAGCGCGGAGTCTGAACCCGCCGGTATCGAGCGGGGATCCGGCGATGCGGTTGGTGAGGTTGCGAAAGCCGAGGGCGCTGCCGGGGAGGTGCTCTAACCGTTGCCGGCTGCCTCCGGACCTAGTTCGCCGAGTTGGCAGAAACTTCGTGACGTCGGGGGCATCGAAGGTAGCGTGGTGGTCAGGGTCTTCCGTCGGACGGTGTCCGCGTGGGTCTCCCATCCTGGAAGACCTCGACACACAGCCCGGCGCCTCCGTGCTCACCCCGACTCCACCCTCGACTGCGAGAGCAATTCACCCTGCCCGTAGGTCAGGAGCTGCCAGTGGATAACGAGATTCAGCTGATCAGTGACGGCGATGGGCTGGCGGTCATCGGGGATCCGGCGGCTGTCGAACGCTTCCTAGTCTCTGAGGGACTGCCGTCGAAGGACCTCGGTCTGCAACGGCTCGGATCTGCCCTCAGCATCGGGGCTGGAGTCGCACAAGCAGGTTCCGTGGTTGCCGCCAACTCAGGTCGATGGGTGAAGCTTACTGAGGAGTCGGCGCACGCGATCAAAAAGTTCGGGCTGAGGAAAAGCTCGACGGGTCTCCGCACGGGTGTGGTGAAGGGGGGCAAGGGCCAGATCGGGGGATTCGTCAGTTTCGTGAAGCCCGGATCGATTCTGACCAACCCGGCGGTTCTGTCTGGTGCTGCGGGAATCATGGCGCAGATCGCGATGCAACAGACCATGGCCGGGATCACCGACTATCTCGCCACGATCGACGAGAAGGTCGACGATGTGCTCCGCGCCCAGAAGGACACTGTGTTGGCCCGCATGATCGGAGTGGGCTTCGTCATCGAGGAGGCCATGACCATCCGAGAGCACGGGGGCCGAGTCAACGAGGTCACGTGGTCAAAGGTTCAGGCCGCGCCGGGGACGATTGCAGAAACCCAGGCGTACGCGTTGCGTCAAATCGACGCAGTCGCGGAGAGGCTGGAGCGCAAGTCCAATATCCGTGATCTCGCCGAAGCGGCGGAGGAAGCAGAGTCCAAGGGGCAGGAGTGGCTCGCTGTTCTGGCCCGCTGCTTCCAACTGCAAGACGCGATCGCCGTGCTTGAGCTCGACCGGGTGCTGGACGCGTCTCCAGCAGAGTTGGACGGGCATCGCCTCGGACTGAAGGCTGCCCGGCAGGGCCGGCTGGAACTCATCTCACGGAGCACCGGGCACCTGATGGCCCGCATGGATGCGGCTGCTGGCACGGCCAACACCAAGGTGCTGATGCATCCGGTCAAGGCCCCGGCTGTAGTGCTGTCGAGCAACAATGTCTCGATTGCCATAGTGGACTTCCACGGGCGGCTCGGGATTGATCGCGCTGGACAGTCACCGGAGGCGAGACGATGGGCGGATGCGGCCAAGGAGGTGAGGGACAGGTCGCTCGAGACAGGAGCAGAGGGCGTCGATGCCGCCAAGCGCCTGAGCAACGAGACCCTCGACCGGGCAAAATCGGCGACGGGCAAGCTCTCCAGCCGGATCGCCGAGCGAGCGCTCCGTCGGCGCGGGGACGACGAGGAACGCGATGAGGAAAGAGACTGAGTTGGCGTCCCGCAACCTGACCTACATCGCCGGAGACCGGAGGTTTCAGACCCGACTGCACCCTCGGTTGTGAAGAGTCGCTAATCGCACTCGGTGACCTCGACATCGTTGCAGAACGCACCGTGTTCTTGATGCGCCGACCCACCGGCGACGGGTGCCGGTAGGTCCACGCCGAGTTGCGGTCTTCGATGCCGTCGACCCGGATCATGTCGTCGCTCGCGATTCCCTTCCAGAAGCACGGCGACTTCATTCAGGAAGCGCTGCTGCGGCTTACGTGCTACTGGCTGCGCAGAGTCCCCCGCACTACGCCGTCAGCGTCCTCACCACGACCCTTATCCACGGCGGCTCGCCGCGAGCAACTCGCGCATACCAGTCACGGCCGCAAGGGCGTAGTCGCGATCTGTGGCCTGAATCGCCATGACGGCGACCTGGTCGTCATCGGCCAGGTCGAGGACGACCCACGGCGAGCCGCGATCGAAGCGCACCGCCCGCACGACCTCCCACGGCAGCTCGTAGGACCCGACGACGTTGCGGACACGAACGCCGCGCTCGTCCGCCTCCACCGACGGTCTGGTGAAGGCGAGGACACCGGCTGCCAGCAGGACCCCCAGCCCGCCCAACGCGATCTGGTCGCCGGTGTGGAACACCACACCGTGGTCGGTCCCTCGGCGCAATATGACAGCCATCGCCGTGAACACCAGCGCGATCGCGGTTGCACTGATCCAGCACACCCGGCGAAGCCGTTGGGGGCGAGCCCGGACGATGGTCACCTCGACTCAGCCGCCCAGGTCGACCACGGCGGCGACCGGCCCGCCCCCCGTCGGCCCCTGGTGCACGGCGGCGACCGACACGAAGACGGCCGGATCGCCGGTCACCGCCGCGGTGACGCCGCCGACGCACGACTTGATCTGCCGGTGCCAGTGCACGTCGGAGTCGTCGAGCATGATGTTGCGCCGGTCGCGGACCCGGCCGGAAGGGTCCGCCTCGCACTTGAGGAACACGTTGACCAGCCGGCCGGCGAGGTCGGTGTGGTGCGGGCGCTCGGGCAGGTCGAGCCCCGCGTCGCGGATGGCGGCCCAGACCCCGTCGGCGTCCAGTGCGTCGCGCATGACGCTGTGCCCCGCGCGGTAGCGGCCGCCGACGCCCCGGACATTGCCGACGACCACGATCTGGGCGCGGTCGAGCTCCACCCCGGAGGAGCAGGAAGCGACCGAGGAGAACAACGACAGGTCGCGGTGGATCTGCGCGGGGCGGGGCATCTCGATCTCGCCCAGCGCCACCGCGATGCCCAGGGCGGTGGTGCTGTTGGACACGTCCATCGACTTCAGCGTGTCCTCGGTCCAGACGTCCTGGCCGCGGCGCCTGGCGTCGTTGATGGTGTCCAGGGTCAGCAGCGGTGTCTTGGTCTGGACGTAGTGGATGTCCCCCGGGTCGGATATCCCGGCGAGCCGCATAGCCGTACGCACGCCGTCCGCGACCTTCGCCACCATCGGCGTTCGCCCGATGTCCTCGGGCCGGATCTGCTCGCTCATGGCGACACCCACGGACAGTCGCGGCTCGTCCGTCGGTGCCGCCGCTCCCTCGGGTGCGTGAGCGAACACCGTCGCATGTGGACTGAGTACGCCGTCGGTCCCACCGGACCAGACCAGCGGCACCTGTTGCACCGCTGCCGCGGACCGGCTGCCCTTGGCCAGCAGAACGTCCCGGAAGGCCCGGTCGGCCAGGATCCGGGTGTAGTCGTTGACACCGCCGTTGCCCTCTGTCTTGCCGATCACCGCGAGCACGTCGTCGGCGGCGAACACGCCGTCGTCGATCAGTGCCGCGAGCCCGCTCGCATCGGTGACGCTCTCGATGGCGACCTTGCGTACCTCGACCGGTCTGGGCACCAGGTGGTCCTCTCTCACGGGTCGGGATCGACCCTAACGGCCGGCCGATTCGACGGCAGCCATCTCATCGAGCCAGCCCCGGACGGAGGCGTCGTGCTGGCCCAGCGTGGGCGGAGCCAGGTGCTGAGTGCGGCCACCTCCGGCGAAGCGCAGCGGCACGCCGGGCAGGCTCAACGGCCCGGCGGTCCGGTGTTCGACGTCGAGCAGCAGGTGCTGCGAGCGGGTCTGCTCCCATCCGTAGACCTGGTCGAGGCTGCGGACCTGTCCGGCCGGGACCCCGATGGCGGCCAGGGCCGGCAGCCAGTGCGCCAGCGGTTGCCCGGCGAACGCCGCCTCGATCTCGGCCACCAGGTCCGCGCGGTGGCCGACCCGGTCGGCGTTGGTGGCGAACCGCGGGTCGACCGGGTCGAGACCGGCCAGCCCGGCGAAGCGCTGCCAGAGCGCCTGGCTGCCGACCGCGATCTGGATGATCCCGTCGGCACAGGCGAAGGCACCGTAGGGCGCGATCGACGGATGGTGGTTGCCTTGGCCGTATGCGACTTCGCCGGCCACCGTGTAGCGGGTGCCCTGGAAGGCGTGCACGCCGACCATGGCCGCCAGCAGGCTGGTGCGCACCACGGTGCCGTGACCGGTGCGCTCCCGCTCGTGCAGGGCCGCGACAACACCGTAGGCGCCGTACATCCCGGCCAGCAGATCGGCGATGGGGACACCGACCCGCTGCGGGTCGTCCGGACCCGTACCGGTCAGCGACATGATGCCGCCCTCCCCCTGCGCGATCTGGTCGTAACCGGGCCGACCACCCTCCGGACCGTCATGACCGAAGCCGGTGATGGACAGCACGATCAGCCGCGGGTTGATCTCGTGCATCCGCCCGACGCCGAAGCCCAGCCGGTCGAGGACGCCCGTGCGGAAGTTCTCCACCAGGACGTCGCTGTGCCGGAGCAACCGGGTCAGCAGGGCGCTGCCCTCTTCGGACTTCAGGTCGGCGGTCACCGACTCCTTGTTGCGGTTGCAGGAGAAGAAGTACGTCGACTCGCGAGCTTCCTCGGGCCCGACGAAGGGTGGCCCCCAGCCGCGGGAGTCGTCGCCGCCGTCGGGGTGCTCCAGCTTGATCACTCGGGCGCCGAGGTCGCCCAGCATCATGGCCGCGTGCGGGCCGGCCAGCGCCCGCGAGAGATCGGCGACGACCACACCTTCGAGCGGGCCGCCGACGTCCGTCACGAGCGCAGCCTATGCCGCCACGGTGAGCGGGGAGGGTGACTCAGGGTCCGGCCGGCAGCAGGTCGACGTCTGCGTACGCGCGACCGCCGGACAGCGTCTGGTAGCCGGGCCCCCGGTCGAAGAACGGTCGGCCGGGGGGCCGGGCCGACTGCATCTGCCGTCGCAGCGCATCGGTGGCCGCGGCGTCGACTGCGGCGCCGCGCCGGTCGCCGGTGACCACGACCCCGTAGTCCTCGCGGGCACCCGCCGCCGACACCTTGCCGTCCCGCATGTCGCAACGGACGGCCCCGACGTCCCGGTCGAGCGGATCTCCCCAGCCGCCGCCACCGGTCGTGCGGATCCGGATCACCTCACCGGCCCGGACCGGTTCACCGTCGACGAGCCCCGGCATGCGGCGCTCGTTCGGCCCGCCGGGGTCGATGGTGACCTGGAACGGGCGCCCCGCGCGACCGCCCTTGACCCCCCAGCACGCCAGGATCGACCGGTCGGCGATGGACATGAACGACGCGTCGCGCAGCATCCGGATCTCCTTGTCGTAGCCGAGTCCCCCGCGGAACTGCCCCGGGCCACCGGAGTCGACCGCCAGGCCCAGCCGTTCGACCACGAACGGAAACCGCGACTCGGTGAACTCCGTCGGCAGGTTGCGCGAGTCAGGCACCACGTGGATGGTGTCCTCGCCGTCGGCGTACCACCGGCCACCCGATCCGCCGCCGAGGACTTCACGCATCAGGTACGGCTCGCCGCTCGCGTCGGTGCCGTAGACGCCGGTGTAGCGGACGGTCTCCTGATCGGCCGGCATCCGGCCGTCGACGGCCTTGGCCAGCGCTCCGGCCAGCACCCCGAGCAGCCGCAGGATGACGAACGTGCGCGCGTTGGTCGGGGCGGGGAACACCGGGGTGAGCAGCGTCCCCGGCGGCGGGAAGCGCATGTCGATCAGCGGCACCACGCCCTCGTTGACGTCGAGTTGCGCCATCCGCTCCGGCGAGTCGGCCAGGTTGCGCAGGATCGGCGCGAGCCACTTCTTCAGGAAGTTGCCGTCGGCCGCGTTGCCCGCGTGGTTGATCGGCCCCCGGGCCTGCGGCGAGGTGCCGGTGAAGTCGATGGTGAGCGGTGCGGCCGCCGCGGCGTCCATCGTCAGGGTGATCCGCTGCCGGTGCAGCCGGGGCGGGTCGACCCCGTCGTGCTCGGCGTAGTCCTCCCAGACGTACGTACCGTCCGGAATCCTGGCCAGCAACTCGGTACGGAAGGTCTGCGTGGTGGCGGCCAGGATCGCCTCGAAACAGTCCTCGACCGCCACCCGGCCGTAGCGGTCGAACACCTCGGCCACCCGCCGCGCCCCCATCAGGCAGGCCGAGCACTCGGCGTCGAGGTCGCCGGCCAGCGAGTCGGGCATCCGGGTGTTGCGGGTGAGGATCGTCAGCGCCGCCTGGTTGGGCACACCGGCCGCCCAGAGCCTGATGGGCGGCACCATCAGGCCTTCCTCGAACACACTGGTCGCGTGGCTGGGCATCGAACCGGGCACCGACCCGCCGATGTCGTCGTGGTGGCCGAATGCCTGGACGAAGGCTACGACTTCATCGCTGCCGGTAGCGTCGTGGAATACCGGCACCGTCACGCACAGGTCGGGCAGGTGCCCGATCCCGCCCTCTGAGGTGTAGACGTCGTTGTGGAAGAACACGTCGCCGGGCTGCATCGTCTCCAGCGGGAAGTCGCGGGCGACGGGATGCACCAGGGCGGAGTACGACCGGCCGGTGAGCTTGCGCAGCCGCCGATCGTGGATGCCGGCCCGGAAGTCGTGTGCGTCGCGGATCATCGGCGACCGGGCGGTGCGGGCGATCGCGGTCTCCACCTCGCGCTCCACCGAGGTGAGCGTGCCCTCGACGATCTCGACCAGCACGGGATCTGCGGTCACCGGCGCACCACCAGGTTGCCATAGCTGTCCACAGTGGCGGCGAAGCCGGGATGCAGCGGCACCGTCGAGCCGAACTCCTCGAAAATCGCCGGGCCCGCGACGGTATCGCCGGCGGCGAGGTCGGGCCGCCAGTAGGTCGGCGTGTCGATCCAGTCGTCGAAGCACACCGGCCGGCTGCCGGTCGCGGCCCGCCGGGCATCACCGTCACCCGGTGGCTGCCGGCGTAGCTCCGGCCGGCAGACCGGTCCGATGCCCGTCACGCGCAGGTTGACCCACTCGACGCCGTGCCGCGGCTGGTCGCGGTAGCAGTAGCCGTACAGCTCCTCGTGCTCGTCGTGGAACCGACCCACCACCTCGTCCGTGACCCGCCCGGTCAACTCACCGCCCGGTACGTCGACGCGCACCTCGAACGCCTGGCCGCTGTAGCGGAGATCGGCACTGCGCCGGTAAAGCTGGTCGTCGCGGCCGAAACCTTCGACGTCGAGGGCGTCCCCAGCCCGCTGCTCCAACGCCTGATAGCCGGCTGCGACCCGGGTCAGGTCCAGGTCGGCGTGCCCGGTCACCGCCGTCTGGACGTAGTCGTTGCGGACGTCGACGGTCAGCAGCCCGAAGGCGGAGGTGTTGCCGGGATCGCGCGGCACCAGGACGGCCGGCAGCCCGAGGATGTCGATCAGCCGGCACAGCAGCAGGCTGCCCGAGCCGCCGAACGTCACGGCGGTGAACTCGCGCACATCGAGTCCCCGCTGCACGGTCAACTGCCGGATCGCGTTGGCCTGGTTCCATGCCGAGATCTCCAGCACGCCGCGGGCGCAGTCCTCGACCGGCAGGCCGAGGTCGGCAGCCAGCGCCGCCACTCCCCTGCGGGCGGCCGCGACGTCGAGCGGGATCTCGCCGCCGAGCAGGTGCGGCGGGATCCGGCCGAGCGTGAGGTGCGCGTCCGTGACGGTCACCTCGGTGCCGCCGCGGGTGTAACAGATGGGGCCCGGCTCGGCTCCGGCCGAGCGGGGGCCGACCTTGAGGCGTCCCTCCGGCGAAATCCAGGCCACCGATCCGCCGCCCGCGCCCACCGTCACCACGTCGACCATGGGGATCTTGGACGGGTAGCGACCGATGCTTCCTTCGGTGGTCAGCGTCGGGCGGCCGGCCAGCACCACGCACACGTCGGTCGAGGTCCCTCCGCCGTCGAGCGTCAGCACGCTGTCATAGCCGGCGAGCCGCGCGATGAGGCCGGCACCCAGTGCCCCGGCGGCCGGGCCGGACGCGACGGTGCTGATCGGCTGGCGCGCCACCTCGGCCGCCGAAAGCATCCCGCCGTTGGACTTCATCACCGAGAACGCCGCGTGCGGCGCGATCTGCGCCAGCCGCGCGCTGATGCCGGCGACATAGCTTGCCACCCGCGGCTTGACCGACGCGTCGACCAGCGTGGTCACCGACCGCTCGTATTCGCGGTATTCCCGCAGCACCTCACTGGAGATGGAGACGACGGCAGCGGGGTGCTCGCGGGCCAGCACCGCACGCATCCGGCATTCGTGCGCATCGGAGGCGTACGAGTGCAGGAAGCAGACGCCGATGGTGTCGATGCCCGCATCCCGCAATTCGCCCGCCACCGCGACGGCATCCGCCTCGTCGAAGGGGCGAAGTTCGGCACCCGTGCAGTCCAGCCGGCCGCCCACCGTCCACACCCGACGGACGGGCACGATGCGCGGCGGTTTCACCCAGAAGTACGAGTTGCCGTAGCCGTCGGGCACCGACTGCCGGGCGATCTCCAGGATGTGCTGATAGCCCTCCGTGGTGACCAATCCCACCGTGCCGAGGTCGTCGGTCAGCAACTGGTTGGTGGCCACCGTCGTGCCGTGGCATACGGCGGTCACCTCCTCGCCGCGGGCGCCGATGAGGTCGAGCACCTTGGTGACACCGGTGAGGAAGCCCTCCGCGGGATCGTGCGGCGTCGACGGCGTCTTGGTGGTGACCAGTGCGCCGGTGCCCTCCTCGAGCGCGACGACGTCGGTGAACGTGCCGCCGGTGTCGATCCCGATCCTGATCCGCCCGGTGGTGACCTGCGACCGCTCAACCATGCGGGTAGGGCGTGGCCGCCGGCCGGAGGAGATCGTCGGCGTACCTCGCGTACAACGACACGTTGCGGTCGGCCAGGTGGTCGAACCGCTGCGGCTGGCTGGAGCCGGGGCTCATCTGCGTCATGGCCAGCGGGTCGAGCCGGGCGGCCACCCAGCCCTCGTGGGTCGTCCCACGGGCGGCCACCTCGGCGATCGGGGTGACGATCAGGGAGTTGCCGAAATACAGCAGCCCGCCCGGGTCGGCCCCGACCGCATTGGCGGCGACGACGTGCACATGGTTGTCGTACGCTCGGGCCCGCGTCGTCAGCTCCCAGATGTCGGCCGAGCGGAGCAGGGCCGACGGCCGGACGATCACCTCGGCGCCCTGCACGGCGAGGATCCGAGCAATCTCGGGATAGTCGCCGTCGAAGCAGATCACCGCGCCCAGCCGGGCGAAGGGGGTGTCGACCACGGCGACCTCGTCGCCCGGCGTGACCCAGCCGCCGCTGTCCACCGCCTCCCCGGTGAACAGGTGCGTCTTGCGATAGATCCCCAGGACGTCACCGGCGGGGCCGAGGAAGACCGCGGCGTTGTGCACCACGCCCCGCACGGGACCGCGGAGGTAGCTGCCGAGGATGACATGCACGCCCAAGTCGCGGGCCACCTCCGCCAGCGGGTCGGTCACCGGGCCGGGTGCCGCACTGAGCAGGTCCCACAACTCGGCCGCGCCGATGCCCGGCGTGAAGCCGGTCGTCGCCGTTTCGGGGAGCACGACGAGCTCGGCTCCGGTCGACTCCACGCACCTCACCGTCCACTCCACCGCGTGGGCGAGGTTGGCCTTGACGGTCTCGGCGGTCAGCGGGCCGGGCCGTGGTGCGAGCTGCACGGCTGCGGCCACGAACGGCACCATGGCTGCAAGGCTACTTTGCCCGGCCCCGGCTGACATCCCGGCAGACCGCACATTTCCTGTATGCATACATATTGGCTTGATAGTGTGTACACATGAAACGACGGACCACCATCGAGATCGACGACGAACTCCTGGCGCGCGCCAAGCTCGCGCTCGGCTCCACGACCACCCGGGCGACGGTCGAGCAGGCCCTCCGGCAGGCGGCGGAGAAGGCAGAGGACGGGCAGCTCGACCGCACGAAGCGCCAACGCTCCTACCTCAGCCGACTTCCTACACATGTCGACCCAGCGGTTCTGGCGTCGGATGACATGTGGCGGTGAGGGGCTGGCTGCTCGACAACAGCGTCGCCGCACGTAGCAGTGACCCCCTCGTCGCCCATGAACTCCACGCGCTCGCCGGGCAACTGTTCGTCTGCGGCGTCGGGATGCTCGAGCAGCTGCATTCCGCGCGGTCGGCCCGACACTACGACGCCCTCGACGCTGACCTGCGCGCGAGTCTGGAGCTGGTCCCGGCACCCTCGGACCTCTTCGGCCGGGCCCTCCGGCTGCAGCGGGACCTGGCCCATTATCACGGCATGTGGCACCGGACACCGATCCCGGATCTGCTCATCGCCGAGACCGCCCTATCCCACGACCTCGGGGTGCTGCACGTCGACGGCGACTTCACCCGGATCGCCAAGGTGCGTCCGCTGGTGGCCCGGCGCATGCGCACCGGCTGACCTGCCGCCTCAGCGCGGGAACTGACCTCTCGCCCCCGATGAGGTGCTCCAGCGAGCGCGGGACCGGAGGCCGCCGCCGCACGACCACTGGCCGGCAACTTAGTTGTCATCGCGCTCCGCTCCTCGCTTCGCTCGATGCTTACTCATCTAGCGGCGGCGGGCGATCCGGGCGCCGATGGCGACGCCGATCAGCGCGATAGCGGCGCCGACCGCGGCGGCCGGCACGAGCGGCTGGACGCCGCCTGCACCGGCGGCGGCAGATGGCCGGGTGAACACTGTCTGGCCGGCCGACGACCCGGTCGTCGCCGACGGCGGCAGGGCACCGGATGCGGGCAGCCGACCGACTGTTTTCGACCCCGGCGTGCCGCCGGGTCGCTCGGGGGGCGGCGACCGGTCGGGGACGGTGGGCCCCCCGCCGGGCTCAGGGTTCAGCGCCGCGTCGACCGCCCGGAAGAACTCCCCCGCCGTCTTGCGGGCCACCCCGGTGAGCATCCGCTGGCCGACGCCGCCCACCGGGCCGCCGACGACCGCGTCCGCGTCGTAGGTGAGCAGAGTCGCTCCCGCGTCGCCCTCGGCCAGCCTGACCGTGACGTCGACCTGCACGGTCCCCGGTGCGCCCGCGCCGGCCGCCCGCAGGACGAACGACGCCGGCCGCTGCTGGTCGGTGAGCCGCACCGTGCCCGCGTAGGTGCCCTTGACGGCGGCCACGCCCGCGGTCACGGTCATCCGGTATTCGTCCTCGCCGACCACGGCAAGTTGCTGGCAGCCTGGGATCGTGCGGACCAGCACCGTAGGGTCGAGCAGCGCTTCCCAGACCCGCTCGACGGGAGCGTGCAGCGTCGCCTCGCCGGTCACCTTCATGACTACCTCCGATTGACGGGCGGGATCTCGCCGGCCGCGAAGCGCGCCCGGAGACCGAACAGCTCGCTGGGTGAGATGGGCATCGAGGTGATGCGGAAACCCTCGGCGTCCTCGACCGCCGCGGCGATCACCGCCATCCCGGGGATGACGCCGGCCTCCCCCGCCCCCTTGATGCCGAGCGGGTTGAGCGGCGACGGGGTCTGCAGGTGGCCGGTCTCGATGCGCGGGATCTCGCTGGCGTAGGGCATCAGGAAGTCCATGAAGGAGGCGTTCAGCAGCTGGCCAGATCCGTCGTAGACCATCCGCTCGTACAGCGCGCCGCCCACCCCCTGTGCCACCCCCCCGTGCACCTGACCTTCGACGATCGCGGGGTTGATCAGGTTGCCACAATCGTGCACCACGCAGTATCGCAGGATCTTGATCTCCGCGGTCTCCGCATCGGTCTCCACGATGGCCGCGTGCATGCCGTTGGCGAAGGTGGACTGGGTCGGTGAGTAGTAGCCGCGGCCTTCCAGGCCCGGCTCGTCGCCCGCGGCAACCGGTGACCCCGACGTGTCGCCGACGACGAACTGCGTCGCCAGCCGGGAGGCGTCGTCGAAGGCGTAGCGCAGCGGGTTGGAGAGCACGGCCACGGTTGCCAGGCTCATCGAAATGTCCGGGCTGCCCTTGACCCGTATCATCCCGCCCTCAATCTCGAGGTCCACCGCGTCTACCTCTAGAGCCTCGGCGGCCACCCGCAGCGCCTTGTCCCGCACCTTGCCGGCCGCCACGGCGATGGCGTTGCCGGCCATCACGGCCGCCCGGGACGCGAAGGTGCCGACCGCGTAGCCGAATCGCCGGGTGTCGCCGGTGGTCACTGTGATGTCGCCCATCGGCACGCCCAACTCGTCGGCGACGATCTGCGCGAACACCGTCTGGTGACCCTGGCCCTGCGAGGTCAGCCCGGTCGAGACCAGCACCCGACCGCTCGGCTCGACCTGCACGTGACCGCCTTCGTACGGTCCGACTCCGGTGCCCTCCACGTAACAGGCGATCCCCATCCCGATCCGCCGGCCGGCCTCGGCGGCCTCCTCGCGCAGCAGGGCGAAGCCGTCCCAGCCGACGAGGCGCTTGATCCGGCGCAACGTTTCCGGGAAGTCCCCGGAGTCATAGACCAGCGGGCGGCCGTCCTGGAAGATCAGCCCCTGGTCGTAGGGCATCTCCTCCGGCCGGATCAGGTTGCGCTCGCGCACGATGGTGCGGTCGAGGCCGAGGAAGTCGGCGATGCGGTCCATCGTGCGCTCCATCGCGTAGACGCCTTGCGGGCGCCCCGCCCCCCGGTAGGGCGTGACGATGACCGTGTTGGTGTAGAGGCTGGTGAACTCCACCCGGTAGGCACCCGGCTTGTACGGGCCGAGCAACTGGGTGGCGGTGATGATCGGCACGATGATGCCGTACGGCGTGTAGGCGCCGTTGTCGTGCAGTATCTGCACGTCGAGCCCGTGCAGCCGGCCGTCGTCGCCGAAGCCGACCCGGACCGTCTGCAGCTGACCGCGTTCGTGCGCGGAGGAGACGAAGTGCTCGCGGCGGTCCTCGGTCCACTTGATCTCGCGGCCCAGCAACCGCGCGGCCCAGGGGACCAGCACCTCCTCGGGCCAGGGATGCATGATCTTGACACCGAAGCCGCCGCCGACGTCGGGGGCGACCACCTCGACCTTGTCCAGCGGCAGATCCAGCCGGGCCGCAACTGCGGCGCGCACCGACGTCGAGGTCTGGGTCGAGGTATAAACCCGCAGACTCCCGTCGGCCGCGTCCCAGCGCGCGTAAACGCCCTTGCCCTCCAGCGGCGTGGACGCGCTGCGCTCGACCGACAGGTGCAGGACCAGTTGGTGCGGTGCACCGGCAATAGCAGCCGGCGCGTCGCCGACCTCCTGCACCAGATGCGCGGCGACGTTGCCGGCGACGTCGCCGTGCACCAGGACGTCGGCCCGGTTCGCCGCCTCGATCCCGACCACCGGCGGCAGGGTCTCGTAGGTCACGGTGATCCGGTCGCAGGCGTCCTCGGCGAGGTAGCGGTCCCGGGCTATCACCATCACCACGGCCTCGCCGACGTGGTTGACGACCTCGCGGACCAGGGCGTGGCCGGTGCGTGGCCGGGTGAGCGCCGGATGCGGGATCAGCATCGGCAGCGGCTGGCCCACCGGTCCCGGCAGGTCCTCCCAGGTGTAGACCGCGATCAGCCCGTCCACATCCAGCGCAGCGGTCACGTCGATGTCGACGATCCGCGCGTGGGCGTGCGGGCTGCGTACGAACGCCGCAGCGACCGCGTCGTGCCCGAGGTCGTCCAGATAGGCGCCCCGGCCGCTGAGCAGCCGAGGATCCTCCGTCCGGGCCACGGCGGCTCCGAACAGCCGCCCGCTCAAGGGGCCTCCGCCCGGATGATCTCAGCCGCCCGCAGCGTCGCCTTGATGATGTTCTGATAGCCGGTGCAGCGGCACAGGTTGCCCGAGATCGCCTCGACCACATCGGCTTCGTCGGGATCCGGATGCTCGGCCAGGAAGGCCGTCACGGTGGTCAGGAAGCCCGGCGTGCAGAAGCCGCACTGCAGGCCGTGGCATTCGCCGAAGGCCCGCTGCACCGGGCCCAGGCTCCCGTCGGCTGCCGCCAAACCCTCGACGGTCGTCACCACATGGCCGCGTACGGAGACCGCGAAGACGAGGCAGGAGCGCACCGGCTCGCCGTCGAGCAGCACCGTGCAGCAGCCGCACACGCCGTGCTCGCACCCGACGTGGGTCCCGGTCAGGGCGAGGTCGTGACGCAGGAAGTCCGACAACAGTCGACGGGCCGGCACGGCAGCGCTGCGCGGGACGCCGTTGACGACCAGCCCGACGTCGAACTCCCGCTCCGGCCCGGTCACGCGACCGCCTTCCGCAGCGCCCGCTCGGTGAGCACGCCCGCGAGGTGCCGGCGGTAGTCGGCGCTGGCGTGGATGTCGGCGTCCGGCGTCACGCGCGCCGCGGCCAGCCGGCCGGCGGCGACGATCCGGTCACCCGGTGCCGGCCGGCTGAGCAGCACCTCGGTCAGGTCGAGCACGAGGGGGGTGTCGGAGACGCTGAGGTAGGCCGCGCGCGCGTTGGTGACGGCGCCCGCGGCGTCGCGGGTGACGGCGACCGCGACGCCGCATATCGCGTAATCGCCGCGCCGCCGGGCCACCTCGACGAACGCCGTAGCGGTGCCCTCCGGCAGGGCCGGAAACCAGGCCGAGGTGATCAGCTCGGCCGGCCGCAGCGAGGTCTCCATCGGGCCCGCGAACAGATCCATCGCGGCCACCGTACGCTCGCCGTCGACAGTCGCCACCTGCACGGACCCACCCAGCAGGCACAACACGGCCGGCAACTCGGCCGAGGGATCGGCATGGGCCAGGCTGCCCACAACGGTGCCGCGGTTGCGGATCACGGGGTGTGCAACGTGCGCCAATGCCTGGCCGAGCAGCGGCAGCACCGCGGCCACCGCGGCCGAGCGCTCCACAGCGCAGTGCCGGGCCAGCGCTCCCACCCGGACGCCGGCGTCACCCGCGTCGATCCCGCCAAGCTCGGCCCCGAGCCCGTTGATGTCGACCAGGTGCCCGGGCGCAGCCAGCCGCATGTTGAGCATCGGCACCAGACTCTGCCCGCCGGCCAGCACCTTGCCCTCCGGCCCGAGGTCGGCGAGCAGGGCCAGTGCGTCCGCCACGCAGCCAGGGGCGGAGTAGTCGAACGGCGCGGGCTTCACCTGGTGAATTGTCCTACCCGGTCAGTTCCGCCGCCGGGGGGTCCCGCCGCCCGGCTTCTTGGCAGGCGTGCGACTGCTGCGCTTGCGCGGCCCGATGCCGCGCAGGTGCGCCGGCGCCACGATCCGGACGAGGTGGTAACCGACGACCGTGACCAGCGTGCCGAACGCGATCCCGGCGAGCGAGAAGTTCCGGGTGATCTGCAGGCTGGTGTTGCCGATCGCGATGATGATGCCGGCAGCCACCGGGACGAGGTTGATCGGGTCGGCGAAGTCGACGCGGTTCTCGATCCAGATCTTGGCACCGAGCAGCCCGATCATGCCGTACAGCACGACGGTGATGCCGCCGAGCACGCCGCCGGGAGTTGCGGCGATCAGCGCCCCGAACTTCGGGCACAGTCCGAAGAGGATGGCCACGAGCGCGGCGACGTAGTAGGCGGCGGTGCTGTAGACCCGGGTGGCCGCCATGACGCCGATGTTCTCGGCGTAGGTGGTGGTGGGCGAGCCGCCGACGGCGCTGGCCAGGGCGGTCCCGATGCCGTCGCCGAACAACGCCCGGCCGAGCACCGGGTCGAGGTCGGCGCCGGTCATCGCGGCGACGGCCTTGACGTGCCCGGTGTTCTCGGCGACGAGGGCGATGACGGCGGGCAGCGTGAGCAGGATGGCCGAGGTCTTGAAGTCCGGCGCGTGCAGGTGCGGCAGTCCGATCCAGTGGGCATGGGTCACGTTGGCCAGGTCCACCCGGTAGTGCGCCACCGGTTTGCAACCGACGCCGCCGCACGAGGTGATCTTGCCGAAGACAGTGTCGGCGAGGAAGGAGACGGCGAAGCCGAAGACCAGGCCGAGGAAGACCGCGATGCGGGCCAGGAACCCGCGCAGCAAGACCGAGGCGAGGATCACGAATGCCATCGTGAGCAGCGCGACCCACTGATCGAGCGGCCAGTAGAAGATGGCGACGACGGGCGCCAGGTTGAAGCCGATCAGCATGACCACGGCGCCGGTGACCACCGGGGGGAGGATCCGGTGGATCACCCCGGCACCCAGGAAGTGGATGGCAGCACCGACCCCGGCCAGCACCAGGCCCGCCACGAGGATGGCGCCGGTGACCGTGGCGCTGTTGCCACCCGCCGCCCGGATCGCGGCGACGCCGCCCACGAACGAGGCGCTCGTGCCCAGGTAACTGGGCACCTGACCGCGCACGATGATCAGGAACAGGATCGTCGCGACGCCCGACATCATGATCGCCAGGTTGGGGTCGAGCCCCATGACGACCGGAAAGACGAATGTCGCGCCGAACATCGCGACGACGTGCTGCGCGCCAAGGCCGATCGTGCGACCCCACGACAACCGCTCGTCCGGACGCACCACCTCGCCGGGCGGTGGTGTCCTGCCGTCGCCGTGCAACTTCCAACCCAGCCCGAGCGCCATGTTCCCCTCCAGATCCGAGGTCGCTGAGTGTGGCACCGCAGCAGGCGGCCGAACAGACCCGAGTAGTCAGCAGGACCCTCGGACCGTTAGCGTGCGATCAGACCTCCAGGAGGGCCCACCGCGTGACAGCAGTCGACATCCCGGCCGCTTCCGGCTCAGCCGAACCGCGGGCAGTACGCACGTCGTTCGGTGGGGCAGCCAGCCGGCGGCTCGTAGGCATCGTCGACGGGCCGGTGCGGGCGGCGATCGTGCGAGCGGTCTTCCCGGCGGCGGTCTACCTCGATACCGGCCGGGCCGTCGTCGCGGTGGTTGCCCGGGACGGCCTGTGGTTGCCCAACTCGGTGGTCGTGGCCGCGACCCGCAGCCGGCGGCCCTTTGCCCACCTGACCAGGGGTGAGCCGGCGACCGTGGGTGGGGGCCAGGTGTGCAGTGGCGACCTGGAAGTGACGGTAAGCCGGTGGTGGACACCACCGCAGCCACCCGGGCTGGTCCGGCCGGAGCATCTGCCGGCCCGCACGGACCGGCTCGCGCGGCTGCTGCAGGCCCGGCGCCGGACCCTGGCCGAGCCGGTGGCCCGGCGGCTGGGTCAGTTGGCCGCTGCCCTGCGGGCCCGGCCGGCGGTCGACGCCGAGCCGGCCGCCCTGGTCGGGCTGGGCCAGGGACTCACGCCCGCCGGTGACGACGTGCTGGCCGGGGTGCTCCTGGCGCTGCGTCACCTCGGCCGGCCGGCGTGTGCCGACCGGCTGTGGGCCGCCATCGCGGAGCAGGTGCCGCTGCGCACCTCCGCCCTCTCGGCAACCCTGCTGGCGGCCGCCGCGGAGGGCGACACCGCACCGCCGGTGGTCGACCTGCTGACCGCGCTGGCCGGGCATCGGCCGCTAGAGTCCGCCCTGGACCGACTCCTTGCCGTCGGCGCCACCTCCGGCTCGGACATCACACACGGGCTGCTGGCCGGCACGACGGGACCGTGAGCGACAGTTCCGGGCAGGACCGCGTCGAGGTCCGGGCCGGCGCCTATTACGACTCGGTCAGCCTCATGCAGGCCAGCCGAACCGTGCAGCAGGTTCCCGGGGTGAGCGCGGCGCTGGTCGCCATGGCCACCGACCTCAACCTCGAGTTGCTCGCCGGCCTGGGCTTCGCTGCTCCGGACCAGGCCGGACCCAATGATCTGCTCGTCGCGGTCCGGGCCGCGGACGACGAGGCGGGCAGCGCCGCCCTGGCCGCGCTGGCGGCCGTGCTGTCCGGCCGCCCGGACACCAGCCCCGGTGGGAGCTCAGCCGGCAGCCCGGGTGGCGGTGCCGATCTCCCGCCCCGCACGATCGGGTCGGCGGCCGCTCGCGGTAGCGCGACGCTCGCTGTGGTGTCGGTGCCCGGCCGCTACGCCTTCGTCGAGGCGATGGATGCACTCGACGCCGACCTGTCGGTGTTCCTCTTCAGCGACGGCCTGCCGATCGAGCAGGAAGTGCGGCTCAAGGAGGTCGCCGGCCGGCGCGACCTGCTCGTCATGGGACCGGACTGCGGCACGGCGATCGTGGCCGGGGTCGGCCTGGGGTTTGCCAACGTGGTCCGGCCGGGGCCGGTCGGCATCGTCGCGGCGTCGGGCACCGGAGCGCAGCAGGTGTGCTGCCTGCTCGATGCGTGCGGGATCGGCATCAGCCACGTGCTGGGCGTCGGTGGGCGGGACATGTCGGCCGAGGTGGCCGCCCGCTCCACTCTGCAGGCGCTGGCCGCCCTCGACGCCGACCCGGCAACCGAGGTGATCGTGGTGGTGTCCAAGCCGCCGGCCGCGGAGGTCGCCGCACGGGTGCAGGAGGTCGCCGCCGGCCTCGCCACACCGGTCGTGTTCGGCCTGCTCGGACCCGGTCGACCGGATTTCACCGCCGTCACCGGGCAGGTGATCGCCGACCTGGGCCGCAGCCAACCCGAGACGTGGCCGCACTGGCAGCCGGCCGAGCCACAACGGCCGCGGGCGGGCAACCTGGCCGGGCTCTTCTGCGGCGGCACCCTGCGTGACGAGGCGATGATCATCGCCGCCGCCGACCTCGGGCCGATCGCTTCGAGCCTCCCCCTACACCCGGCATGCGGCCCGGCATGGGCTCTCGGCAGCGATCTGCGCTCCCCCGGTCACCTCATGATCGACTTCGGCGACGACGCCCTCACCGCCGGGCGCCCACATCCGATGATCGACCCGTCGCTGCGCACCGCACGGCTGCTGGCCGAGGGGGCCGATCCGGCGACGGGCGTGGTCCTGCTGGACGTGGTGCTGGGCCACGCCGCGGCCGCGGATCCGGCCGCCGACCTGTCACCGGCGATCACGGCTGCCCGGGCGACGGCAGCCCACGACGACCGGGACCTGGCGGTCGTCGTCTCGCTGTGCGGCAGCGAGGGCGACCCGCAGGGACGCGACGATCAGGCCGCCGTGCTGGCCGCAGCAGGCGCCGCCGTCTTCACGTCCAACGCCGAGGCAGCGCGGCACGCCGTGTCCCTGATCCGGCCGACATGACCCGTCCGCTGCACGGGTTGCTCTCCGGCGAGCCCATCCTGACCGCCGCGGGTGTTGGCCTACTCGCCGACGCACTCGAGGCCCAGGCCGTGCCGGTCGAGCGGGTGGACTGGCAGCCGCCGCCGGCCGATATGCAGGGCCCCCTCGTCCGGGTGATGGCCGACCCCCGGCGTGCGCGGGCCAACGAGACGGCACTGCGGCGGGTGCTCGCGGTCTCCCCCACCCTGGTCGACGTACTCCCGGCCGCCGACGCCCTCGACCTGCACCCCGGCCATTTCCTGCACGCCGGACCACCGATCGAGTGGGACCGCGCGTCCGGGCCGCTGCGCGGCGCGCTGATCGGGGCCGTCCTCCTCGAACGACTGGCCGGCACCCCCGAGGAGGCGATCACGCTGCTGGAGACGGGCACCGCAATCACCCTGGAGCCCTGCCATGCCCGGGGTGCCGTAGGGCCGATGGCCGGCGTGATCAGCCCCTCCATGTGGTTGTTCGAAGTCGCCGACGGCGTGGCCGGGTCGACGGGCAGGCGGTCGTACTGCTCGCTCAACGAAGGCCTGGGCAAAGTGTTGCGCTACGGGGCCTACGGCACCGACGTCCTCGACCGGCTGCGCTGGATGTCGGCGGTGCTCGGACCCCTGCTGCGGGTGGCGGTGCGCGGGCACGGCCCGGTCGACCTCGGTGCGCTGATCGCCCAGATGCTGCAGATGGGCGACGAGGGGCACAACCGCAACCGGGCCGGCACCCTGCTGTGGCTGCGCGAGGTGCTGCCGGACCTGATCGACAGCGGCGCGCCGCCGGCCGACGTGTCCGCTGCCGTCGATTTCATCGCCGGCAACGAGCACTTCTTCCTCAACCTCGGGATGCCGGCCTGCAAGCTCGCGCTGGACGCCGGCCGCGGGGTGCCCGGCTCGACGCTCGTCGTGGCGATGGCGCGCAACGGCACCGACTTCGGGATCCAGGTCTCCGGCACCGGTGACGCGTGGTTCACCGGCCCGGCCCAGGTGCCCGACGGGTTGTTCCTGGGCGGGTTCGGTCCGGCCGACGCCAACCCCGACATCGGTGACTCGGCGATCACCGAGACGGCCGGCCTCGGCGGCTTCGCCATGGCGGCCGCGCCGGCGATCGTGCGATTCGTGGGCGGCGACGTCGCCGACGCGCTCGACGCCACCCGGTCGATGTACGAGATCACCCTGGCCGAGCACCCGGCCTACCAGGTGCCGATCCTGGGCTTCCGCGGCACCCCGACCGGAATCGACGTCACCAAGGTGGTCCGCACCGGGCTGCTGCCCCGGATCAACACCGGGATGGCCGGCCGGGTGGCCGGCACCGGTCAGGTCGGCGCCGGACTGGTCAGCCCGCCGGCGGAGTGCTTCACGGCAGCCCTGGCAGGACTCGCCGGTCTCGCACCGATGCCCGGTTAGCCCAATAGGCCCCGGCATCTCGCCGGGTCGTCAGCCCGCCTCGTTCGATGCCGTGAAGTGAATCGGCCCAATTTCATCGGTTGTGGGGTCGCAGGCCATCGAATCTCACGCGCCTAGGCGACCCGTAGGTTCTCCGGGTCGATCGCCTCCCGCAACCGCGGCCGGAGCAGCCGGGCGGCGAACCTCGCCGCCAACCACATGGCGGCTGCGGCGAGCACGGCGGCGGCGGCGGTGGGCAGGGCGGCGGCGACGAGGGCGTGGCCGCCGGCCCGCACGCGGCCCGGGGTGGCCCCGTCGTTCCAGCCGGCGAGCACCGCGGCAGTGAGGCCACCGATGACAACTCCGCACACCACGGCCGGTATCGCCACGGCGGTGACCTGCCGGCGCAGGACCTGCGCCAGCGTGGACTCCTCGACCCCGAGGGCGGCCAGCGAGGCGAGCGGTCGGCGGGCATCGAGCAGGTGGTCGCCGGTGCCGACCAGCAGGGTGAGCACCGCCACCGCTGCGGCCACCAGCACCCCGACCGCGGCCAGCCCGTAGCCGGTGAAGTAGAAGCCGAGCGTCCCGCCGAGGCCGTAGGGCACGGACAGCAAGTTGTCGATGAGCACCGCCTCCACACCCAGCGCCGAGCCGCACACCACGAGCACCGCGGCGACGCGGCCCGCCGACGACGGGTCGGCAGCCAGCCGCCGGCCGGCGAGCAGTCGCTGGGCCCCAGAGCCTGCGGCCAGCCGCCGACCGGCCGCCACGACCAGCCACGGCGCGAGCGCGAACGCCAGGACCAGCGCGGCGAGCAGCACGATCGGCAACACGGTGAAACCGTTGCGCACACCGACGTAACCGAGCCCGACCGCACTGACCACGGTCCCGACGACGACCCGGCCAAGGACGGCCGGCCGCAGCCCCTGCACCGCCGCCCGCCGCCGGACTCCCAGCGGGTCGACCAGGGCACGGCTGTGCACCACGGCACCGGCCAGGGCACCGCTGAGGGCAGCCGCGACCGCCACGACAAGCCAGAGCAGCAGATCCGCTGGGGTCGGTGCCGGCAGCAGCTTCGAGCCGGCCGGCGGCAGCACCCCCAGCAGCACCCACAGGATCAGGTAGGCCGGAGCGGCCATGATCGCGCCGGCGCCGGCGGCGCCGCCCGCCTCGACCGCCGCGACCGCTCGCACCTCACGCGGGATGGCACCGGCAAGACGCAGCCCGGCCATCCGGCGGTCACGCGCCAGCGAGCCCACGCGCAACGCCTGCACCACGAGAGCCAGCAGCGGCACCGTGAGCAACACCGCCCCGAGCACGGTGCCGGCCCGCAAGCCCCCCTCCAGCACGTACGGCGCCAGCCTGGTGTCGACCGGTCCGCGATGGCCGAGCATGCTGAGCCGCCCGGCTGCGATCAGCAGGGCCGCGGCACCCGCCGTGGCGCCGGCGACCAGTACGAATCGGCGGGTCCCGGCCCCGGCAGCCGGTCGGGCCAGCAGCGCGGCGGTTGTCAGCCTCACCGCAGCGCGCTTTCATGCGCGACGGCGCCGTCGCGCAGCCGCACCTCCCGGTCGGCATGGGCCGCCACCATGTTGTCGTGTGTCACCAGGACCACGGCCGCGCCCAACCGATGGGCGGGGTCGAGCAGCAGGGCCAGCAACTGCTCACCGCCGAGCGTGTCCAGGCTGCCGGTCGGCTCGTCGGCGAAGATCAGCCGGGGCCCGGTGATCAGGGCCCGGGCGGCCGCAACCCGCTGCGCCTGGCCGCCCGACAACTCCGCCGGCAGGCTGTCCAGCGCTATGTCCAGGCCGGCCCGGTGCAGCCAGTCGGCCGCGGCCGTGCGGGCCGCCGCCCGACGCTGCCCGTCGAGCAGCAAGGGCAGCGCCACGTTGTCCACAACGGACAGATCCGGCACCAACTGGCCGTACTGCAGGACGATGCCGACCTGTCGGCGGCGCAGCCGGGTACGGTCCGCCTCGTCGAGGGCGAGCAGGTCCTGCCCGAGCAACCGGACGGATCCGGCCTGCGGCCGGATGATCCCGGCCGCCACATGCAACAGGGTGGACTTGCCGCATCCGCTCGGGCCGGTCACCGCGACAACCTCCCCCGCCGCCACGCGGAGGTTGACACCGCGCAGGGCGACCGTGCGGCGGTAGGCGTGCCCCACCCCCGTCAGGTCGAGCATCACGTCCTCGGGCGAAGTAGTCATCGGGTGCTCTCGCTTTCTCCGGGCCGGGCCGCGGTGACCCGCTCGACCGCGAGGTCGAGCCACCGCAGATCGGCGTCGAGGTGGGCAACGACGTGATCGCGGACCAACCGGCCGAGCGGATCCTCGGGCTGGCCCGCGCGGAGCTCACGCATGCGGCGCAGGTGGGCGGTGCGCTGCCGGCACAGGACGTCGAGGGCGTCATCCCCGGTGCGCAGGGCCGCGACCGTCTTGCGCACGATCTCGTCCGCGCCGTTGCTGAGCACCACCGCCGGCTCGGCGAGCCAGCCGGCCAGTCGCCGGCGCCCGGCAGCGGTCAAGGCATAGACGGTGCGCTCGGGTCCCCCGTCGATACGGGTCTCGGCGATCTCGACCAACCCGTCGCGCACCAGCCTGCCGAGGGTGGCATAGACCTGGCCGTAGGCGAGTGGCCGGGCATCCGGGAACCAACTGTCGAGCGCGCGCTTGACGTCGTAGCCATGTGCCGGCGCGTCCTTCAACACGGCGAGAACTACCTCAGCGGCGGGCACCTGGCCCACTATACACCGGGTGTATACCCGCAGCAACTAGCGACTGGGCCGGCCGGTTCCGGACAGCTCACCGCCGCCGGACGAGGGTGAGCCCGTCGGCGACGGGCAGCATGACCGCGGTGATCCGCGGGTCGGCGGCCAGCGTGTCGTTGATCTCGCGGATGGCCGCAGTGTCCGGGTCGTCGACCTGCTCCTCGATCACCCGGCCGCCCCACAGGACGTTGTCCCACAACATCAGCCCGCCATGGCGCACCAGGCGGATCAGCCGTTCGTGGTAGGCGGGGTAGTTGATCTTGTCCGCATCGACGAAGGCGAAGTCGAAGGTGTCCTCGGCGCCGTCGGCCAGCAACGCGTCCAGCGTCTCCAGTGCGGGCGCGAGCCGCAGTTCGACGCGCTCGGCCACCCCGGCCTCGGCCCAGAATCGCCGCGCGATCGACGTCCATTCCGCACTCACGTCGCAGCACAGGAGGTGGCCGTCGGCGGGCAACGCGAGAGCCACGGCCAAGGCGCTGTAGCCGGTGAAGGTCCCGAGCTCCAGGCAGTGGCGAGCGTCGGTCAGCTCGACAAGAAGGCTCATGAAGGCGCCCTGTTCGGGTGCGATCTGCATGTTGTGCTGTGGCAGGGCCTCGGTGTGCTCGCGCAACCGGCGCAGCACCTCGGGCTCGTGGACGCCGACGCGCAGCAGGTAGGCGTGCAGGTCGTCCGACAATCCGATCGACTTTCCGCTCACGGGCAGATCCTCTCGCTCCGGCGGCCAGGCCTCGACCGGTATGTCCGGTCGATCTTGCCGCAGTAGGGTTGGCGGGCTGCCGTACGGGTCACGGGTGGGAGGTCGTCGGCATGTCGACGCACAACGAAAGAGCGGACCTGGCCGCCCGCCGGGAGCAACTAGCTGCGAAACACCTGCGTCCGGCTGTCGACCGGCCACTGTCCCCCGGTGCCGGCATCCACCATGCGGCGCTGATCTGCTCCGACATCGAGCGCACCATCGACTTTTACCAGGGCCTGCTCGGGTTTCCGCTGGTCGAGCTGGTCGAAAACCGCGATTATCCGGGCTCGTCGCACCTGTTCTTCGACGTCGGCAACCGCAACCTCCTCGGGTTCTTCGACTTCCCGGGGCTGGGCCTGCAGCCCGGGATCGAGGCGATCGGCGGCGTGCAGCACATCGCCATCTCGGTACCCCGCGACCGTTGGGAGCAACTGCGCGTGCGGCTGGACGAGGCCGGCGTCGCCTACAGCGGGCCGGAGCGCGGCATCCCCGAGTCGATGTATCTGCGCGACCCGGACGGCATCGGCATCGAGCTGCTCAGCGACCCGCTGATGTACTTCGCCGGCCGGCAGCTCGACGGGTAGGCGACCGGCCGTGGAGTTGGGCGTAGGGCTGCCGGTGGCGGGCGCCTGGGCGAGCCCGGCGAACATGCAGCGGGTCGCCACCCGGGCGGAGGAGCTGGGCTACAGCTCGGTCTGGACCTTCCAGCGGCTGCTGCACCCGGTCGACACCGACTGGGGAGCGGTCTACCACGCCGTGCACGACCCCATCACCGCGCTGGCCTTCGTCGCCGCGAGCACCACCCGGATCCGGCTCGGCCTCGCCGTCGTCAACCTCCCGTTCTACGCCCCCATCGTCCTGGCCAAGGCACTGACCACATTGGACACCGTCTCCGCCGGGCGGCTGGACGCCGGCCTCGGGCTCGGCTGGGCGCCCGAGGAGTTCGTGGCGACCGGCGTACCGTACGACCGGCGGGGCAAGCGCGGGGAGGAGTTCATCGCCTGCCTCAAGGCGATCTGGACGCAGTCCGAAGTGGAGTTCGCAGGCACGTTCCACACCGTTCCGCGCTGCCGGGTCGACCCGAAGCCGGTGCAGCGCCCGCACCCGCCGCTGCTGCTCGGCGGCGCAGCCGAACGTGCGCTGCGCCGGGCCGGCCGGCTGGCCGACGGCTGGATCAGCAGCAGCCGGACCGATCTCACCACGATCGGCCGCTCGATCGAGGTGGTGCGCAACGGCGCCCGCGAGGCCGGCCGGGATCCGGCTGCCCTGCGCTTCGTCGTGCGCGGCGTCGTACGGATGGGGTCGGAGCCTGCGCCGGGACGCAAGCCGTTGCACGGCACCGTGGCGCAGATCCGTGCCGACCTGGGCGCGCTGGCCGACCAGGGCGTCACCGAGGTCTTCCTGGACGGCAACTACGACCCGCAGATCGTCAGCCCCGGCGCGGATCCAGCGGAGTCCATGCAGCGCGCCGAGCAGTTGCTGGTGGCCTTTGCGCCCGGACGGTAGGGGTCAGGCCGGGCCGATGGGTACTGCGTCCAGCCGACCGTGCCCGACCGCGACGACCTGTCCGGCCACCCGGATGGATCGGATGTCCTCAGCGGTTCCCTCGCCGGTCAGCGTGATCTCGCTCGGCCGCCCGGCGAAACGACCCTGGCGCAGCACGAAAGGCCGGTTGGCCGGGACCCGCCGGTTTCGGACGAGGTACGCGGCCACGGTGCCTGCCCCGCTTCCGGTCGCGACATCCTCCGTACGCCCGTCGTTGTTCCAGTGCCTGCCCTCCATCGCGGCGACGTCGACGACATAGACGAACTCGGCGCCGACGGTGGCCAGCAGCTCCTCGAAGTCGGGTCGGGTGATCCGCGCGTGCTCCAGACCGGACTCGATCGGCATCACCAGGTAGCGCAGGCCGGTCGAGACGACCGCCGGTGTCAGGCCGGGGCTCAGGTCGGCGGCGCAGAGGTTCAGCGCGTGGGCGAACTCGGCGACGCGCACCTCGCTGAACGGTCGGCCGGTGAAGACGTCGACCAGGTGGAACACGTGGCCGTTCGCGGCTGCGGCACGTCGATCCGTCATCGCAACCGCGCGCTCGTCGACCCGGTGGGTCGGGATGCCCAGGAAGACCACGGCATCGGCCGGTCCGTAGGCGAGGTCGAGGGTCTCCAGCCGGTAGCTCCAGTCACTACGCGGCACGCTGAAGCGATAGTTGACCTGCCAGCGCAGCCACTCACCGCTGCACAGCCAGACAGCGGGCGGTCGCACAAGCGCCGCCGGATGGGTCGCCGACCTGCAGCAAGTCACGTTGCCCCGGAGCAGGGGCGCAACGGCAACGACGGGTGAGCTCCGGGAGTTCAGTCCACCATCTTGGCGATCGGCAACTCCAGGATGTCGCGGGCCCCGGCGGCCCGTAGCGCCGGGATCAAGGTGTTGACGCCGCGCTTGGGTACCACCGACTCGACGCCGTGCATGCTGTGATCGGCCAGCGACGTGACGTTGGGCGAGCTCATGGCCGGCAGCAGGGCCAGCACGGCGGCGAGGTGCTGCTCGGCCACGTTGACCTTGAGGAGCACGTGTCCGCGGGCACGCAGCGCGCCTTGCAGCAGGACCACGATGTCGCCCATGGCGGCTTGCTTCCCGCTGTCGGCATGGGACGCTCGGTTGGCGACGAGCTCGGTCCGGCTGGTCAGCAGGGTGGCCAGCACCTTCAGCCCCGCGGCACGCAAGGACGAGCCGGTCTCGGTGAGGTCGACGATCGCGTCGACGATGTCCGGGATCTTGGCCTCGGTCGCGCCGTGACTGGTGAACACCGTTGCCCTGACCCCGTGGTCGGCGAGAAACCGGCGGGTGGTCTCCGGCATCTCGGTGGAGATCCGTACCCCGTCGGGAAGGTCGGCCACCGACTCCCATGGCGACTCCCTGGGCACCGCCAGGACCACGCGTACCGGTTTGTCGGTCGCCCGGCCGCCGCCGATCTCACCCAGGCTGACCACGTCGGCGCCGGTCTCGGTGATCCAGTCGCGGCCGCTGATGCCGAGGTCGAAGATGCCCTGCTCCACGTACGTAGGGATCTCCTGGGGCCGCAGAAAGCGCACCCGGTCGATCCGCGGGTCGTCGATGGTCGCGTGGTAGTCACGCTCCGAGCCGCGGGTGACCGCCAGGTCGGCCGCCTCGAAGAGACCGAGGGTGGCCTTCTCCAGCGAGCCCTTGGGCAACACGAGTGAGAGCACCGACCAGAGACCTTCCGCTGCTAGGAGGAGAAGCCGACCGGGCCGCCACGGTGCCGCAGACCCTTGAGCACCAGCGCCGCATCGAGGGCTGCCACCGTGGCCGCCCAGCCCTTGTCCTCGTGGCTGGCCGGCAGCCCGCATCTATCCAGCGCCTGCTCAACGGTGTCACAGGTCAACACCCCGTTGCCGACGGGGGTGCGCTCGTCGAGAGCCACGCGGGTCAGGCCAGCGGTCACCGCCTGGCAGACGTAGTCGAAGTGCGCCGTACCGCCGCGGACCACGACACCGAGCGCCACGACGGCATCGTGCTCGGCGGCCAGTTGCTGTACGACGACAGCGAGCTCCAGCGCGCCCGCCACCACGGCCACCGTCGGCTCCGCCACCTGACAGTCCGCGGCCGCGGCCAGTGACCGGGCCAGCAGGGCGTCGGTGACCTGCCCGTGCCAGCGGGCCACCGCTATGCCCAGCGCGAGGGCACTCGCGTCGAACCGGTCGAGCCGAGCGGCCCCCGCCCCGCTCACTCCGACCCTGCCGGGGGGCCGTCGACGGGCAGCCCGGGCAGGTCGTGGCCCATCCGATCGCGCTTCGTGCGCAGGTAGGCGAGGTTTTCCGCCGTGGCCTGCACCGGCAGCGGCACCCGACCGACGATCTGCAGCCCATACCCCTCCAGGCCGGCCCGTTTGGCCGGGTTGTTGGACAGCAGACGCATGGACCGGACTCCCAGGTCGGCCAGGATCTGGGCACCGGTGCCGTAGTCACGCGCGTCGGCGGGCAGCCCCAGCTCGAGGTTGGCATCGACGGTATCGGCGCCGTCGTCCTGCAACTGGTAGGCCTGCAGCTTGTGCAACAGCCCGATCCCGCGGCCCTCGTGACCGCGGACATACAACACCACGCCACGCCTCTCCGCGGCGACGGCGGCAAGGGCGGCGTCGAGCTGGGGCCCGCAGTCGCAGCGCTGCGAGCCGAAGACGTCACCGGTCAGGCATTCGGAGTGCACCCGGACGAGCACGTCCTCGCCGTCGTCGGCGTCTCCGCCGACCGTGCCCATCACCAAGGCGATGTGGTCGCGGCCGTCCACGGTGCTGCGGTAGCCGACCGCTCGGAAGTCACCGTGCCGGGTGGGGATCCGCGCCTCGGCGACCGCCTGGACCTGTCGCTCGTGCCGGTGCCGGTAGGCGATCAGGTCCGCGATGCTGATCAGCGTCAGGTTGTGCTCGGCGGTGAAGGTCTCGAGCTCGTCGAGCCGGGCCATGTCCTCGACCCGCTTCTGGCTGACGACCTCGCACAGCGCCCCGGCCGGTTGCAGCCCGGCGAGCCGGCACAGGTCGATGGCCGCCTCGGTGTGCCCGGGGCGGCGCAGCACCCCGCCCTCTCTGGCCCGCAACGGCACGACGTGACCCGGCCGGGTGAAGTCGGTGGCGCCCGCGGCCGGGTCGGACAGCAGCCGGATGGTGCGGGCCCGGTCGGTGGCGGAGATGCCGGTGCTGCCGCCCTCCCGGGCATCGACCGAAACCGTGTAGGCGGTCCCGCGGCGATCCTGGTTGACGTGGTACATCGGGGGCAGCTCGAGCCGGTCACAGTCGGCCTCGGTGAGCGGCACGCAGATGTAGCCGGAGGTGTAGCGCACCATGAAGGCGATCAGCTCCGGAGTGGCCATCTGCGCCGCGAAGATCAGATCCCCTTCGTTTTCCCGGTCGGCGCTGTCCACGACGACGACGGGCCGGCCGGCCGCGATGTCGGCCACCGCCTGCTCGATGGTGCCGAACCGCCGATCACCGGCCTGCAGCGGGGTGACCCTGGGCGTCACCGCCCCCGCCACCTGGATGGCCATGGGGTGCAGGTCCCTGGCCCGCGTTGGTCTCACCCCGGCTCCTGTCCGCCGGCGCGCCCGGCGGCGAGCAGCTTCTCGACGTACTTCGCGATGATGTCGACCTCGAGGTTGACCGGATCGCCGACGCCCTTCCGCCCGAGTGTGGTCAGGGCCAGCGTGGTCGGGATCAGGCTGACCGTGAACGCCTCGTCGTCCACTTCGGTGACGGTGAGGGAGACGCCCTCGACGGTCACCGATCCCTTGCCGACGACGTACGGAGCCAGGTCGACCGGCAGGCTGATCCGCACCGACTCCCAGTGCGGGGCCGGCGCCCGTTGCAGGACGATGCCGACGGCATCGACATGGCCCTGCACCAGGTGGCCGCCGAGCAGCCCCGTGGGGGTGACCGGCCGCTCGAGGTTGACCCGGTCACCCGGGCGCAGGGCGCCGAGCGAGGAACGGTCGAGCGTCTCGCGCATCACGTCGGCGGTGAACTGCTCGCCGTCGGTGCTCACCACGGTGAGGCACGCGCCGTTGACGGCGATCGAGCCGCCGACGGCGGTGCCGGCGATCAGAGCCGGGGCGGCCACGGTGAGCCGGGCCGCGTCCGGCAGAGCCTCGCATGCCTTGACGATGCCGAGTCCTTCGATGATGCCGGTGAACATGCCTAACCCTTCTCGGGTCGAGCGGTGATCCGGACGTCGCCGCCGATCAGTGCCACATCATCGACGCGCAGCCGGTGGGCCGCGGCGATGGTGCCGATCCCGGCGCCGTTGAGCGCGGGCGGGCCGTCGCCGAGCAAGGCCGGGGCGACGTAGGCCACCACCCGGTCGAACAAACCGGCCGCGACGAACGCGCCGGCCAGCGTCGCGCCGCCCTCGAGCAGCACGTGGCGTACGGCTCGTCCGTGCAGGTCCGCGAGCAGCGCCGCCGGGTCCGGCGCGGTGCAGACCAGGGTCGGCGCGCTGTCGTCGAGGACCCGGGCCGGGGGCCGAACCCGGCCCCGCCGATCGGCGACGACGCGCAGCGGCTGGCGACGGGCCGCCGCACCGCCAGGGCCACGGACGGTGAGCCGCGGGTCGTCGGCCAAAACCGTCCCGGCGCCCACCAGCACCGCGTCGACCTGGCGGCGCAACACGTGCGCGTCGTCCCGGGCCGGTGGGCCGGTGATCCAGCGGCTGGTGCCGTCGGCCGCCGCTATCCGGCCGTCGAGCGTCGTCGCGACCTTCCACGTGACGAAGGGGCGGCCCAGCCGCTGGGCGAGCAGCCATGCCTCGTTGCCCCGGGCTGCCCGCTCGGCCAGCACGCCGGCAATGACCGCCACGCCGGCCGCCCGCAGCGCGTCGGCTCCCCCGGCGCCCTCGGCGGGATCGGCTACGGCATAGACGACCCGGCCGATGCCGGCAGCCAGCACCGCAGCCGTGCATGGGGGGGTGCGCCCGGTGTGCGCGCAGGGCTCCAGGGTCACCACAACGGTGCCGCCACGGGCGCGGTCGCCGGCCTCGGCCAGCGCCAGCACCTCGGCATGCGGGCCGCCGAGCCGCTGGTGCCAGCCCTCGCCGACCGGCTCACCGGAGGGATCGAGCACGACGGCGCCCACTACCGGGTTTGTCCCGGTGGCACCGAGGCCGCGGCCGGCGAGCAGGACGGCACGGGCCATCGCCGCCTCGTCGGTCAGCGGTGTCACTCGTCCCTCCTCGCGTCGGGCGCGACCGAGGGCGAAATGCGGTGACGGGCGCGTGCGAAGGCGTAGCCGACCGGCGGCCACGCGGCTCCGCCCGCGCGCTGCCTCCCATCCGGACTGTCACCGTCGGTCCCGGAATTGCACCGGGTCAACCGCTGGCTGGCTGCGAGCGGGTCGCGGACTGTCACCGCCGGTACGGAATTTCACCGCTCCCGGAGCGCGCGTGCTGCCGCCCCAGTGTGCCACGGCGCCTACGGTTGCCGACGCACCCGGGGATGGGAATGATGTCCCGCGACCAGCAGGGTGCCGCTGAAACCTGCACTGTCGAGGGGTGGGGGACTCCGTGTGCGACGAACACTCTCCGGCCCGGATATCGCGCCGGAGCGTGCTCCTGGCGGGCGGACTCGGAGTGGCGAGCCGAATTCTCCCGGGGCAGGCCTGGGCGGCGCCGTCCGGAGTCGTCCGGGCCGGCGACGGCGATCC
>JBBRYN010000008.1:0-62375 GCA_038237645.1 Mycobacteriales bacterium
CATCGAACTCAAATCCACCCCTGACACCCCCCTGCCCACCACCCCGTCGACCGTCCCGGCAACGCCACCAGGAACAACCACAGAATGGCCGAAGATCAACTCAGTCACCCACACGGAACGGCGAGGAGCCCAATATTGCTGCTGTGCCGCCGCGCTGAGGACTCGGTCGCCGACCCCGGGAAGGGAAGGCGCGAGCACCAGGGCACGGACCAGATCAGGCCTGTTGCGAGCGAGGGTCTGGGCGATCCGGCCGCCCACGTCCTAGCCGGCGAGCGGCAGTACGCCGCCGTAGTCGGTCCGGTCACCCGGCCAGCCGTGCAGCAGGACCACGGCCGGGCCGGACCCGATCCGTTCGTAGGCCAACCGGAATCCGTCGACCGGATCGCTTTGTCGCATGCCGCCCATTATGTCCAGGCATCAGGGATCGGGCTCCCTCTGCCCATTGACCTCCGACCGGGTCAGCTGTCGAGATCCAGGCCGATGTCGAGCGCGGGGGCGCTGTGCGTGAGTGCCCCGACGGCCAGGAAGTCGACGCCGGTCGCGGCCACTTCGCGGGCGCCGGCCAGCCTCAGCCCCCCGCTGGCCTCCAACCGCACCGGCCCGATCGCCCGGGCTGCGGCCACCGCCTCGTGCAGCATGGCGAGCGGCATGTTGTCGAGAAGCACCAGGTCGGCACCGGCGCGCACCGCCTCCCCTACCTGATCCACGGTGTCGCACTCGACCTCGATCTCGATGTCGGGCCGGCTCGCCCGTACGGCGGCGAATGCCTGGGCGATGCCACCGGCGGCGAGTACGTGGTTGTCCTTGACCAGGGCCGCGTCGGACAGGCTCATCCGGTGGTTGCGGCCGCCGCCGCAGCGCACCGCGTACTTCTGCAGCGCCCGCAGCCCCGGGACGGTCTTGCGGGTGTCGCGAACGGCCGCACCGGTGCCGGCGATCGCGTCGACCCAACGGCGGGTGGTGGTCGCGACCCCGGAGAGCAGGCCGAGCACGTTGAGCGCGGTGCGCTCGGCGGTCAGCAGTCCGCTGGTGTCGCCCGCGACGACGAGCAACACCCGGCCGGCGGCCACCCGCTCGCCGTCGGCGACGAAGAGGTCCACGTCGAGCCGGCCGGCAAGTTGCAGGTCGAGTACGGCGAGGGCGACCGGCAACCCGGCCACCACGCCCGGCGCGCGGGTGACGAAGCGTGCGACACCGGACCCTCCGGCGGGGACGACGGCCTGTGTCGTGACGTCGGTGCCGCCGCCGAGGTCCTCGGCCAGGGCGTCCGCGGCGAACCGCCGCACCGCCGACGGGTCGAGCCCGGCCTCGCGGAGCAGCCCGACCGTCCGATCCGCCAGCCTCACGCCGCGGCGGTCCGCGCCGCGCGGAACCGCATGCCGAGCTCGCCGCGGTCGTCGAGGTGCGCGACGAGATGCCCCAGCCAACCCGCCGAAGTCTCCGGGAAGTCGGCGCGCCAGTGGCAGCCGCGTGACTCGGTCCGGCGGGCCGCGGCCGCCGCGAGCGCGGTGCCGACGGTGAGCAGGTTGGTGGCCTCCCAGGCGGCCGGTCGATCGCCACGCTCCGGCAGCGTCGCGTCGGCGGCGACGGCGGCGAGCCGCTCCAGCGTCCGGTGCAGCCCTGCCGCGGTGCGCAGCACGCCCGCGCCGCTGCCGATGGCCGCGACGATCTCCGCCCGGGCGGTGCCGGGAACGACAGCCGGCCGCCGGGTGTCCACTGTGGCCGGTCGCCGGGAGGGCAGTGCGCGGGCCAGGTGCGCGCCGACCCGCGCGCCGTAGACCAGCCCTTCGAGCAGGCTGTTGGAGGCCAGCCGGTTGGCGCCGTGGGCCCCGGTCCACGCGACCTCCCCGACGGCGTACAGGCCGGGCAGCGACGTGCGGCCGTGCTCATCGGTGCAGACGCCGCCGCTGGCGTAATGGGCTGCCGGCGCGACCGGGATGGGCTCGGTCACCGGGTCGATCCCTGCCTCCCGGCAGGCGCGCAGCACGGTCGGGAAGCGGCGCTCCAGCACGGCCGGCTCCAGTCCGGTGGCGTCGAGCCAGAGATGCTCGGCGCCCGCCTCGGCCCCGGTCTGCGTGATGGCCCCGGTCTCGGTGATGGCCCCGGTCTCCGTGGTCGTCGCGGCCATCTCGATCGTCATCGCCTTGGTGACGACGTCACGCGGGGCGAGGTCGGCGCGCGGGTGGGCGCCGGTCATGATTCGCGCGCCGCCGCTGTCGACGAGGACCGCTCCCTCGCCACGCAGGGCCTCGGTGATCAGCAGCCGCTGTCCCGGGTAGCCACCCGGCCGCCACAGCACGGTCGGATGAAACTGGACGAACTCCAGGTCGGCCGTGCTCGCGCCGGCCCGCAGCGCCATCGCCACGCCGTCGCCGGTGGCGACCTGCGGATTGGTGGTGCTCGGGAAGATCTGACCCGACCCGCCGGTGGCGAGCACCACCGCCCGAGCCAGGATGGTGCCGACGGTGCCGTCGGCGGTCGCGACGTCGAGCCCGACCGCCTGCGCCGGCCGCCCGGACCGCACGACGTCGAGTGCGAAGGCGTGTTCGATGACCTCGATGCTCGGGTCCCCGGCGACCGCGGCGGCCAGCGCGCGGTGGATCTCCCGCCCGGTGGCGTCGCCGCCGGCGTGCAGGATCCGGTCGCGGTCGTGGCCGCCCTCGCGGGCCAGCGCCGGTCCGCCGGTTTCCGTACCGTCGAACGCCGTGCCGAGCGCCAGCAGCGAGGCCACCCGGGCCGGGCCCTCGGTGACGAGGATCTCGACCGCGTCCGGATCGCACAGGCCGGCACCGGCGAGCAGCGTGTCGGCCCCGTGCAGGTCCGGGGAGTCACTCGGCCCGATCGCGGCCGCCACGCCGCCCTGTGCCCAGACCGTGGAGCCGGCGCCCAACTCGTCCTTGGTGACGAGCAGCACCCGCCGCGTCACCGCGGCGGCGAGCGCCGCGCACAGCCCCGCCACTCCGGAGCCGACGACCACGACGTCCGCTGCGCGCGCCCACCCCGGCGGCGGGGCGGCCAGCCGCAGCGGCAGGCCGTTCACTCGCCGCCTCGCCCGGGCTGGCCGATCTCGATCATGCGGCGGACGGCGGCCGCCGCACGGCCGGCCACGTCGGGATCGACGGTGATCTCGGTGACGCAGTCCCGGAGGCTGCGCAGCAGGCTCGCCGGGGTGGTCATCTTCATGTAGCGGCAGACCGAGTCCGGATTGACCGGCTCGAAGTGCGTCGTCGAGTTGACCGCGCGGAGCTGGTGCAGGATCCCGGTCTCGGTGGCGATGAGTACCCGCTTCGCGGTGGTCGTACGGGCGTGCTCGACCATGCCGCCGGTGGACAGGATGCGGGTGCGATCGGCCGGCAGGTCACCGGCCGAGGCGAGGTCGAGGGCCGATGTCGTGCAGCCGCACTCCGGATGGACGAGCAACTCGACGTCCGGGTCCGCATCGACCCTGGCCACCAGGGCGTCCGGGGTGATCGCGGCGTGCACGTGGCACTCGCCGAACCACACGTGGATGTCGCGGCCGGTGACCCGGCGGACGTGGGCGCCGAGGAACTGGTCGGGCAGGAAGAGGATCTCCCGGCCGGCGGGGATGGAGCGGACCACGTCGGCGGCGTTCGACGACGTGCAGCAGATGTCGGACTCCGCCTTGACCTCGGCCGAGGTGTTGACGTAGGCGACCACGACGGCGCCGGGATGCTCCGCCTTCCACGCCCGCAACTGGTCGGCGTCGATGGTGTCGGCCAGTGAGCAACCGGCGCCCGCCTCGGGCAGCAGCACGGTCTTGCCGGGTGCGAGGATCTTGGCGGTCTCGGCCATGAAGTGCACGCCGGCGAAGACTATGACGTCGGCCTCACTGGAGGCGGCCACTCGCGAGAGGGCCAGGCTGTCACCGACGTGGTCCGCCACGTCCTGGATCTCGGGGGAGACGTAGTTGTGGGCCAGCAGGACGGCGTTGCGCAGCCGGCCGAGCCGACGCACCTCGTCCTGCCAACCGGTGTGGATCGCTGTCGAGAGCATCTCAACCTCGTCGTCGATAGTTTCTGCCTCACGGTTACTAACTATCGACCCTAGCATGGCCTGGTGACTGCGCACGACGGGCCGGCCTTCGGTCACGAGGTGCTGGCCGTCGTACTCCAGGTCCGCGACGGCCGGCTGAGCCTGCTGCTGTGGCAGCGCACCGAGGAGCCGTACGCAGAAGCTTGGGCACTGCCCGGCGGCCGGGTCGATCCTGAGGAGACCCTCGAGGCATCCATCCGGCGGCACCTGGCCGGCAAGGTCGCCGTCCCCGAGTTGTCGCACCTGGAGCAGTTGACCACTGTCAGCGATCCGCACCGCTACCCCGGCCTGCGGCTGCTGGCCACCGCCTACCTCGGGCTCGTCCCCTCCCACATCGACATGGCGCTGCCGCACGACACCGCCTGGCACCCGGTATCGGCAGTGCCGCGGACGGCGTATGACCACGGGGACCTGGCGATCGCCGGCCGCAACCGGCTGCGGGCCAAGCTGTCCTACACCAACCTCGGCTACGCATTGGCGCCGCCGCGGTTCACCATCGCCGAGCTGCGGTCCATCTACGCCGCGGCACTCGGCCACGATGTGTCGGTGATCAATCTGCGCCGGGTTCTGCTGCGGCGCAAGGTGCTCGAACCCACCGGCGAGACCACCCACCCCGACAGTGCCGGAGGGCGGCCGGCGGCCTGCTTCCGCTTCCGCGACGGCGGCTACCGGGTCACCGACCAGTTCGCCGTCCTGCGCCCACCCGTACGGAGCTGAGCAGCCTGGCAACCTGATCGGGAGGCCGAGTCCGACCGGACCACTCCTGCTGGCTCTCCGGTCGGGTAGCGTCCGTGGCCATGATCGCCCGCGTCTGGCAGGCCCGGATCGACATCCGGCGTGCCGACGAGTACGACACCTTCGCCCGTGAGCGCTCGGTGCCGACGTTCCAAGCTCATGACGGATTCCAAGGCTGCGCCTTGCTCGGTGATGGCGTCGACCGCGTGGTGCTGACGTTGTGGTCCACAATGGACGACGTCGAGGCGCTTGAGCGGTCAACGCGGTATCGGGACACGGTCGCGGAGATCATGGGCAGCGGGTTCATCCGCAGCGCAGCGCCCACGATCACCGCGCGTGTGCAGCCACCCGAGTGACGTCGAGCGCCGTCACAGTCCCCAGAAGGATCCCGACAGTCCCACACCGCGCAGGTACTCTTTCGCCGCTGTCGGCTCGCGCCGCACGTAGCCGGCGTCCAGGCGTCCGTCGTACCAATGTGCGGCGAGGCGCCACAGCGTGCTGAGATCCATCACGTACCCGCGGTCAGATCCGCTGCTCCGGCACCAGGAGTCGACACAGTCGGGGGAGCAGAACACGCGCTGGTGCCGGCAGGTGTGTACGACGTCCTCCCACATGTGCGCCACGGGCACCAGGAAGTGGGCCACCTGCGCTCCGCTGGGCGGTGCCGCGGCGCCGACGTTCCACGCGTGCGGGCGAGCGCACGCCGGGCAACGCGTCGAGACCAGCACCTCGCCCTCATCGGGCAGCAGATGCGGCAGCGCGAAGGAGTCCCAGGCGCAGCCACCCCACCACAGCGCCTGCCGGCCCATGACCGCGAATCCCAGTGGCACAGCCGAGAAGGGATGCGCCATGACGATCTGACCGGCGTCGAGGACGAGGTGCCGGGCACGCGCCAACTCGGTCAGACCAGCCCGGAGCTCATCCGGCGCGAGCCTCAGTTGCCCGGCGAGGTCATCAGCAGTCGGAGCGCCCCCGCTCTGGGCGAACGACCGGTAGACGAGCAGGCGTAGACCTTCAAGATCCATTTTGGACATCCTCCGAGATGAGGGGCGCGGTCGAAGTTGTGTCCTTGCGAGGTCGGGGACCAGGCTCGGCTCCCCGGATCCCATACCCTCCCAGATCAGTAGGTCTGATTCCCGGTCTGACGCACCACCGGCCCCCCGTCAGGGTCCGGTGGTGAAGTCCATGAAGCGGGAGTAGTGGCCCTGGAAGGCCACGGTGACGCTGCCGGTCGGGCCGTTGCGGTGCTTGGCCACGATGAGGTCGGCCTCGCCCGCGCGCGGCGACTCCTTTTCGAACATGTCCTCGCGGTAGAGCATGACCACCACGTCGGAGTCCTGCTCGATGGCTCCGGAGTTGTGCGAGACGACGCCGTTGGCCAGGAAGGAATGGGTCTGCGCCACGTGGGCGTCGTAGACCTCGCAGGCGCCGTCGACCGGCTCGATCGACACGATCTGGTCCCAGTCGACGTCGGCGGTCGCAAGATTCTGCAGGTGCGGATCGACCAGGACCTCCGCGATCCGCAGCACGGTCTCCCGGGCTATGCATCCGCCGTACGGGGTCGACCCTGGCGACGGCAATCCCAGTCGCGTGGCGAGGGCCTGCGGGGTGCTGCCGTGGTCCGACATCGCCTTGCGCACCAGGTCCCACGCCTCGGCCGGAATCCGGCCTCTTGCCCGGCCGGACGGGCGGCCCGGCCGGCGGCCGGCCACGGCGACCGCGCTGCCCACCGTGAGTGCCTCGACCGGCGTCCATCCGCTCACTGTCAGGAGCGGGTGGTTGTCGGTCGCCTCGATCCGGCGGCCCGATGCCAGGGTCAGCCGCCGAACGGTACGGATCCCGGTGGCCCACACCTCGGTCATCACCGAACGGCACAGCCGCAGGTGCTCGTCGACGCTCCACACCGGCACGTCACGCTGCCCGGCAAGCTCGCGGATCGGGACGTCCTCGCCCGTGTCAGCACGCCGGATCAGGGTGTCGCCGGTCAGGCACTCGCGGAGGTCGGCAAGCTGGGGTCGCTTGTCGGTGCGCTGCTCCGGGCCGCGGTTGAGCTGGCTCATCGCGACCACCGGCACTTCGAGCTCCTTGGCCAGCAGCTTGAGACCGCGGGAGAGCTCCGAGACCTCCTGTTGCCGGCTCTCGACCCGCTTCGGGGAGCTCATCAGCTGCAGGTAGTCGACGATGATCAGCCGCAGCCCGTGGCGCTGCTTGAGCCGCCGTGCCTTGGCTCGGATCTCCATCATGGTCATGTTCGGGGAGTCGTCGATGAACAGTGGGGCGCCGGCGACCTCACCCATCCGCCGGGCCATCCGCGCCCAGTCGTCGTCGCTCATGGTCCCCGAGCGCATGTGGTGCAGCGGCACCTTGGCCTCGGCGGACAGCAGCCGCATGGTGATCTCGGACTTGCTCATCTCCAGGGAGAAGATCACCGAGGCCATGCCGTGCTTGATGGAACACGATCGGGCGAAGTCCAGGCCGAGCGTGGAGTTGTGCGTGGGAATCATGTTGCGGCCGGCCAGGTAAAGATGGTCGGCGTTGTCGACCTCGATGCAGCGGACCGCGGTGGACGGCACCGGGCGCACGTCGGTGATCGAGCGCTGCCGCGCCGGCCCCGGTCCGGCGGAGCGCTGCTTGTGTGCCAGTCGCTTGCTCTCCAGCCGGAAGACCTGGTCGTCGGCGGCGAAGCTGACCGTGTAGTGCGTCGCGGCGCCCCGGCCACGGGCGCACCGCTGCGAGAGCCGGCTGCGGTAGCCGAGACTGTGTACGAGCTCGCGGACGCCGTCGGCAAGTCGCCGGGTGGTGCCCGCGACCTGCACGGACCCGCCGTGCGTCACCGTACCGGCGGCATCGAGGGGGCCGGCCAGCAGTTGCCGGCGCTGCCGCTGGGAGCCACGCAGGTAGGCCGGCGGCACGTGCTTGCCGCCCAGCACGGCCAGGTCCCGCAACACCGACAGGACCGGCGCGCCGCCGGGCAGGGCCAGGCCCAGCGAGGTGCGGCCGGGTTGGGCGACGACGTCGACGCCCTGGCTCTCCAGGTGCATCACCAACTCGGGCTCGTCCGTGCGCAGCCGCGCCCCGCCCGGGTGACCGGCGCCGAGCCAGGCTCCGAGAACGTAGGGCGGCAGCGGCAGGTCGGCGTCAGGCAGGCTCAGTGCCCGGGTGAGCGCGACGGTGTGCGTGGCCCGGCCGATCGTGGTCGCGATCTGCCGGGTGGTCAGGATGCCGGGCGCCGGGGCGGGGGCGGGCGGTGCACCGGCGAGGCTGCGCCGGTGGTGGCCCTTGGCCCGCCGCGACGTCGTCTGCCACTGGTGCTGTGCATCGGCGACGATCACCTCGCCGTCGGAGAAGGTCAGCGCGAAGCACGGCCGCTCGTGCATCACCTCGGTGGCTGCCACGACCCGGGTAGGACGGCCGTCGGCACCGATCAGGGCGTCGCCGATCGCCACCGCGCCCATCGTCGTCCAGCCCGTCGGCGTCGGCAGCGGGGTGTCGAGCGCCAGGGCCTTGCCCACACCGGGCCGGGCGGCCACCACGACGAGCTGTCCGGGGTGCAGGCCGTTGAGCAGGGCGTCGAGGTCGAGGAAGCCGGTCGGCACGCCGATCATGCCGCCGCCGCGGTTGCCGATCGACTCGATCTCGTCGAGGGTGCCCTGCAGCAGCTGCTCGAGGATCACGTAGTCCTCGCTGGTCCGCCGCTCGGTCACGTCGTAGACCGCCTGCTGGGCGCGGTCGACCACGTCGTCGACGCCGAGCCCGCCGCCGGAGGCGCTGCCGTAGCCCAGCTGGACGATCCGGGTGCCCGCCTCGACCAGCCGTCGCAGGATCGCCTGCTCGGCCACGATCCGGGCGTAGTAGCCGGCGTTGGCGGCGGTGGGCACGCTGGAGATCAGGGTGTGCAGGTAGGGCGCCCCGCCCGCGCGACCGATCTCGCCGCGCTTGACCAGCTCGGCGGCGACCGTGATCGGGTCGGCCGGCTCGCCGCGGCCGTAGAGGTCGAGCGCGACGTCGTAGACCAGTTGGTGGGCGGGGCGGTAGAAGTCACCCGAGCGGATCACCTCGACGACATCGGCGATGGCGTCCTTGCTGAGCAGCATGCCGCCCAGCACCGACTGCTCAGCGGCCAGGTCCTGCGGCGGCTGGCGCTCGAACTCCGGTGCAGCCGACAGGGGGCGGATATCATCGCTGACCGCCACAGTCCCCCCTCTCATATGGCCCCGGGCGCCACCCCAGGTCTGCCAAGTCTTCCCAGGGACGTACGACAGTCTTCAGCCGCAGAAGCCAGCCTCGGCCACGCTAGGTGGTCGCTGGACGACCGACAAAGTGGCCTGTGCAGGCTGCTGTGCACCGTCCTGTGGACGGCCACGTGGGCCGCTGTGCACAGGCTGTGCATAAAACTGTGCACACTCTGTAGTGGAGCCCCAGACACGCCTGCTGACCTGGGATTTCCCTAGCCGTCGGTTGTGTATTGCGATCGCATAAGGGGCAGATTATCGGACACACCCTCACAGAATGCATCTCACCAGTAACTCTAGGCTACCGAAGCCCCGCCCGATACTTGGGGGCAAATGCAGCCACCGTCGCCGTTGGGCGGGCAACTGGCAGTGCAGGTGCACGCGAATGATTACTTTAAGTGGGACTCCGGCCGATGCTCGGAGATGGGCGCGGCCGACGAACCGCGGCGAAATCAGCTCATAAGACGGGGGTGCCGCCCCAAGACGAAGCCGACCGGCAGATCACTGCAGGGCAGGTCTACGACATACAGCCGGGAATCCGGCGCGCGGTGTCTGGTTCGCCCCTGCCGGCGGTAGCCGCAGAATGGAAACGACGCTTTCCGGGAAGTTGGCGGGTGGAGGGAGCCGCCGCCCGGGAGCCGGGGCGGGATGCCGAGGCCGCTCAGCCGGCGACGACGTCCACAGTGACGGTGGCGATGACCTCGGGGTGCACCTTGACGCTGACCTGGTGGCTGCCGGTCGTCTTGATGTGTCCCGGAAGCTCGACCCGGCGGCGGTCGAGGTCGGGGCCGCCCGCCTGCTTGACCGCGCCCACCACGTCCGCGGCGGTGACCGATCCGAACAGCCGGCCGCCGGCGCCCGCCCGGGTCGGCAGCGTGACGGTGAGGCCCTCCAGCCGACCCTTGATCTCCTGCGCCTCACCGAGGTCGCGCACGTCTCGCACGTGGCGGGCCCGCTTGATGGTGGCGACCTGCTTCTCACCGCCCCGGGTCCATGCCATGGCCATGCGACCGGGCAGCAGGTAGTTGCGCCCGTAGCCGTCCTTGACCTCCACCACGTCGCCGGGGCCACCCAGGCCGCTGACCTCCTGGGTCAGGATGATCTTCATCGGCCCGCACTGCTGTAGGGCAGCAGCGCCATCTCGCGGCTGTTCTTGATCGCGATGGCGACGTCGCGCTGGTGCTGCCGGCAGTTGCCACTCACCCGCCGGGCCCGGATCTTGCCGCGGTCGGAGATGTACTTGCGCAGCAAGGGCGTGTCCTTGTAGTCGATGTAGGTCGTCTTGTCCTTGCAGAAGACGCAGACCTTCTTTTTCAGCTTACGTACGGGGGGCTTGACCATCTTCATTTCCTCGCTCGAGGGTGGCTGGTGGAGCTAGAAGGGTGGCTCGTCGGAGAAGCCGCCGGCCGGAGCCGGTGCGGCCGTGGCCCACGGGTCGTCGCCGGCCTGGCCGCCCGACGCGCCGAAGCCGCCGCCACCACCGCCGCCGCCGCCGCGGGTCGTCTTGTTGACCTTGGCGGTGGCGTACTTGAGCGACGGGCCCACCTCGTCGACGTCAAGCTCGACGACGGTGCGCTTCTCGCCTTCCTTGGTTTCGTACGACCGCTGCTTCAGCCGACCCTGGACCACGACACGAGTGCCACGTTGCAACGACTCGGCGACATTTTCCGCCGCCTGGCGCCATACGCTGCACCGCAGGAACAGCGCATCGCCGTCCTTCCATTCGTTGCTGCTCTTGTCCAGGGTGCGCGGGGTCGACGCCACGGTGAAGTTGGCGACGGCCGCACCGCTGGGGGTGAAGCGAAGCTCGGGGTCGGCGGTCAGGTTGCCGACGACGGTGATGACGGTTTCGCCTGCCATGGGGGATCTCCTCGATGCCGGGACTAGCGCTGGTCGGGCCGGATGACCTTGGTGCGCAGCACCGACTCATTGAGCTTGAGCTGGCGGTCGAGCTCTTGTACGGCGACCGGCTCAGCCTGCAACTCGATGATCGCGTAGATGCCCTCGACCTTCTTGTCGATCTCGTAGGCCAGCCGACGGCGCCCCCAGACGTCGACCTTCTCGACGCTGCCACCACCTTGGCGGACCACGCCGAGGAACTGATCGAGGGACGGTTGGATGGTGCGCTCCTCCAGATCGGGATCGAGGATCACCATCAGCTCGTAGTGACGCAAGGTCTGCTCCATCTCCTGTGGACTGGGCGGCTACGGTCTCTCCGTAGCAGGAGGATGTCGGCGCAACTGCTCAGCGCGACTCGCGAAGGGTAACAGCGTCTAGCGCGCCGCTGCGAATCCACCGGGTGCCGGGCTCAGGGAGCGGACCGGTGTGCCGGGGGTCCCGAGGCCTGCGGCCGGGAACCGCCGCGAGCCCGCCCGAAAGCTAGACCGGAGTGGGTGCCGCGTCCAGCCAGGCCCGGAACATGGCCCGCGAGAGGGCGCCGCCGACCACGAGGAGCAGCAATCCGGCGAGAACGCCGAGCGCCAACTGCAGCGGCCGCGGCGCCCGACCGGGAATCATCGCCGCCTGATGGGCGTGGGTCCGGGGCGCGGCGGCCACCCCTCTGGGCGCCGCGATCACCTCGCTGATCGAGTCCGGCGGGTCGGCGCGGTGCGCGGCCTTCACGTCCACTGCCTTCATGTTCACCGCGCCGGCGGACGGGACATGACCGGGGTCACCGGCCGGGTGGCCGGGCACGACGGCGCGGGCGGGTGCCGCTGTGCGGGCCGGAGGCGGAGCAGCACCGGTCGAGCCGGCGCCGGGTGGCGGCGGCACCGGGCCGCCACCGGGCAGGCTCCCGTCCGGCGGGGCAGGCGGGGGAGGGGTCACGGTGATGGTGTGGGCGGCACCCGCGAGGAGCGGGGAGACGACTTGGTAACCCGTCGAGTGATCCGCCTTCCACGGGACCGGGTCGGCGCCGAGCACCAGCGTGTCGGGGCCGACCGTGACCCGGACCCGGGTCAGGTTGGGCAGCAACGACCCGTTTTCGAAGAAGACGATGTCCCCGCTGGCTACCACCAGATCGCGCGGGTCGGACGACGTAGCCGTGGGAGAGCCGAAGACCACCGTGTGATCGGCCGTCGGTGCAGGAGCTGCCGCACCCTGTCCGGCCTGCGCGGCCGGCGCCAGCAGGGCGAGGCCGGCGAACGCGATCACGCCGGCCAGGCAGGCGTTCAGGGCGGCTGTCGGCCGCGGGACCCATCGACGTGGCGTGCTCATCCCTACCCGTCACCCTGCCCTCTCCGCGCCGCGTGCTGCTTGTCCGGGCACCGACGATCGCGGCCGCCGGTGACCGGGCGAAGGTTACGCCGCGCTGGGCGTCGCCGCCGAGCGACCGCCGAGCATCGCCCGGGCGAGCGCTGTGCCGACGCCGAGCAGCAGGACGAAGCCGGTCAGCCCGATCAACCCCAAGACACCCGACGGGGCGCTGGTGGAGGCCAGGGACCGAGCCGGCTTGTGGTCGATCGCTTCAGCCTTGTGCTGCCTGGGTGCGACCACCACGGTCTGCGGTCCGGTGCTGCCGGACATCGGGCCTGCCGCGCCGGTCTGCCCGGCCGCCGCCCCCGGGCCGGTGACGGCGCCGCCCGTAGTCGAGTTGCCCGTAGCGGAGTTGCCCGGGACGGTGCCGGGGTCACCGGCCGGAATCGTCGGATGATGCACCTTGTGCACCGGAACCTCGGGGCCGGTCCCGCCCGGGACCGTCGTGCCGCCGCCAGTGCTGGGCGGCGTGCCACCGCCAGAGCCGGTGGGGGGCGTGCCACCGCCAGTGCCGGTGGGCGGCGGGGGTGGCGGCGGCGGCGGGGCCGGGGCCGGGGCCGCCTTGGTCATGGTGACCGTGCCGCTCGTGTAGGTCAGCGGGAGCAGGCCGAGCACCGCGTAGGAGCCGGAGAAGCTGGTCGAGCTGGTGATCGTCCGGCTGACGGGGGTGGCACCGACGGAGAACTGCTCGCCGCCGTAGTTGACGTTGACCGGAACCACCACCCCGGTGAGCGGGGCCAGCGGGAGCTCGTTGCTGAAGACGATGACGTCGCCCTCACTGGCCGTGATCGCGGTCGGCGACGTGCCGGAGGCGCTGAAGGTCACGACCCAAGTGGCGGCCGCGTCTCCTGGCCGTGCGGTGAACAGGCAGAAGGCCGACAACGCCAGGAAGCCGGTGACGAGGAGAGCCAGACTCCGACCGACGCGCCGCTGTGAAAAAGCCATGATGCTCCATACCTCGTCGTCAGGGTGGATCGTCGTCAGGGTGGATCGTCGTCAGGGTGGATCGTCGTCAGGGTGGATCGTCGTCAAGGTGATCGCCGTCAGGGTGGATCTGAGCCGCACAACGACGGCGTAAACCGTCGGTGACGGGTCGTAGGGTAGCGGCTATGCGGATAGGAGTCCATATAGACCAGGCCAATCCAGTCAAAGAAGCACAAGTGCGGGCGGTCGACCTCGTCCAGTTCTTTCTCGGTGACCCGCAGGCTTGGCCCAAGGAAGTGCCGGTAAGAGATGACGCGGCCGACCTGCGGGCGTCCGCAGTGGATATGTACGTGCACGCGCCCTATGTCATCAACGTGGCGACCCTCAACAACCGCATCCGCATCCCCAGCCGCAAGATGCTCAGTCAGCAGGCAGCGGCCGCCGCCGCCATCGGCGCGCGCGGCCTGATCGTGCATGGCGGGCACGTGTCCAGGGGCGATGACCCGGACATCGGCTGTGACAACTGGCGCAAGACCTTCGAGCGCGAGAAGTTCCCGCTGCCGATCCTTATCGAGAACACCGCGGGCGGCGACCACGCCATGGCCCGGCGGCTCGACCGGCTGGACCGGCTGTGGGACGTCATCGGCGACTACGACGTGGGCTTCTGCCTCGACACCTGCCATTTCCACTCCGGCGGTGAAGACCTCGCCGGCATCGTCGACCGGGTCAAGGCGATCACCGGCCGCATCGACCTGGTGCACGCCAACAATTCCCGCGACGGCTTCGGCTCCGGGGCAGATCGGCACGCCAACTTCGCCGACGGCCAGATCGACCCGCAGGCCATCGTCGCGGTGGTGGAGGCCGCCGGCGCTCCGGTCATCTGCGAGACGCCCGGCGGCGTCGAGGGGCACCTCGCCGACATCGCCTACCTCCGCCAACACCTGCCGGCCTGACCCCCATGCGATCGGTGCGCCGCGAGGCGCTGCTGGCCGGCCTGGGCAGCGTGGCGCTCGCCGTGCTGATGACCTGGCCGACGCTGCGTCACCCGGCCAGCACGGTGCCCAACGACACCTACGACCCGCTCGCCGAGGTGTGGATGGCGTCCTGGGGTGGTCATGCCCTGTCGACGGCACCGCTGCGCGTGTTCGACGGCAACACCTTCTGGCCGCTGGCCGACTCCTACGCCTTCAACGACACGCTGCTCGGCTATGCGCCGCTCGCGTCGCTCGGCGGTGGCATGACCGGCGCGCTGGTGCGCTACAACCTGCTGTTCGTGCTGGCCCACGCCCTTGCCTTCGCCGGCGCCTATGCGCTGGCCCGGCAGCTCGGCTGCCGGCCGGCCGGCGCCCTGGTGGCCGGGGCCGCGTTCGCCTACGCGCCCTGGCGGCTGGCCCACGACGGCCAGCTCAACGTGCTCTCCAGCGGCGGCATCCCGCTGGCACTGGCGATGCTCGCCCGCGGGCACGGCTACGGGCGGGTCGGCTGGCGGCCCGACCGGGCGCGGCCCGCTTGGGTGGTCGCCGGCTGGCTGGTGGCCGCCTGGCAGGTCAGCCTCGGGTTCAGCCTGGGGTTGTCCCTGGCATACGTCCTGCTGCTCGCCGCCGTCGTCGCCGCAGCCGGGTGGCTGGCGGCGGGGCGGCCACCGCTGCCGCGCCGGCTACTGGCGGCCGACCTGGCCGGCGGCGGGGCCTTCACCGCGGTGGCCGGGCTGCTCGCCCTGCCCTACCTGCGAGTGATCGCCGCCCATCCGGAGGCCAGGCGCGGCGCGGCCGACGTAGCCCTGTTCTCACCACCGCTCGCCGGCTATTTCGTGGCCCCCGAGCAGTCACGCATCTGGGGTGCGGCCCATGCGGTGGCCCGGGCCCGGCTGCGGTGGCCGGGCGAGATGGCCCTGCTGCCCGGAGTCCTGGTGCTGACACTGGCCCTGGTCGGGCTGTTCGTCGGCTCCGCGCCCGTGCGCCGCCGAATCGGGCTCGGTGCCGTCGTGCTGTGCAGCGTCGTGCTGGGCCTGGGCACGTCGCTGGCCGGTGGCCGCTACACGATCCTGCCGATGCAGGAGCACCTGCCCGGCTGGGAAAGCGTCCGCACCACCGGCCGGCTGATCCTCTACACCACCCTGGCGCTCGGGCTGCTGGCCGGCTACGCCGTGACGGCCCTGCAGGACCGCCTGCCGCGCCGTCGCCCGTGGGTGCTCGTGACCCTTGCCTTCCCGCTGCTGGTGATCCTCGAGGGGCTGGGCCACGTTGCGCACCCCGCCGTCCCGCCCTTTCCGGCCGCGCTGCGCAGCGCCGCCGCACCGGTGCTCGTCCTGCCCAGTGACGGTTTCCACGACGCGGCGGTGATGACCTGGTCGACGCAGTCGTGGCCCCGGGTCGTCAACGGCAGTTCGAGCATCGAGCCGCGGCAGATCACCGCGCTGCGCCGGCAGGTCGCCGGCTTCCCCGACACCGCCTCGGTGGCCTACCTGCGGCGCCTGGGCGTGCGGACCGTGGTGCTGCTGCCGGGATACGCCTTCGGCTCGCCCTGGGAGGGCGCCCAGCGGCGACCGGTCGACGGCCTACCTTTGGTACGGCAGCAGGTCAGTGGCGGTGACTGGGTCTACCACCTCAACCGGTGACCCGCTCGTCGGCACGGCGGGCACCGCCGGCATCGCCCGGAGGAACACCACGAACATCAGCGCCAGCATCGCGGCCCGCCCCCACACACCGATGATCAGCGCCTGCTTAGCCAGGCCGAAGTCCACTCCCCGCGAGAGGTCGTAGAACCACCGGAACAGCCCGACGTAGAGCACCGCGTCCAGGCTCAGGTACGCCGCCCACCAGCCCCACCGCACCCGCAGCACGGCGAAGAAGGGCAGCAGCCAGAGGGCGTACTGCGGGGAGTGCACCTTGTTGAGCAGCAGGTACGCGACCAGCATGGCCCCGCTCACCGCCAGGAAGGGGTAGGTGCCCTCCCGGCGCCCGCGCACCCAGCCGTAGGCCAGGGCGACGGCGAAGGCCAGGCCGACGAGTACCGGGACCAGCACGTCGAGGGTCGACCGCTGCAGCGACGGGAACCCCCAGTACCAGATGCTGTTGGTCGTCACGTCCGCCTGGCGCAGCGCTTGGTATTCGTACGAGGCCCACCAGCCGCCCGGGTTGGCCAGGGCGAAGGGCACGTTGATCAACGCGAAGGTGCCGGCCCCGGCGACAGCGACCAGCGCGGCGGCGACCCGGTCGCGGTCGCGCAACCGGGTCAGGACCAGCGGGGCGAGGAAGAACAGCGGCCACAGCTTCAACGCGCCGCCGACGCCGAGCAGCGCCGCGGCGGCGACCGCGCGGTGCTTCCACCAGGAGTAGAACGCCGCGACGGTCGCCGCGACCACGAGCAGGTCCCAGTTGTGGAAGGAGTACCAGATCAGCGGCGGCGCGGCGGCGAAACACCACGCACGCCGGCCGACCCAGCGATACAGCAGCCACCCGGTGAGCAGGCTGAAGGGGGCCAGCAAGATCGCCGTGGCGGCGAGGTAGGACGCCGAGTCCGTCGCGACCAGGCCGGCCAGCCAAGCCGCCACGCCGGTGAGCACCGGGTATTCGATGGCGCCGTCACGCAGGTCCGGCCCCTGCGGTGTCCTGACCAGCCGGCCGTGGACGTAGGGGAAGGTGTGGTCGGCGATGCCCCTGGTGACGTAGAGCACCTGGATGTCGTTGCTGCACAGCAGCCGGTCGCGGCGGCCGTTGTAGTCGGCCCCGCACGGGAACTTCAGCAGAAACCCGAGGACGGTGAACAGCCCGCAGCACAACAGGACGGCAGCCGGCCCCCGACGCCTGTCCACGGGCGGAAACGCTACAGCGCGGCGGGCTGCACCCCGGGGACCGGTGCGACTCGATGCCGGCCGATGGTGAACGCGTCGGGCGCTCGGTCGAGGACCCCGCCGATCGGGTCGTCCTCCACGCCGTCGGCCCGGATCGGGTCGCCGGGGGGGCAGAACACGTCGACGACGACGAACCCGCAGAGCACCACCAGGCCGCCGGCCCGCAACCCCGCCGCCGAGATGAACACCCACTCCGGGATCGCCGGTGTCCCCCGCGCGGCGCCCACCAACTCGTAGTAGAACGCGAAGAAGTAGGCCAGCTCGCAGGCCTGCCAGGCCAGGAAGGCTCCCCACCGGGGCCGGGCCAAAACGGCCAACGGCACCAGCCACAGGACGTACTGCTGCGACCAGACCTTGTTGACGAGCAGGAACACGGCAACGACGAGGAACAGCAACTGGCCCAGCCGCGGCCGCCGGGGAGCCAGCAGCGCGATCGCGGCGATGGCCAGGCAGCCGACGACCAGTGCCCCCGCGACCGCTGCGTTGAGCAGTCGCGGTGAGCCGCCTGCGGGCACGGCGGTGTCGAACGAGCGGCCTGTCGCGTAGCGCAGCCAGTACCAGAACGTCCCCCAGTCGACACCGCGGCTGTTGCTCAGCTCGAAAAAGCGCCCCCATGCCTTGGGTGCCACCTGCCGCACCGGCTCGTTGACCGCCAGCCAGGTCAGCGCAGCCGCCGCCGCGGTGACCGTGAACGCGCGCAACCGGCCGGCCCGCAGGCACAGCAGCAACAGCGGGCCGAGGAACAGCACCGGGTAGAACTTGGCGGCGATCGCGAGCCCGAGCAGGATCCCCGCCAGCACCGGCCGTCGCCGGGCCCAGCCCAGCAGCGCCGCCGTGGCCAGCGCGACGGCGAACAGATCCCAGTTGACGTAGGCGGTCACGAGCATCGCCGGCGCCAGCGCCACCATGGCGGCATCCCACGGCCGTCGCCGGTGCAGCCGGGCCACTGCCCAGACGGTGACCAGGCCGGCGGCGGCGAGCAGCAGCGCCGTCAGGTCGAAGAACGTGCGGGCCGGGTGGGTCCGGTCGATCGGGTGCACGACGGCTGCGACGACGCCCATGACGCCGCCGGTGAGGACGGGGTATTCGACGTCGTGGTCCAGGTATGGCACCCTGCCGTCGCTCAGGCCCTCGCTGAAGTACAACGCGTAGACATCGGTGTAGCAGGCGTGGGTGTATTGGTACTCCCGCGCCCACCCGTGGTCGCGGCACGGCGCCTTCTGCACCCAGGCCGCGGCCAGAACGGCCAGCGCGAGCGCCAGGACGACCCGCACCGGGGTCCAGAAGGGGTGGCCTGCGAGGGACGCGTGCCGCCCCGGAGGGCCACCGATCGCCTCCGACAGGCCACGTACGACCGGATCGTCGGTGGCCGGCCGGATGGTCGGGCTCACCGCCGGACAGCGGCGCCCGGTGGGGGCGGCGGACAGATCGGGACGTTGGGGCGGCAGCGCGGCGGCTTGGAGGGATTCGGACTCGGTGTGGACGAGCCGCTCGGCGCCGGCGACGGGCTCCCCGACGGCTGCGGCGTGGTGGACGGCGACGCGGGAGGCGGCGGCGGGTTGGCGTTGCCGGCGTCCCTGCTGCCGATGTAGGCCGGCGGCGGGAACCGCTCGATCGGCTGGTTGCCCAGAGCGGCGTCCATGAACGCCTTCCAGGTCTGCCCCGGCAGCCCGGCGCCGTAGACCTGCCGTCCGGTGCTGGTCACCAGCGGCTTGCGCAGATCGTCGTGGCCGACCCAGACCGCGGTCGCCAGCTGGGGCGTGAAGCCGCACATCCAGGCGGCGCTGTTGCCGCCGCCGTTGCCGTTGGCCTGCCTGGCGTGCGGGTCCTCCGCGGTGCCGGTCTTGGCCGCGGCCGGCCGCCGATCGGCCAGCCGGTTCTTGCTGGACCGCACCACCTGCTGCATGGCGTAGGTGGCATCCGCGGCGACATCGGCGGAGAAGGCCCGCCGGGCCGGCACCTGCGGGTGCTGATAGATGACCTCTCCGTTGTCGATTCGGACGACCTTCTCCACGAAGTACGGCGCACGTTGCACGCCGCCGGCGGCGAAGGTCGCGAAGCCGTTGGCCTGGTCGAGCGGGGTGATCTCGAACTGGCCGATACCGAAGCCGTTGCTCAGCTTCCCCGACTTGAGGAAGTCGGCGGTCGGCTGCCCGGCCAGGGTGCGGATGCCCGCCAGCTCGGCGCGATGGGCGGCCTTCTCCGCGCCCACCTTGGCGGTCAGGGCGTAGTAGACGGTGTTGAGGGACAGCACGGTCGATCGGATGAGATCGCAGTGCGGGCACTGCTCGCCGCCGCCGTCGCCGCTGTTGTAGACCGGCGCGCCGCGGTCGGGGAAGTGCTGCGGCGACGAGCCGTCCCAATAGGACTTCAGGCTGATCCCCTGGCTCAGGGCCTCGGCGAGAACGTACGGCTTGATCGACGAGCCGGGCTGGTAGGAGTGCGCGGCGTAGTCGAGGGCGCCGTTGCCGATCTTGCCCCCGTAGTAGGCGCGGATCCGGCCGGTGCCCGGCTGCACCGCCACCAGGGCTTGACGCAAATCGCTCGGCTGGTCGGCGAACACCTTGCTGATCGCCGCGGCGGCGGCGTTCTGCGACTGCTTGTCGATCGTGGTGATGACCCGCAGGCCGGCCCGCCGGACCACCTCGTCGGTGATCCCGTGCGCCTCGAGCTCCTTGGAGACCTGCCGCACGATGTAGCCCCGAGGGCCGGACAGGTCGTTGAACTGGCTCGATCCGACCGGTCGCACGGCCGGGTACTTTGCCTGCGCCTTCGCGGCGGGGCTCAGCCAGCCCTTGATAACCATGCCAGTCAGGACGTAGTGCCAGCGATCCCGGGCGGCCTGCGGATGCTCCTGCGGGTTGTAACGCGCCGGCGACCGGATGGCCGAGGCGAGCACCGCCCCCTGCTCGAGGGTCAGCCGGCTCGACGGCACGCCGAAGTAGGTCTCAGCGGCGGCCTGGATGCCGTAGGCGCCCCGGCCGAAGTAGATCGTGTTGAGGTACCACTCGAGGACCTGGTCCTTGGAGTAGGAACGGTCCAGCTTGACCGCTATCACGATCTCGCGGAACTTGCGGGTGAAGGTGCGCTGCTGGTCGAGGTAGGCGTTCTTGGCGTACTGCTGGGTGATCGTCGAGCCGCCCTGCAGGTTCTTTCCGCGTACGTTGGCCCAGATCGCGCGGGCGATGCCGCGCGGCGAGATGCCGCTCTCGCTGTAGTAGTCGCGGTTCTCCGCCGCGAGGACCGCCTGCTGCACCTGCTTCGGGACGGCGCGCAGCGGCACGTCGGTGCGGTTCTGCGCGCCCACCCGGGCCATCTCGTTGCGCCCGTCGGCGAAGTAGATGATCGAGCTCTGCTTGAGGTGCACCTCGGCGGGCAGGGGGATGCGGGTGGCGCTGTAGACCACCCCCAGCAGTCCGAAGATCAGGAAAAGGGTCATTGCGCCGGCGACGAAGGCGAACCGCTTGCGCCGCCGCCTGCGACGTAGCTGCTTCGCCGTCGTCGCCCGATGGGCCGCCCGCGGCGGCGGCGCGCCGGTGCCGGAATACTGCCCGGGCCGGCCGTGCGGCCCAGGCTGGCCTTGATACGGACCTTGGTATGGCCCGGACGGGCCTTGGTGAGGCGGCCCGGGCGGGCCCGACGGTGGGACGCTCACCGGTCAACCATGCCTGGTCGTCTCGCCCAACCCAAACGCGCGCTGTGGATGCCCAGGATCCCCACCGAGGACGAACGATTGCGCAAGGTGGTTCCAGCCGCAGTCACGGCAGACCTCCACCACGTAGACCCGGAAGGCGGTGTACTGCCGAGCCATCCGGACCAGCTCTGCCCTGGCCCTGGCCTGCCCCGCCGACGTCTTCAGTTCGTCGCCGTAGGTGTAGTTGACGTGCCACACGGCCGCGCACCGGCACACCGGGCAGGGGGTGCGGGTGGGCTCGCCGTGGTATTTCGCCGCCCGCAGGAGGTAGGGCGTCGCGTCGCAGACCTCCAGCGCGCTGACCCGGCCCGCATGCAGGTCGGCCAGCACCGTCCGGCGCTGGAGCGCGTAGTCGACGAGCGACCTGCGGGTGTCCACCCCGGCGAGGCTACCTGGACTTGGGGCGGTCCCGGCCTTTTCGACTGCGCCGGGTCCCCGACGGCGACGCAGCGACGGCCAGGTGCGGGGCACCGAGAGGGCCCTAGTGGGCCGGAGTGGCGTGTTTCGTGGCGATGTGACTATCATCGTCGATGTATCGTGGTGATACATCGACCAGGCCAACACGGTGCGCCGTACAGATTCACGCCGTGCCACACCCAGATGACCACCCAGACGAACCACCCTTGGCGACCACCCCCAGACAGGAGGCCGGAGAGTGCTGGAATTCGCCGTCCTCGGCCTGCTGAACGAGTCTCCGATGCACGGCTACGAGTTGCGCAAGCGGCTCAACACCCAGCTCGGCATGTTCCGGGCATTCTCGTACGGCTCGCTGTATCCGAGCCTGCGCCGGATGCGCCAGGCAGGATGGATCGACGAGGACGCCCCGGATCCGGCCGCCGAGCCGAAGGCGCTCGCCAGCCGTCGCGGCAAGATCGTCTACAAGCTCACCGCCGAGGGCAAGGAGCGATTCGGCGAGTTGCTGGCCGAGGTCAATCCCGACTCGTACGAGGACGAAGGCTTCGGCGTGCATTTCGCCTTCTTCGCCCAGACCGATGCCGCCGTCCGGTTGCGCATTCTTGAGGGCCGCCGGCGGCGGGTCGAGGAACGCCGCGAGGGACTGCGGGCGGCACTCTCGCGCACCCGCGAGCGGCTCGACAACTACACGTTGGAGCTTCAACGGCACGGCCTGGACTCGGTGGACCGCGAGGTCCGCTGGCTCAACGAGCTCATCGCTCACGAGCAGGCAGGCACTCCTCCCACCATCACTCATCCCCAGCAGGAAACACAGAAGAAGGAGGCCCACTGATGGGTTCCGTACGCGTTGCCATCGTCGGCGTCGGTAACTGCGCCGCATCACTGGTGCAGGGCGTGGAGTTCTACCGCAACGCCGACCCGCAGGCGCGTGTCCCCGGCCTGATGCACGTCCAGTTCGGGCCCTACCACGTCGGTGACATCGAGTTCGCGGCCGCGTTCGACGTCGACGCCAAGAAGGTCGGCCGGGACCTGTCCGAAGCGATCGTGGCCAGTGAGAACAACACGATCAAGATCACCGATGTCCCGCCGCTCGACATCACCGTGCAGCGCGGCCACACCCTCGACGGCCTCGGCAAGTACTACCGCACCCGGATCGAGGAGAGCGACGAGTCGCCGGTCGACGTCGTGGGTGCGCTGCGGGCGGCCCGGGTCGACGTGCTGGTGTGCTACCTGCCGGTCGGGTCGGAGGACGCCGCGAAGTTCTACGCGCAATGCGCGATCGACGCGCAGGTGGCCTTCGTCAACGCGCTGCCGGTGTTCATCGCCGGCACGCCCGAGTGGGCGGAGAAGTTCGCCGCGGCGGGTGTGCCGATCATCGGTGACGACATCAAGTCGCAGGTCGGCGCCACCATCACCCACCGGGTGCTCGCCAAGCTCTTCGAGGACCGCGGCGTGCAACTCGACCGGACCATGCAACTCAACGTTGGCGGCAACATGGACTTCATGAACATGCTCGAACGCGAGCGCCTGGAGTCGAAGAAGATCTCCAAGACCCAGTCCGTGACCTCGCAGGTCGACCGGGACATGGGCAAGGACAACGTGCACATCGGGCCGTCCGATTACGTGCCGTGGCTCGACGACCGCAAGTGGGCCTACGTCCGGCTCGAGGGCCGGGCCTTCGGTGACGTGCCGCTGAGCCTGGAATACAAGCTCGAGGTCTGGGACTCGCCGAACTCTGCCGGGGTGATCATCGACGCGGTGCGGGCCGCCAAGATCGCCAAGGACCGCGGGCTCGGCGGCCCGATCCTGTCGGCCTCGTCGTACTTCATGAAGTCCCCGCCGGAGCAGTACAGCGACGACGAGGCGCGTGCTGCGGTGGAGGCCTTCATCCGCGGCGACGCGGAGCCCACCGAGTAAGCCCGCGGGCGCTCGCCGTGGTGATCATGCAGGGCTTCGAACGACATGCCTGATCAGGAGTGATCCAAGCCGGCGCAACCGAGCAGGTAGGCGATCATCGGGTCGTAGAGGTGCGGCGCCACATTGTCATCGAGCGGGACGCTGACCAGCACCCGGCCCTCGGCCTCGCCGACGAACAGCGCCGGGTCGTTGGAGTCGGCGAAGCCCACGGCGTCCACACCGGCCTGCCCGGCCGCGCCGGCCCAGCCGTGGTCGGCCACGACAAGGTCCGGAGGTGCCTCGCCGGCCGCGGCCAGTGCGGCGAGGATGGCCTGCATCGGCTCCGGCGAGTGAGTGTGGTGCAGGGCAAGCCGGCCGGACAGGACGCCGACCCCGCCGACATATCGCAACTGCTGGTTGTCGTTGCCGTGCGGGCCGCCGGCAGGGTGCCGCCAGCCCTCCGCCGGCGACAGCAACTGCGCTCCCGCGCCCTGCAACGCGTCGGCGATGGCAGAGTGCACCGGCCGCAACCCGTGCGGATGGCCGGTGGCGAGCAGCACCCGCTCGCGGCGCTGGGCCGCCCGGCCGATCCGGTCGGCCATCGCCTTGAGCCGGTCGATGGTCAGGTCAGGGTCGATGGTGTCCGTGCCGGCCCGGTGTCCCAGGTCGGCCGAGACTCCACACCGCTGCGCCATCACCGCCAGGACGTCCTCGAAGGACCAGCGGCCGGACGGCTCCAGCCCGAACAGGTAGGCGGGCTCCCGCCGGCTCATCCGGCCGAAGTTCTCCAGGTTGTTCTGCCGGGTCGTGGCCACACTGCCGGCGATCCGGGACGCCACCAGGTGCTGGCGCAGGGCCTCCCGGCCGGGTGGGCCGGCGATGCTCGGATCCGCTGGGCTGGTCATCACCCGACCGAGGCTAACGGCACCGACGACTGGTGGAGTGAGCATCGATGGCCGGCGGCCGCCACGACGGATCAAATCGGGCCGATTCGCTTCGCGGCATCGAGCGAAGCGCGGCGCGAGTGACAACTAGGCTTGTTCGGTGTCCTTCGGCGGTGACCTGTCCACCGTGCTGCACGATCCGAAGTTTCGCCGGCTGTTCGCCGTCCGGCTGACCTCGCAGACCGGCGACGGCGTGTTCCAGGTCGCCCTGGCGTCCTACGTGTTCTTCTCGCCCGCCCGCCAGACGACCGCCACCCAGACGGCGGCCGCCTTCGCCACGCTGCTGTTGCCCTACTCCGTCGTCGGGCCGTTTGCCGGCGTCTTCATCGACCGCTGGCGGCGTCAGCGGATCCTGCTCGTCGGCAACCTCGTCCGGGCCAGCGGCGTGGTCGCCGTCGCCCTCCTCGTGGTCGCCACGTCACCCGGTCCGGTGTTCTATGCCGGCACGCTGGCCGTGCTCTCGATCAACCGGTTCTTCCTCGCAGCGCTCTCGGCCGCCCTCCCGCACGTCGTCCGCTACGAACTGCTGGTCATGGGCAACTCCCTGACGACGACGGCGGGCACCCTGGCGGCCGTAGCCGGCGCCGGTGTCGGCTTCGGCATCCGTACGGTGGCCGGCGAGGACAACGAAGGCGTCGCCGTGGTGATGTTCGCCGCGGCCGCGATCTACCTGGTGTCGTCGCTGTGCGCCACGACGATGGACGGCAACCTGCTCGGCCCCGACCGGGCGGCCGGCGACTCGCACCCGGCCCTGCGCCAAGTCATCCGCGACATCGTGGCCGGCGGCCGGCACGTGTGGTCGCATCGCCGGGCCGGACACGCGCTCGTGGCCATCGCCGCACACCGGTTCTTCTACGGCATCTCGACGATCTCGACCGTGCTGCTCTATCGCAACTACTTCACCGACGGCTCGGACTCCGACACCGGTCTGGGTGGTCTGGCCGGGGTGGTGCTGGCCTCCGGCATCGGCTACCTCGTCGCCGCCCTGATCACCCCGGTCGCCACCCGCCGCCTCGGCGAGGAGCGCTGGATCGTCGGGCTCTACGCCGCTGCCGCAGTCGTCGAGGCGGTGCTCGGCCCGCCCTACCGCAACCTGCCGTTCCTCGCCGCCGCGTTCTTCCTCGGCATCGTCGCGCAGGGCTCCAAGATCACCGTGGACACGATCGTGCAGGAGTCGATCGACGACGCCTACCGTGGCCGGGTGTTCTCCTTCTACGACATCCTGTTCAACGTGTCCTTCGTCTCGGCGGCCGTCTTCGCCGCACTCGCCCTGCCGCCCAGCGGCAAGTCCTACCCGGTCCTGGCGTTCACCGCCGCCGGCTACGCCCTGACGGCCCTGGCGTACGCCTGGCGCACGGATCGCTTCGCCCAGCGGTCGGCGGTCGTGGAAGGGGCCCGGGCATGAGGTCGTGGGCGGTGCTGATGCCGGTCGCGACCGTGCTCTCACTCGTGGGGTTCGTCGTCCAGCCCGCCTCGGCCTGCGGCTGCGGGGCGATGGTGTCCCGAAATCCGCTGCAGGTCGCCGGCGAGCTCGCGATAGTGCGGTGGGACGGCTCCACCGAGCAGATCGTGCTGCGGCTGGCGATCGAGTCGCAGGCCCCCGACGCCGCCCTGGTGTTCCCGACGCCCACTGCGGCCACGGTCACGCTCGGCGAGCGGGGCTGGTTCCGGCAACTACAGACCCTGACCGCCCCGCGGGACCACATCGAGCGGGACTGGTGGCCGGGATGGAACGGCCGGCGCCACGGTTCCGGCGGTGCCCCGATCGCTGCGGCCCCACCCGGCGTCCGGGTGCTGAGCGAGCAGCGGCTCGGCTCGCTGGTGGTGGCCACCCTCGATGCCACAGATGCCGGCGCCCTGTCGGCCTGGCTCCGGGAGCACGGCTACGCCCTGCGCCCCGAGCTCGCCGCAGCTTTGCAGGTCTACGTCCGGCAGCGGTGGAAGTACGTCGCGGTGAAGCTCGCCCCCCAGCAGGGGCAGGCGGGGGCGACCCTGCAGGGTCAGCTGGACCCGCTGCACATCTCCTTCGCCGCGAGCCGGCCGGTCTACCCGATGTACATCTCGCACCTGGCCCGTACGACCCAGCGCGTGCACCTGTGGGTGGTCGCGCCGCACCGGGTACGCCGGGTGGACCCCGACGTCGACCGGCTGCCGGGGCAGGTGCAGTTCGCCGGGCCGGTGTCCGGGGTCGGCGGCTCGCTGGGGTCCTTCATCGGCCGGGGACAGTGGCTCACCGAGTTCGACGACGTGATCTACCAGCCGGACCGGATCACCGCCGACTGGCAATTCGCCTTCGGCGCCGACCGGCCCTATCGCCAGACCCACACCGTCTACCGGCCCATCTACATCCTCGGGGTTCCGGGCGGCTGGTTCGCCGTCGGAGTCGTGCTCGCCGGCGGCCTCGCGCTGACCCTGCTGATCGTCTTCGTCCGCGCGACGAGGCACCGGCGACCCAGCACCCGGGGGATGAAGGGCTGATCCGCCGCGCCGATCAGGTGAAACGACGAGGTGCCTTGGCCGCGCTCACGGCGCCCGTCTGCGCCACGAACTGCTCTGCGTCCCAGCCCGGCTGGTCCGTCACGGCCGGGTCCTCACCCCAGTGTATCGGCGGCGCCACCCGAGCACATCGGCCGAATCGCCACGCCGGTGCTGCCCGTAAGTCCCGGCAGCGCCAAATCCTAGACGATCACGCTGCTCGAAGACCACGGTGAATCATCGAGGTCAACGCTCCGGGCACAACAAACTACGGTGTCGAGAGGCCCCGCGAGCCGGCCAGCACCCGCATTATGCACCGCCCACGATCCACATCCGCGGGCTGAAACCGATACCAGCAAAATGATCAACTTAAGCTACGTGGCATTGAACCACGGCCTACATGTCATCGTGATGCGCCTCAATCTTCGTAGAAGCCGGGAAATAGAAAATGGCGCAACTGGGGGCGCTCGGGGGCGAGTTCCGGAGCGGGCCAAGATGGATGGGCCGGAGATCGACTGACATCCCGTCCGAGTACCGTGTGACCGTGCCGTTCACTAATCGTGATCACCTCGAGGGCGAGCGGTTCGAATTCAGGGTAGCCGACCAGCCAATCGGCGTCCAGCACGTCACGAGACTCCCGTCCGTACTGGCCATCGACGCCGACGAAATCCCACAACCAAGTGGCTTCGATTACGGGCACGAAGGTCGAGCACAACACGTCTAAGTATGTAACACCGCCAGCTGCCGCCACTTCATCAAAGTCGAGCGCGAATCGACTTCCCGTGAATCCAGAAGTGAGGGGAAGCTCGATCCTGAAGTAGTTGTTAGTATTTGCAGGTTCCTCCAGTTCGGCCGTCACTCCAGCGAACTCACTCAGTTCCTCCGCGATTGCTCGCACGGCCGCCGACTTGCGCTCGACGTAATCAGGATCGTCGTTCCATGGCAGCCGCGAATCGAGGTAGACGTGCCGAATGAGTTCTCGAAGCTTCTCAGAGTTCATCTGATCCACTTTCCTACCCCCATCGTCCCGCGAGCTCAGATCCGGATCCGCAGGTAGCGGCTCAGTGATCGGCGTGTGAAACGTACGCGGTGATGAAAACAGCTAGCATGCCGCCCGACTCCCCGTAGTGCAGTTCCTGGAAAGCCAGCAGCCACTCGTCGTCTCCGACGAAGCCGGTTGCCTGGCTCCGTGCCCCGAGGTAGGGGGCGTTACCCATGCCGACCGGTGACATGCTGCCCAGATGCCCGACTTCGAGATCTCCGGTTGGGTCCCGAGCTGGGCACCTGCCCGCGCGACGCTGGCCGATCAGAGAGCCGACCTGCATGCTCTGGCCGGGCGCCGGATCATCGACAGCTGGCTTGTTTGGGACACCGATCACGACGGGTGGTTCGCCGACCTGCCGGTCGTGCTCCTCCTCGACAACGGCCGCCAGCTCGAAGCGTCCTGGCAGAACTGGGGCGAGCTCTCGATCACCTGGAACACGATCGACGTCACCACGACACCGATCGGTTCAGTCACCTGGCCGCCACTGGCGTGGCGATCGCAGGCCCATCCGTCGCTGCACACGGTCACCGGTGAGGTGATCACCGAGGCTGCGTCGACCGAGCATCTGTTCACCACCCGGCAGATCTATCCGCCGTCGACGGACGCCGGGCTGAGCGCCGTCTGGCTCGCCAGTGGCCTCTGGCTCCGAACGGCAGCGAGTGGTCTCCACATCTTCAACGCATTGGACGAGAACGGCCTCTCGAACAAGACCCCTATCGCGGGAGACGACCTCCGCGTTCTGGAGATCTGACGACTCGCGCGTGCTTCTACGTGCCGACTCCCTGCTCGCTGGCCCAGCGACACAGCTCCTCGGTGGCTCGTTCCTCGCCCAGCGGACCGTGCGCCATGCGCAGCTTGAGCAGGTGCTTGTGCGCCTTGCCCACCAGGGGTCCCGGCCCGATGCCCAGCAGGGCCATGACCTGGGTGCCGTCGAGGTCGGGCCGGATCGCGTCGAGCTCTTCCTTGGCCCGCAACGCCGCGATCCGCTCCTCCAGCGAGTCGTACGACCGGGACAGCATCGCCGCCCGGCGCTGGTTGCGGGTGGTCGAGTCGGCCCGGACCAGCCGGTGCAGGCGGTCGAGCAGGTTGCCGGCGTCGGTGACGTAGCGCCGGACGGCCGAGTCGGTCCACTCGCCCTTGCCGTAGCCGTGGAACCGCAGGTGCAGGAACACCAGCTTGGCGACCTGGTCCACCACCTCACGGGGATAACGCAGTGCCACCAGCCGTTTGCGGGCCATCTTGGCACCCACCGCCTCGTGGTGGTGGAAGGAGACACCGCCGCCGGGCTCCATGCGCCGGGTCGCCGGCTTGCCGATGTCGTGCAGCAAGGCAGCCAGTCGCAGCACGAGGTCTGCACCGCCCGCGTCCTCCAATGCCATTGCCTGCTCGAGCACCGTCAGGGTGTGGGCGTAGACGTCTTTGTGCTGGTGGTGCTCGTCGATCTCCATCCGCAGCGCGGGCAGCTCCGGCAGCACCACGTCGGCCAGGCCGGTACGGACCATCAGGTGCAGCCCGGCCCGCGGGTCGCGGCCGCAGATCAGCTTGGAAAGCTCGTCGCGGATGCGCTCGGCCGAGATCCGGCCGATCTCACCGGCCATCGCCGTCATCGCCGCAACCACGTCGTCGGCGACGGCGAAGCCGATCTGCGCGACGAAACGGGCGGCCCGCAGCATCCGCAGCGGATCGTCGGCGAAGGACTCCTCCGGGCGCCGCGGCGTGCGTAGCCGACGGGCAGTCAGGTCGGCCAGGCCGCCGTGGGGATCGACGAACTCGCGCCCAGGCAGCGAGACGGCCATCGCGTTCACGGTGAAGTCGCGCCGGACCAGGTCGTCGGTGAGATTGTCGCTGTAGGTGACCTCCGGGCGGCGACCGACCCGGTCGTAGGCGTCGGCGCGATAGGTGGTGATCTCACACCGCCACTCGCCGCGCTGGGCACCGACCGTGCCGAAGGCGACGCCGGTGGTCCACACCGCCTCGGCCCACCCCTCGACGAGCCGGAGCACCACCTCAGGTCGCGCGTCCGTGGCGAAGTCGAGATCGGGTGCCAGCCGGCCGAGCAGGGCGTCACGCACCGAGCCGCCGACGAGATGCAGGCGGTGCCCGGCAGCATCGAACCGACGGCCCAGATCGTCGGCGACGGGCGACACCCTGAGCAACTCTACGACCGCTTTGCGTTGACTAACGGTGAGGGAATCAGCCACGACGAACCAGCCTATCGGGCGGTGGCCACCCCTTTCGCTATCGTCGGCGCATGCCCCGCCACCCCGCCTCTCCGCGCCGGCGAGGCGGGCTGCAACGGGTGGAAGAGACGTCGGCAGGGGGGCTTGTCGTGCACCGGGCCGACGACCGGACGGAGGGTGTGCTGATCGGCCGGATAGACCGCCGCGGCCGGCTCCTCTGGTCGCTGCCCAAGGGGCACATCGAGGCGGGTGAGACAGCCGAGCAGGCCGCCGTACGCGAGGTTGCCGAGGAGACCGGCATCACCGGCCGGGTGGTCGGCACGCTGGGCACCATCGACTTCTGGTTCGTCGCCGAGGGGCGCCGGATCCACAAGACGGTCCACCACTACCTGATGCTGGCCGAGGCCGGTGAGCTCTCCGATGCCGACGTCGAGGTGGCCGAGGTCGCCTGGGTGCCGCTCGACGAGATGGGCACCCGGCTGGCCTACGACGACGAGCGCAGGCTCGTCGCCAAGGTGTCGGAGATGCTGCAGCGGTCGGCCTAGCCCGGATGCCGCACGACACAGAGCCCGCGGACAGCGGCGCCGGCCGGGCCGGGCAGGCCATGGCCGTCGGCACACTCGCCTCCCGGGCCACCGGCTTCGTGCGCAGCATCGTCCTGGTCGCCGTCCTGGGAATCCAACTTGTCCCGGACGCCTACAACGCCGCCAACACGCTGCCCAACATGGTCTACGAGTTGCTGCTCGGCGGGATCCTGACCAGCGTCTTCGTCCCGCTGATCGTCAAGTCGCAGCGGGAGGACGCCGACGGCGGTGAGGCCTACACCCAGCGCCTGCTCACGCTCACCGTGATCGTCCTGGGCGCCGCGACGGTGATCGCGGTGATCGCGGCCCCGCTGTTGATCGACCTGCAGGGCTTCCAGGCCGAAGACCGCGCGCAGCACGACCTGGCCGTCACCCTGGCCCGGCTACTGCTGCCCGAGATCCTGTTCTACGGCATCGGAGCCTCGCTTGCCGCGGTGCTCAACAGCCGGGGGCACTTCGCCGCGCCCATGTGGGCCCCGGTCGTCAACAACATGGTGGTGATCGCCACTTGCGTCGTGTTCGTCGCACTGCCTGGCTCGACTCGGCTCACCCCCGAGACGATCACCACGGCGCAGGTGCTGGTCCTCGGCATCGGCACGACGCTGGGCATCGTGGTGCAGGCGGCCGTCCTGTGGCCGGCGCTGCGCCGCGTGGGCTTCCGCTGGCGGTGGCGGTGGGATGCCGGGCAGGCCCGGCTGCGCGAGGCCGGTCGGCTGGCCGGCTGGATGCTGGCCTACGTCGCAGTCAGCCAGGTAGGCGTCATCGTGGTGCAGCGCCTCGCGATCCTGGTGCACCGGGAGCACCCCGAAGTCCCCGGCCTCACCGTCCTGGTCAACGCCTCGCTGCTGTTCATGCTGCCGCACGGAATCGTCGCGGTGTCGATCATCACCGCAGTGCTGCCCCGGATGAGTCGTGCGGCGCTGGAGGGGCGACTCGCCGACGTGGCCCGTGACCTGTCGCTGGGGACCCGGCTTTCCTCGGTCATCCTGCTGCCCGTCAGCGCCGCCTTCCTGGCGCTCGGCCCGGCAATCGGCGTGCTGCTCTACTCGTACGGGCGCAGCTCCGTCGCCGGTGGCCGCGACATCGGACTGGCACTGGCGGCGGGCGCGCTGGGACTGCTGCCCTTCGCGGTGAGCCAGATGCAGCTCTTCGCCTTCTACGCCGTGCGCGACACCCGGACGCCCGCGCTGGTCAACCTGGCAGTCGTGGCGGTGAAGGTCGGCGTGGACCTGGCGCTGTACGCCACGCTGCCGCCGCGCAACGTCGTCGAGGGCCTGATGTGGGGCAACACGGCCTCGTACCTCGTGGCGGTGGTCACCTCCGGGTGGCTGCTCGGCCGGCGGCTGGGCGGCCTGGAGACCGGACGGGTGATGCGCACCGTCGCCCGGCTGACCGTCGCCGCGGTGGTGGGCGGGCTGCTCGCCTGGGCGGTGGCCACCGGGGTGGTGAGCCGGCTCGGCGACGGGCCGATGGCAGCGATCGCCGTGCTCGTGGCCGGCTCGCTGGTCGGCGGGGCCGGCTTCCTGGCCGTCGCCATCCGGCTCGGCGTCACCGAAGTGGGTCAGATCGGCGACACCCTGCGCAGCCGGCTGGGCCGTTAGTCGAGCGAGCATCGAGCGCAGCGAGGAGCGCAGCGAGATGACGGCTGGGTCGAGCGAGCATCGAGCGCAGCGAGGAGCGCAGCGAGATGACGGCTGGGTCGAGCGAGCATCGAGCGCAGCGAGGAGCGCAGCGAGATGACGGCTGGGTCGAGCGAGCATCGAGCGCAGCGAGGAGCGCTAGCCACGCTCAGGGCTTAAGGGGGAGGCCTCGCGCACCGACAGAAGGGTGTGAGATCTGAGCTTGTGGCCGAACGCGGTGACATCGTGCTGAGCTGGCTCGTCAAGATCGTCGCCATCTTGTGCATCCTTGGTGTGATCAGCTACGACGGCATCTCGCTCACCCACGTCGTGGTCAGCAACGCCGACACGGCCAACCGCGCGGCCTTCGAGGCCAGCGACACCTGGAGCAGGACCAAGGACGTCCACCGCGCCTACGACAGCGCCGAGACGTATGCCTTGCAGACCGGTGCCACCGTGCAGCGGAGCAGCTTCGCCGTCGACTCCGACGGCAGGGTCCACCTGGTCGTGCACCGCACCGCGCCGACCATCATCCTGCGCCGGATCGGGCCGCTCAGGCACTACGCGGAGATCTGGTCGCCGGGCACCGGAAAGCTCCCCGCGTGATCGGCCGGCAGACCGGCCGGCAACGGGCCACAGCGGTCCTGGCCACGCTGGCCCTCACCGCCGCCGCCAGCGTGGCCGCCTTGGGGATCACCGGCCCGGCGGCGGCCAGTCCCGGGCTGACCGGCGCGCGGCAGCGGGCTGCCGCCCTGCGGGCCCAGGTCGACCGGCAGAACGTCGCCGCCGAGGTGGCCACCGAAGACTACGACGGCGTGCAGGCCCAGCTTTCCAACGTGCTGACCCGGCGGCTGCTGGCACAGCGCCAGCTCACCACCCTGCAGGCGGCCGGCGCCGCGGACCAGACGGTCGCCAGCAACCGGGTCCGGGCGATCTACATGAGCGGCGGCCCGGCCGGACTGCTGTCCAGCGTGCTGACCGCTCGCGACTTCAGCGACGCCGCGGCACGGATCCACACGGTGCAGAGCCTGGTCGGCGACGACCAGAGCCGGATCGCGGTGGGCGAGCAGGCCACCGGCACGGCGGCCGGCATCGCAGGACGGCTGACGAAGCTGGCCGACCAGGCGGTCGCCCTGGAGAAGCGCTCCGGGGCCGCTGCGGCCCGGATCCGGGCCGCGCTGGCCGCCGGGCAACGACTGCTCGCCACCGCGGACGCCACCGTACGTACGATCGCCGCTGCCGAGCGCCGGGCGGCGGAGGCAGCAGCGGCCCGGGCCTTCGCCGCGCAACTTGCCGCAGCAGGCTCCCGATATGCGACCGGCCTGCCGAACCTCGGCCCCGGGGTCCCGCCGAGCGCCCGTGCATCGGCGGCCATCGCCGCTGCGCGGACCCGGCTGGGCATGCCGTACGTCTGGGGAGCCACCGGCCCGACCACCTTCGACTGTTCCGGCCTGACCGGGTGGTCCTACCGGCAGGCCGGCCTCCAACTGCCCCGCACCTCGCGGGAGCAGTGGTTTGCCGGCCCGCATGTCGATCTGATGGGGCTGGCCGCCGGAGACTTGCTGTTCTGGGCAACCGATCCGGCCCAGCCGGCGTCTATCCACCATGTTGCCCTCTACATCGGTGGCGGGCTGATGATTGCCGCGCCACAAACGGGAGATGTCGTGAAGGTCCAGGCGGTCTACCTGAACGGCTACATCGGCGCCGTCCGCCCCAGTGGCTGAAATCACCGACTCGCAACTCGGGCCACCGGGTTCCGGTGCGGCACCATCTTCCGGGCTGTCTCGCCGGCAACCTGCCGATCTGGCGGAGCGTACTGGCCTAAACTGGGTACGCGGCACCCTGCAATGTGGCAGCGTGCCCCCGCCAGGCAACATGACCGAGCGACGGTCGTGAACGACCAAGGGGTCGAGAGGATAGGCATCGTGTCGACCGACGCAGACTGCGAGCCGCGCCAGGGCACCCTGTTCGCCGGTCGCTACCGCCTGCTCGACCCCTGCCACTCCTCGGAGGACGTCTCTGGCCGGCCTCGGCACTGGCGAGGCTTCGACGAGGTGCTCAACCGGCCGGTGCTGGTGACCGTGCTCCTCGACGACTCCCCGGAGGGGGCCAACCTGCTCGCCTCGGCGGTCGCCAACGGCCGGGTCGCCGATCCCGGCATCGCCAGCGTGTTCGACGCGGCAAACGTCGACGGCTGCACGTACGTCGTGAGCGAGTGGGTGGACGGCACCACCCTCGGCGAGTTGCTGCGCGAGCAGGGTCCGCTGCCGTCGGCCCGGGCGGCGGCCGTGGTGCAGGCCGCCGCCGAGACGGTGGCGAGCCTGCACGAGCAGGGCCTGGTGCACGGCAACCTCGACCCTGGCAACGTCCTGCTGACCACGGACGGTGGCGTCAAGCTGACCAGCCTGCGGACCAGCACCGACACGGACGCCCACGCCGACGTGCGCCGGCTGGGCGCGCTGCTCTACGCCGCGCTGACCGGCCGCTGGCCCGCCGCGGCAGCGGGCTGCGAGGCCCGGGCGATGCCACCCGCGCCCTACGAAGGCGGCCGGCTTTGCGAGCCACGGCAAGTCCGGGCCGGCGTGACCGGCACCCTTTCCCTGTTGGCGATGCGCGCCCTGGACCCGGTCCGGTCGGGCATCACGGCAGGACGCCTGGCCGACGTACTGGTCGGGCCCGCCGCCGCCCCGGCCGAGCTGCCCTTCGCCGCCGACCTCGATCCCGCGACCTCCGGCCGGTCGTGGCGCCGCGGCGCCGTGCTGGTCGGGGCACTCCTCGTGATCTCGCTGGCCGGGCTGCTGGTCGGATTCAGCCTGGGCGCGATCAAGACACCGGCCGGCAGCTATTACCCCTCCTTCGGCCGGGGCAACAAGACAGCCCCGTCGCCACCGCAGACCAAGCCGGCGGCACAGACCGGGGGCCAGGCCGTCGTCGGCGCGCGCATCCTGGACCCTGAGGGCAACGGCACGGAGACGCGGCACGCCGACCTGGCCTGGGATGGCGACCCGAAGACCGCGTGGCGTACGGAGGATTACAAGCGGCCCAGGTTCGGCAATTTCAAGCACGGGATGGGGATCCTGTTCGACCTGGGTCAGAGCCGGTCGGTCCGCTCGGTGACGGTCGACGTCACCGAGGCCGGGGGCCAGGTCGAGCTGCGCTCCGGCGACACGTCCAGCGACTCGCCGGATGCCTACCGCACCATCGAAACATCGCCGTCGGTATCGGGGCGGACGTTGACCTTCAACCTGCCGTCCGCGACGCAGGCCCGCTACTGGCTGGTCTGGATCACCTTGCTGCCCCCACACAACAACGGGTACGGCGACGGCATCGCCGAAGTGACCTTCAGCTGACCTGATCGCCTGCTGAGCCGATATAACCTGCTGAGGTGGACGGCGCCGTCGCGGATGCCTCCGACCGGGCCCTGCTGCGCGCCCATGCCGACGGCGATCCGGACGCGTTCGGTGAGCTGGTCCGGCGCCACCGCGACCGGCTCTGGGCGGTGGCCCTGCGCACCCTCGGCGATCGCGAGGAGGCCGCCGATGCCCTGCAGGACGCGTTCCTCTCGGCATTCCGGGCCGCTGTCCGATTTCGCGGCGATTCCGCTGTCACGACGTGGCTGCACCGGATCGTCGTCAACGCCTGCCTCGACCGGGTGCGGCGCCGGGCCGCCCGACCCACAGTCGCGCTGCCGGAGGCCGGCCCGGGTGAGCCGGCCGACCCGCGCGACGCGGTTGCCGACCGCGACATCGCGCTGGCCGTCGAGGCGGCCCTGGCGGCACTCTCGGTCGACCACCGGGCGGCCGTCGTTCTGGTCGATGTCCAGGGATACTCCGTCGCCGAGGCCGCGCTGATCCTGGATGTCGCCGAGGGCACGGTCAAGAGCCGCTGTGCCCGCGCCCGGGCCCGGCTCGCCCCTTTGCTGGCCGGCCTGCGGAACCCGGACGGCGTTGCAGCCGTCGAAGCGCAAGGCAGCCGGTCGGCGGCCCTGACCCGAGAGGAGCAGGCGTGAACGACCCCGATCCAGCCGGTCCGCACCCGGACGTCGACGCCCTCTCCGATCTGGCGGCCGGCGTGCTGGACGACACGCCGGAAGCGTTCGCGCTGCACGATCACCTGGCCGGCTGTCCGGCGTGCGCCGGTGTCGCCGTCCTGCTCCGCCACACCCGGGGCCTGCTCGCGAGCCTGCCGCCGGTAGCCATGCCGGACGACGTCGCCGCGCGGCTGGCGGCCGCCCTGTCCGCGGCAGCGGCGGAGGAGGCTGCCGCGCCGGCGACACCGGTCACCGACCTGGCCAAGCACGGCCGGCTGACCGGTCGCAAGTCCAGAAGCGGCAGTTGGGGTGGCGAGCGGCGCTGGCGCCCCGGCGTCGGAGCGGTTGCGGCCGGCGTCGCGCTGCTCTTCTCGGCGGCGGTGGGAATCGGCGCGCTGCGCTCCGGGGGGCAGCGACATCCCACCGGTGGCGCTGCCGCGGTCGCCGCGCGGTCGCCCGGCTTGGCTGCAGCCCGGCGGCTGCCCCCCGCCGGGCACGACTACACCGCAGCGACACTCGCCCCTGCAGTGCGCAGTCTGCTCGGCACGCCTGCTTCAGCGGCTCACCCCGCGGGTGTGTCGCCCCAGCCGGTGCCTGCTCCCGGGGCCGCCCAGGACGGCGTCGCCCAGGCTCCCGATCACGCGCTGCAGCGGCTGCTCCGGCCGGCCGGCCTGGGCGCCTGCGTCACTGCGCTGGCCGGCAACGCCCGTACGGCTCCGCTCGCCGTCGACTTCGGCCGCTATCAGGGCCGGCCCGTCGCCGTGATCGTCCTCCCCGACCGCGACCCGGCCAAGGTGCAGGCGTGGGTGGTCGGCCCCGCCTGCGGTCCGCGTACCCCTGACCTGGTGCGGTATCAGGTGGTGTCGCGGGTCGGCTGAGGCCGGTCGGGAATCGGCCGCCTTACGATGGCGTTTCGTCCACGGCAGGGCGTATCGCAGCCATCGGAAGGAACCACCGGCCCGTGAGCAGCAGCAACGACATCCGCAAGGTGATCATCATCGGATCCGGGCCGGCCGGCTACACGGCCGCCGTCTACACCGCGCGGGCCGCGCTGACCCCGCTGCTCATCGAAGGGGTGGTCTCCGGCGGTGCGCTGATGAACACCACCGACGTGGAAAATTATCCCGGCTTCCCGGACGGCATCATGGGCCCGGAGTTGATGGACGCCATGCGGGCCCAGGCCGAGCGATTCGGTGCCGAGATCATCAGTGACGATGCCACCTCGGTCGATCTGCGGGACGATCCGAAGATCGTACGGGTAGGCGAGCGGACCTATCGCGCCGAGACGGTGATCCTGGCGACCGGGTCGGCCTACCGCAACCTCGGCCTGGTCAACGAGATCGCCCTCTCCGGCCACGGTGTCTCCTGGTGTGCCACGTGTGACGGCTTCTTCTTCAAGGACCAGGACATCGTCGTCGTCGGCGGTGGCGACTCGGCCATGGAGGAAGCGACCTTCCTCACCCGCTTCGCCCGGTCGGTGACGGTGGTGCATCGCCGCGACCGGCTCCGTGCCTCCAAGATCATGCAGGAGCGTGCCTTCGGCAACGACAAGATCCGCTTCCAGCTCGGCAGCGAGGTGGTGGAGATCCTCGGCGACCACAAGGTCACCGGCGTCCGACTGCGCAACGTCGAGTCGGGTGGGGAGACCGACCTGCCGGTGACCGGCGTCTTCATCGCCATCGGTCACGACCCGCGCAACGAGTTGTTCCGCGACCAGGTCGAGCTCGATGCCGAGGGTTACGTGGTCGTCGACCACCCCTCCACCCGTACCAACATCACCGGCGTCTTCGCCTGCGGCGACCTCGTCGACCACATCTACCGGCAGGCGGTCACCGCCGCCGGCACCGGATGTGCCGCAGCACTCGACGCCGAACGCCATCTTGCCGATCTCGAGCAGGCTGATCTCGACTCGGCCGGGCCTGAATCGGCCGAGTCCCTGACGGCCGTCGTCATCAGTTGAGCTCAACCCAAAATCAGCCCTACACAGGAGGATCACCGTGGGACCGAATACGAAGATCGTCACCGATGCCACCTGGACGGCCGACGTCCTGCAGAGCGACCGTCCGGTGCTGGTCGACTTCTGGGCCGAATGGTGCGGCCCGTGCCGCAAGGTGAGTCCGATCCTCGACGAGATCGCCGCGGAGCTCGACGGCCGGGTGATCATTGCCAAGCTCAACATCGACGAAAACCCCATGGTCGCCCGCGACTACGGCATTCAGTCCATCCCGATGCTGACGGTCTTCAAGGGCGGTGAGATCGTTCAGTCGATGCTGGGGGTCCGGCCGAAGGCCGTGATTTTGACCATGCTGGAAGCAAGCCTGCAGCAAGCCTGAGCCCGTCAGCAGCCGAGCTCCAGCACCGAGGGCGGCCGGATGCGACCGATTCGCCGCGGTGACACCGGTCTGACTGTCGCCGATGTCCGATCGGTGCTGGCCGGCCTCAGCCTGTTGGAGCGCGGACGCGGCGACGACGATACTTTCGACGCCGAGTGCGAGCGGGCATTACGTGACTTCCAGCAGCGTCGCGGGCTCGTCGTGGACGGCCTGGTCGGTCCCGACACCTTCCGCGCTCTCACCGCCGCCCGTTGGCGGCTGGGCGACCGAGTCCTGTTCCCTAGCCTGAGCGCGCCGCTCGTGGGTGACGACGTCGCGGTTCTGCAACACCGGCTGCTCGAACTCGGCTACGACGCCGGGCAGCCGGACGGGATCTTCGGAGTCCGCACCGAGCGGGCGTTGTTCAGCTTCCAGCGCGAGACCGGGGTCAGCCTGGACGGCACCTGCGGGCCGGCGACGCTACGTGCCCTGCACCGGCTCGGCCGCAAGGTGGTCGGCGGCCGGCCTCAGTTCCTGCGCGAATCAGATGTGTTGCACCACCGCGGCCCGGCCCTGCTCTGAAAGCGCATTGTGGTCGATCCCGGGCACGGCGGCGGCGACCCCGGCCACGTCTTCGCCGGGTTGACGGAGGACGCCGTCGTGTGGGATCTGGCGGCGCGACTCGAAGGACGGCTGGGCGCGGCCGGTGTTCATGCCGATCTGGCCCGGGGTCGCCACAACGGTCCGACCGACGTGGAGCGGGCGCACTTCGCCAACAAGACCGGCGCCGACCTGCTGGTGTCGCTGCACGTCGACGCGAACTCCAACCCGGCAGCCAGCGGCGTCGCGACCTATCACTTCGGCAGCGACATCGCGGAGACCTCGACCGTGGGAGAGCGGCTGGCGGGTTTGGTGCTCCGCGAGGTCGTGGCCCGCACCCGCTTGGTTGACTGCCGCACCTATGCAAAGACGTGGGAATGCTGCGGCTGACCAGGATGCCCGCGGTGCAGTTGGACCTCGGATACCTCAGCTCACCCGCCGACCGGGAACGCCTGGCCGAGCCCGAGTTCCGCGACGTGGTCGCCGAGGCGCTGCTGGTGGCGTACAACGGCTCTACCTGACCGCCGATGTCGACCCGCCGACGGGCACCCTGCGCATTCCCGTCGCAGGTTAGATGGCCCAACCGGCTGGCCATCGAGCGGAGCGAGAAGGCGACCAGCCGGTTGAGCTCAGCCGCCGTGCCGGCCGGCTCGGCCCGCACGGACAACCACCCGTCTCTAGACCGGCCGGAGTGCCTGCTGCGGTGTCATCGAGCCGAGTAGCCGCTCCAGTGCCACCTCGACATCCTCGCGCCAGGTCAGCGCGGTCTTGAGCTCCAGGCGCAGCCGGGGGAAGCGAGCGTGCGGTCGAACCGTCTTGAAACCGACCGCCAGTAGGTGGTCGGCGGGGATGATGCAGTCGGGCCCGTCCCAGCGCAGGTCACCGAAGGCCTCGATCGCTCGGATGTTGCGGCGGAGCATGTCCTTGGCGACCCCCTGCACGAGCATCCGGCCCAGACCGCCGCCGGCAAAGTCGGGCAGGACGTAAGCCGTCATGAGCAACGCGGCATCGGCGCTGACCGGGCTGGACGGGAAGGCCACCGAGCGAGGGACGTAGCCGGGCGGGGCGAACATCACGTAACCCGCCGCGATCCCGTCGACGTAGACGAGCTTGCCGCAACTACCCCAGTCGAGCAGGGTCGCCGACACCCATGCTTCCTTCGCCAGTGCCGATCCGCCGGACTCCTCAGCCTGCTCACGGCTGAGCGGATCGAGCTCCCAGAAGGCACAACGACGGCAGCGCGGCGGAAGGTCCTCGAGGGTGTCGAGCGTGATATTGACCAGGCGGCGGGACACGCGGGTCGGGCTCCTCTGTGAGGCGCTGCACCATTGTCACTTGCCATTGTTACTGACCAGTAACGATCTGGCTGCTTGGTCGGCAGTGGTTGTGACCCATGGTAACCGACTGGTTATCGGCTGGACTCGGTTTGCACCACGCATATCCTGGGACAACCGTTGCCGAGGGGGAGGTGCTGCATTGACCGGGACGACCCACGATGCCTACGCCAACAGCTACGCGGCGCGGGCACACGGCATGACCGCGTCGGAGATCCGAGCGCTGTTCTCGGTGGCCAACCGCCCGGAGGTCGTCTCTCTCGCCGGCGGCATGCCATCCGTTGCTGCCCTGCCGCTCGACGCTGTCGGCGCCATGCTGGGCGATCTCGTCACCAGTCGCGGCGCGTCGGCCCTGCAGTACGGCAGCGCGCAGGGTGACCCACGGCTTCGTGACCTGATCTGCACCGTGATGGCGTTGGAGGGCATCCTCGCTTCCGCGGAGGACATCGTCGTCACCGTCGGATCGCAGCAGGGGCTCGACCTGCTCAGCCGGGTGTTCCTCGACCCGGGAGATGTGGTCGTCGCGGAGGGCCCGTCCTACGTCGGCGCGCTGAGTGCGTTTGCCGCCGGCGAGGCCGATGTGGTGCATGTGCCGATGGACGCCGACGGGCTCGACCCCGTTGCGCTGGCATCGACCCTTGACGGTCTGGCGAAGGAGGGGCGCCGGGTCAAGTTGCTCTACACCGTGCCGGCATTCCACAACCCGGCGGGGATCAGCCTCGCCGACGAGCGCCGGGCAGCGGTCCTCGAGGTCGCCGCACGGCACGACATCATTGTGGTCGAGGACAACCCTTACGGGCTGCTGGGGTTCGACGAGCCGCAACAACCGGCGCTGCGCAGCCTTTCGTCGCACGGCGTCATCTACCTCGGCACATTCTCGAAGACCTTTGCGCCCGGGTTCCGGGTCGGGTGGGTGCTCGCTCCCCCGGCGGTGCGCGACAAGCTCGTGCTGGCCAACGAGGCCTCGGTCCTGTGCCCACCGACGTTCAGCCAGTTCGCGGTGGTGGCCTACCTGGAGACCCAGCCGTGGCAGGAGCAGCTCAAGATCTTCCGCGAGCTCTACCGGGAGCGCCGAGATGCGATGCTCCAAGCGCTGCACGACCTGATGCCCGCCGGTCTGCGCTGGAATCGCCCAGACGGCGGCTTCTACGTCTGGGTCGGGCTGCCGTCGGGATTGGAGGCCAAGGCGATGTTGCCCCGGGCTATCGCGGAGCGGGTCGCCTACGTGCCCGGCACCGCCTTCTACGCCGACGGTGGTGGGGTAGACGCCCTCCGCTTGTCGTACTGCTACCCGCCGCCGGACCGGATCCGCGAGGGAGTGCGACGACTCGCCGCCGTGGTGGAGGACGAGCTGGACCTGCTGCACACCTTCGGACCGGCCGGGCGCCACGGGATCGAACACCCGCGCGGCACCGTCCGGGCGGATTCTCCCGGTCCGGAGCTCGCGTGAGCACCCGGGCGGTGGTGCTCGCCGGCGGCCTGACCTACGAGCGCGAGGTGTCGTTGCGCTCGGGACGCCGGGTGCTCGATGCGTTGCGACAGGCCGGCGTCGACGCGTTCGTACTGGACGCGGATTCCCAGTTGCTCGCCCGTCTCGGCGAGCTCGACCCGAACGCAGCGTTCATCGCCTTGCACGGGAGCGCAGGTGAGGACGGCGCCTTGCGCGACGTGCTTGATTTGGTCGGTGTGCCGTACGTGGGCAGCACCGCGCCGGCCTGCCGGCTGGCCTGGGACAAGCCGTGTGCGAAGTCCGCGCTGGCCGCTGAAGGTGTGCTGACGCCCGCCGGAGTGGCCCTCCCACACGCGACCTTCCGAGAGCTGGGTGCTGCTGCCGTGCTCGACCGGCTGGTCGAGCGGCTCGGCTTGCCGCTGATGGTGAAGCCCGCCAAAGGTGGCTCGGCGATGGGGGCCCATGCCGTCGTCACCGCTGAGGAGTTGCCGGCCGCCATGGTGGGCTGCTTCGGCTACGGCGATACCGCCCTGGTAGAGCGCTTCATCGGCGGCACAGAGGTCGCGGTGAGCGTCATCGACTCCGCCGGCGGCGCGCAGGCCCTGCCCGCGGTCGAGATTGTGGCCGCGGATGGCGTGAACGACTACCAGGCCCGCTATGTGGCGGGAATGTCGACCTGGCACGCTCCCGCCCGGCTGCCCGACGACACGGCCGCTGAATTGGCGAAGGTCGCGCTGCGCGTCCACGAGATCCTGGGTCTTCGCGATCTGTCCAGGATCGACGCAATCGTCGACGGGGAGGGTCAGATCTACGTTCTGGAAGCCAACGTCGCCCCTGGCATGACCGAGACGAGTCTGCTACCGCTTGCCGTCGAGGCCGCCGGGCTCGACCTGGCCGCCGTCTGCCGGGAGTTGGTCGAGCGGGCAGCCACTCGTGGCTAGCCACCGACCGTGACCTTGCGGTTCAGGGGTTGGTTCGAGCCTGCATTTGTCGCGGCTTGCGCGACGCGCCATCCACTGGTGGGTTAGCAGCCAGAGCCTGATCGGGCGCCATGATCCCGACGATCCGCTCCAGGTCGTCGACCGAGCCGAACTCCACCATGATGCGGCCCTTTCGCCGACCGATCTCGACCTTCACCCGGGTTTCGAACCGGTCGGAAAGCCGGTCGGCAAGATCGACCAGGCCGGGTGAGTGCATCCGTGGTGCACGGGCTTCTCGGGGAGTGGCGACGGCTTTGGGATGCGTCGCGGTCGCCACCAGCTCTTCGGTTGCGCGGACGGATAGGCCTTCAGCGACGATCCGCGTCGCCAACTCCTCCTGGGCTGCTGAGCTGTCAAGGCCCAGCAGGGCTCGAGCGTGTCCGGCCGACAGCACTCCAGCGGCAACACGCCGCTGAACGGCGGGTGGCAGGTTGAGCAGCCGGATCGTGTTGGTCACCTGCGACCGGCTCTTGCCCAAGCGCCCCGCCAATTGCTCGTGGGTGGCGCCGAAGTCGTTTAACAGCTGCTCATAGGCCGCCGCCTCTTCCAGCGGGTTGAGGTCCTGCCGATGCAGGTTCTCCAACAGCGCGTCGCGTAACAGCGCGTCGTTCGCGGTGTCGCGGATGATCGCCGGCATGGTGGACAGTCCGGCCTCGCGCGCTGCCCGCAGTCGGCGTTCGCCCATGATCAGCTCGTAGCGCCCCGGTGTGGTCTCGCGGACGACGACAGGCTGCAGCACACCGACCTCGCGGATCGAGGCCACCAGCTCGGCCAGTGCAGCTTCGTCAAAGGCCTTGCGTGGTTGCCGGGGATTGGGCGTGATGTCGACCAGTGGCAGCTCGCGGTAGCGGGCGCCGTGCATCGGGACTGCCTGGGTGCTACCCCGGTCGGCAGCGGCTGATTGGGGGATGAGAGACCCGAGCCCCCGGCCGAGACCACCACGACGACCTGTCATTTGCTGCCCCCCGTATTGACCGACCGTGCCGCGATCTCCCGCGCCGCCTTTAGATAGCTGGTCGCACCCCTTGAGCCGGGGTCGTAGGTCATCACCGACTGACCGTACCCCGGTGCCTCTGAAACCCGGACGCTTCGCGGTACGACCGCCTCAAGAACCAACTCGCCGAAGTGCTTGCGCACCTCAGCGGCGACCTGATCGGCCAACCGGGTGCGCCCGTCGTACATCGTCAGGAGAATCGTGCTCACCCGGATCTGATCGTTGAGGTGCGCGCGTACCAGATCCACATTCCGGATCAACTGCCCCAGGCCCTCCAGGGCGTAATACTCGCACTGGATAGGGATCAACACCTCGTGGGCAGCCACCAGGGCATTGAGGGTGAGGAGCCCGAGCGACGGCGGGCAGTCGATGAAGATGTAGTCGACTTCGGCCGTGTAGGCGCCGATCGCCTTCGCCAACCGTGATTCCCGCGCCACCACTGACACGAGTTCGACCTCCGCACCAGCAAGGTCGATGGTGGCCGGCGCACACCACAAGTTACCTACAGCCTCTATGGGGACAACCACCTCATCCAGCGTCGCACCTTCGATCAAGACGTCGTAGATCGATGCTGTCCCGGCGTGGTGATCGACGCTGAGACCGGTCGAGGCGTTGCCCTGTGGATCGAGGTCGATGACCACCACGCGGCATCCGTGCATGGCGAGGGCGACCGCGAGGTTGACCGTAGTCGTGGTCTTCCCGACGCCGCCCTTCTGATTGGCTACACAAATCACCCGGCGGGTGTCGGGTCGCGGAAAGGGCTGACCCTCCGCAACCGTGAAGACGTTTATCGCTCGCTTGGCCTCCGCTGCGATCGGCGGCAGATCTCCCGCATGGCCGGCGCCGGGCCACAAAGCGGTTGTTTCACGGGAAACATCGGCGTCAGCCAGGGCAGTGCGGATCCGGACGTCACTGTCGTCATCGTCGGCGTGGCACAAATTCCTATTGATCCGGACGTCACTGTCGTCCACGTCGGGGGAGGAGTCCCCAGATGCGGGTGCCGGTTGTGCTATGGCCGGTGTAGCGGCCCCGGAAACGGATCGCCCATCGGTAAGAAGCGGCGCGCTCGGCTGCCCGACACCCGGCTGCGCCTCGGCTCCCAGGTCGCGGTTTGGCCGCTGCGAGGCCGGTATAGCGCACGACTCTGGCTGTGGCGGCGAACCCCGGGGAACGTCAGCGCACAGTTCGAATGTTTCACGGGAAAAACTCCCAGTTGGCCATCCCAACGGAGACGGTGCGCGCTGATCGGTGGTCCAAGCATCACCTGACCCTGGCCAGCCCAGTCCGACAACTGCAGGCCTCGGGCGGGTAGCTTCGCTCATGCCCTTCTCCTCGGTCTGGCAGGGTCGCTGCGTTTGGCAATCTCGACCACGGTAGTCGCCGGCTTCACCACCGCCGCGCCGCACCGCCGAACCTGTGCATTGCGCCCGCCGAGCCTGTGGATGGCATCGGCAGAGCGCTCCAGTTCGGCTGCGGCGGAGGCGCCTTTGATCGCCAACAGCCGACCGCCCGGCGCCACGAGGGGCAGGCACCAGCCGGCAAGGCGATCCAGTGGGGCGAGGGCTCGAGCGACCACCACGTCGGCGAGCATTCCGGTGGCATCCTCGGCCCGACCGCGGACCACCCGTACCGTATTGAGGTGCAACCGCTGCACCCACTCCTCCAGGAACGCCGTCCGCCTGGCGAGCGGCTCCAGAAGCGTGACGTTTACCTCGGGCCGGGCGAGTGCGATGGGGATGCCGGGCAAACCGGCTCCGCTGCCGACATCGATAAGGCTTGCTCGGTCTGGCACCAACTCGGCAACAACCGCACAGTTGAGCATGTGTCGCTCCCAGAGACGAGGGACCTCCCGAGGCCCGATGAGCCCACGCAGCACCGCATCCTCAGCAAGCGCCGCGACATACAGCTCGGCCAGCGGCAGGCGGGCGCCGAAGACGCCCTCCGCGGATTCGGGTGCTGGCGGCAAACAGATCGGCGAGCGGGTTTCGGACCGCTCACCTCCCGTCCGATCGACCATGGCCCAGATCAGGCATCCGGCAGAACGACGACCCGTCGCTCCGGCTCCTCGCCTTCGGACTCACTGTGGACACCGCTGATCTCGGAGATTGCGTCGTGCACGACCTTTCGTTCAAAGGGATTCATCGCGTCGAGCGTCACCGCGTCTCCGTGTGCGTTGACGCGCTCGGCGGCGTTCTTGGCCACGGCGACAAGTTCGAGTCGGCGCCTGGCCCGGTATCCACCGACGTCGAGCATCAGCCGGCTACGGGCGCCGGTTTGCTGCAGGACAGCCAGTCGGGTCAATTCCTGCAACGCGTCGAGGGTCGCACCGTGTGGGCCGATCAGCGGGCTGAGGTGCTGCCCGACGATCGCCACTGCTGCGCGATCACCCTCAACGTCCATGTCGATGTCCCCATCGAAATCGACGATGTCGAGCAGTTGCTCAAGGTAGTCACCGGCCACGTCGCCTTCACGGATCAACAAGTCAGCGAGAGACGCTCCTGCCGCAGCCTTGGCCGGCCCGGTGCCGGGCCCGCCTGGGGCTGTCGGCGGCGTTGGCGTCGGCGCGACACCCTCGACGGCGGCACCCTCGACAGCGCCGTGGTCGGTAGGCGGCCGGCTCGCGGCATCCTGCTCCGCGGCATCAGCTTGGGTCTCGGAACCCGTGTGAGAGGTCATGTTCACAGCCCCCTTTGGCGGCTCGGTGCAGTGGCGGCTCGGTGCAGTGGCGGCTCGGTGCAGTGGCGGCCCGGTGCAGTGGCGGCCCGGTCAGCGCCGGCCGCCCTTGCGGCTCTTGGGACGGTTGGTCGATGGTCGGGCAGGTGCCTTGGCCGGGCCGGACTTCGCCGGGCCGGAGCCGGACTTCGCACCCCCCACAGGCTTCACCGGCGTGGTCGACGTGGCGGGCATCGGGACTGGATCGGGGACCGAGTCGGCCGCCTCTAGCGGGGCTGGAGGTGCCTTCGGGGCCTGCTTAGGCACCTGCGGCCGCGCCCCCGGCTTCGGCGCGAGTGCCTGCCCGTCGATGGCCGGGCGCTTGGGATCCGGTGCCCCGGGCGCACCCGGTATTGGCATCCGGCGAAGAACGTAGAACTGCTGGCCCATCGACCACACGTTGGTCGTGCACCAGTAAAGCACCACGCCCAAGGGAAACAGTGAACCCGATATGAGCAGCGAAGCCGGGATGCCATACAGCATCAGCCGTTGGATCATCTGCTGCTGCGGGTCGACCGCCGTTCCCGTGGCGTTCTGCTTCGCCAGGATCTGCCGCTGTGTGATGTACGTCGTCACTACCATGATCGCGATGAGCACGACGCCGACCACCCGCACCGCGCCGACGGAGGCGCCGAGTTGCCGCAGCGTGTCAGCCGACGAGCTGAGGTGAGCAGAGATAGGCGCGCCGAAGATCTTGGCATGTGCGGCACCGTCGAACTCGTCGGCCGTCCAGCCGTACAGCGTCTTGGCGGCGTGATCGCGGTGTTTCGTCGGGTCGAGCCGCTTCAGCACGTGGTACAGGGAGAGGAAGACCGGCGCCTGTAAAAAGATTGGCAGGCAGCCCGCCACCGGATTGGCGCCGTTTTCCTTGTACAACGCCATCATCTCGCGTTGCAACGTCTCCTTGTCACCCTTGTGCTTGGCCTGCAGGGCCTTGAGCTTGGGCTGCAACTCCTGCATCTTCCGCTGCGAGTGGATCTGCTTGACGAACAACGGGAAGAGGATCAGCCGGATGGTGATCACCAGGAAGATGATGGCCAGCACCCAGGAGAGGTCGGACTTGCCGCCAAAGGCAAGCGCCCACAGTTGATGCCAACGCAGCAGTAACCACGAGATGGCGATGTAGAGGAAATCCAGATTCACCGATCAGCTCCCGTGTGCGGTGTCGAACACTGTACGGACGGCGCCGCCGAACGGTTCCCTTGGTTCCCCCCGGCTGCGCCTTGCCCCCTCGTTTTGCGCCTCCTTGCCGGCGACACTGGCTCGTAGCCGCCAGGGTGGAACGGCTGGCAGCGCAGTAACCGCCACCCGGTGAGCGCCAGGCCGACCACGGCGCCCCGGCTGCGGATCGCCTCGAGCGCATAGGCGCTGCAGGTGGGATAGAACCGGCACCGTCGTGGCAGCAGCGGACTCAGCCACCGGCTGTACCCGAGGATCGGCAGGCTCAGCAGTCTGGCAGCCGGCCTTGCTGCCGGGCGGCAGTTCACCGACTGTCCCTGGTCAGCTTGCCGAGCGCTGCAGTGAAGTCGCGATCCAGGTCGGCATAGCTCGTGGTGGCAGCCGTAGGCAGCGCACGGATCACCAGCCGGGATCCGGCCGGAAGCCGATCGAGGTGGTCCCGCACCAGGTGCCGAAGGCGGCGGGTGACGAGGTTGCGGGTGACCGCGCCCCCGACCGACCGGCTCACGACGAACCCGACCAGAGCGGGGGAGTCGCCGACATTCGAGGTTGAGGCACCCCGAACACTAGGGACGCTGGCCGGCTCAGCGGACACCAGAGTCAGGGCAACACTGCCTCGCGTGGTGCGTCGGCCGCGGCGCAGGGTGCTCCGGAAGTCGGCGCGGCGGCGCAGCCGAGCGGCCGCCGGCAGCATGAGCCCGGTGACCGTCAGGCCGAGAGCCGCTTGCGGCCCTTGAGGCGACGAGCGGCCAGAACGGCCCGGCCGGCTCGGGTGCGCATCCGCAACCTGAAGCCGTGCGTCTTGGCCCGGCGGCGATTGTTCGGCTGGAAGGTGCGCTTGCTCACGGGTCAGTCTCCGATGGGCCGGGTCAAATGAGGATTCCCATGACCCTGTCCACGGGGTGGGTTGAGGCCATAGGTCCATCCACAGTACGTTCGCCCCCCGCGGCGGTCAAACAACCGGGCGCCGGACACGCCGTGAACCAGCCAAGGTCGTCGGACCGCTTGTGGACAACCGCTTGTCCCGCGTGGCGGCACGCTGTTAGCGTTTCAATTCTGCCGGTCCTTCCCTGTCACAGGTCGGCGGTCGCTTGCCCCCCGTTACGCGCGGGTGGTCGGCGACCGCCGGCGGCGATATGGCTGGATGTCCGACCAAGTCCCCAGCACTGATGCACAGGCTGTGGACAGCGATGTGGATACCCGCCGAGAACGCGAAGGAGACGCAGTGTGACCGACGAAGTGGTCGACAGGGTCGATCTGGACGCCGTTTGGCACCGCACCCTGGAGAGCCTGACCGATGGCGCGGTCAGTGCCCAGCAACGCGCCTTCATGCGGTTGACCCGACCACTGGGCCTGGTCGAAGACACACTCCTTCTCGCTGCTCCCAACGAATTCGCCAAGGACGTGCTGGAGATCAGGCTCAAGTCGCTGATCACCGGTGCGCTGGCGTCGCAGTTGGGCCGCGACATCCGGCTTGCCATCACCGTGCAGCCGGGTGAGGAGGTCCCCCGTCAGGATCGGCAGGACCGGTCCTCCGAGTCCAGCTTCGCCGGGAGCCTGGCGCCTCGGATCGACTCCTTCCACCCGGACCGCCGGCAGGGACACCGGGTGGCAGAGCCGGCCAGGCTCAATCCCAAGTACGTGTTCGAGACGTTCGTCATCGGTTCGAGCAACCGGTTTGCCCACGCGGCCGCCGTCGCGGTCGCGGAAGCGCCGGCGAAGGCTTACAACCCGTTGTTCATCTATGGCGAGTCAGGCCTCGGCAAGACCCACCTGCTGCATGCGATCGGCCATTACGCTCGGAGTCTTTTCAGTGGCCTGCGTGTGCGCTACGTGAGTTCTGAGGAGTTCACCAACGACTTCATCAACTCTCTGCGTGACGACAAGGCGTCGGTGTTCCAGCGCCGCTACCGCGATGTCGATGTCCTCCTCGTCGACGACATCCAGTTCCTGGAAAACAAGGAGCGGACGCAGGAGGAGTTCTTCCACACCTTCAACACGCTGCACAACGCCAACAAGCAGATCGTCATCTCCTCCGACCGGCCGCCCAAACAGTTGTCCACGCTGGAGGATCGGTTGCGCACCCGCTTCGAATGGGGCCTGATCACCGATATCCAGCCGCCGGACCTCGAGACCCGGATCGCCATCCTGCGCAAGAAGGCCGTGCAGGAGCGCCTGGCGGCTCCGCCGGAGGTGCTCGAGTTCATCGCCAGCAAGATTCAGAGCAACATCCGCGAGCTCGAGGGTGCGCTGATCAGGGTTACAGCCTTTGCCAGCCTCAACCGGCAAGGCGTGGACCTGGCCCTCGCCGAAGTGGTCCTGAAAGACCTCATTCCGGACAGCGGCAGCCAGGACATCACGGCCGCGACGATCATGGCGGCAACCGCCGACTATTTCAGCATGTCGCTGGAGGACATCTGTGGCACGTCACGCAGCCGCATCCTCGTCAATGCCCGCCAGATTGCGATGTATCTGTGCCGGGAGTTGACCGACCTGTCGCTGCCCAAAATCGGGCAGACATTCGGCGGCCGTGACCACACGACCGTAATGCACGCCGACCGTAAGATCCGGTCCCTCATGGCCGAGCGTCGTTCCATCTACAACCAGGTCACCGAGCTCACCAACCGAATCAAGCAGCGCAGCGCAGCTGGTCCGCGAAAGTAGTGCACAGGTTGGGGATGAACCTGTGTAAATGTCCGACAACTCCGGATGGCCCGGTGTATGACAATCGGCCGTCCACCGTTCCCGCCCGACTGCAGGCACCTTCGTCCACCGCCACAGCACAGGGCCACCCGCCACCCGACCTGCGGTAATGCACGTTTTCCCCAGCAGACACAGGACCGACTACGACGACAAGAAGTTTTCAATGAAGGGCTCCCTGACAACAGTAAGAACGGCAGCATGTTGGGGACCGGTCCGGACCCGGGGAATGTCCAGGCTGGCCGAGGCTCCCCAAAATTCACAGCCAAGCGGAGGATGACGATGAGATTTCGGGTCGAGCGGGAGGCCCTCGCGGACGCGGTCGCCTGGACGGCGCGGCAGCTTCCGACCCGGCCACCGGTGCCGGTGCTGGCCGGCGTACTCCTCGAGGTGGACGGGCAGCATCTGTCCGTCTCCGGATTCGACTACGAGGTGTCTACGCAGGTCGGTATCGACGTCACGGCCGAGACAGCCGGCCGGGCCCTGGTCAGCGGCCGCCTGCTTGCCGAGATCACCCGGGCACTCCCGGCCCATCCGGTGGACATCGAGGTCAACGGCGCCCGGGTGGAGTTGCGCTGCGGGTCCGCCCGGTTCACCTTGCCGGTGATGCCGGTCGAGGACTACCCCTCGCTACCCGCCATGCCGCCGACGGCCGGCGCGCTGGAGAGTGACGTCTTCGCCGGCGCCGTCGCACAGGTCGTGGTCGCCGCCGGCCGGGACGACACCCTCCCGGTTCTCACCGGCGTCCGGTTCGAGATCGACGGCGAGCGGGTCACCATGGCGGCGACCGACCGCTACCGCCTCGCCGTACGTGAGTTGAGCTGGCGACCCGAGCAGCCCGGCCTCAGCACGTCGGCGCTCGTCCCCGCCCGGACCCTGGCCGAGACAGCCAAGAGCCTGGCCTCCGGCGCAGAGGTCAGCCTCGCGTTGGCCACCGGCGGCTCGGGTGAAGGGATGATCGGCTTCGCGGGCGCGGCGCGGCGCGCCACCACCCGGCTGCTGGACGGTGAGTTCCCGAAATACCGTTCCCTGCTGCCCCCCGAGCACTCCGCGCTCGCACACGTGCCGACCGCCGCGCTGACCGAGGCAGTCAAGCGGGTCGCGCTGGTGGCCGAGCGCAATACCCCGCTGCGGCTGCGCTTCGGCCCGGGCGAGTTGGTCCTCGAGGCCGGCGGTGCCGACGAGGCCCAGGCGTCGGAGTCCCTCGAAGTCGGCTTCGAAGGTGATGACCTGACAATCGCCTTCAACCCGGGCTTCCTGCTCGACGGCCTCGGCGCCATCGACTCCGACACCGCCCGGATGGCCTTCACCTCCGCCGCGAAGCCTGCCGTGCTCACCGGCAAGGAGGGCGGCACCGACTATCGGTATCTGCTGATGCCGGTGAGACTGTCCGGCTAGCGGGCATAGGCCACGACGGCTCGGTGACAGCTCGGTGAGTGGGAGGACCTGACGTGAACCTCGGCCTGATCGGATTGGGCAAGATGGGCGGCAACATGCGCGAGCGGCTGCGTGCCGCCGGGCACACCGTCGTCGGCTTCGACCACTCGCCCGACCTCACCGACGTCGACGGCCTCGAGGCCCTGGTCAAGGCACTGCCGCCACCCCGCACGACGTGGGTCATGGTCCCGGCCGGCCAGCCGACGCGGTCGACCATCGCCCAGCTCGAGGAGTTGCTCGACTCCGGGGACGTCGTCGTCGACGGCGGCAACAGCAAGTACACCGACGACCGTGAGCACGCCGCGATGCTGGCCGAGCGGGGCATCGGCTTCGTCGACTGCGGCGTCAGCGGTGGGATCTGGGGGCGCACCGAGGGTTACGCGCTGATGTGCGGCGGCACCGCCGAGCACGTCGCGCAGGTGCAGCCGGTGTTCGACTCGCTGAAGCCGTCCGGCGACTTCGGCTTCGTCCACGCCGGACCGGTCGGGGCGGGCCACTTCGCCAAGATGGTGCACAACGGGATCGAGTACGGACTGATGCAGTCCTACGCCGAGGGGTTCGAGTTGCTGACGGCCACCGAGGTGGTCACCGACGTGCCTGCGGTGTTCAAGAGCTGGCAGCAGGGCACCGTCGTCCGGTCCTGGCTGCTCGACCTGCTGATCCGCGCCCTCGACGTCGACAACGACCTGTCCGAATTGCGCGGCTATGCGGAGGACTCCGGGGAAGGCCGCTGGACCGTGCAGGCAGCCATCGACCACGCGGTGCCGATGCCGGCGATCACGGCGGCGTTGTATGCCCGGTTCGCCTCCAGACAGGACGACCCGCCGGCGATGAAGGTCATCGCGGCATTACGTAACCAGTTCGGCGGCCACGCCGTGACCTCGATCAAGGGGTCCACGGAGAAGGACATCGAGTCCGGGCTGCCGCATGCGGCGATCGTGGAGCCGCACACCGGCATCGGCCGCGAGCAACCACCCGGCTGACGTGTACGTCCGGCACCTGTCCCTCGTCGACTTCCGCAGCTATTCGGCGGTGGAGTTGGCGCTGGAGCCCGGGCCCAGCATCCTGATCGGCCCCAACGGGCAGGGCAAGACCAATCTCGTCGAAGCCCTCGGTTACCTCGCCACATTGGCTAGCCATCGGGTCGCCGCTGACGCCCCACTGGTACGGCAGGGAGCGGAGCGGGCCGTGGTCCGCGGCGCCGTGGTCCGTGACAACCGTGAGCTGCTGGTCGAGGTGGAGATCTCCCCGGGCCGGGCCAACCGCGCGCGGCTCGGCCGCGCACCGGTGCCCCGGCCGCGGGAGATCCTCGGCGCGCTGCGCACCGTACTGTTCGCCCCGGAGGACCTGAGCCTGGTCAAGGGCGACCCGAGTGACCGGCGGCGGTTTCTCGACGACCTGCTCGTCGCCCGGGCACCGAGGTACGCCGGGGTCCGCGCCGACTACGATCGCGTCCTGAAGCAACGCAACGCGTTGTTGAAGACTGCTGGGGCGGCGCGCCGTGGTGGTGCGGGAGACGACCTGCGCACGCTCGACGCCTGGGACGACCAGCTCGCCCGGCACGGCGCGGAGCTGCTGTCGGGGCGGCTGGACCTGGTCGAGTTGCTGCGCCCGCTGGTCGACAAGGCCTATGACGCGGTGTCCCAAGGCACCGGGCCGGCAACCATCGACTACCGGTGCTCGGTGGACGACCTCGAGCACGGCGCCGGCCGACGGGTCCTGGAGGCCGCGCTGCTGGCCAACCTCGCCCGGCGACGCAGCCAGGAGCTCGAGCGGGGGGTCTCGCTGGTCGGACCGCACCGCGACGAGCTGCGGCTGTCACTCGGCCCGTTCGTCGCGCGCGGCTACGCCAGTCATGGCGAGTGCTGGTCGTACGCCCTGGCGCTCCGACTGGCCTCGTACGACCTATTACGGGCCGACGGGGCCGAGCCTGTCCTCGTGCTGGACGACGTCTTCGCGGAGCTCGACGTGGGCCGTCGGCAACGCCTGGCCGATCTGGTCGGCGGAGCCGAGCAGGTCCTGGTGACAGCGGCCGTCGTCGGCGACGTTCCCCACTCGCTGCAGGGTGCGCGGTTTGACGTGGCCGACGGGCAGGTACGGCGTGTCAGCTGACCCGCCCCTACCTCCGGGCGACCCGGCCCATGGCCCGGCCCGCGAACCGGCCGGCCCTGACGTGGCGCGCGCGGCACTCGACGCTGCCCGGGTCGCAGCCCGCGGCCGGCGAACCAAGGGGGTCCCCGGCTCCCTCCGCACCATCGGCAACCAGAGCCGACGTCGGCCCAGCCGGGGGATGACCGGCCCGGGGCCCGACGACGGCGACCCGCAGCCCCTCGGCGGGCTGATCGAACGGCTCGTGCACGACCGGGGCTGGGAGCGCAGCGCCGCCGACGCCGCCGTGATGGGCAGGTGGGACGGGCTGGTCGGCGCCGATGTGGCGGCGCACTGCCACCCGCAGTCGTTGCACGACGGCGAGTTGGTGCTCGTCGCAGAGTCCACCGCGTGGGCGACCCAGTTGCGGCTGCTGTCGGGCCGGATGCTGGCCACCCTGGCCCGTGAGCTCGGCCCGGACGTGGTGACCAAGATCCGGGTGCACGGCCCGACCGCGCCGAATTGGCACAGGGGTCCCCGGCACATTGCCGGCCGCGGTCCGCGTGACACGTACGGCTGAGCTGCGGGAGTCCGGGGACATGCGGCGCACCGGCCGGTATGTGGGGGGATGCCAGCGGGAGTGGTCAGGCCGCGAGACACGTCCACAGGGGTGCCAAATGCGGGTGCCTGCCTGCGCTTACCCGTATGATGGAGATCAGATCCAGCACGTTCTGGCCGCTAGCGCAGCCGTAGCAGGTTCGCGCTGCGACAGCCCCTGAGCCTCGCCGGTGGCGGGAGAGAGCAGCGTCGTGCCCCCGAAGCCAACGCCCAACAGCTACAGCGCTAGCTCCATCACCGTTCTCGAGGGACTCGACGCTGTCCGCAAGCGACCCGCCATGTACATCGGGTCGACCGGCGAGCGCGGGCTGCACCACCTGGTGACCGAGATCGTCGACAACGCCGTCGACGAGGCCCTCGCCGGCATCTGCGACCAGATCGACGTGACACTGCTGACCGACGGTGGTGTGCGGGTCGTCGACAACGGCCGCGGCATCCCGGTCGACAAGCACCCGATCGAGAAGCGCCCCGCGGTCGAGGTCGTGCTCACCACGCTGCACGCCGGCGGCAAGTTCGACGGCAAGTCCTACGCCGTGTCGGGCGGGCTGCACGGCGTCGGTATCTCCATCGTCAACGCGCTGTCCACCCACCTCGACGTCGAGATCAAGCGCGACGGCTACGTCTGGACCCAGTCCTACCAGGCGACCAAGCCCGTGGCGCCCTTGAAGCGCGGTGCCCCGACGCGGGCCCACGGCACGACGATCACCTTCTGGGCGGACGCCACCATCTTCGAGACAACGGAATATTCCGTCGAGACGATGTCGCGGCGGCTGCAGGAGATGGCGTTCCTCAACCGGGGGCTCAACATCACCCTGCGCGACGAGCGCGAGGAAGTGCCCACCGAGATCACCTGGATGTACAAGGGCGGCATCGAGGACTTCGTCCGCCACCTCAACGCCACCAAGGAGCCGCTGCACAAGTCGGTGATCGGGTTCGGCGTCGACGGCGAGGGGCTGGCCGTCGAGGTCGCGATGCAGTGGAACGCGACCTATTCCGAGTCCGTCTACACCTTCGCCAATACGATCAACACCCACGAGGGTGGCACTCACGAGGAGGGTTTCCGGGCGGCCCTCACCACCGTGGTCAACAGCTACGCCGTTGACAAGAAGCTGGTCAAGGACAGGGACGACCGGCTGACCGGCGACGACATCCGCGAGGGTCTGGCTGCCATCGTCTCGATCAAGATGTCCAACCCGCAGTTCGAGGGGCAGACCAAGACCAAACTCGGCAACACCGAGGCCAAGGGCTTCGTCCAGAAGGCCTGCAACGACTGGCTGCGCGACTGGTTCGAGCGCAACCCGAGCGAGGCCAAGATCATCGTCACCAAGGCGAGCTCGGCCGCCCGAGCCCGCAAGGCCGCGCAGGACGCCCGCAAACTGGCCCGCCGCAAGGGCCTGCTCGATGTCGGCTCGCTGCCCGGCAAGCTCGCCGACTGCCGCTCGACCGACCCTCGCGAGAGCGAGATCTACATCGTGGAGGGCGACAGTGCAGGCGGCAGTGCCAAGTCCTGCCGTGACTCGATGTTCCAGGCGATCCTGCCGATCCGCGGCAAGATCATCAACGTCGAGAAGGCACGCATCGACCGGGTGCTCAAGAACACCGAGGTCCAGGCCCTCATCACGGCGCTGGGCACCGGAATCCACGACGAGTTCGACCTCGGCAAGCTGCGCTATCACAAGCTGGTGCTGATGGCCGACGCCGACGTCGACGGCCAGCACATTCGCACCCTGTTGCTGACGCTGCTCTTTCGTTTCATGCGCCCACTGATCGAGGCCGGCCACGTCTACCTCGCCCAGCCACCGCTCTACAAGATCAAGTGGCAGAAGTCCGACCCGTCTTACGCGTATTCCGAGCGCGAGCGCGACGGGCTGATCAAGGAGGGGCTGGCCGCCGGCCGCAAGCTGCCCAAGGAGGACGCTGTCGCCCGCTACAAGGGCCTCGGTGAGATGAATGCCAAGGAACTGTGGGAGACGACGATGGACCCGGCCAACCGGGTGCTGCTGCAGGTCACCCTCGACGACGCCGCGACCGCCGACGAGCTGTTCAGCGTGCTGATGGGGGAAAACGTGGAGGCCCGCCGGTCCTTCATCATCCGCAACGCCAAGGACGTCCGGTTCCTCGACATCTGAGTCCTGTCCAAAGTCCACGTACGCGTATGTCCACTGAGGATCGAAAGGCAAGCCGACCTTGACTGACATCACGATCGACAGTGCCAACGGCGGCGGCCACGACCGCACCGAGCCGGTCGACATCCAGATCGAGATGCAGCGCAGCTACATCGACTACGCGATGTCGGTGATCGTCGGCCGGGCCCTGCCCGATGTCCGCGACGGCCTCAAGCCGGTGCACCGCAAGATCCTCTTCGGCATGTACGACTCGGGATTCCGGCCCGACCGCAACTACGTGAAGTGCGGCCGGGTGGTCGGTGACGTGATGGGCAATTACCACCCGCACGGCGACTCTGCGCTCTACGACGCCCTGGTGCGGATGGCGCAGCCGTGGTCATTGCGCTACCCGATGATCGACCCGCAGGGCAACTTCGGCTCACCGGGCAACGACCCGGCGGCCGCCTACCGTTACACCGAATGCCGCCTGGCCCCGCTGGCGATGGAGATGATGCGCGACATCGACCAGGACACGGTCGACTTCAATCCCAACTATGCCGGCAACACCACCGAGCCCGACATCCTGCCGAGCAGAATTCCCAACCTGCTGGTCAATGGCAGCGAGGGCATCGCCGTCGGCATGGCCACCCGGATCCCGCCACACAACCTGCGTGAGGTGGCCGCAGGCGTCACCTGGGCGCTGGACAACCCGCTGGCGACCGACGAGGAGTTGCTCGACGCGCTGGTCGAGCGGGTCAAGGGTCCCGACTTCCCGACCCACGGGCTGATCGTCGGCCGGGACGGCATCGAGGAGGCCTACCGCACCGGCCGCGGATCGATCCGGATGCGAGCCGTCGTGACTGTCGAGGAGGATGCTCGCGGCCGGACGATCCTCGTCGTCACCGAGTTGCCGTATCAGGTCAACCCCGACAACCTCGCCGAGTCGATCGCCGAGCAGGTCAAGGCCGGCAAGATCGCCGGCATCGCCGACATCGCCGACGAGAGTTCCGACCGGATCGGCCGGCGGCTGGTCATCACGATCAAGCGCGACGCGGTCGCCAAGGTGGTGCTCAACAACCTCTACAAGCACACCCAGCTGCAGACCACCTTCGGTGCCAACATGCTGGCGATCGTCGACGGCGTTCCGCGCACCCTGCGGCTCGACCAGTTCGTCCGGCTCTACGTCGCGCACCAGATCGACGTCATCGTCCGGCGGACCAAGTTCCGGCTGCGCAAGGCCGAGGAGCGGGCGCACATCCTGCGGGCGCTGCTCAAGGCCCTCGACCAACTCGACGCGGTCATCGCGCTGATCCGTGGCAGTGAGTCCGCCGACGCCGCCCGCGGTGGCCTGATGACCCTGCTGGACATCGACGAGGTGCAGGCGACCGCCATTCTCGACATGCAGTTGCGCCGGATTGCCGCCCTGGAGCGGCAGCGGATCATCGACGAGTTCGCCGAGCTCGAGGTCCTCATCGCCGAGCTCAACGCGATCCTCGACAGCGAGGAGCGCCAGCGCGCCATCATCCGCGACGAGCTGACCGAGACGGTAGCCAAGTACGGCGACGACCGGCGTACCCGGCTGGTCGCCTATGACGGCGACGTGTCGATGGAGGACCTGATCGCCCAGGAGGACGTGGTCGTGACGATCACGCGCTCCGGCTACGCCAAGCGCACCCGCAACGACCTCTACCGCTCGCAGCACCGCGGCGGCAAGGGCGTGCAGGGGGCGGCGCTGAAGCAGGACGACATCGTGCAGCACTTCTTCGTCACCTCGACACACGACTGGATCCTGTTCTTCACCAACAAGGGGCGGGTCTACCGCGCCAAGGCCTACGAGTTGCCGGAAGCCAACCGGACCGCACGGGGCCAGCACGTCGCCAACCTGCTGGCCTTCCAGCCGGACGAGCGCATCGCCCAGGTGCTGACGATCAGGAACTACGAGTCGGCGCCGTACCTCGTTCTGGCGACCAAGCGCGGCCTGGTCAAGAAGACCAAGCTGTCCGAATTCGACTCGAGCCGCCAGGGTGGCGTGATCGCGATCAACCTGCGCGACGACGACGAGCTGATCGCTGCCGAATTGGTCAGCGCCGCCGACGACCTGCTACTGGTGAGCCGTGGCGCACAGTCGATCCGTTTCCATGCCGACGACGACGCCCTGCGGCCGATGGGCCGGGCCACGAGCGGCGTCATCGGCATGAGGTTCTCCGCCGCCGACGAGTTGCTGGCCATGGAGGTCGTACGAGAGGGCGTCGAGGTGCTGGTGGCGACCGAGGGCGGGTTTGCCAAGCGCACCCCGATCGTCGAATATCCCGTGCAGGGCAGGGGCGGCAAGGGCGTGCTGACGGCCAAGATCGTCAGCCGGCGCGGGGTTCTCGTGGGGGCGTTGACGGTGTCCCCGGATGACGAACTCTTCGCAATCACGTCTAATGGAGGGGTGATCCGTACTCCGGTTAAGCCTGTCCGCAGGACGAGGGAGCGGCAGACCATGGGTGTGAAGCTGATGGATTTGCCGGAGGGTGTCACCATTGTGGCCATCGCGCGAAACGTGGACGAGCCCGAAGGACAGGACTGATCGATGAGTTTCGGCGAGGAATGGCGGAGCGCGGCGCGGTCCGGCGACTCCGCGACCGCCGTCGGATGGACGGACAACCGGCCTTCCCACGAGACTCCGGCAAGAGAGACCCGGCCGCCTCATCAGCCTGGGGCCAGAGACCACCGGCCGCCCCATGAGGCGCCGGTCAGACCCACCACATCCGTCTCGCACGGTGGTCGCTCGGAAGCCCCTTCGCGCACCCGCCGCCGAGCCAAGCTGGCGGTCCGCCGGATCGACCCCTGGTCGGTGCTGAAGTTCTCACTCGTTTTCTCCATCGTGCTGTGCATCGTCCTGGTGGTCGCCGTCGCGATCCTGTACTTTCTGCTGTCGAGCATGGGCGTGTTCGAGTCCATCAATGCCACGATCGGTTCGTTCCAGGTCAAGAGCAGGCCGCTGTTCACTGCCCGGGGAGTCATCGGGGTCTCGTTGCTGATCGGATTGGCCGACATCTTCCTGCTGACGGCCGTCGCCACCCTCAGCGCCTTCGCCTACAACCTGTGCGCCGACCTGGTGGGCGGCATCGAGGTCATCTTGGCCGAGCACGAGTGATGCCCGGAGTTGCCCGGCGCAAGGACATGGGTGAGCGCTGGGATGCCTCCATCGGTTATCCTGGCGCGCACCCGGGCCTGTAGCTCAGCTGGTTAGAGCGCATCCCTGATAAGGATGAGGCCGGAGGTTCAAGTCCTCCCAGGCCCACGCCCATGTGCTACGAACGGAGAGAATCGGCGATGAAGAAGCTGTTGCTAGGAGTTCTGGCCCTCGCCGGTGGCTTGCTCGTGGCCCGCCGGCTCAAGGCGGGGCAGGACGAGCGCAGCCTCTGGCACGAGGCGACCACCGCACCCGACCTGCGCTAGCCCCCTCTGCGGCCCCGCCTGCCGTATCCTGGGACGCGCCTCGATGGGGACGTAGCTCAATCTGGCAGAGCACCGCCTTTGCAAGGCGGGGGTTGTGGGTTCGAATCCCATCGTCTCCACCCCGTCTGACCTGCTAGTTTATCTGCCACAGGATCTTCCTCGCTCAGCATCGTGGGTGGAACCGCACGGCAGACGTACACCACGGATGACCCGCTTGGGCGGGTCGTCTCCGTCACGCGCATCGTCGGCATTGGCGCTGCTGCTCTCGGCGCGTTGCTCGGTGGCCTGCTGGCGCACGTCGGGGGGATCCGAGCCCGGATTCTCCCAATGCCTAGTCTCGCTCGGATCGTGGCCGCCGAGTAACGCAGGTAGCAGACGCGATCTGCAGCGCGTGTTCGAGGCAATGTGGCGTACTCATAGAAGTTCCCGTGAACAGGGTGCATGTGCTTGCGCTTGGAGGGCTACCTCTCGACCCGCACCCGTGAGCTGCCGGTGCACACCTGCGACTTGGCGGCCGCCCTCGGTGCAGGCGCCGACGTTCCCCAAGGTGCAGCAGCCGATCCGCTTGCGAAACGGGCGATGGTCGAGCTGTCGTGGCCGACTGTGGAGTCCCGAGGCGGGGTGTGACTGAGGCGCTGTGGTCGGGAGCCGTCTCTGGCAGTATCGGCGTCCGTCAGGCAGTGATGAGGCGCTCGGCGGGGTTGCGGGCGGTGTGCATATCCCAATGCAGGTCCGCGATGTCGTCTGGGTCGATCGGTGACGCGTCCTCTGGCATCCGCGGCGTGCCCATGATCCACGCGCCGATGGCGACGTATCCGACGTAAATGCCCTGGTCAGTCAGCGCTCCGTTGAGGTTGATGGCCCAGTTGCGTAGGGCAGCGCCGGCGGCGCCGGCGCTGCCGGCCCACGGCGTTGGAGCGACCGCGCTGGCGCCCGTGGTGTACAGCAACGTGCCGGCGCCGGCCCCCACCATCGCGGGCAGCACTGCACGGGTCGCGGTGATGGCGCCGTAGCACGATCCTTCGACCTGCGGCCGAAGATTTTCCACGGTCACGTCCAGTACTCCGGTCATCCCGGTGTCGCCGACGTGCACGTACGGGGCGGAGTATTGCAACACCTCGATTCCGCCGAACAGCGCGGCGGCCCTGTCCAGGGCGGCGATCAACGTGGGGCGGTCGGTGACATCGGCGGGAAATCCGGCAGCCTTCACACCCTCAGCCGCCAACTTTTCCGTGAGTTCACCGAGACCTTCCGCGGAACGGGCGACCAGGGCAACGTCGAAGCCGTGCTTGCCGAAAACTCTGCCGAGCGACAGCCCGAGACGCCTCCCGGCTCCGACGAGAGCGATCGTGGGCATGGTGACATCTCCTTACATCCGTGTTCGTCGCCAACCACGCGGGGTGGACACCCATCTGATCACCGCCGGGTGCGGTGCGTCCAAGATCGATCGAGCTGCGACCAATAACCTGAAGGAATGGACCGGTTGGAGACACGGGAACTGGCGTACTTCCTGGCGGTGGCCGACGATCTGCACTTCGGTCGCGCCGCGGCCGGGTTGGGCATTTCGCAGCCCGCTCTGTCCAAGACGATCCGACAACTGGAACGCCGGTTAGGGGTCGCCTTGTTCGAGCGGAACAGTCGCGCGGTCACGCTGACCTAGCCCGGTCGGGTGCTGGCCCACGAGGCACGCACGGCGCTGGACGCGGTATCCGCCGCGACCGTGCGGACCCGGCGGGCCGGCACGCGAGACCCCCGCCTGGTGCTGGCCATGAAACCCGGCGGCGACGCGGGCTTACTCCCCGCCGTCCTCGCGGTCTACCAACACGAACCCGACGTCTTGCAGATCGAGGTGGTCTTCGGCGGCGACCGCGCACGGATGCTGCGCGAAGGGCAGGCTGACGCGGCGCTGTTGTATACGCCCCCCGACGACGTGCGCGGGCTGGACACCGAAACGCTGCTGAGCGAAGCCCCGCTCGCAGTACTACCCGCGTCCCACCCACTCGCGCACCGGGCCAGCCTGCGTATGGCCGACCTCGCCGACGAAAACCTGCACAAGCACGACCCCGCCGGCGTCAGCGCAAAGGGCAGCATCAGCGAACTGATGCACCTGATCGCCTTGGGGCAGATGGTCGCCGTGCTGCCCCAGTCACTGACCACGCCACTCCGCGAGGATCTGACCACCGTTCCGGTGACGGACATGCCGCCGAGCGTCCTCCAGCTCGCCTGGCCCGCACACAGCACCTCCCCGTCCGTTGCCGCCCTCGCCCGAGCCGCTGCGAAAGCAGCCGCCGCAACAACACCTCGCCATCCGCGATCACATCATTAGGTGGGACTGCCCGGTAGCCGATCGGGCTGCGGACAGCCTCGTCCAGTGACCTGCTGGATCGGGCGATCGGGCTGTAGCTGAGATCGACGCGGAGGCGACGACCTGGCATCGTGCGGGGATGGAGCACGCCCGCGTGAACGGAGTGGAGCTCGCCTACGAG
>JBBRYN010000009.1:0-61204 GCA_038237645.1 Mycobacteriales bacterium
GCGCGACTACGAGCTGGAGTTGGCCCGCGCCGAGATCGCCCGGTTGTCGGAGACGGTCAAGGAGATGGCGGTGAAGCTGATGCTGGTCGAGGGAAAAGGCGGCTGGGGGTGAGTGGCCGGGTCCCCCGCCGGGTCGACGCGCCTGCACGCCGACTGGCGGCCCGGCGGGTGACCGGCTTTCCCGATCCCCGGGGCAGCGCGTCACTGCTGCGACTACTACGGCGGCTCAACGTCACCGGGTCCGGTCCGTCGGTTGATTCCGACGACTCGGCCGCCTCGCTGTCGGTCACGCCCTGAGCAACCGGGACCGGTCCTAGCCGTCCAGCGCGTGTGGCCCCGGTCCGACATCCGCGACTGGCGACTACAAGGTCGAGACCTCGGCGGACGGCACGGCCTGGCAACAGGCCGCGGCCGGCACGTTCACCCCAGCGGAACTCGGCAAGCTGGTCACCGTCACCCCGACCGGAACGAGCGGCAAGGGCGTGCGATACCTGAAGTTCTGGATGCTGACGCCACAGGCCGTCACCCAGAAACTCGGCTGCCCGGCTTCTGGAGTCGAAGGGTGCAAGTACCTCAGCTCCAGCGAGGTGGAGGTGTTCGGGGCCTCGACATAGCCCCTCGCGGGGCGGGGTCGACCACGTGGTCGTCACGGTCCACCCCGCCGGGTAACAAAGTTCGTCGCCTGGTGCAATCGGGTGGTTTCACAGGTCCGCTTACCACTCCGTTGGCCATCGACAGTCTCGACAGTCAGGTGTGCGACTGGCGGTTGTTCACAATGCCCGGACGCGTGCAAGACCGTCCCAGCGGCCGATCCGGCTGTGCGACGGTTCTGCCGCCTCGACGAACGACTTACGTTTCTCGTGAGACGGTTCCGCTTGCGGTGACGACCGCGGCGACAGGGCTGGTCGCCGACTGCGAGGAATTGTTCTGGTCGCTAGCTAGTGCTAGTACCCTCGGCGCAATACCTACGCTGTCCCGTGCCGGCCCGCAAGCACCACGTGCGGTCGCTCGTGCCCTGAGGAGGAACCCCCGGTGCAACTCAAGGACCTCGTACGCAAGGTCACCCGTCCACTCGGTGTCGACGTCATCAAGTACCGCCGGGCGCCGCAGGACGTGCTGCCCGAGGACGCGGCCCTGATCGAGTTCGTCCGGCCGTACACGCTGACCACGCCGGAGCGGATCTACGCGGTCGCGCAGGCGACCCGCTACATCGTCAACGCCAAGATCGAAGGTGCCTTCGTAGAGTGTGGCGTCTGGCGCGGCGGTAGCACGATGGCTGCGGCCAAGACGCTGGTCGACATCGGCGCGGCCGACCGCGAGCTCTACCTCTTCGACACGTTCGAGGGCATGACCAAGCCCACCGAGGCAGACCACGACGTGCAAGGCCTGAAGGCGGCCGACGAGTTCGAGCGCACCAAGACCGGCGAGGACTCCTCCACCTGGGTCGAGGTGCCACTGCACGAGGTCAAGACCAACGTGGGCAGGACCGGCTACGACCAGTCACGCGTGCACTACGTCAAGGGCAAGGTCGAGGAGACGCTGCCGGACAATGCGCCCGACAAGATCGCGTTCCTGCGACTCGACACCGATTGGTACGAGTCGACCAAGCACGAGATGGAGACGCTGTGGCCGCGCCTGGTGCCCGGCGGCGTGCTGATCGTCGACGACTACGGGCACTGGAAGGGCAGCCGCCAAGCCGTCGACGAGTACATCGCGGAGAACGGGCTGGCGCTGTTGCTCAACCGGATCGACTACACCGGCCGGCTGGTCCAGAAGCCGTAACCGAATCGGCGGGACGAAGCGAAGGCCCGGATCAGCGACCGGCGAGGACCGAGCGGCGTCGCTCGGCAGTCGGCAACCCGGCCGGGGCGGCGGCCGGGCCCGGCAACCGTCGCACTGCCGGCAACACCGGCGTCGAGGCCGGAGTGCGGGACAACGCCATCGCCATGGTCCAGTAGAGCAAGCCCAGCTGGGGCCAGAAGAAGAAGTTCACGGTCAGCGAGGTCACGGCGAAGCCGGCCAACCCCAGCCACGCCGCGATGATCTCCGGCTCCTGCCTGCGCCGGCCGAGCGCGGCCCGCAGCCACGGCGCGAGTGAGAGCACGATCGCCGCGGTGAGCAGGAGGCCGGCGAGCACGCCCATGGTGGCGGCCGCCTCGAGGATGGAGTTGTGGGCGGTCGTGCCGGCAAAGCCGTGCGGGGTGTTGCGAAACCCCGGCAGGGCGACCTCGTACTGCGTCGGCCCCACCCCGAGCAGCGGATGCGCCTTGATGATGGAGACGGCCGCACTCCACAGGGCGGCCCGGTCGTTGCTGTCGCTGAGGAACCGGGAGTTGACCGGTGACCCCAGCACCAGCACCAGGCAGGCGATGCCCACCGACACCGCGACCCGCGGTCGCAACCGCAGGCCGATGAGCAGCACGCACAGCCCCAGCCCGACGGCCGTCGATACGCGGCCGAAGGTGAACAGCAGCGCGATCCCCAGCGTCGAGGCGCAGAACAGCCACCGGATCCGCGCCTGGCCCTTGGCTCCGAGGGCGTAGCCCAGCGCGATCGGCAGCGCCAGGGCGAACAGGCCGGCTGCTCCGCTGGACGGCACGCCGAGGGTGCTGGTGATCCGCCCGGGAAAGACGCCGTACAGCGACTGGTAGCTACGGAAGGGCTCGATGCCGAGGTAGTTGGGGCCTTCGTAGTCGACGACGAAGGCAGCGATCCCGATCAGCGCCGCCACCGTGGCGATGATGGTGGCCGAGCGCAGCAGCAGCGACCGCAGTGCCGCGTCGGCGCCGATGACGAAGGCCAGCACGATCAGCAGCGTGGTCTCGGTCCAGCGGATCGGACCGCCGAGCAGATCCTTGGGCAGCAGGCCGTTGGCGGCGGCTGACGCGGCGGCGACGAGCACGATGGGTGCGGTGCACCAGGCCACGGCGGGGATCGGCAGCGGCAGCCCGCGTCGATAGGACAGTGCGACGTAGATCAGGCCGAAGGCCACCGCGAGAATCGGCGGGAAGTCGTTGACGGCAATGTCGATGACGCCGGAGAGCTTGACGTACGGAACCACCGGCGTGAGGGCCATGAGCAGGAAGAACGCCGCACCGGCCCACCGAGCCGGGAGGCGCCGGGGGACAGCGACAGCTGTGCTCACATGCCCTCTCTCGCGTCGATCCCCCAGCTTGGACCTGGCCCGCCGGCTGAGGATCGGCTGGAACGCAGGCAGCCTACCTCGGGTGTCGTCGGCCGATTTGCGGACCGCCCGGCGTGCCGTGGTAGACACTGGTTGACGGCGACCGCCGTGTCGCACTGCTGTGTCGTTGCTGCCCACCCACAGCTAGGTTCACTGCCGTGTGGCGCCGCCTGCGCCGTGGTGGGCGCCCGGTGACGGAAAGGTAGCCAGTGTGAGCACTCGGGACCGTCCGCTGCTGCGTGCCGCGGTCGTCGGTGCCGGTGCGATGGGCCGCAACCACATCCGGGTCCTCACCGAGCTCGACGACGTCGATCTGGTCGGAGTGGCGGACTCCTCCGACGCCAACCTCGTCTCATCGTTGCGAGGCCGCACCGTCAACCGCTACGACGACCCCCGGAAGATGCTCGACGAGCAGAAGCCGGCCTTCGTCGTGGTTGCCACGCCGACCGCGAAGCACTGTGAGATGAGCGAGCTGGCGCTGGAACGCGGCATCCACGTGCTGGTGGAGAAGCCCATCGCCGCCACACGCGACGAGGCCGAGCACATGGCCAAGCTCGCCGAGGACAACGGCGTACATCTGGGAGTGGGGCACGTCGAGCGCTACAACCCCGCCGTGCTCCAACTGCGTGACCGGCTGACCCGCGGCGAGGGCGGCGACGTCCACCTGCTCGCCGCCCGGCGCACCGGACCCTTCCCGGCCCGGATCCAGGACGTCGGAGTGATCACCGACCTGGCAACGCACGACGTCGACATCATGATGATGCTCACCCTGTCGTCGGTCGAGCGCGTCTACGCCGAGACGGCCAAGCGCATCCACCGGACCCACGAGGACCTGTTCTGCGGCACGCTGCGGTTCGAGGACGGCCAGATCGGCCTGCTCGACATCAACTGGCTCACGCCATTCAAGACCCGCGAGCTGTCCGTGGTCTGCGAGCGGGGCGCCTTCGTCGCCAACTACCTCACCCAGGAACTCAACTTCTACGAGAACGCGCACACGACGGGCGGCTGGGATTCCCTCTCGCAGCTGACCGGTGTCGCGGAGGGCAACATGGTGCGCTACCACGTCAACCGGGTGGAGCCGCTGCGCGCCGAGATCCAGGCCTTCACCTCGGCGATCCGCGGCGAGGGCTTTCGGTACGTCACCGCCGAAAACGGCATGGCGACGCTGGACGTGACCAACGCGCTGCTGCTGGCCGCCCAGACCCAACAGACCATCCAGCTCCCGCTCACCGGCGGGCAGTAGCCGCGGCCCGCCGGCGGCGACCGAGCGCCGATCTCGTAGCCACGGCCGTGCCCCTGACTGCCCACCGATCTGCCGACCGATGTGCCGACCGAATGCCGACCGATGTGAGGAGGGCCGTCGAATGCGAGTCTGGGTTGACCTGACCAACTCACCGCATGCCCTGCTCTTCGCGCCGGTGGTCCGCCGGCTGCAGGAGCGCGGCGACGAGGTGCTCGTGACCGCTCGGCGGTTCGCCCACACCGTGGAGTTGGCCCAGCGGCGCTTCGACTCGGTCGAGGCCATCGGCCGAGGCGCGCCGACGTCACTGCCGGACAAGGTCCGTGCGCTGACCGAGCGGGTCCGGGCACTGCGGCAGCGGGCCAGGGGCTTCCGCCCCGACGTGGCAGTCAGCCACGGCTCGTACGATCTGGCCGTCGCCGCCAGGACCATGCGCGTGCCGTCGCTGTCCAGCATCGACTACGAATACCAGCCGGCCAACCACCTGTCCTTCCGGCTGGCGAGCCGGTTGCTGCTGCCGGAGGCCTTCGACCAGGCCGACATCGACCGGCGTGGCGGCCGCGGCAAGACCTGGCGCTACAGGGGGCTGAAGGAGGAGACCTACCTCGCCGACTTCGAGCCGGACCCGGCGGTCCGCGACTCCCTCGGCATCGCCGATCACACCGGCCCGGTGGTCACCTTGCGGCCGCCACCGGAAGGCGCGCTCTACCACCGCGGCGAGAATCCGTTGTATGACCAGTTGATCGACCTGCTGCGCGCCCGGGAGGACGTGGTGACGCTGGTGCTGCCCCGGCACCCGGCTCAGGTGGGGCCACTCACCGAGGCGATCGGCGGCGCCGGGGTCCGGGTGCTCGACGGGGTGGTCGACGGGCCCAACCTGATCTGGTGGTCCGATGTGATGGTCTCCGGCGGCGGCACGATGAACCGCGAGGCCGTGGCGCTGGGCATCCCGGTCTGGACCGTCTTCGCCGGGCGCCTGGGCAGTGTCGACCGCCGGCTGATCGAGGACGGCCTGTTGCACCGACTGGAGCGGCCGGCCGACCTGAGCGGCTTCGATCCCGAGATCCGCGAGCGCGAGGAGCGGCCCAAGTTGCCCAACGACGTTCTCGGCCAGTGGATCGGCGCGATCGACCGCACCGCAGCAGGTGGCTGAGATGCGCAAGGTCCTCACGATCTACGGCACCCGCCCGGAGGCCATCAAGCTGGCGCCGCTGATCGGCGCGATGTACGCGTCGGAGTTCGTGGTCCCGGTGGTCGCCGTGACCGGCCAGCACCGGGAGATGCTCGACCAGGTCAACGACCTCTTCGGGATCGTGCCGAAGCACGACCTTGACATCATCCGGCCCCGGCAGACCCTCACCCACATCACGACGCGCAGCCTCGAGGGGCTGGCCGAGGTGATCGAGGCCGAGGAACCCGACGCCGTGCTCGTGCAGGGCGATACGACCACCGCATTCGCCGGCGCGCTGGCCGGCTTCTATGCCCGGGTGCCGGTGATCCACCTCGAAGCGGGTTTGCGCACGGCCAATCCGTACTCACCGTTCCCCGAGGAGATCAACCGGCGGCTGACCACCCAGGTGACCCGCCTGCATCTGGCACCCACGAGGACGAGCCGGGCCAACCTGCTGAACGAGGGGGTGCGGCCCGAGGACGTCGTGATCTCCGGCAATACCGTCATCGACGCCCTGCACAGCGCGGTGGCCAAGCGGCTGCCCTACGACGATCCACGGCTCGAGGTGGCGACCGACGGCGGTCGCCGGGTGGTGCTCGTGACCGCGCACCGCCGGGAGTCCTGGGGCGCGCCCATGGCTGCGGTGAGCCAGGCAATCGCCGACCTCGCGCGCAAAGAGCCGGCGTGCAGCTTCGTCCTGCCGGTGCATCGCAACCCGGTGGTGCGCGAGACGCTGCTCCCGCCGCTGGAGGGCCTGGACAACGTGATCATCCTGGAGTCGATGGCCTACGGGCAGTTCGCCCGGCTGATCGGCGACAGCTACATCATCCTGACCGACAGCGGCGGCCTGCAGGAGGAGGGGCCGAGCCTCGGCAAGCCGGTGCTCGTGATGCGTGACACGACCGAGCGGCCGGAGGCGGTCGAGGCCGGCACCGCGGTCCTCGTCGGCACCGACCAGGTGGCGATCACCGAGTGGGTGCACGCCCTGCTGCACGACGAGGCGTTGCACCTGCGGATGGCCAAGGCGACCAACCCCTACGGGGACGGCCGGGCGGCGGCCCGGGGGCTGCGGGCCATCGAGCACCTGTTCGGCGCTGCCGAACGACTGCCCGACTTCACCCCGGAGATCTGACCGGCAGTCGGCTGTCGGGTCAGTACGCTCCGTGATCATGCAAGTTTGCCCCGCGGGTGAGGAGCACTGGCACGGCGGCGGCGCTGATTCGTCCATGACCCACGTCGCCGTCCAGACCGAGACGCCCGCGGTCGGGACTCGGTCCGCTGGCTCGAACCCGCCGTCGACATGCCGTGGGAGGCCCCGGATGCGTGACCGGGCAGGTGCCAGGTGCTGATGCGATACCGGATCGGGCTGCCGGCCGACTATGACATGGCGATCATCCGCGAGCGGGTACGCACTCGGGGTAGCGCCTGGACGACCGGGTCGGGCTCAACTGCAAGGCCTACTGCATCCGCGAGCGGCATGTCGGCGGGTCGCCGGTGAACGAGTACGCGCCATTCTATCTCTGGGACGACGCCGGTGCGGCGGCCGCCTTCCTCTGGGGCGGCGAGGGCTTCGGCGGCCTGGTCCGCGACTTCGGCCGCCCCACCGTGCAAACCTGGGTGCCCACCGCGTACGGCTCCGGTCAGGCGCATTCCTCCGACGTCACCCATGCGGTGCTTCGGACCCAGCAGATCGCCGGTGATGCCGACCTCGTCGCCACCGCGGCCCAGTTGCGCGAAGACGTCGCCGCCCGCGCCGCTGACTCGCGGACACATCTCGCGTTCGCCGGCATCGACCCGACGACCTGGCAGAGTGCCGAGTTCTGCACCATCACCGCCGCCGAATCGAGCGACGTTGCCCCCCGACGGCACGGTGCTGACCGTGCTACATCTCAGCCTGGCAGGCTGCGCGGCCCGGTCGTGACACGCGCTCGTACGGTGCTGGGCGACGTCGCCCCCGACCGTCTCGGCGTGACGAACTCGCACGACCACCTCTTCTTCCGCTCGGCGGCGCTCCCCGGTGTGGGACTCCGTACGGGCCCGGCCTGATCTGGGTCACAGCACCAGGTCTGCGAGCTGCTCGATCTGGTCGGGGTTTTCCGCGTAGCAGTAGAGGACGAGTTCGTCGGCGCCGAGGTCGCGGTATCCATCCAGCGTTTCCGCGATCTCGTGATGGTCGCTGATCGGCGCGCCCATTGCCGGACGGCCGGTGAACGCGTAGTAGTCGCTGATCGCCGTGCGAGCCGCATCGACGGTGCGGCTGTCACCGATCGCGACGTTGACCTGGCAGACCACTCGCGGTCGACCGGCGCGGTTTGCCTCGTGCCACTGCTCGCGGACTTGCGCGATGAGTGGCGCCGCCCACGTCAGCGGTGCGGCACAGAGAAAGCCGTCGCCGTGTCGCGCCACCCGGCCGAGCGCGGCCGGCGCGAAAGCGCCGATGAGGATGGGCGGCCCGCCCAGGAGTGTCGATTGTGGACCGATCCGCCCGCCCGCGTCAGTGGCCCCGGTCGCGGAATAGGCTTCGCCGTTCCAGATCCGGCGTAGGTCGGTCAGTTGGCACTCCAGCAGGAGACCACGCTGGCGCAGGGGCGTGCCGGCGGCCGCGTGGTCATCGGCGCGGCCACCCACCCCGATGCCGAGCACGAAGCGGCCGCCGGACATGCGATCGAGGGTGGCGACCTGCTTGGCGAGCAGCGCGGTCGAGCGAAGCGGGCCCAGGAGCACCTCGGTCTGCAACCGGATGCGCTCGGTGGCGCCGGCGACCACCGCCAACGCGGTTAGTGGCTCGGGGTTGTCGTACACCAGACGGTCGAGTAGGGCCACGGTCGCGAAACCGCTTGCCTCGGCACGCCGCGCCCAGTCGAGCAGGCGGCGGGGGTTGCTGATCGGTAATCCGAGTCCGATGTCCATCGGCTAGCTCCAAGTGGGTGGGCAGCAAGGAAAATGCTGTCGCCACCTCCGCCCCTGTCAGGGTCGTGCGTCCATCTGCGACGAACTTCTCGGACGCGCGATATGGAGTTCCGAGTAGAGGCTATCAGCCCGGTCCGATGACGAGTCGGGCGAACTGCGCCAGGGGCCGCCAACCCACGCCGCTCTGGGGACCGGGTTGACCGCATCGTCCACGACGGACGTGCCGAGGTGCCAGTGTGCCGGTCCCGACCTGGTGAACGACGACGTAACCGAGCACCGCTTCGTGATCGATCGCTGGGTGTGGGAACTGCCCGGCGGGTATGTCAACGACAGGGAGGATCCCGCCCTTGCCGCGGCCGGAGAGGCGGGGGCGAGACAGGCTGGCGCCCTGGGCCGCTGGAGCCGCTGCTGTCCTCTCAGCCCATGGTGGGTACGGCGGACGCGGAGGACCTGGTCGTGATCGGTCGAGGTCCGTGCAGACAGACACCACACCCGATGGCAATGAGGCCGAACGTGTCGCGTCGATCGCCTTGTTCTCGCTGCCCGATCGCATCACCCGTGGCGAGATCGTAGGCGCCACCTCGGTCGTCGGACTGCTTGCCACGATCCGCCGCCGACGGGCCGGCTCAGGCCGCGTGCCCACTAGCAGCCTGGCGCGTTTGCTGAACTCCCCGACGCCGGGGTCCGTGCGCCGACGGCGAAGGCGGCCATGTCACCGCAGCAACGAGCGCGCGGTGGGGGGCAAGCCGGAGGACTTCCGTACCCGAGAGGTCGGCGCAAGCCGGGATGGGCTGGTCGGGCCGCGCCCTGGCGAAGCTGACGAACATGTCCGGATCAGCGCCAGAGGCCACGGGTGTCGTAGACGACCTTGCCGGCGAGCCGGCTGCGGTTGATCGAGCGGAAGTTGTCGTGGTCGACGAGCAGCGCGACGATGTCGGCCGCCTCGATCGCCTCCTCGGTGGGCGCCCACCGGACGTTGTCGAGGGCCGCCAGGCTGGCCGGCAACTCATCGACGTGTGGCTCGACCGCGAAGATCGTCACATCGGGCAGCGAGGTGGCGACGGACCGGACGATCTCCACCGCCGGGCTCTCCCGCAGATCGTCCACATTGGCCTTGAAGGCCAGGCCCAGGCAGGCGATCTGCGGATCCTTGAACCGCTGCGACTTCTCCACGATCTGGCGGGCGACGTGCAGCGGCTTGCTGTCGTTGACCTCGCGGGCGGTGCGGATGAGCCGGGCCAGGTCCGGCGCCGACTCGACGATGAACCACGGGTCGACCGCGATGCAGTGGCCGCCGACGCCCGGGCCGGGCTGCAGGATGTTGACCCGCGGGTGGTGGTTGGCCATCTTGATGACCTCCCACACGTCGAGCTTGAGGTGGTCGCAGATCAGCGAGAGCTCGTTGGCGAAGGCGATGTTGACGTCGCGGTAGGCGTTCTCGACCAGCTTTGCCATCTCGGCGCTCTCGGCGTCGGTGATGAGCAGGTCGCCCTGGCAGAAGATGGCGTAGATCTGTGCGGCGCGATGGGCGCACGCCCTGGTGAGTCCCCCGACCACCCGGTCGTTGGTGACGATCTCGATCATGATCCGCCCGGGCAGCACCCGTTCGGGGCAGTGCGCCACGTGCACGTCAGGTGTCACGTCAGCGATGTGGGGGAAGTTGAGGTCGGGCCGCAGGTCGGCCATCCACTCGCTCATCCGCCGGGTGGTCCCCGGCGGCGACGTCGACTCCAGGATCACCACCTCGCCACCGCGGAGCTTCGGCGCGATCGCCTCGATGGCGGCCCGCACGTAGCTCAGGTCCGCTTGGTTCTCCCCCTTGAACGGGGTTGGTACGGCCACCAGATAGGCATCGGCCTGCGGCATCTCGGTCGTTGCGTGCAGGTGGCCCATCGACAGCGCGCCGCTGACGGCGACGGCGAGGTCGGGCTCGGCGTAGGACACCTGCCCGCGGTTGACCGCCTCGACCGTCCGGGGGTTGACGTCGACGCCGATGACGTCGACGCCCCGGGTCGACAGGGCGGCCGCGGTCGGGAGGCCGATGTAGCCGAGGCCGACGATGGCCACGCGCTGCATGCCGGGCTCACTCATGTGCGCTGCGGCTCCCTCTCTGGGTGGTCAGGCGGGGGGCGAGATGGCCGGCCCGCCGCAGTGGCCAGCCTAGCGCGGGGCATGCCGCCGACCGGCGGCTCAGGCGCCCGAGGTGACTACGTTGCCGGGGTTGCTCTTGAGCCACTGATCGACGGTGTCGGAGTTCATCGCGTCGAACAACGCCGACGCCTTCGGGTGGTCGATCGCCACCACGCTCGCACCGCCGGCCCGAATTGCACCCCGGTTGGGTGTCGTGATGAAGGACAGGTCGCCGGTCTGCAGGTTGCGGAGAGCCACGGCCGTCTTGCCGATCGACAGTTCCTTGTCGACGACGATCGCGTCGGCGGTCGAGTCGAGCAGTGCGCTGAGCTTGTTGGGATTGGCCAGCGTGCCCTTGGCCGTCGCGGTCGCCAGCAGGGCACGCATGAACTGCTGCTGTCGCTTCACCCGGTCGAAGTCGCCGCCCGGCAGGCCGTGCCGCTGCCGGACGTACAGCAGTGCGGCAGCGCCGTTGAGATGGTTGACCCCCTGGTGGAAAGTGGCATGCGTCTCGGGGTCGGTGACCGTCCGGTTGACAACGACGTCGACGCCGCCGACAGCATCGGTCATCTTCTTGAACCCGGCGAAGTTGATCATCACGACGTGATCGATCTTGACCCCGGTGAAGGTCTCGACGGTGTGCACCACCAGCCGCGCACCGCCGTAGGCGAAGGCTGCGTTGATCTTGGTCTTGCCGCCCTGCCACGCGCCGCCGGGCGGTACGAATACATACGAGTCACGGGGGATGGAGACCATGTAGGCCTTGTCGTGCCGGCTGTTGACGTGGAGCAGGATCAGCGAGTCGGAGCGCTGGCCGCCGGAGTTGGTGGCCTTGGCCGGCAACCGGTTGTCGCGGGAGTCCGAGCCGATCAGCAAAAAGTTCTGAGCCCCCGGCACGCCGCCGCCCGGCCGGTTGCTCAGCCCGGCGAACGGGTCGGTACGGGCCACCTTGGCATTGAACGACACCACCGAGCTCACCACCCGGTAGGCGACCCCGCCGACAGCGGCGAGGACCAGGACCAGGATGACGAGGACGATCTTGACCGCCCGGCTCCGGCCACGCGATCCCTGACCGGCCCGGCCGCGCGGCCGCTGTCGGGCCGTGGGGGTTCTGGTGGTCACTCCGGCTCCTGATTCGGTGACAGGATTGCTCGACAGGCACGCTCGTCTCGCCACATCTCCCGCGGCGCCTGCCCACAGTAGCGAACTCGGCGTGAGCATCCTGTTAGGCGGGAAACCTCGCAAACTCCGGGGACGATTCCTACACATTTCGGCAGCCGGCTGACCACAGCCGGACGCTCCGTGAGCGATTTGAAGCCGCCGCGCGGCAGGCTGCGCTTGCCTGCCTGCCTGCCTGCTCAGCGGATCAACCGCGACAGCCGCCGGTCGGCGAGCGGCTGGCCGCCGGTCTGGCAGGTCGGGCAGTATTGCAGGGACTTGTCCGCGAAGGACACCTCCCGCACCAGGTCTCCGCACACCGGACACGGCAACCCGGTGCGGCCGTGCACCCGCAGACCGCTGCGCTTCTCGCCCTTGAGCGTCGCCGATTGCTGTCCCACCGAGCGGCGCACCGCATCGGCCAGCGTCGTGACGATCGCTTCGTGCAGGCTCTCGACCTCCTCGGGGGTCAGCTTCGCGCCGAGCTTGAACGGTGACAGCCGGGCTGCGTGCAGGATCTCGTCGGAGTAGGCGTTGCCGATGCCGGCTATCACCGTCTGGTCGGTGAGCACCCCCTTGATCTGCTGGCGGGCGCCCGATAGCAGGCCGGCGAGCCGCCCGACGCTCAAGTCCCCGGCCAGCGGGTCGGCGCCCAGCCGGATGATTCCGGGCAACCCCAGCGGATCACGTACGACATAGACCGACAGCCGCTTCTTCGTGCCCGCCTCGGTGAGATCGAAGCCGGTGCCATCGTCGAGGTGCACCCGCAGTGCGATCGGCCCCCGCCCCGGCTTCGGGGGCGCGGCCGGCAACTGCTCCCGCCAGTGCAGCCAACCGGCCCGGGCCAGGTGGACGACCAGGTGCAAGCCGGCGCAGTCGAGGTCGAGGAACTTGCCGTGCCGGCCGGCGCCGGACACCTGCTGACCGGCCAGCGCGGTCGGCGCCGGATCGTAGGTCTTCAGGACGTTGACGGCCGCCACGTCGACACGGGTGACAAAATGGCCCACCGTGCGCTCCCGCAGGAAGGCGGCCAGGGCCTCGACCTCAGGAAGCTCCGGCATGTGAACATTCTCCCCCGCCCCGCTCCCGGGAAGGTTACCGTTCGGCAGTGGAGGTACGTGTAGCGCTCGACGCCGACCCCCGCCGCGTGGTAGACGCGCGCCGGTTCACCGAGCGGGCGTTGTCGGCCTGGGGCCTGGCCGACCTTTGCGACGTCGCCACCCTGCTGGTGTCGGAGCTGATGACCAACGCCATTCTGCACGCCCGGTCGGGCGTCCTGCTCAACGTCCGGCACGACGCCAACGCGGTACGTATCCAGGTGTGCGACAGCAGCCCGCTGCCACCGAGAGTGCGGCATTTCCGACCCGACGCCGGCACCGGTCGGGGTGTGCGGCTGCTCGAGAGCCTCGCCAGCACGTGGGGCGTCGCGCAGAACGCCCACGGCAAGTGCGTGTGGTTCACGCTGGCCACCGGCCAGGACTCCGCGATCGAGGAGTGGGACTTCGACTTCGACCTCGACACCGTCGAGCCGCTGTGAGCACCAACGACCGGGTCCAGGTGACGATTCGCGGCTTTCCCCTGCCGATCTACCAGCGCTCGCTCGAGCACGGCAACGAGCTGATCCGGGAGTTCGCCCTCATCGCGCTGAGCCAGGCAGCCGAGGACAGCCCACCGCTGCCCGCCCGCCTGATCGAGCTGGTCGACACGCTGACCCGCGACTACGCGGGGGTGACCGACAGCGCCGACGCCCAGCGCGATCGGGCACTCGACGCGAGGCTCGAGTCGGTCGACCTCGTGTATCTCGTGCCGGTGGCCGCCGCGGAGGCGAGCCGGCAGATCGCCGGCCTGCTCGACGAGGCCGACGACTACTGCCGCTCGGGCGAGACGCTGCTCACGCTGGCGACTCCGCCTGATGTGAAGCGATTCCGTGACTGGTATTTCGGTGAGTTCGTCAGGCAGATCTCCGGTGCCGAGCCGCTCCCCTGGCCGGACTACGGCCAGCCAGAAAACACCCAGCCCGACCGCACCGAGTCGGACCGCGCCGGCACCAAGCCGGACCGGCGATGACCGTCGACCTTCCGGAGTCGGTGCGCCGTGACCCCGATGAGCAGGTCCTGGCGCGCACTGCCCTGGCAGCCGCCGAGATCGGCACCTGGGCGTGGGACGCGGCCAGCGGGGTGGTCCGCTGGGACGAGCGGCTCGAAAGCCAGTTCGGCCTGCCCCCCGGCGGTTTCGCCGGCAGCGTCGAAGGCTGGGTGGCCCTGGCCTTCGGCCCCGATCGCGACAACGCGATTGCCGAGCTGCAGCGGGCCGTCCGGGACCAGACCAGCTGCCGGCTCGAACACCGCGTCCAGCTGCCGGACGGCACCCTGCGCTGGATCGAGGCGCGCGGCGCGCCGGTGCTCGGCACCGCCGGCGAGGTGACCGGGCTGGCCGGGGTTTCCTTCGACGTCACCGACCGGCATCGCCGGCAGCAGCGGGCGGAGTTGGCGCACTGGCGGGAGGCGGTGATAAACCGGGCCGGGGAGTTGCTCGCCGAGTCACTCGACCTCACCGCCCGGCTGAACGCCCTCGCCCGGGTGGTGATGTCGGAGCTGGCCGATTGCTGTGCGATCCACCTGGTCGACGACGACGGGTGCATCGCACTGGCCGCAGTCTACCATTTCGATGCGGCCGGTGAGGAGGCACTGCGCCGGCTCGTGCGCACCCCATCGCTGTGCGTCGACCAGCTCTCCGGCCTCGGCAGGTGCATGGCCACCGGCGAGGCAGGGCTGTTCACCGCCATCGAGGAGGTGCTGTTCGGGCCGGCCGCCGAGGATCGGGTCGAGGCATCGGCCGGAAGTCGGGAGCTCTCCCTGCGGTCGGCCTATTGCGTCCCGCTGAACAGAGGTGAGCGGTCGCTCGGAGCGCTGACACTGTTCCGTACGACCGACAACGACTGGACCGGCGACGAGCGCGAACTCGCCCAGCTGATCGGCAGGAGGGCGGCCGTCGCGGCGGAAAACGCTCTGCTCTACGCCCGCGAGCAATCCGCCCGCCAGGTGGTGATCAACCTGCAGCACATCACCGCCGGGTTGGCCGCTGCCGCATCGCTGGAAGAGGTGGCCCGGATCGTGATCGAGGACACACGCAAGGCGGTCGACGCGGACACCGCCCTCGTCGCGCGGCTGGTCGACGGGCGGCTCGACGTGTTCGGGTCGATGGGCTTCGACGCCGAGTCCCACCCGGACGAGCGCCACCCGCCGCTGCACGCCGACCTACCTGGCGTCCGGGCCGTGCTGAGCGGCATCCCGGTGTTTCACTCACCGCCGCGAAGGACGGGCGGGAGCGCGGACGGGAAGGCGGCCGAGGAGCAGGTCGAGCAGCACCCGGACGGGATCGGGCCGAGCGCGTCGGAGACATTCGCCCTGCTGCCCCTGACCTGCGGCGCCCGTACGCTGGGCGCGCTGCGACTCGGCTGGCAGTCGGGTCGGCGGCTCGCCGCCGGCGACCAGGAATTCATGCTGTCGGTGGCACAGCAGGCGGCGTCGGCCCTCGAGCGGGCCGCCCTGCTGACCGCGACGGAAAGCGCCCGCCGCAGCGCCGAGGACAGTCACCGTCGGATGACGCTGCTGGCGGAGGTCACCGACACCCTGTCGGCCAGCCTCGACGTGGACGCGGTGCTGGCCAAGCTGGCCAAGCTGGTGGTGCCGCGGCTTGCGGACCTGTGCACCGTCGACCTCATCGACCGACCCGGGGAGCCACCCCGGCTGCTGGCCGTCGCCGCGATCACGCCACAGGTGGAGGAGCTGCTGCACCTGAGCGACTCTTACCTGCCGCGCCGTCGCAACCCCAGGACGATGATCGGTAAGGCTCTTGCCACCGGGGAGCCGGTCCTGGCCGCCCGGGTCACGGACGAGCAGTTGGTCGGCATCTCCATCTGTGCGGAGCAAGCCCGGGCATACATGGACATGGAGCTGATCTCCGGCCTCGTGGTGCCGCTCATCGCCCGCGGTCAGGTGCTCGGGGCGCTGAGCATGTTCTCCACCCGTGCCTCTGGCCGGCGCTACAACGCGGACACGGTCGAGCTGATGACAGAGCTGGCCAGGCGGGCGGCGCTCTCGGTGGACAACGCCCGGATGTTTACCCGCGAACACGAGGCCGCGGAGACCCTCCAGCGGTCTCTGCTGCCCGAGCTGCCCGAGCTCCCGGAGCTCGATTTCGCCGCGCGCTACCTTCCCGCGGCGGCACATTCGGGCGTGGGCGGAGACCTGTTCGACCTCTTCGTGTTGCCCGACGGCGCGACCGCCATCGCCATCGGCGACGTCATGGGCCACGACATGCGGGCCGCCGCGGCCATGGGTCAGCTGCGCAGTGTGCTGCGTTCCTATGCCTGGGAAGGCGCCTCGCCCGGTGTCGTCCTGGACCGGATGGACCAGCTGGTGCAGAGCTTCGAGATGGCCCAGCTGGCGTCGGCGCTGTACGCCCGCCTCGAACTCGGCACAGCGGGACAGAGTCGCCTGCTGCGCTATTCCAACGCCGGGCACCTTCCACCTCTGCTGCAGCATCCCGATGGCAGCGCGCGGTTCCTGGAAGGCGGGCAGTCGGTGCTCATCGGCGTACCGGACGGGCATCCTCGGGCCGAGGGAGTCGAGCCGATGCCGCCCGGATCGACCCTGCTGCTCTACACCGACGGGTTGCTCGAGGTGGGCCACCGGCCGCTGGAGCCAGGGCTCGAGCAACTGCTTGCGGTGATGCAGGCGCACGATCCGGCCGCCGGCGCCGAGGCGCTGTGCGCGGAGGCGCTCGCCACCATCGCCGGGCAGGTGCTCGTCGACGACGTCGCCCTGCTGGCGGTACGGCTGCGCTGAGCGACCGCGACAAGTTCCCGGAAGACGTCAGCCGGCCTGCCGCACAGCTTGGGTAGAGGCTGAACGTCGCCTGGCCGAGGAGCACGGCGAGGCTGGTCAGGCCGTCGGTGCGGGCATGCAGGCCATCGGCCACCAGCGCCGCCGAGCGGCGCCGGCGATGCGCAATACCGTGCCGAGGAACATCGTGCACCCGCCGGCCGATCGGTTAAGCTCCCTCCAGCGATCGAGGGTCGACGATCAGCGACAGGGGGCGCCGTCGTGCGCAGGTCAAGCGACTGGATTCGTACGGCGTCCCAGGGCGAGATACCTCTACCGGTCGAGGCCGATCTCACCGAGCCCTCCGTCGCCCGGGTCTATGACTTCCTCCTCGGCGGCAAGGACAATTTCGCGATCGACCGCGCCGCTGCCCAGGCGTTGCTGGACGTGGTCCCGGAGCTCCCGCTCATCGCGCAGGACAACCGCGACTTCCTGCGCCGGGCGGTGCGATATCTCGTGGCCGAGGCGGGCATCCGGCAGATCGTCGACATCGGCTCCGGGTTGCCGACGGTCAAGAACATCCACGAGATCGCCCAGGAGGCCGATCCGGGCGCCCGGGTGGTATACGTCGACAACGACCCCATCGTGCTGACCCACGCGCGAGTGCGGCTGGCCGACAACGAGAACACCACCATCATCTGCGCAGACGTCAAGTGTCCCGCCGCCCTCTTCGAAGACCCCGGACTTCGCGCCCACATCGACCTCACCGAACCGTTCGCCGTGCTGGTGTCAGGCGTGCTCCAGCACCTCAGCGAGGCCGCCGCTCCTGCCCGGGTCGCGGCCGAGATCCGCGATCGGCTGACGCCCGGGAGCTATCTGCTGATGACCGGCTTTGCCGACGACGGTGGCCGGCGGGCCCGCGATCTGGAGTACGCGTTCGTGCACGGTGGGCTCGGGACCGGGTGGTTGCGCACCGTCGACGAACAGCTCGGCTACTTCGACGGGCTGGAGTTCGTGGAGCCGGGCTTCGTGGAGATCGGTGACTGGCGTCCCGACGTCCGGATGCCACGGGACAACACCGCGAGTTCGCTGTATGTCGGGGGGGTCGCGCACCGGCGCTGAGTCGGCGAAGCCGGCCGTCAGGCTGCCGGCCGTCAGGCAGACCGGCTGCCGGCGCCCACAGCCTTGCTTCGCGGGCTCTCGGCACCCAAGCACGGCGGGTCTGGCCAGGTGCTGGCCGCCGCGTCTCGCGCAGCGGCCAGCACCTCACGGGTGGGCGGCAACTGCCAACCCACAACCCACGGTGGTCGAGACCACGCCAATCCGGCCCGGGTGCCGGCGATCGGCGGCACCGGCACCCAAGAACCGCTGGTATGCAGCAACACACCGGCGCGCCACTCGTCGTCGGAGGTCGACACCGAGCCGACCTCGGCGGAGCAGAACAGCAGGCAACGCTGCCCGGATTGGAGGGCGACCGGCCCAGCGGCCTCGCCCAGGCGGTCGACGGTCCACGCGCCCAATTCGGCCGGCATCTCGACCACCTCGACCGCGGGCCCCGCCAACAGCAGGATCACCCAGGCATTCCTCGACCACCAGCGGGCGATCTGCATGACGTCGGTGGTGGCGGCCTGCTTCCAGTCCTCGGGCAGCGGGTGCAAGCGGGCGCGCCTTCCCTCCGGGCGCGGGCAGCCGGTCTTGCCGTCGATCGCATAGGCACCCGGAACGATCGGCCAACCGTGGGCGGCATAGGTGGCAGCCGCATGTCGCAGCGACCACACGCGCCCAGGCGGGTGCCGAAGTCGCTTCATGGCCTGAACAGTGCGCACTTTGGTCGCTTCATCGACCGCGGCCAGGGCTTCTGCAAACCGGGTGGCGGAACGCGTCTGCATGTGAGCTATCATGGCGGTATGCACGTGCAGGCGCAAGGATCCGATGCGTTTGCGTCGGGGGACGGCAACAAGGCGAACGGAGTGAATCAGATGACAGGCGTGACCAACGGCATGTCCGCTGCAGAGCTTCCGGCCCTTTCGTGGGTCAAGGCTCAGGCCAGCAGCCCCCAGGGCAACTGCGTCGAGATGGCGCAGTTGGCCGACAAGCGAATTGCCCTGCGCAACTCGCGCTTTCCCGAAGGGCCTTGTCTCATCTACACCCCGGCAGAGATTTCAGCACTTATCACCGGGGCTCGCGAGGGAGACTTCGACCACCTGCTGGCATAGGGGCTAGCGAACATTCGGGCGACCGGGCCGTCGGCACGTCGGCCCGGTCCCCGAAGCGCGCGCTGACAGGCGTAGTCACTCCGCCTGATTGACCAGTGGAACAGCCTGCCTCGAGGGCGGCCACCACGACGTCGTCGAGCGGGGTGGTCCTGCCGGACGTCCAGTTGTCCTTGTCGGTGTCGGCATCCAGCCTGTCGCGCAGTTCACTCATGTGCGCGTCCCATCGGTCCTGCCAGACCGGTGGCCTGGCCAGTTGATGGCGCTCCCGAAGCGCTTCGGCCGCACCGAACAGCCGGGCGGACCTAGCCGGATCGTCGGCAATGGTGACCCCGGCGAGGCCCTCCAGCGAGTCGGCAATGCCCGGCCGCTCCTCGGTCCGGTGCCGGAGCGACAGGGCGCTGGCAAAGTGCCGACGGGCCCCTGCACGGTCACCTTCCAGGTCGGACACCACGCCGAGGTGATGCATCGCCCACGCCTCGGCCGAGGTGTCCCCGATCTCCCGACCGAGCACCAGTCCCTCCTCGAACAGCGGTCGGGCCCCGGCTGGATCCTCCTGGCACAGCAATACCTCGCCGAGGCTGAGCATGCAGGTCAGGGCGGCGTTCGTGTGACCGATGGCACGGAAGAGCCGGAGGCTTTCCGACACGAGCGCGCCGGCCTCCGCAAGATCACCGACACGGATGGCTATGTCACCGAGGTCACCGAGCGCGTAGGCGATCCCGAGTTGGTCGGATTCCGCGCGGGCGAGCGCCAGGCTCTCCCGGTGCAGCCGGCACGCATGCTCGTAGTCTCCGGTCATCGCCCGGATCTCGCCGAGCATGCGCAACGCCTGCACCATGACCCGCCGCTCGTCGCTCACCCGCGCGCAGACCAGGCTTTGTTCGAGTAGGGGCTCGGCGGCCCGGGCGTCGCCCTGCCGGCTGGCTGTCGACCCGGCGGCGTAAAGCAGGCTTGCCAGCATGGCCGGCGGCAGCAGGTCTTGCCGGCTCAGGATGCGGGTGATCCACTCGCGCCCCTCGCTGGCGTGGCCGCAACTGGCCCAGTATCGCCAGATCCCGAGACTGATCCGCGCCGCGATCTCGTAGTCGCCGTTGTCCAGGGTCCAGGTGAGAGCGGAGCGCATGTTGTGCTGCTCGCCGGCGATGCGCTCCAGTGCGGCGGACTGCTCAGGTCCGACGAGCCGGCCACCGACTTCGGCCGCGACGGCCCCGCAATACGCGGCGTGCCGGGCATGCACGGAGTCGGCACCCGGGTCGACCGCGAGCTGTTCGGCGGCGTAGGCGTGGATGGTCTCCAACATGACGAACCGGCGGCCGCCGTCGGGATCGGCGGTGACCTGGAGCAGATTCTTGTCGACCAGGCCGGCCAGTCGGTCGACGCAGCGGGATGCCGTGATGACCGCCTCGGCACCCTCGATTCGGCAGCCACCGGCGAAGACGCCGAGCGCGGCGAACAGTTCTCGGTCGGCGCGGCCGAGCAGGTCGTAACTCCAATCTATGGCGCCGCGCAACGTTTGCTGTCGAACCGGCACGTCGACCGGGCCCTCGCCGAGCAGGTCGAGGCGCTCGGTCAGCCGGGATAGCAGCTCCTGGGGTGACATGGTGTCGAGATGCGCGGCTGCCAGCTCGATGGCCAGCGGGATGCCGTCGAGGCGGTGGCACAGTTCGGCAGCGGCGGGCAGGTCGTGCGGGCTGAGGGTGAAATCGTAGGCGATGCGCTGGGCCCGCGTGGTGAGCAGGTCCAACGCCGAGGACTGCGCCACCGCCACGGCGACAGCGTCCGCATCACGGTGCAGGGACGCCAACTCCGGCAAGGTGAGCCCGGGCACCAGGTAGACCCGTTCGGCCGGGAGCCTCAGCCGTTCCCGGCTGGTGACCAGCACGGTGAGGCCGTCGGCGGCCGCCAGCCAGGCCGCCACGCGTTCGCTGGCAGCGTGGACCTGCTCGAAGTTGTCCAGGACGAGCAGCAGCTCGCGGGAGCTCAGCCGCTCGGCGACGGCGTGCGCGAGTGGCCGCTCGACGGTCGGTGCCACGCCCAGAGCCTCGGCCACGGCTGAATCGACATGCTCGGCCGTGGTGGCCGCCGCGAGCCCGACGAATACTGCGCCGTCGGCAAAGCGATCCTCGGCCGCGGCGGCCACGGCCAGGGCGAGGCGGGTCTTGCCGATCCCGCCCGGGCCGGCCAAGGTAACGAGGCGTTCGGCTGTCAGCGCTGCGATGAGCTGGTCGATCTCGGGCCCGCGGCCAACCAGCGCGGTCGGCGGCAGCGGCAAGGGCCGCCGCACCCACTCCTGAACTACCGGTGCGGCCAATGCCCAGCCGGTCGCGTCGCGTTGCAAGGCGTCGGCGTCGAGGAGCCGACCGAGGCAGCGTTCGGCGCGGGCGGGCAGTCCCCCGCTGCGGTCGAATACGAAGTTGACCAGTTCTGAGCCGGGCTCGCCGCTCAGCCGGGTACGCAACCAGACCCGAACCGCTGCCGCTGACCACGGCGTCAATTCCACGACGCCGCGCAGCGGCAGGCCGTCCGCGGTCGAGCGCACCGCCCGGCCGGGCGCAGCAAGTACCAGCCCGACTGTCGGCGCGGTGTGCAGGCTGTCGCGGGCCAGCCGGCAAGCGGTCGACCAGGCTCCCTCCCCATCGGCAATCACCAGCACACCGGTGTCGAGGCCATGACCTGATCCGGGTGCACCCATCTGCCGAGCCGCGGTCTTGGCGCCTTCCGCCGTGCCGGCCGGGGCATCGGGCGTTTCGGCTGGAAGGCCGCGGCCGCCTGCCCACCGGACCTCGAAGCCGCGGAGCTCGGCGATCTTGGCGATCTCGTCGAGGAAGCGACTCTGCCCACCACCACGCTCACCGCCGACCCGCAACGTCCCCGGACCGCCTGCGGTCAAGCCCACCAGGAAGCCCTGCATGGCGGTGGTCTCGGCATCCCGCTCCAGCAGTCGGGCCCCGGCAGCAGCGCCGCCGCCCGCCTCGTCGTCGACGGCGGCACAGCCGCGCCCTCGGCGCTTGGCCAGGTAACTGCGCCGGTCGGCAACCGCGACCAGGGCCGGGCCGTCACGGGCGTCGGCCGGGAAGCAGGCCACACCGAGGCTGATGCCGACCCGCAACGGCGGATCACCGGCGAAGCCTTTTCCTCCGACCTCGTCGGTGACCCGCAGCGCCACCTCGGCGGCCTCGGCCCGCCCGGCATCAGGTAGCAGCAGGACGAATTCGTCGCCGCCGTACCGAAACACCGCGTCCGCTCCCCGCAACGACTCGCCGATGCGCGTCACCAGGTCGCGGAGCACCTGGTCGCCCCGAGGATGTCCGAAGGCGTCGTTGACGCTCTTGAAGTGGTCCACGTCGAAGAGGCAGACCGCGAACTCGGCTCCGGAGCGGCCGGCCCGGCTCACCTCCTCGCGGAGGCGGACCTCGAAGAACGCCCGGGACAGGGCACCGGTCACCGCGTCGCGCAGCGCCGTGCCCCCAGCGGTGTCCCGCGGCCGATCACGTGCGGTCACAACCAGCCCTCCAGACGGCGGGGACGCCCTCTGTTCTTTCGGCCGGTCGGCCGCCGTAGTTGAGCTGCGCCAAGGCCCGGCAGACCGTTCATGGGGGCCACAAGCGATCCCTGAAGAACGGCCAGTCCATCCAGTTGGTGCTGAGGCCCTGCCTACGGCAACACGTGAGCACAGCCTCGACCTGCTGCATGCCTGCGGGGAAGTCGACCTCTCCCAGGTCGAGCGCAACGATGCCCGCATAGATGCCAGTGTCGGCCGCAAGAACCCCTTCGATCGCCTCCAGCGGTGCCGCGTCGACCTCGGATCCGTAACCCGCGGCCGCGATGATCAGCACTCGGTGACGGGTCCGCTCCAGTCCTCGTCTTCGTCCTCGAAGGTTTCGTCGTAGGTCCTGGCTGACGTGCGGGCCGAAGCGGTGCGGGCCGGCGTCCGCGGGGTCGCCGTCGCTGTCGGTCCCGATCTCGACCGCCCACGCCGTCAGCACTCTGTCCCGCCAGTCGTCGGCATCGGGAAGTCCGCGGACAGCGTGGTCCGATACCGCTGGATCGACCAGGTGATGCCGTTCGCCTCGGCCTGGCCGAGCTCACGGAGAAACTGCGTCATGCACTCCGCTGTCCCTTCGCCGAACTGGCCGAAGTCGGCCTTCGTCGCCTGGAACCGGCAGCGCAGACGGCGTTGCGCGAGTCCCAGCGAGGGAGCCACACGTGAAGCCGGCTGGTCCGGGATCGGCACTCAACGGGTGCTCCATCACGGCCTGATCTTTCAGCAATCAGGGGTCGAGCGAGGATCGGGCGAGATGACACTCAGCCGGGAGACGGCGGCGGTCCGGCGGCGGTCTCGCAGAGGATCGAGGTCAGGGTTTCGAAGGTGCTTGTCGGCGGGTCGGCCTCGACGCAGAGGCGCTCCATCACCGACAGGTAGCGGTCGACGTCCTCACGCTTGTCGAGGTAGAGCGCACTGGTGAGTTGCTCGGTATAGACCACGTCGGGCATGTGCTGGTCGGGAAACCGCAGGATGCTGAATGCCCCGGCCGCCGAGGCGGCGTGTCCGCCCGCACCGAAGGGGATGACCTGAAGGGTGACGTTGGGCGCTTTGGTCACTGCGATCAGGTATTCGAGCTGGGACCGCATCACGTCCCGACCGCCGATCGGCCGGCGCAGCGCCGCCTCGTCGACGACACCCCAGAAGCGCACAGGTGCTTGCCTTGTCAGGATCTGCTGCCGAGCCAGTCGCAGCTTGATCCGCTGGGCAACATCCTCATTGGACAGTCGCTCGAGGCCGAGTCGCACCACCGCGCGCGCATACTCCTCGGTCTGCAAGAGCCCGGGAACGAACTGCACCTCGTAGGCACGGATCAGCTCCGTGGCGGCCTCCAGCCCCACGTACGACGTGAACCAGACCGGTAAGACGTCGTTGTAGCGGTGCCACCAGCCGGGCGCGTTGGCCTCCTGCACCAGGGTCAGCAGGGCGTCGCGCTCCTCGGCGCGCGTGACGCCGTAGAGGATCAGCAGGTCGGCCACGTCGCGTTCCTTGAATCCGACGCGGCCCAACTCCATCCGGCTGATCTTGGATTCGGATGCCCGAATGGTGTAGCCGGCGTCCTCCCGGCTGATCCCCTTGGCCTCCCGCAACTGGCGCAGCTGCGAACCGAGCAGGATCCGCAGGACCGTCGGGCCGCCGCCAGGGTCAGGTCCCGTCACATGCCCTCCCGCGGGTGCCCAAAAACATGCCGCCTGCCGACCCGCACGTAGTGTGCCACCCCGATCCTTGCGGTTTCAGCTGGACGCGGCGAAATATCCACGCCGCGTCACAAGAAGCCGGCTATTCGGCCGACTTTCGGCCCGGTTAGTCACATAGTGTTAACGAGCGAGCACGGAAAGGTAACGCCTGGAAGCTCGGGACTGACGACCTTGTGTCGGGTAGCCGCAACCGTCAGGTCGCGACCTTGATGTTGACATGGCCGGTGCCGGTGGCCGCCCACAGCCGGAGCCAGAGCGGCAGGTACATCTCCAGCCCCCGGGCCGCGGTGATGTCGCCGAGGTCGATGATGTCCCCGGCGGGCCATCCGAAGCTGCTCAGCAGGTCGACGACCTGCGCCTTCGCGCCGTCGTCGTCGCCGCACACGAAGACCGTGTGGGAGCCGGCGACCCGCGTCGGGTCGACCATCACGTCGCAGTTCATCGTGTTGAGGGACTTCACCACCCCGGCAGCGGGGAAGGCTCGCTGGATCTGCTCGGCGAGGCTGTCGTCGTTGCACACCGACAGCGTGGGTGGCATGCCACGCGAGAAGTCCAGCGGGTTGGCCACGTCGATCAAGGTCTTGCCCGTGAGGTTGTCGGCCCCTGCCGCATTCAGCGCGTCGAGCGATGCACCCCCCGCGGTCGCGTTGACCACGATCTCACCGAAGGCTGCGGCGTCGGCGAAGGAGCCCTCCCCGGCCAGCGAACCCGCTGCGTGGGCCCAGGCGCGAGCATTGCCGTTGCCGGCCGCCCGCGACCCCATCATGGTCTCGTGGCCGAGTGCCACCAGTTTGCCGCCCAGTGCCCGACCGACCACGCCCGTACCCAGCACCCCGTACTTCATGATGGCTTCTCCTCACCCGACGGCTGCGAACCGATGCCGCCAGTGAACACCGTTACCCATGCGACCCGGCAGCCAGCCACTCGTCGAACGTCTGCCGGCCGAGCCGGGCGCCCGGGCCCGGCAGCAAGGCGCCGTCCGCCATTGCCCTGGCGCCCGGGCCGGGCAGCCGTACGGGAACGACCAGGGCCCGCTGCCCCCGCGCTCGCAGCAGCCGCCGCACCATGTGGGGCAGTTCGTGCTGGTCCGGCCCGCCGAGATCGGGCGCTCGACCGGCCGGCGGCCCACCGGCAAGCTCGGCCAGGGCGATGCCGACCTCACGCGCCGCCACCGGCTGCACCCGCATCCGCGGGACCACGGCCACCGGCCCGCGGCGGGCAGCCGTCAGGATCTGATCGGCGAACTCGTGGAACTGGGTGGCGCGCAGCACGGTGACCGGAACGGGACCGGCAAGGGCAAGCTGCTCCTGCCGGCGCTTGCCCTCGTAGTAGCCCCAGTCGACGTCGTCGATCCCGACGATCGACAGCACTACGTGATGCCCTACGCCGGCCCGCTCCTCGGCGGCCAGCAGTTGTTCGGTCGCCCGGGTGAAGAACGGCACGGCCACCGAGCGCCGGCCGGTCACCACGTTGCTGACGTCCACCACGGCCGGAACCCCGGCCAGGGCAGCGTCCAGGCCCGCTCCGGTGGACACGTCGACTCCCCGCGAGCGGGCGGCGACCACCGGATCGTGCCCGGTGTCGCGCAGGGCCTCTACGACGTGCTGCCCGACCTGCCCGGTGCCGCCCACCACTGCCACGCGCATCGGCCACCTCCGCGCTGGCAGAATAGGGAGATGCCGCCCGTCCGACCCCCAGGGCCCCCCTCACCGGCGGCGACCCGCTTTCTCGACGCGTTCTGGCGGGCCTGGGATGCGACCATCCTGCAGCTGAAATCTTTCGGCCTGCTGTCGCCACGGACCTGCGGCTGCCGCCCGCCGTGGCCGAAGCTGGAGACGGAGCAGAACGGTCACCTGACGCCGGTCGAGGCCTCGGAGTATCCGATCGGCTGGCCCGCCACCACCGGGGTCAAGGCACGCTGCGCGCGGTGCCACGCGAGCTATCCCGGCAACTACGGGGTCAGTGCAGCGGTGCCCGCCCCGTTCCCCCACCCCCGCCGCCCGGGCGAGCTCAAGTGCTCGTGCCGGCCGTCGTGGCCTCAGCTGCTGGCGAGGGTCGACGGTGACTGGGTCGTCGGGCGATCCGGGACCGACGGCCGGCGGGTAGTCAACGGTGGCGTGGTCAGCGCGTTCTGCCGGGACTGCGGAGCCCGTCACATCGGCCCCATGGTCGTGCTGCCGGAGTGATCGGCCGCGCAGCCGCAGCCAGGCAGGTCAGTCGATGGCGCGGCGGCAGAAGCCGCGGATTCCGAGGTAGGTCAAGACCGTCAGATAGCCGAACAGCACCAGTACGCAACACCCGCGCGAAGTTGGCCTGCGTGTAGCCGAGGTCGCCGAGCAGCCGGCCGAAACCGAAAAGCAGGAAAAGCGGCTGCAGGATCACCTGCGCCAGGAAGGTCCCCATCTCCCGGCCGGTCACGAACACATCCCGCCACAGCAGCGCGAGGAAGGCCTGTCCCGCACCGCCCTGAGTGCTGCGGTGCCTCGCCGCTCTCCGGGGCGGATCCGGCGGTGCAGGCGGGACGGGCGTCGACATGGTGGCCGGCCGGCTCATCTCAGCTCTCTGCCGGTGAGGTGGATGAACACGTCCTCCAGGCTCGGCTCGCCCAACGCTATCGCGGTCAGCCGACTCCCCCGTGCTGCCAGCAACTCGGTGACCGGTGCCATGAACGGCGCCCCCTCACCGGTGAGATACAACCGCACCCGGAAATCGCGCATCGGCAGCATGGCCCCTGGCGCCGCCGACGACGGTCCGCCTGCCCCGCCCGGCGCGTTCGGGCTGCCCGCTCCCCCCGGTGTCGCCGCTACCCGCTCGACCCGCTCGACGCCGCGGACGGCAGCCAGCGCTTCGACCACCTGGCCGGTGGCGTCGCGCTCGGCACACTGGTACCACCGGCCGGCCGTTCGCCGCGATCAGGCGCGGCAACCAGGCGCGGCAACCAGGCGCGGGACCAGGCAGCAGGATCAGGCAGCGCAGTCCCGGCAGAACAGCCGCCCGCCTGTGGTCGACGTGAGCAGGCTGCGGTGATGGATCAGGAAGCAGGAGCTGCAACGGAACTCGTCGGGCTGCATCGGCAGCACCCGGACCGTGAGCTCCTCCCCGGACAGGTCAGCGCCCGGGAACTCGAGCGCTTCGGCCAAGTCGGACTCGTCGATGTCGATGCTCGCGGACTTGGCTTTGCTCACCCGGCGCGCCTTGAGGTCTTCGAGGCTGTCTTCTTCTGTATCGGAAGCCACTGAAGCCCGGGGGGCGTCGTAGTCAGTCGCCATCTCTTCCTCCTGCGGCTGGGATGCTGCGATTACTCAGATGGCGTGTGGCGACGGTCCAAGCCTCGCGTCACTCGCGCACAATCGTACTGAGTGTGATGAGGGTACTACTCTCTGGCTCGTAACCGTAGAGAATGCCTGAAATCAATCCGGGCGTTGTTTGCCCGCCGGCCGGCGCCTGAGCCGTGCAGCGATCGGCCCCCGCGGCAGCACCCACCCAGCCCGCGATCGCGGTGGCCATCGCCATCGACAAGGTCCAGGATGTCCCGGTGATCACCCACCACGTTCCGCGGCAGAAGGTCTGAGCCATGCACGCCGCTGTCACCGTCAACCCGGCCAAGCTGCCGGATCTGCTGCTGCACGTCGCCGTCGTCCGGCCGGTGTTCGTCTGGGGACAGCCGGGGATCGGCAAGTCCAGCCTGGTCCAGCAGTTCGCGAGGCAGGTCGGTCTGGACTGCGAAACGCTGCTGGGTACGCAGTTGGCGGCCGAGGATCTGATTGGCGTGCCCCGCGTCGTCGGCGAGGGCGAGCAGGCGCGAAGCCGGTTCTGCCCGCCGGCGAACATCGCTCGGGACGAGCCCTTCGTACTCTTCCTGGACGAGCTCAACGGCTCCAGTCACGAAGTGCAGAAGGCGTTCTACAGCCTGATCCTCGACCGTCGGCTCGGAAATTATCGACTTCACCCGCAGTCGGTGGTGATCGGGGCCGGCAATCGCAGTCAGGACTCCGCGATCGTGCGGCCGATGTCCACGGCGCTGATCAACCGACTGGTTCACGTGCACCTGGTCAGCAGTACGAGGGACTGGCTCACGTGGGCTCGCGGCAACGACCTGCACCCCTGGGTGATCGACTACATCACCCAGCGGCCGGACCACCTGACGACCGTGCCGCCCCGGCACGAGGAGCCGTTCTCCACGCCGCGGGCCTGGCATATGCTGTCCGACCTCCTGCGCTCCTACCGGGCCGGTTCGCCGGATGCCCCGGAGTTGCCCGACGACCTGCTGCGGGTGCTGGCCCTGGGCACCGTGTCACCGACCCATGCGGGCCAGTTCCGCGGGTACGTCCGTCAAGTCCGTCACGCCTGGAGTCTGGACGCTTTGCTCAAGGGCACGATGGGGTGGCCGGCCGGCCCGGCGGACCGCGACGTGTGCTATTTCCTGGCCCAAGGGCTGCGTGCCCGGCTGGCGAAGGAGCTTCCCGCGGAGCGAGCCGGAGCCAACAGTGCGGCGGTGGGGCTGGCGCACCGGGCCAAGGCGCTGATCACCGAGCTGGCCGAGATCAGTCTGGAAGCCGCCCAGGCGGTCGTCGCCGGTACGCAGCACGGGGTCACCGAGGACGGCAGCGCCGCCGAGTTGCCCGCCTGGTTCATGGTCGAAGTGGTACGCGACCTGCCCCGGCTGGCCGCATCGCGAGCGGACGGCTGACTGGTGGCAGGGAAGCGCCGGCAACAGCGCCGGAGCGACCCTGCGGTCGAGAACCGCGAGCGCGGGCTGGCCCTGGTACGCCGGCATCCGCTCTTCGAGCCGCTGGCCGGGAAGGTGACCTGGGCCGCCGTCCGGGAGTGGAGCCGGTGTCCGAGCGACGGCTGGTCGGTGGTGACCAGTCTGGGCGCGGTGCACCTGCACCCCACCCGCCGCGGCACACCGGAAGAGTGGGCGTGGGTGGCGGCTCACTCGCTGCTGCACCTCGGCTTCGACCATCTGGCAGCCCGGCACCGGGCCGACTGGACCGCTGCTGTCGGGGCGGCTCCGGGCGCCGGCTTCGATCCGGCGTGGAATGCTGCCGCCTGCCTCGCGGTCAACCGGTTCCTCGCCCATCTCAAGGTCGGCCGTCCCCCCGCCGATCTGGGCACCCCGACGGTGTACGACCACCTGGTGGCGACGGTCGGCTCCGAGGACGCCTGTGCGGAGAGCTTCCGTACCAGTGGGGTGCCCGATGCTGTGCAGGAAGCGGGCACCGGTGGGCGCACCGGCGACCTGCGGTGGACCGACATCGACCACCAACTGCCGGCACCGTGGTCGCGGCTGCTGGCAGAAGGGCTGGCAGCGGCGGTCACGGCCGCGGTGGACGTCGCCGGTGGCGCCGCCGAGACTCTTGCGGGCGGGCACGGGCGAAAGACCACGTGGCGGCGCGCGCTCGACTGGTTCGTCACGTCTTATCCCCTGCTCGGCGCGCTGGCAGCCGCTTTCACGCTGGTCGAGGACGCCGACATCTGCCGGCGCAACGGCATCGGCATCGCCGCGATCTGCCCGTCCGCAGCCGAGCTGTACGTCAACCCCCGGTGTGGCCGCACCGAGGGCGAATGCCGGTTCGTGATCGCCCACGAACTGCTGCATGCCGGCCTGCGCCACGACACCCGCGGCGGCAGCCGGGATGCCTGGCTGTGGAACGTCGCCTGCGACTTCGTGATCAACGATTGGCTGGTCGAGATGGCGGTGGGCGACCCTCCCGAGGGGATCCTCTTCGACCGCACGCTGCGCGGCCTGTCCGCCGAGGAGGTCTACGACCGGATCGCCGTCGACTGGCGCCGTTACCGCAAGCTCGCGACGTTGCGCGGGATCGGCCTCGGCGACGTCCTGCCCGGCCGGCTCTCCGGCGCGGATGAGGCGCTCGACGGCGTCGACCTCGACGAGTTCTACCGGCGCAGCCTCGCCGACGGCCTCGGCTACCACATCGGCTCGGACCGCGGACTGCTACCCGCCGGACTGGTCGAGGAGATCCGCGCGCTGGCCCAGCCCCCGGTGCCCTGGGATGTCGAGCTGGCCCGCTGGTTCGACGACCATTTCGTGCCGCTGCAGAAGCGCCGGTCCTACGCCCGAGCCAGCCGCCGGCAGTCGGCCACCCCGGAGATCCCGCGGCCCGGCCTCTTCGTTCCGCAAGAGCTGCTCGACAACCGCACGTTTGGCGTCCTCCTCGACACCAGCGGCTCGATGGATCGCGCCCTCCTGGGGAAGGCGCTCGGTGCCGTGGTCTCCTACGCCGTCTCCCGCGACGTCCCCGCGGTCCGGGTGGTGTTCTGCGACGCCGAAGCCCACGACAACGGGTGGATGGAGCCGCACGACATCGCCGGCCGGGTGCGGGTCCGCGGCCGCGGCGGTACGGTCCTGCAGCCCGGCGTCGACCTGCTCGAGACGGCGCTGGACTTCCCGAAGGACGGTCCGATCCTGGTGCTCACCGACGCCCGGTGCGACCGGGTACGGATCCGCCGCGAGCACGCCTTTCTGGTGCCCGCCGGCGCGCTGTTGCCTTTTGTCCCACGGGGGCCGGTCTTTCGCTTCACCTGAGCGCCAATCACTTACCCGGAGGCAGTCATGACGGACGCAGCCGACCCACCGGGCGGTCGACCGCCCCGGCCGGCGCTGGCCGCCGGGCCGGTGTTGTCGGCGATGGCCACGCTGGCCGTGCTGCTCGCCGTGTCCAGCGGCGGTTACGGCTACCACCGCGACGAGCTGTACTTCCGGCTGCTCGACCTGTCCTGGGGCTACGTCGACGAGCCGCCCCTGACCCCGCTGCTTGCCCGGGTGTTCAGCCGGCTGGTCGCCGACGAGGTGTGGGCGGTGCGGATACCGGCGACTCTGGCCACGGTGGCGTCGGTGCTGGTGCTTGCGCTGATCACCCGGGAGATGGGCGGCGGACGGCGGGCGCAGGCGCTGTGCGCGTGGGGCTACTCGTCGGCCTCCCTGCCGCTGATCATGGGCCATGTCCTGCTCACGTCCACTGTGGACCTACCGGTCTGGCCGGCCGTGCTGCTGTGCGTCATCAGGGCGCGGCTGCGCCGCGAGCCGCGGTGGTGGCTGGCGGCCGGCGCCGTCGTCGGCCTGAGCACGTACAACAAGCTGCTCGTCGCGGTGCTGCTGGTGGCGCTCGCCGCCGGAGTGGCCGTTGCCGGGCCGCGCCGGTTGCTGTGGTCGAAGTGGGTGCTGGCCGCCGCGGCGCTTGCGCTGGTGGTCGGCTTCCCCAACCTCGCCTTCCAGGCCACGCACGGCTGGCCACAACTGAGCATGGGGCGGGCGCTGGCCGCCAACAACGCCGGCGAGGTCCGCGTCATGATGTGGCCGTTCCTGCTCCTCATGCTGGGCCCGCCGCTGGTGCCGATCTGGGTCGCCGGTCTGGTCGGCCTCGCTCGCCGCGAGGAATGGCGCGCGGTGCGGTTCCTGGCAGCGACATTCCCGGTGCTGCTCGCCCTGGTGTTCGTGATGGGCGCACAGTTCTATTACCCCTTCGGCCTGCTCGCGGTGCTGTTCGCCGTCGGCTGCGCGCCGGCCGAAGCCTGGATGCTGCGATCCGTGCGACGGCGGCGGCTCGTGGTGGCCGGGGTCGGGCTGAACGCGGCGGTCAGCGCGGTGCTCGGCCTGCCCCTCATCCCCGGCAGCGCGGTGGGCGGCACGCCGGTGCCGGCGATCAACCAGGTGGCCCGGGACACGGTCGGCTGGCCGGTCTACGTCCGGCAGGTCGCGGGGGTGTACGCCGCGCTACCGGCGGCCGATCGGGCGGGGGCGGTCGTCGTGGCGAGCAACTACGGCGAGGCAGGAGCCGTCGACCGGTACGGCCCGGCATACCGTTTGCCGCCGGTCTACAGCGGCCAGAACCAGCTCTACTACCAGGCCCGGCCGCCGGATTCGGCGCAGGTGGTGGTCTTCGTCGGCGCCCAGTTGCCCGATGCCCGCCGGCTCTTCCGCAGCTGCGTGGGAGCGGGCCGGCTGGACAACGGCCTGGGCGTCGACAACGAGGAGCAGGGCCGACCGATCGCCGTCTGCCGGGGGCCGGTGGACGGGTGGGAGGCGGTCTGGCCGGCCCTCAGGCACCAGGACTGAGCGCCTGGGGGCCGGCGCCGCGCACCCGAAGCCGGCCGAGCTCGTCGTACTGCGCATCGGTGAGCGAGACGGTTGCCGCGCCCATGTTCTCCGCGAGGTGCCGGGCCGAGGAGGTCCCCGGAATCGGCACGACGACCGGTGACCGGCGCAGCAACCAGGCCAGGGCCACCTGCACGGGGCTCGCTCCCAGCTCACGTGCTATTCGGGCCAGGGGACCGGCCGGGCGCGAGTGCACGCCGCCCGCGACCGGGCGCCAGGCCAGGAAGGCGATGCCCGCCCGGCCGCAGTAGTCGACGACGTCGTCGTGCCGGCGATCGGTGAGGTTGTAAAGATTCTGCACGCTGGCAATCTCGACCGTCTGGCGGGCGAGGGCCAGCTCGTCGACAGTCACCTCGGACAGCCCGATGTGGCGGACCTTGCCCTCGTCCTGGAGGCGTTTGAGCGCGCCGAGCTGGTCGGCCAGCGGCACCAGCGGGTCGATGCGGTGCAACTGGTAGAGGTCGATGCGATCCACCCGCAACCGCCGCAGGCTCAGCTCTGCCTGCTGCAACAGGTATTCGGGCCGGCCCAGCGGCACCCACTCGGTGCGGCTCGGCCGGCTCTGACCGGCCTTGGTGGCGATCACCAGACCGGCCGGATAGGGGTGCAGCGCCTCGGCGAGAAGCTCCTCGTTGGCGCCGAGCCCGTACGAATCGGCGGTGTCGATCAGCGTCACCCCGAGCTCGACCGCCTGCCGGGCGACCTCGATGCCCCGCTCACGGGCCGCCGGGCGGCCCCAGTCGTACGTGTCGCACAGCCGCATCGCACCGAACCCGATGCGGCCGACCTCCAGATCCCCGCCGATAACCACCGTGTCGTTCTTCGTCATAGTCATGGGCAGACTGTGCGGGCCCGACCGGCGTCCGGCACAAGGATTTATCCTGAGCCGAATCCAAGTCCATCATCGGGAGGGAGCCGCCGTGCTCGAGCTCGCCCTCTCGCCGGCCGACCTGGCCCGCGTCCGCTTCGCCGTGTCACCCCTGTGGGAGGTCGTCGCGAGCGTCCGGGTGCTCAAGACCGCCTCTCCCGACCCCCTGCACCTGCCGTGGACCACGGCGGTCCGGCAGCGGTTGCACGACGCCGGGCTGGACTGGGAGGTGCTGTCGGCACTGGTACCGGTTCCGACCAGGGTGATCCCGGATTTCCTCAGCCCGCCGCCGGCGACCCCGGAGCCCGAACTGGAGCGGGAGCTGCACACCCTGCGGGCGACGCCCGCTGATGATGTGCGCCGCATCCTCGAGGAGATGCCCGGCCCCAGGCCGCCCGTTCTCGAGTCACTGCACGCCGACCCGCCCGCCGGCTTGGACGGCCTCGCGCGGACCATTGCCGACTACTGGGAGTTGGCGCTGGCGCCGTACTGGCCCCGCATGCGCAAGGTGCTCGACGGCGACGTGCTCTACCGCGCCCGGCGGGTGGCCGAGGGCGGCACTCAACAGCTCTTCGATGACCTGGGGCCGCAGGTCACCTGGGACGGCGACACGCTGCATGTGGTCAACCAGCACTTCTCCCGCGCAGTGACGCTCGACGGCCGCGGGCTACTCCTCGTCCCGTCGATCTTCGTGTGGCCCCGGGTGTTCGCCAAGCTCGACCGGCCGTGGCAGCCCACCCTGCGCTATCCGCCGCGTGGCGTCGCCACCCTCTGGGAGCGGGATCGGGCCGACGGGCCGGCTGCCCTCGCCGGCGTGCTGGGCCGCAGCCGCACCCTGTTGCTCACCGAACTCGCCGGCCCGGCCTCCACCAGCGACCTGGCCACCCGTACCAGGTTGTCCGCCAGCGGGGTGTCGCAGCACCTGACCGCGTTGAGGGCCGCCGGCCTGGTCCGGGCACATCGAGCCGGACGCCGCGTGCTCTACGAGCGGACGGAGACCGCCGAGGCACTCCTGGCCGCAGCGACCGGGGCGGGCTGACCGCCCGCTGCGCCGGGAGACCGGCATCGGCGGATGCCGGCACACTCACCTGCTGGACTGCTGCCGAAATGGGAGGGGCCCTGGACATGTCCAGTCCAGGGCCCCGGTGGGCCGCCCAGTTGCGCACACCAGCACGGTTAAGAGGATGGATCAGTCCTGAGTCGCCGCGCTCTGCCTATTGAGCTACAGCCACATGGTGGAGTGGCCGGCGGGAATTGAACCCGCACCTCGACGAGCGTTGTCCGTCCTCGGGCGATCTGGTGTTCGGCGGAAATACTGAATCTGGAGCGAGACTCTGAGGGTGACCTCGGCTGCCTCTGCCGCTTGGGCTATCCCGGCGCGATAGTGCCGGGAGGGGGACTCGAACCCCACTTGACCCGGGTGATTCAGGCTGACGTTTCAGTTTCAGCTTCACGCCCCATTGCGGGGCGCGCCCCCGCGCTCCAGCGGGGCCTGTGACGCTACGCCAACAGGTAGCCGAAGACCACCTCACCGAGGTGCTGATCGCTGATCACCAGGTTGTTGGCCTCCTCGCGGGCGAACTTGACCGCCTGCTAGGACGTGTCCCTTCGGCCTACGGCGCCTGGCCCCGCTGGACGGCGACCGCACGAGCTCGGCAGCACTGCAGGGCTCCCGATGGCTCCGGTGTGGTGGGCGAGGGGGGACTTGAACCCCCACGTCCTTACGGACACACGGACCTGAACCGTGCGCGTCTGCCATTCCGCCACTCGCCCCAGTAGCCGCCCGAGATTAGCACGCAGCCCGGCACCCGATTCGGCACCGACCTGGCGGATACCATCGGGGATCACAGTAAGGGAGGGTTGTCCGGTGGGCGTGCTGCAGCGCTTCGAACGACGTCTCGAGGGACTCGTCGAAGGCGCCTTCGCGCACGTTTTCAAGGGCGTCGTCGAGCCCGTCGAGGTCGCCTCCGCGCTGCAGCGGGAGGCCGGTGACCACAAGGCCATCCTCGGTCAGGGCCGGATCCTGGTGCCCAACCGATACGTCGTCGCGCTCGCCACCGCCGATCACGAACGCCTGGCCAGCTACGCCGAGCCGCTCGCCAACGAGCTCGCGATCATGGTCGACGAGCACCTGCGGGAGCAAGGCTGGAGCACCTTCGGCAAGGTCCGGGTGAACTTGGAGCACGCCGACGACCTGCGCACCGGAGTCTTCCGGGTGAGCAGTTCGGTCGACGCGGTGGAGGCCCCCGCGCTTCCCTCGGCACCCACCGGCGCCCGGCTGGTCGACAACTCGACCGGCCGCGACTTCCCGCTGCGGCGGGGCGCGACAGTGCTCGGCCGCGGCGACGAGGCGGACATCCGGCTCGCCGACACCGGGATCTCGCGGCGGCACGTCCAGTTGTCCTACGACGGCGGCAGCACCGTGCTGCGCGACCTGGGGTCGACCAACGGCACGATGGTCAACGGGCAGGGCGTGGTGGAGCAGGTCCTGCGGTCGGGGGACCTGATCCAGTTGGGTGGAGCGGCGTTGCTCTACCGAGCGGACAGCTGATGCCCGAGGTCGTCCTCGCCGTCACGCGGATCGGCTTCCTCGCACTGCTCTGGGTGTTCGTATTCGTGGCCTTGGGTGTGATCCGCAGCGACCTCTTCGGCAACCGCAAGACTCGTCAGCCACCGCCGGTACGCCGGCCCACCGCACCGCCCCCGGCCCGCCCCGCGAAAATGAAGCGCGGGCGTAGCGCAAAGATGTTGCTCGTGACGGAAGGAACCCTGGCCGGTACCAAGATCAGTCTCGGCGACCTGCCGATCACCATCGGCCGGGCCGACGACTCGACGCTGGTGATCACCGACGACTACGCCAGCTCCAAGCACGCCCGGATCAGTCCGCGCGACGGTCAATGGCTGGTGGAGGACATGGGCTCGACCAACGGCACCTACCTCGACCGGTCCAAGGTGCTCGGGCCGACCCCGGTGCCCATCGGCGCACCCATCAGGATCGGCAAGACCGTGCTCGAGCTGCGCTCATGACCCTGATGCTGCGCTACGCCGCGCGGTCGGACGTCGGCCTGATCCGCGACAACAACCAGGACTCGGTCTACGCCGGGCCGCGGCTGCTCGCGGTCGCCGACGGCATGGGCGGGCACGCCGCCGGCGACGTCGCCAGCCGGGTGGTCATCAGCGCCCTGTCGACCCTCGACGACGACGCGGTCGGCGGCGACCTGGTCGACATGTTGCGCCGGGCGACGTTCGAGGCCAACGAGATCCTGCGGTCGATGGTCGAGGGCGATCGCGAGCTCGACGGCATGGGCACGACACTGACCGCCCTGCTCTTCGCCGGCAACCGGCTGGGCATGGTCCACGTCGGCGACTCCCGCGGCTACCTGTTGCGTGGCGGCAAGCTGAGCCAGATCACCCACGACGACACCTTCGTCCAGTCTCTCGTCGACGACGGGCGCATCACCCCAGAGGAGGCGAGCACCCACCCCCAGCGCAACCTCATCCTGCGGGTGCTGACCGGCTCCGATGTCGAGCCGCACTTCTCGGTACGCGAGGCGGTGGCCGGCGACCGCTACCTGCTGTGCAGCGACGGCCTTTCGGGCGTGGTCAGCGACGAGACGATCGCCGAGGCGCTGCGGATCGAGCACCCGCAGGCCGCCGCCGACCGGCTCGTGGAATTGGCGCTGCGCGGTGGCGCGCCCGACAACGTCACCTGCGTCGTCGCCGACGTCATCAACGCGACGCTCGGGCCCGACGAGCCGGTCATGGGCGGAGCGGTCGCCGAAAACCAGTCGCAGCCCGCACCGTCGGCCAACAGCGCGGCCGGCCGCGCCGCGCTGGCCCGGCCGGTCCGGCCGCAGGTGCCCGTCGAGCCCCCGCCCGTGGCGCCCGACAACCGGGTCCACCGACGGTTGACGTGGGCACTGGCCGGGCTGGTGCTCGTCGGCCTGCTCGGTGCGGGTGCCTGGGCCGGCTGGAACTACGTCCTCGCGCAGTACTACGTCGGGGTGGACAACGACGGCACCATAGCGGTCTTCCGTGGCGTCTCCGGCGAGGTCGCGGGCATCGCCCTGCACCGGGTCGACCACCGCACCGACCTGCTGCTCGACGACCTGCAACCGGCAGCCCGCGGGCAGTTGCGCAGCGGGATCCCGGCCACCAGCCGCGCCGCCGCCGCGCAGATCCTCGACCGGTTACGCCGTCAACAACTGCCGCCGTGCGCTCCACAGCCGAAGCCTGAGGCAAGCGGCTCACCGAAACCCACGCCGAAGCCGTCCGTCAAGGGGGTGCCTTCGAGACCAGCGCCAAGGCCCACGCCGAGCCCGACGCCGGCCCCCGGCCCAACCCGGCGGCCCGGCGTCGACTGCCGGCCCATCCACCCATGACGGGCCGCTGCATGACTGGGCCAACCAGGACCGCCCTCATGGCTGCCCGGTCGTGACCGCCCACCCACTAGCTGCCGGGAGCACCGCGCCGCCGCGGCGGACCCGGCGGGGGTCCGAGCTCTTCCTGCTGATCTTCGCGGTGGCACTGGCCGGTCTGGTGTCCGTGGCCATCGAAGGTGCGCTCGGCCACGGCCTGACACCGGCGCCGCTGTGGTTCGCCGCGACGCTGGCCCTGATGTTCGGCATCACCCACATTGCGATCCGTCTCTTCGCGCCATACGCCGACCCCGTGCTGTTTCCGCTCGTCGCCCTGCTCAACGGCCTCGGGGTGGCCCTGATCCACCGGCTCGACCTCGCCGAGGTCACCGCGCACAACCGCTTCAAGGTGCACTTCCTGACCGGCAACGCCTCGCTGCAGTTGGCATGGACCGCGGTGGGTCTCGTCCTGCTCGTCGGCCTGCTGGTCGTGGTCCGCGACCACCGCAGTCTGGCTCGCTACTCCTATACCCTCGGGCTGGCCGGGCTCGGCCTGCTGGCGTTGCCCGCCCTGCTGCCGGCTTCGATATCTGAGGTCAACGGCGCCCGCATCTGGATCAAGCTGTCCGGTTTCTCCATCCAGCCCGGCGAGTTCGCCAAGATCGCCCTGATCGTCTTCTTCGCCTCCTACCTCGTCGCCAAGCGCGACGTGCTGTCGCTGGCCAGCCGGCGGATCGCCCTCATCGACTTCCCGCGCGGGCGCGACCTCGGGCCGGTGCTGGTGGCCTGGCTGGCCAGCCTGCTGGTCCTGGTCTCCGAAAAGGACCTCGGCTCCTCGCTTCTTTTCTTCGGCATCTTCGTGGTGATGCTCTACGTCGCGACCCAGCGCACCTCGTGGCTGCTCATCGGCCTCACGCTTTTCGTCGGCGGCGCGTTCACGGCCTGGCTGCTCTTCGCCCACGTGCAGGACCGGGTGAGCATCTGGCTGCACCCCTTCGCCGACCCCAACGGCAAGGGTTTCCAGATCGTGCAGGCGCTGTACGGGCTGGCGACCGGGCGGCTGTTCGGCACCGGTCCGGGCGCGGGGCGGCCGGAGATCGTACCCTTCGCCAACAGCGACTTCATCGTCGCCACGGTCGGTGAGGAGCTGGGCCTGTTCGGGCTCACCGCGGTGCTGGTTATCTACCTCCTCATCGTCAGCCGCGGGCTGCGCACCGCCCTGACGGTGCGCGACTCCTTCGGCAAGCTGCTCGCCGCGGGGCTGGCCTTCTCCGTCGCGCTGCAGGTGTTCGTCGTGGTCGGCGGCGTCACCAAGCTGATCCCGCTCACCGGCCTGACCACCCCGTTCCTGTCCTACGGCGGGTCGTCGCTGGTGGCCAACTACGTCCTCGTCGGCCTGCTGCTGCGGATCTCCGACGCGGCCCGGCGGCCGCCGGCGAGCCAGCAGCCCGTGCAACCGCTGCAGCACGCCCCCACGGAAATGGTGCGCCTGTGAATGCTCCCGTACGGCGGGTCGCCGTCGCCGTCCTCGTGCTGTTCGCGCTGCTGTTCGTCAACCTCAACTACGTGCAGTTCGTCGAGGCCGACAAGCTACGCCGCAACGACGGCAACCGGCGGATCCTGCTGCAGACCTACAACCGGCAGCGGGGCTCGATCGTGGTCAACGGCAAGGCCATCGCGGTGAGCGTCGCCACCAGGGACAAGCTGAAGTTTTTGCGCACCTATCCGGGCGGCCCGTCCTACGCCGACGTCACCGGCTACTACTCGCAGATCTACGGATCGACCGGGATCGAGAAGGCCGAGGATGCGGTGCTGTCCGGAGACGACGACCGGCTGCTGATCCGCCGGGTCAACGACCTGGTCACCGGCCGCACCCCGCGCGGCGGCGACGTCCTGTTGACCCTGAATCCCGACACTCAGGCCGTCGCGGCCAGCCTGCTGAAGGGCCGCCGCGGTTCGGTCGTCGCCCTCGACCCGCGCAGCGGGGCCATCCTCGCGATGGTGAGCAGCCCGACCTACGACCCCGGGCCGCTGGCCAGCCACGACCAGTCGGTGATCCGGGCGGCCTGGTTGCCGCTGAGCCACGACCCGCACAAGCCGCTGCTCAACCGCGGCATCCAGGAGACCTACCCGATCGGCTCCACGATGAAGGTGATGATCTCGGCGGCGGCGCTGCAGGACGGCTACCGCCCGGACACCGTCATCCCCGCTCCGCGTACCTACACGCCGCCACAGACCACCCGTCCGCTGCCCAACTACGACGGCGACACCTGCAGCCGCTCGGGCCACCAGACGCTGATCGACGCGCTGACCGTCTCGTGCAACACAGCCTTCGCCCAGCTCGGCGTCAAGCTCGGCGCCGACAGGATCCGCGAACAGGCCAGGCAGTTCGGTGTCGGCGACCAGCTGAAGATCCCGATGTCCGTGGCGCCCAGTGACATCGGCGCGCTGGCCGACCCCCCGCAGATCGCCCAGTCCTCCATCGGGCAACGCGACGTGCGGCTCACCCCCCTGCAGAACTGCATGGTCGCGGCTGCGGTCGCCAACAACGGCGTGCTCTACCGGCCCTACCTGATCGGCGAGATCGAAGGGCCCGGTTTCACCCCGATCGAGCGCGCGACTCCGACCGTGCTGCACACGCCGATGCCGGCGGAGGTGGCCAGCCAACTGCAGACGATGATGGTCAGCGTCGTCGAGAAGGGCACCGGGAAGCAGGCCAAGATCTCTGGCTACGTCGTCGGCGGCAAGACCGGCACCGCGCAGAACTCCGGCCCGGACCACGGCTGGTTCATCGGCTTCGCCGGCAAGCAGGGCGAGGCACCCCCGATCGCGGTCGCGGTGGTCCTCGAGCAGGCCGGCCGCGGCGGCTCACATGATGCGTCGCGCATCGCCGGCAAGGTGATGAAGGCATACTTCGACTCTCCGTCGGCCCGCTGAGATGCTGCCGACCCGCGGCGGCCGCCTCGGCGCCATCAGCCCTCGGCCGGTGCCGCGCCGGGTACGGCGGGCCGTGCTGCCGATCGGTGCCGTCGTGGTTGTCACGCTCGGCGTGTTCGCCGCCCAGGCGCTGATCGGCGGCCCGCCGGCGGCGCCCACGCTGACTACCCCGTCCCCGCGGACACCGATCCCGCCAACTGCGGGCAGCCCGGCCGCAGGCACCGTAGGAATCGACCCCGGTGACTACACCGGCGAGCCCTTTGCCGAAGTGCGCGAGGGCCTCATCGCGAGAGGGCTACGAGTCCGCGAGGTGTTGACCGACCGGGGCGGTCCCCCAGGTACCGTCACACTCGTAGGCCCGCTCGGAGCACTCCCGGTCAACACCATGGTCACCGTCACGGTCGTCGCAGACAGGGGTGGCACGGCGAAGAAAACGAGAGCGACTAGATGACCATGCCGCGGCTGCTCGGTGGCCGTTACGAGCTCGGGGAGACCTTGGGCCATGGCGGCATGGCCGAGGTGCATCTGGGCCGCGACACCCGGCTGGGCCGGGACGTGGCCATCAAGGTGTTGCGCCACGACCTTGCCCGCGACACGGGCTTCCAGGCGCGGTTTCGCCGCGAGGCGCAGAATGCCGCCGCCCTGAACCACCCTTCGATCGTGGCCGTCTACGACACCGGTGAGGAGCTCGCCTCCGACGGCCTGGGCCTGCCGTACATCGTGATGGAATATGTCGAGGGCCGCACGCTGCGCGAGGTGCTGGAGGCCGAGGGCAAGCTGATGCCGGTCCGGGCGATGGAGATCGCCGCGGACGCGTGCGCCGCACTCGAGTTCAGTCACCGTAACGGCATCGTGCACCGCGACATCAAGCCGGCGAACGTCATGCTGTGTCCCAACGGCCAGGTCAAGGTGATGGACTTCGGCATCGCCCGGGCGGTGACCCAGGGATCGGCGACCATGACCCAGACGTCGGCCGTCATCGGCACCGCGCAGTACCTCTCGCCGGAGCAGGCGCGCGGGGAGACGGTAGACAACCGCTCCGACATCTACTCCACGGGTTGCTTGCTGTACGAGTTGCTGGTCGGCGAGCCCCCGTTCACCGGGGACTCGCCGGTGTCGGTGGCCTACCAGCACGTACGCGAGGACCCGACGCCCCCGTCCGAGCGCGACCCCGAGATTCCGCCGGCCGCCGACTCGGTCGTCCTCAAGGCGATGGCCAAGAACCCGGCCAACCGCTATCAGTCCGCCGGCGAAATGCGCGCCGACCTGGTGCGCGCGGTCGCCGGGCGCCCGGTCGAGGCCACGCCCGTGTTGACCGGTTCGGAGCGCACCCGGGTGGTCTCGATGCCATCCGCGGCAGCCGGCTCGACCTTGCTCCGCCGCCCTCCGGAGCCCAACCGGCGGCGCCGCGCGCTGGCCTACATCGCCCTCGCACTTGCCGTTGTGGGCGTCTTCGTCCTCGCCGCCTTCCTGACCAAGAACATCACCAGCAACAGCAGCAAGGTCGTCGTCCCCAACGTCGTCGGCAAGCCGCAGGCCGAGGCGGAGTCCCTCCTCAAGCAGCGCAAGCTCAAGGTCAGCACCAAGTCGGCATTCAGCAGTGACGCCGACAAGGGCAAAGTGGTCCAACAGTCGCCCGACTCGAACACGCAGTTGTCACCGGGCAGCACGGTGACCCTGACCATCGGGCAGGGGACCGAGAAGGTGCCCGTGCCCGACCTGGTCGGCCTCAGCCGGGACGACGCCTTCAGCAGGCTCGGCTCGGCGAAGCTGAAGGGGGTGCCCAAGGAGGTCGCAAGCACGGAGCCGGCCGGCACGGTCGTGTCCACCAGCCCGGTCAGCGGCACCCAGGTCCCGCTGAACTCCACCGTCACGGTCAATATCTCGGACGGCTCGATCGTCGTGCCCAACGTCGTGGGACAGACCGAGGACCTAGCCAGGGCCACCCTGCGGGACTTCACCGTCTTCGCCGTGTCGCAGCAGTCGTCGTCGAAGCCGCCCGGCACCGTGCTGTCGCAGGATCCGGCCGGGGGCAAGCTGGCCAAGAGTGGCAGCAAGGTGACCATCATCGTGGCGACCGCACCGCCGACACCGACCCCCACGGCGTCACCTTCGCCGACACCTTCGGCGACACCCACGGTGATCACCATTCCCTGACCATCGTTCCCTGACCGGGGCGCGGCGGTCTCGGCTCAGCCGACGGCGGTGAGGCGGCGCTCGTCGACCGCGGCGGAAAGCGCGTGCGCACGTTCGTGAGCCTGCGGCCGGCCGCAGGTGGTCAGCCAGTTGGCGAGCAGGTGATGGCCGCCCTGCGTGAGCACCGACTCCGGATGGAACTGCACGCCTTCGACGTCGGTGCCGGGCAGCCGCAAACCCATCATCACCCCGGATTCGCTGCGTGCGGTCACCTCGATGCCCGGCGGCAGGGTGCCGTCGACCACGGCGAGTGAGTGGTAGCGGGTCGCGGTGAAGGGGTCGGGCAGGCCCGCCAGGACACCGGCACCGTTGTGGTGCACGAGGCTGGTCTTGCCGTGCAGCAACTCCGGCGCGCGGCCGACGGTCGCGCCGTGGGCGACCGCGATCGCCTGGTGGCCGAGGCAGACACCCAGGATCGGCAGCCGGCCGGTGTAGGCGCGGATCAGGTCGATGCAGATGCCGGCGGTCTCGGGCACCCCCGGCCCGGGCGACAACAGAACCCCGTCGAAGTCGGCGACATCCGGCAGTCGAACGGCGTCGTTACGCCGCACCTCGCAGACGGCGCCCAGCTGACCGAGATAGGCCACCAGGTTGTAGACGAAGCTGTCGTAGTTGTCGACCACCAGGATCTTGGTGGTGGATGGACTCGTGGCTTCGGTCGTGGGCGGCGTCATGATCGGCTCATACCGTCGACCGTGACGTCGGCGATCGGCAGCCGCGGCTCCACCCAGGGAAACACGACGAGGAACAGGACTGCGACCACCACGGCGATCAGCAGGATGGAACTGATGACCTTGGCCGGCCGGCCACCGGGCAGCTTGCGCCAGATCCAGGCGTACATGCGCTCAGCCCTTCAGCGCGGCAGGCAGCCCGCGCGACTTCGGCTCGACCGATGCGAGCAGGCCGTGCACGATCAGCCGGTGCTCCGCGGAGTACCACGGGTCACACGTGGTCAGCGTGATCATGCGCTTTGACGGGCGGACACCCGGCCGGTCGGGCACCGGCGCGATCACCGCTATGTCAGTGGGATCCACGATCTCCGTCGTGGTCACCCGGTAGGTGAGCCAGGTGTCGCGCGTCTCCACCACCACCGTTGCGCCCTGGTGCAGCTCGTTGAGGCGGAAGAACCCGTTGCCGTGGGTCGCCCGGTGCCCGGCCACCGAGAAGTTGCCGATCTGACCCGGCAGGGCAGTGCCCGGATAGTGACCCGGCCCTTCCCTCAGGTCACCCAGGGAGACGCCCTCCACCACGACCTTGGCCCAGTCCTTGCCGAAATGCGGGATGCGCAGGATGGCCAGCCCGTCGCCGAGCCGGACCACCGGCACGCCCGGGCCCGGGTGACCCGGCCTCGGGACGCGGACCGGCGAGTGCCTCCACCGCTCGCGCAAGGTGTCGGTGAGGTTGCTCTGAGCCCGGGACGTGGCGATCCCGGTGCCGTAGACCTCGTAGACCGTGAAGAGCAGGATCACCAGCCCGGCCGTGACCAGGAGCTCGCCGAGTCCCCGGACGTACCTGCGCATCAGCTACCCGGACGGGCGTAGACCAGAGACAGCGAGCCGTCGAATGCAGGCATGGTCAGGTCGCCCTTCGTCTCGACTCGATAGCCGAGATGGTACGCGTCGACGTACTGCCGGAAGAGATTCACCCCAGGCTCCCGGGACAGTGCAGTGCCCAGGGCGGTGGGGCTCCCGACGGCGGCGATCAGGAACGGCGGGGAGTAGGTCCGGCCTTGCAGCAGCAGGGTGTTGCCCACGCAGCGCACGGCGCTGGTCGCCACCACGCGCTGGCCCATGATCGTCATAGCGTCGGCGCCTCCGGCCCAGAGCGCGTTGACGACCGCCTGGACGTCCTGTTGGTGCACGACCACGTCGTCCGGGCTCGCACCGGCCGGCAGCGAGCCGTCTGACCGGCGCGGCGCGTCGTCGAGCGACACCACGACGCCCGGTCCACGGAGCCTCGACAGCCCGGTGGGCGGGCGCAGACCGTCTGCCTCGTGCTGCGCGACAGCGACGCCGACGTCGCGCCGGGACTCGGCGTGGGTCGCCTGGTCGAGCTGCCGGCGCAGCTCCCGCAGCTGGGCATCGAGCGCCTTCACACTGTTGTTTCGCTCGCCGATGAGCTGCGCCAACTGCAGCCGCCGGCCGGCGCGCAGGTCGGTGCCCTGCGAGGTCTCCGCGCTGGTCGAGAACAGCACGCCGGCGCCGAGGGCGATGCACGGCACGAGAAGTCGCCAGGGGCTGATCGCCCTGCCGCGGACGCTCGGCATTCGGGCCCCGTCCTTTCGCTGCGGTGTTTGGATACGCTAGCCAGGTCGACACGCTCTAAGAGAGTTCAGAGAGTTCAGGAGACTCTGTGCCCAAGTCCCGCGTCCGCAAGAAGACTGTGTACGTCCCTCCCACCGATGTGCGCCCGTCGCCCACGCGCAAGCGCGGCCCGAGCCCGCGCTGGCTGCCGATCCTGGCGCTCGTGCTGCTCCTGGCGGGGATCAGCTGGCTCGTAGTCTATTACCTGTCTCAAGGGCTATATCCGGTCGAATCGATCAAGGCGTTCAACCTGGCCGTAGGGTTCGGCATGCTCGTCAGCGGCCTCGGCGTGCTGACCCAATGGCGGTAATCACATACCTGTAATCCTTCCCCAGGCTGCGTCCACAGTGTGGAAAACTCACCCGCCGGCGTTACGGCAAGACATCCCGTCTATCGGCGGGCGGACGCTGCACTATCCGCCCGAGAGGACTAGCTTCATGCGCGGTGCCGCGGTCAAGATGAAGCCGAGCTGCTCGTAGATCCGTTGGCCATCCGATGTCGCGCTCAGATCGACGCGATCAGCGCCGACTACAACCTCTGCCCACGCGATGACGTCACGCACAAGTTCCGTCGCGTATCCACGGCCTCGATGTGCGGGCAGCGTAATGACGTTCACCAACCGGACCCCGCGCCCCCGGGGGCTGTGTGGATTGGGGACGCCGATCTCGACCGTGCCGACAGCCGTGGCTACGACTACACCCTCGACGTCCATGACCGGGATTCGAGTAGTCGCCCCGTCGTCGACAGTGCCCGCGAACCACTCAACCGCATGTGTTTTCCAGGCTGTCGTCATCGGCGAGCCAACCTCATCGAAAAGAAGCTCCCACAGAGCCAACAGGGGACGGACGTCGTTAGGGCGAGCGGGCCTGAGACGGCCCGGAAGATCCTGAGTCACACTGATCATGCTGACACTGGCCGAGCCGCTCACGCTGCGCAATATCGGTTCGGCCTCAGCGGTCGAACCGGCAGGTGCCGGCAGCAGCGTGTGGTCGGTGGCACGTAGCCCCGGTCCGGAGGTCAGACGTGCGTTGGTCGGTGCCCCGTTGGATGCCAGCCGTCGAGGGCCTCGCAGCGGTGAGCTTCGCGACGGCGGCTGTCATGGCCCGCGAGCCGCTGGCGACCGCCATGGCCGTCGTCGCCGCCGGGATTCTGACCGTCGTCGCGGTCCGGGATGCCGTTGCGGCGGTCCGGCTCAGTGCCGACGCAGACGGGGTGACCGTCGTGCACGGCTTCAACGGCCACCGGCAACTGCCCTGGGCCGAAATGCTGACGATCACCGTCGGCCGGCAGGGCCGCAACTCCAGCCGGCTGGGCAGGAGCGCCGGCCTGCTCGAAATCGACGCCGGCGACACCGTGCACCTGTTTTCCCGGCGCGAGCTCGGAGCCGATCCGGCCGAGGTGGCCGACGTGCTCGAGTCGCTGCGCCGGCAGGCCCTCAACCCGTGAGCGCGGCCGTCCTGAGCAGCACCAGCAGGCACAGCAGCACGGTGATCACCAGTGTGCCGATGAGCTGCATCAGCCACTGGCGCGGCCCGCGGGGGGCATAGGCAAGCACCGCGGCCATCGCCGTACCCGTGATCAAACCACCGACGTGCGCCTGCCAGCCGATGCCCGGAATCACGAAACCGAGCACCAGGTTGATACCGACGAGTGCCAGGATGCCGCCGGTGCTCACGCCGATCTTGCGAGCCGTCACGAAGTAGGCACCGAACAGCCCGAAGACCGCACCGGAGGCGCCGGCCAGCCCCGCGCGCGGGTCGATGATCAGATACGCCAGCACCGAACCGCCGAGGGCGGACACGAGATACAGGCCGATGAACCGCAGCCGGCCGTACAACCGTTCGAGTTCCTGGCCGAACAACCACAGGGCATACATGTTGAAGGCGATGTGCAGCGGCCCGTAATGCAGGAAGGCGCTGGTGAGCAGGCGGTAATACTCCCCGTGCGCGACCAGCGCGCCGACCAGGGAGAAGCGGTCGTGCAGTGTGGTGGGCACCGCGCTGGTGAGGGCGGCAGCATTGGTCGCCGCGGCCAGCAGGAACACCGCGACGTTGACGCCGATCAGCCCCAGCGTGACGGCATTGTCCTTGGCCGACACGCGACCGCCGAACGTCGTGCGGGCCGCCCGGACGCTGCGGCTGCCCGCACGCACGCAGTCCGGGCACTGGAAGCCGACCGATGCCGCCGTCATGCAGTCAGGGCAGATCGGCCGATCGCAGCGTACGCAGCGTACGTACGTCTCACGATCCTGATGCCGGTAGCAGACCGGTATTGCGGCCTGCTCACCGCGCGATGCCGCCTCCTGCGTCATCGCCGGCTCAGCCCTCGACCCGCTCGATGTCCACCGAATCGATGACGACGTCGGTGACCGGCCGGTCCGCGCGCCCGGTCTCCGTCGTGGCGATCGCGTCGACCACCTGCCGACTGGAGTCGTCCGCAACCTCGCCGAAAATCGTGTGCTTGCGGGTGAGGTGGGTCGTCGGTCTCACGGTGATGAAGAACTGCGATCCGTTGGTGCCCGGCCCGGAGTTGGCCATCGCCAGGAGGTAGGGCCGATCGAAGGACAGCTCGGGGTGGAACTCGTCACGGAATCGGTAGCCCGGACCGCCGGTGCCGGTGCCCAGCGGGTCACCGCCCTGGATCATGAAGCCGTCGATCACCCGGTGAAAGATGGTGCCGCTGTACAACGGACGCTGGACCTTTTCGCGCGTCTGGGGGTCGATCCACTTCATGCTGCCCTCGGCCAGTCCGACGAAGTTCTCGACGGTCTTTGGTGCCTGATCGGGATAGAGCCGCACCCGGATCGGGCCGACGCTGGTGTTCAGTTTCGCGTAGAGCTGGGTGGCCACGCGCGATCTCCCCTTCGAAGAGAATGATGATCTGTCATCATCCCACGCGGTTCTCCGAGACGTTGTGGGGCAAGATGTTGAGGACAGCTCGAACCCACTCCGCGGAGGTCCCCTGTGTTCCGCAAGCGCAAGAAGACCCTTATCGACCGTCTCCCCACCGACGAGATCTCGCGCGGCGCGGAGGCGTTGCGCGAACGGGCCGTCGGGGCAGCCGATGCCTTGCAGCCGCGCGTCACGGCGGCCGCCGACGCGGCCAGGGAGCGGGTCAACCCGCAGGTGAAGAAGGTCCGGGGTGCGGTCGCGCCGCGGGTCGAGGCGGCCTGGGACTCGATCGGCCCAGCCGTCAGCCAGGTCGCCGAGGCTGCGATCGAGGCCTCCCGGCAGCGCGGTGAGGAGGCCTCCCGGCGGGCAAAGCGCACCGGCAAGAAGGTCGCCCGGCGGGCCAGCCGCCGGGCCGGGGATGTCACCGCGGCGCTCGGCCGGGAGAAGCCCAAGCGCCGCAAGTCCTCCACGTTCCTGGCGCTGGCCTTCGGGGCTGCCGCCGGCGCCGCCGTCGGCGTGGTGAGCCGGCGGATGACGACCCCGGCCGCACCGCCGAGCTTCCCCAACCCAGCCGCCCGGCCTCCGGCCACGCCACCGGCGACGCCACGGGCGACGACGACCCGGTCCGCCCCACCACCGGCCGCAGCCCCTGAACCGGCCGCGGCCGAGCCGGCTGCGGACAGCGCCACAACGCACGGCGGCGGCGCCGCCGGTGCGGGCGCCCCGGTCGAGTCCTCCCAGGGTGCCGCCCGCCCGTCGCCGCGACCCCGGGCCAGGAAGAACCACCCGGCGGAAGGCTGATCAAGCCCTACAACCAGCCGCTGCGGCGGAAGGCGCGGTAAAGCAGGGTGCAGGCCGTGGCCATCCCGACCAGCACTGCGGGGTAGCCGAGTATCCAGTTGAGTTCGGGTATGTGTTTGAAGTTCATCCCGTAGATTCCGGCGATCATGGTCGGCACGGCCGCGATGGCCACCCAGGCGGAGATCTTGCGCATGTCGTCGTTCTGCTGGAGGCCGATCTGGGCGAGGGTCGCGTCGAGCACGTTGCCGAGCAACTCGTCGTATGCGTTGACCTGCTCGGAGACGCGGGCCAGGTGGTCCTCGACATCGCGGAACAACTCGCGCACAGCCATGGGCACTTCGGGTCCAGTGACGTCGGCGAAGTCGCCCGTGGTGGACGCGAGCAGGGCGATGGGACGGCTCAGCGGGAGCACCGCGCGGCGCAGCTCCATCAGCTCGCGCTTGAGCTGGTAGATGCGCTGGACGTCTGCCGCACCGTTCCGGGTGAAGACGCTCTCCTCGACCTCCTCGACGTCATCCTCCACCTCGGCGATGACGACGAGGTAATCGTCCACGGTGTGGTCGGCCACGGCGTAGGCGACCGCCCAGGGCCCGTGCCGCAGCAACTCACCCTTGCTGTCCAGGCGCTTGCGTACCTCGGAGAGCTGACCGGCGTCGCCGTGGCGGACCGTGATGACGAAGTGCCGGCCGACGAACACCATGACCTCGCCCGTCTCCACGACCTCGCTCGTCTCGGTCAGGCGCTCGTGCTCGACGTAGCGGGCGCTCTTGAACACGATGAAGGAGACGTCGTCGTAGCCCTCCAGCTTCGGCCGCTGATGGGCATGCACCGCGTCCTCGACGGCCAGTGGCGGAAGGTCGAACGTAACCGCGATCTCGCCGAGGGCCTCCTCCGTCGGCTCGAACAACCCCAGCCAGACGAAGGCGTTCTCGTGCTCCGCGGCCTCCGCCAAGGCCTCATCGTGCCGCCGCCGTCCCCCGACGCGGCGGCCGTCGACGTAGAGCCCGCAGTCGACCTCCGCGGCACCACCGTCCCGGAGCCGACCGGCTGCGTTTCGCGGGCGCCATCCCGGCGGCTCAGGCCGGGGCGGCTCGGATCCGGGCAGACCGTCTTGGGCGGGGGTCGTACCGAATCTCGTCATCAGCCCTCCCATCGAGAGGCTACTTGCCCGCCCGCACCACCGGCCTGGCGCCCGAGGGCGAATGCGGGCAACGCTGAGGCAACGTAGAGGGCGCCTGAGGCGTCTGATATGGGTGGGGGTGGAATCTGAGCGGCGAACTGCCTGTTCACCGGATATCCTGGAGTTTTGTATGGGGAGAATGTGACTCGACTGCGCATATCACTACCCTGCGTCATCGCCGTGCTGGCCTTGACCGCTGGCTGCTCGTCGGCGGCCGCGCATCAGGGCGCCGGGGTGAAGCCGGGAGGCGCGACGTCACCGACCGCCGTAGCCGGCACACCAGCGGCCTCGCCGACGCCCAAGCCGCCCCCCGCGAGGCCGGTTTACGCCTCGCTCTTCGAAGGCGACGGCCGGGTCTACGGCGTCGGCATGCCGATCATCATGCGATTCAACCGTCCCGTGCTCGATTCCTCGCAGATCGAGCGGACCATCCAGGTCACCAGCAATCCGCCGGCCGCACCGGGCGCGTGGTACTGGTTCACCAAGACCGAGGCGCACTACCGGCCCGCGACCTACTGGCCCGGTCACGCCACGATCACCGTCAACGCGCCGCTCAAGGGCGTGCGGGCCGGACCCCGGTTGGCCGTCGCCAACGATCTGACACTGACCATGCACACCGGCGCCGCGCACATCTCCACCATCGACGCCGTCACCCTGAAGATGGCCGTCACCTCCGACGGCAAGCCGATGCGCACGATTCCCGTCTCACTTGGCAAGGCGGGGCACCGCACCTTTTCCGGGGTGAAGGTCGTCTCATCGAAGTCCAATCCCGAGCGAATGATCTCCGACCCACCGACGGGTCCGGGGTCCTACAACGTGCTCGTGCCCTGGTCGGTCCGGGTCACCAACTCCGGCGAGTTCATCCACGCGGCGCCCTGGAACTCCCGGATCGGCGAGTCCGATCAGTCGCACGGCTGCACCAACCTGCGGGTGGCCGATGCCAAGTGGTTCTACAACTTCACCGGCGTCGGGGACGTGGTCACCACCAGCAAGGGGCCGGGCATGTCCACCATGCGATCCTGGGACGGCTGGGGCGATTGGAACCTTTCGTGGACCACCTGGACGGGCGGCAGGACGCAACCGGTGACGACACCACCCGACCACCGGCTGCCCAACTTCTGACGAGGTCGGGTGCCGACGCGCACCCCGCAGCGCGAGCTACCCCGCGGGCGTGCTCCCGGCCTGACCTGAGGCCGATGCGGCGAGCTCTGCCCAGCGCTCGCGCGTCATCCGGTAGAAGACGTGCGGCCGCACCGGATGCCGCTCCGGCACCTTCGGGTGGTCGAAGTCCATTGCGGGGTCACGCAGCATGCCCAATCGCTCCATGACGCGCCGAGACGGCACATTCCGGCGAGCGGTGAAGGACACGATCTCGGCCAGACCGACGGTGGCGAAGCCGTAGTCCAGCGCTGCGGCACCGCCCTCGGTCGCGAACCCCTGACCCCAGTGACCGGCGGCAAGCCGCCAACCGACCTCGACGGCCGGAGTGAACGAAGCGGGAAATGTTGCCGGCCACAGGCCGACGTACCCGATGAAGTCGGCGCTGTCGAAGCGCTCTACGGCCCACAGCCCATAGCCGAGCTCGGCCCAGCGGCCCCCAATCCGATCGACGAAGGCGTCGCTGCGTGCCCGGGTATACGGCTCGGGAAAGTGCTGCATCACCCGCGGGTCGGCGTTCATCGCCGCGAAAGGCGCCCGGTCGCCATCCTGCCAGGGACGCAGCAGGAGCCGCTCGGTGCGGATGCTCGCAGGGACGGCCACCCCGTTAGCGTAGGTCGCCGCCGGCGGACCGAGCAGGGAGTCGCCGCCATATCGTTTCCGGGAAACCAAGGCCATCGAGAGCGCTGAGGGGGTGCGGAAATGCTGCAGTTGCGCCAGGTCAGCCGGCGCTACGGGGCCCGCTGGGCGCTGGAACCGATCGACTTGTCGGTCGTCGCCGGTTCCTGCGTGGCACTGCTGGGCGTCAACGGCTCGGGCAAGTCCACACTCCTGCGCATTGCTGCCGGCCTGGACCGACCGACCGAGGGCGAAGCCTGCCTGGACGGCCGCCCGGTCAACGAAGACGATCCCGCCGTGCGGGCCAAGGTGGCAGTCGTCGGGGACGCCACCGCGTTCTACCCGGATCTCACCGTCCGCGAGCACCTGGAGTTCGTGGCCCGCGGGCACGGGTTGCGCGCGGCCGCAGGCGAAGTCGTCGAAGACACCCTGGCGGCCCTGCGCCTGCACGACAGAGCGGCGGAGTTGCCGGTGACACTGTCGGCCGGCGAGCGGCAGCTCCTGGCACTCGCGGCGGCGCTCGTCCGGCCGCGCACGTTGCTCGTCCTCGACGAGCCCGAGCAACGCCTTGATCCCGGCGCCCGGGCCCGCCTGGCAGACATCCTTGCCGCCGAGCGTGCCGCCGGCCGGGGGACTCTGCTCGCCACCCATCACGTCGAGCTGGCCGCTGCCGTCGCCGACACAGTGGTCGTCCTCGAGGCCGGCCGGGTCCTGCGGCGGGGGTCCGCGGAGATCCTGGCCGGATGATGCCGCCACCCGATGTCGGATCGTGCACTGCGCCGCCGGCCACCGACGTGTGGCGGCTGGTCCGGCGGCAGCGCCGCAGCCGGCACCGGATGACGCTGGGTACGCACGGCTTCACCGCCTACTTCATGGCCATGCTGCTGGCGGTCTACGCCGCCGGGCCGCTGGCGGCCGCGATGCGGACGCTCCCGCGATCACCAGCTGGTCCGGGCGGCCGCGATTTCGGTGCCGGCCTCACCGGCCTGCCGCACGGTTTCCTGGGGGCAGTCCTGACGGCGGCCTTCGTCGTGCTGCTCTTGACGGCTGCCCGCACGGCCACCTGGTGCGGACCGCTGTCCCTGTCGGCTGCCGACGCCACGTGGCTGTTGCCCTTGCCGGTTGATCGGGCTCCGTGGTTGCGGGCTCGGGCATGCCTGGCCCTGGCCGTGAGCACAGCCGTCGGCACACTGCTCGGCCTGTCGGTGGCGGGAGCCACCTTCACACTGCTCCGCTACCCGCTGACACACGGATCGTCGGCCCACCTGGTCGGCCTGTGCTCGGCCACCGGAGCGCTGCTCGGCATGCTCACCGTGGCGGTGGGAATCGCCGCCCAACGTTGGCGCGCCCTGGCCGAAGGCGCGGTTCGGGTGACCCCGACGCTCACCCTCGCCCTGGCGCTGCTGGTCGGCTGCTCATGGTGGTTACCCGTCCCGGGCAACGTCGTCGCCTGGACCGGACCCTGGGGCTGGGCTGCGCTCCCCCTCGTGCACGCGACGGGAGAGTCTTCCACTGGGTGGGCGGCTGCCTTGGCCCTACTGGCAGCCGCAACCGTGACATGCGCCGGAGTGGCGTGGCGAGCAGCCGGCACTGTGCCTGCCCGGCGGTTGCGTCGGAGCGCGGCAGTGAGCGGCGGCGTTCAGGCGGCGCTGCTCGTCGGCGAGACCCGCGATGCCGCTGTCCGGATCCGGTCTGCACGGTTGGCCGGAGGGGCGGCGCTGCGGCTGCCCCCGCCGCGTACGGCATGGCTGGTCATCCCATGGCGGGACTGCCTGGCACTTCTGCGGCGCCCCGCCGGTTCCGCTGCTGCGGCATTGCTGGCCGTAGCAGCCGTCGTACTCGGGCTGCTAGAGCCAAGCACGGCGTCGGCCCCCATCGTTTCCCTTGCAGCGGCCGGTGCCGGCTACCTCGCTGCCGCCCGGCTGGTTGAGCCGGCCCGCTTGGACGCCGACGACCCTCGTCGGTGCACTCCGCTGCGGCAACCGTTTTCTCGCCTCGCCTACTGGCACGCGGTCGTACCGACGGTGGTGCTGGTGCTGGTCGGCACGCCCACCGCACTCGTCATGAGTGCAGCGACGAACTCCCCGCCCATTGCCGGCCTGCTCGGTGTCCTTGCGCTCGCGCCGCTGCTCGTCGGTGCGGCACTTGCCGGGGCATATCGCGGCCGGGCGCCGATGTGGCTGGCAGTCACCGGCGGTGACCTGGGTGGCCTGGGGCCACCTGGCGTCCCACTGCTCCTCCTGTGGTACGTAGCCGCCCCGTTGGTGGGCATCGGCGGCACGGTCTACGCCCTGCGCTCCCAGCACGCTCCGGTGATCGACGTCCTGCTGTTGGTGACCGCAGGAGTTGCACTGAGCTGGTGGGTCGGGCAGCGCGCCCGGGCGGTCGGACGACTGGCCCGCTGACAGCCGACCGAGCCCGATCGCCACCCTCCGCGCGCGGCGCGTTTTGACAGGCGCTCATAATGGCTGGTCGACGCTGTCCGCGATGACCCAGTTTGGGAAGGAACACGATGCGCATCAGTCCGCTCATTGCCGTTGTGACTCTGGCGGTGCTCACGCTCGCACCCAGTGATTGCAGCGGCACCAATCCACAAACCAAGGGCAGCCCTTCGGCACCAGCCAGCCCATCCGCGTCGCCGAGCCTGTCCGGGGCCTCGCACAGCATCGCGGCCATCCCGACCAACACCAAGTGTGCGGTGGTGGGCAACCTCGACGGTGTCTTCAAGGCGTCGTCGCAGATGGACGACTACCTCGCCTGCATCGTTCCGGAGATCGAGCAGTGGATCGACGTCGTCCGGCCCAATGCCCCGCATCCCCATGCGTACTACTTCATCCCGGCGGGCGTGACCGGCCGGGAGGGCGGCTGCCGCTACGACGAGGGGACACTGGCCTACTGCCCGCTGTCGCAGAACGTCTACTTCGGTGAGCTGTCGACCTGGCAGCAGTACACCAAGCACGGTGACGCCGCCGCGGCAGTGATCATGGCTCACGAGGTCACTCACCACTTCCAGCGGTTGGTGAACATGCCACGCGCGACGGTTGCGGCGGAGCAGATCAAGTACGAGGACCAGGCCGACTGCGGCGCCGGCACGTTCATCGCCTACGCCACCAGGCAGGGCTGGGTGCGCCTCAAGGACGACGTCATCGACGTGCCCGTCACGCTGGCAGCAGCGGGCTCGGCACCTGGACCGACTCGTGATCACGGCACTTCCACCGAACGCCTGGCATCCTTCGGGCGCGGGCTCCTCGGCCACGGCGCGAGCCCGCTGGCCATCTGCAACCACTTCGTTCCGGGGTATTCCCTGACCGGGTGACCGGCACGGCCGGACAGCGATCGGCGTTGGCCTCAGGCGGCGGAGCAACTCGACAGATGGGGCTCCGCCGCCTGAGGCCAACCCGTGCGGGTCGCACGGGTTGGCCGGACGCTCGGCGCCGCCATCGACGCAGGCACCTCCGCTCCAGCGGAAATCAGCTCAAACCATGCAGCGGGCCGCGAGCAGGCACATACCACTCACCGCTTTAGCGCTATCAGAACATCCGTGTCGCCAGGCCACTCCCAGAAGCGGCCGGTGTCGGTGTGCCGGCGAAGCGTGGAGCCCAGGTCAGCCCGAAACTCGTCGAGCCGGTCGCCGAAGTGATCCGGCGCAGCGAACGACATGGACAGGTAGTTGTCGATCACCTCGTCGACCGTGCGTACGAGATTGGCTCGGCCGGGAAGCCGCAAGCACTCGGAGGGTCCGAACCGCGTCCTGGCCAGCAGGTCTGCGTTGGGCTCGCTGTCGGGGTCGGGCGGCCTTCCACGTCCGAGCCATCTGACCAGCACCTGGTTGATCGCGTCATGCGGGATCGGCGGGTGTGCGGGCACCTGTGACACTGCCCGGCCGGTCGCCGCCCCGATCGACGACGGACTGCCCGGCCCGAACGCCGGATCGTGGTGGATCAGGAGCAAGGCTCCCCCGGGCACGAGCGAGTCGAAGATCCCGTGCACGACGGCTTCCCTGTCGGTCCAGTGCAACGACTGACCGAATGTCACCGCGTGGAAGCGGCCGAGATGCAAGGTGGGTATCTCCTCGGCGCGGCCGTGGACCCAGCGCATCGCCCGGTTGGCAGCGGGTGTCGCCGCCCGCGCTTCGTCGAGCATGCGCTCCTCGGGATCGAGACCGACGACCTCGGTGAAGCTCTGCGCGAGGTCGAGAGCAACGACGCCCGGGCCGCATCCGACATCGAGAAGACGGCCCGTGCCGTCCCAGCCCAGCCGCGTCACCAGCGCAGGCCGCAACTCGGCCGAATAGGGTGGCCGGGCCCGGTAATACCGCGCAGCCTCGCGGTAGGGGCGCGACTGCTCAGCGGGCTCCCCTCCACTCCTCACCGAGGCGCGGCCGTCATGCCGCGGCAAACTGTGAGCACGGCCGACCATGCATCATCGTCGCCCATTGCCGACCGCGTCGGCCAGCCAGCCGACAATCGCAGGTTGTCGTGCGGGGCGTTCCACGCGGTGGCATAGGTTTCGGGGATCGCGACGAGATCCGTCCAGGTCAGGGACGTAGCTACCGGGATGACGTTGCCCGACGGCACGGTGACCAGTTCGGCGTAGCTGCCGTTGCGAGTAAGCCCCCATGTCGCCGAGGATGGCGATGGCAGGCGTCCCTTCGGCGAGTCTGCCGCTGGGATCCTCGGCGACTTCACCAGCGCACTCGATGCCGCGAAACCTGAGCGACGAGGATGTCCCGGGTCTTGTAGAACTTGAGGTGGCGGTCCCCCGCTCAGCTCCTGCCTTGCGGTAGGTGTTGGGCGTCCGCCAAGACACTCAACGAGAAGGGGACCGCCGTGAACCAGAAGTATCAGAAGTCGACGTGCGATGCACCGGGCGCGCACGGGTTGACCGTGCCGGAGCACGTCACCGTGGCGATGGCCCAGATCGCCGGAAACATGCGCGAGGGGCTGCTGGCCCTCGCGGTCGGCGCCGGGTTGCAGGTGATGAGCGCGATGATGGAAGCCGACGTGACCATGCTGGCCGGGGTGAAGGGCAAGCACGACAGCGACCGGGCCGCGGTCCGACACGGCCACGAGCACGGGTCGGTCACCCTGGGCGGCCGCCGCGTTCGGGTTGATCGGCCGCGGGTCCGCACGGTGGATGGCAGCGGAGAGCTGCCGGTGCCGGCCTACGAGCTGTTCAGCAGCTCCGAGATCCTCGGGCCGATGGCGATGGACCGGATGCTCGCTGGGCTGTCGACTCGCCGCTACCAGATCGGCCTGGAGCCGGTCGGGCAACAGGTCGGTGCGGTAGCGAGGAGCACCAGCCGGTCGGCGGTGTCGCGAAAGTTCGTGGCGCAGACCGAGACCGCTCTGGCCGAGCTGCTCAGCGCCGACCTTTCCAGTCTGGACCTGGTAGCGCTGATGATCGACGGGGTGCACTTCGCCGAGTCCTGTTGCGTCGTGACGCTCGGCATCGACCTGCAGGGCACCCGACAGTGCGCTGCTCGCCGAGGCGCAGCTACAGGCCCTGGCCCGTGAGCTGGACAAGACCCACCCGCGGGTCGCCGTCAGCCTGCGCGAAGGCCTGGCCGAGACCCTCACCGTGCTGCGGCTCGGCGTGCCACCCACCCTGGCGCGCACGCTGAGATCGACAAACGCCATCGAGTCCATGATCGGAGTCTGCAGGCAGCGGTCGGCGAACGTGAAGCGCTGGCGCGACGGGAACATGGCGATCCGCTGGTGTGCAGCCGGAATGGTCGAGGCCGGCAAACAGTTCCGTCGCGTCAACGGCCACCTACACCTCGCGAGCCTGCGAGCCGCCCTCGAACGCGACGTCGCCGAAACTGTCGGAGCCACCTGCCATGATGACCTGGTCAGCGTGGCCTGACGATCAATAGGCCGCCACCGAAGTTCCACGGAACTCGGGACATCCTCGGCCACCGTCGTGGTTCCCGACAGCGCCCCAGCCGGGAAGACCCGCCGCATCCAAGCCGCAGGAGCCGACCTGGTGATCGCCGGCGTGATTTACGCCGAGGCCGCCGCGACCGCTGCCGGGCTCGCCGCCGGCGCATGCCTGGCGGCCGGTGACCGCGCCATTGTCACCGTCGAACCCGAACACTGCTGCTGTGTGGCGGAGGCCCTCGCCGCCGGCCACCCGGTAGACAGCTCGGTGGAGTCGATCGCCGCGTCTGGACTTGGCGCCACCCGCGTCGGCGACATCCCGTTCGGCGTCCTGCGGGACCGCCGTGCCCGCTCGCTGCTGGTCAGCGAACACGATATCGTCGCCGCCCGCGACCAGCTCTGGGAACAGCTGCGCATCGCCGCGGAACCCGCCGGCGCCACTGCCTATGCCGCGTTCCAGACCGGGCAGCTCCCCGGCAAGAACCCGGCCGTGATCATCTCCGGTGCCAACACCGACTGGACTGCTCGCTGATCACAGCCGATCGGCTATCGGGCTTCGCGCTGGCCGAGATTCGGTCGCTGCACGCGCGCAACTCGTGATGTGCTGCGGTCATCGTGAGGTGCGACCGTGTTCAGGCGGCCGACCGTCGATGACGTTGCGTGACTGGGTCGCCAACTGCGACACGAACTATCTCTGCGACGGCACCCGGGTTAGCTTTGTGGCATGGTGTCCACCAGCCACTTGTTGGCGTTCGCGCTGACGTCGCTCATCTTGATTGCCGTCCCTGGGCCTAGCGTCCTGTTCACCATCAGTCGCGCTCTGAGTACGGGCTGGCGAACCGCGCTGCTGACCGTGGTGGGCAACTCGATCGGCGTGTACGCGCAGGTCGTCGCGGTAGCCATTGGGATCGGAACATTGGTCAGCCGGTCGGTGCAGGCCTTCGCCGTGATCAAGCTGATGGGTGCCGCCTATCTGATCTACCTGGGAGTGCAAGCGATCCGCCATCGGCACGGTCTTAACGTGTCCGCGACCCGGCAATCGACGGCGGCTCCTGCCCGGCGCGCGGTTCTCGACGGTTTCGTGGTCGGCGTGGCCAACCCGAAGACGGTCATCTTCTTCGTCGTCGCGCTGCCACATTTCATCGATCCTGGCGCAGGTGAGCTGCCGATCCAGTTGCTGGTCGTAGGGGCACTGTTCCCGGCAATCGCGTTACTGTCCAATAGCGCATGGGCGTTCGTCGCCGGCACCGCACGGAATTGGTTCGGCCGCCGTCCGCAGCGGCTGGCCGCGATTGGCGGCGCGGGAGGCCTAGTGATGATTGGAATCGGAGCTAGCTTGGCCATCAGCGGTCACGGGGACTAGAGCCACTCCCCCAGACCGGGGGGCCGTGACGGCAAACGCGAGAAGGCGAGAGACCACACGCCCGAGGCAGCAAACCGGCTCCCGTGCCGGATGTGATGCGAGCGGGGCGGCGACGGCCGGACCGGCCAGTTCACGCCATGTGCCGTCCGGTCCACCGAAGCGAGCAGTCCGCCGGCATAGCGCGCTCGACCGTGGAGCTCGGCACGACATGGCCGCCCGCTCGCATCATTGCGGAGGCCGCGAGGCGATCTGGCGCGGTGCGGCGGTGATCTTGTCGCTGAATTTCCGGGCGGCTGAGACGTCTCCGGACCGCCTGTTCTTGAGATGTGCACGGACGTTCTGCGTTTGGTTATGGCGGGTCGAGCCGTGCGCTGTGAAGCTGCAAAGGTCATGGATCAGCCTCCGCGCTCTCAGCCTCCTCGGGTCCTCATCACGGGGGCTACTAGCGGTCTGGGTCGGGCCGTGGTCCTCGGATTGGCGGCCAGCGGCCATCGGCTTCTGGTGCATGGGTGTCAAGTGGCGAGGGTCGAGCAGATGTGCAGTCTGGCTGCGGCGCGGGGCGCGGCGGCTGTCGACGGCTTGGTCGCTGATCTCAGCTGTTGGCGCAGACTGCTGCACTGGCCGATGCCCTCTGGCGACTTGGCGGCGTGGACGTGCTCGTAAACAACGCGGCGGTCGGGTACGGCGGCCCAGGAGACCGTAGCCGACGGGAGTCGGAGACGGGATTGGGCTGCGCCTGGCCGTCAACTACTTGGCGCCCATGGTTCTAACCCATCGTCTGCTCCCCACGGTGCCAGGGGGTCTCGTGGTACAGGTGGCATCGGTCGGGCAGCACTGGGTTCATTTCGAGGGCCTGCAGCTGACGCGGAACTTCGACCCGCTTGTCGCCGATCGGCGAAGCAAGCTCGCGTTGATCATGGGAGTCTTGATCGGGCCGAACGTACGATCGGTGCGCATATCAACTGCGTGCATCCGGCTAGCTACATGCCGACCAACATGATCCTCCGATCCGGCACGCAGGCCCGTGCTGAGCTGGCAATCGGGGGGGCCGTCATGTATCAAGTCACCGGTGAAGAACTTGCTGGGGTGACGGGGCACTGCTTCGAAGGCCGTGAACAGCGGCGGGCGCATGCCCAGGTGTATGACGCAAAAGCTCGACTCGCCCTTCGGGAGTGGGCCTCGCAGTTCGTAGCCCGTGACGCGATTTCGATTGGATTGGAGCAGACATGACGTTTTTCGAGCGCCCAGAGGGCCTGCCGGCCGTAACCGGATACAGCCATGTGGTTTCGGCGGCCGGCACGGTGCTGTTCGTGTCCGGGCAGGTCCCGGCGCGCGCGGATGGGTCGATCGTCGACCCCCTAGACGTGGAAGCGCAGTGTGAGCAGGTCTTCACCAACCTGCGGGTCGCGCTTGCCGCGGGTGGAGCGACGTGGGCGGACGTGGTGAAGATGACCTACTTCCTCACCGACATGGCCGACCTATCTGCGGTGCGAGCGGTCCGCGACCGGCACCTCGACCCTCAGCGGATGCCGGCGAGCACACTGGTTCAAGTAGCGGGCCTGGTCAACCCTGAGTACCGGGTTGAGATCGACGCGATCGCGATCGTCTGATCGACGTGGCTAACCTTCTTAGCGGTGCAACGGGGGTGGCGCTGAGCAGGGATGGAACACGCGCCTGGTGGGGATGCAACGACCCGAGCGGACGTCGCCGCGTAACCGTCATGACCGTCGGCGTATCGGATGAGCCTCGCGAGGCCATCGGTGGCGATACCGATGCCTCGTGCTTCCTGCACGGCTATCCGGGCCGAGGATGGCTGGTCGGCCCGCCTGGTGTGCTCGTACCCGGCCACGCGATGTCTCCTGCCGGTGACATCGTTCTCGGCGAACCGTGCTTGGCCGGGGCATTGGTCGTCGCGATTCGGGAGCAAACCGCTGATCCGCGCCGATCCCTAATCGTTGCAGACCCGGTCTCAGGCGCGAGCAAGGTGCTCTGGCAGGGAAGTGACTTCCTCGGCGGCCTTGAGGCCGCACCCGACGGTTCAGCACTTGTCATGGTTGGCTTGGGATGACCCGGACATGCCGTGGGACAGCGGGCGCCTTATAGTCGCCCGGTTGGTCGGCAATCAGCTCACCGATGTGGGCTGTTTCCGCTTTTCCGGACACGGTTTCTTGCATTTCTATGCGGCTAGCAGTGATTGTTGGTGGGCCGCCTCGACTTCGTTGGGGGTTCGATAGCGGTTCTTCGAAGTTGAGGGGGAACGACACGATTTTGTGAGCTCGCAGGTTCCGGGGTGAAGGCCCGTGGCCCCTCGATGCCGGCGGTGGATTCGAGCCGACAGCGGAGGGGCCACGAGTGAGTGACAACGGTACGACGATCCTGCTCGGGTTGCGCGGTGTGCGGGTACGTGAGGTCGAGCGTGTCGCTGGTGGGGGCCGGGTGGTGCAGGTGGTCACCGAC
>JBBRYN010000010.1:0-59252 GCA_038237645.1 Mycobacteriales bacterium
ACGCTGACCGTCACCATCGACCTGGCCACCCTCACCGGCCAGGCCGCCGGCGCCGGCCTGCTCCCCGACGGCACCGCCCTACCCGCATCCGCGCTCCGGCGGCTCACCTGCGACGCGGGCATCACCCCCGCCGTCCTCGGCGGCCGATCCCAACCGCTGGACATCGGCCGGACCCGCCGCACCATCCCCGGACCACTACGCACCGCCCTGGCCATCCGCGATCGCGGCTGCGCATTCCCGGGGTGCACCCGCCCCGCCAACTGGACCGACGCCCACCACATCACCCACTGGACCGAACTCGGGCCCACCGCCCTGCACAACCTGATGCTGCTCTGCCACCGGCACCACACAGCCGTCCACCAGGAAGGCTGGACCGCCGCACTCGACCACCACGGCCTACCCACCCTCACCCCACCACCCTGGATCGACCTCCACCAGCGACCCCGCCAACACCACCGCTACCACCTCCGCCAACTCGACCGCGACGGCCGCAGCCCACCGTGAGACCGAGGGTCAGGCGGGCGCGGCAGGGTCAGGAGCAAGGTCGCCTCGTCCCGCGTCAGCGCATGCGTCGGGCGTCGGATTCGACGGCGCACAATTCGCTGGACCCGGCTGGCGCGGTCGGACAGCGTGAAGGGGCGGGTCGCCGAAGCCAAAGAGGGGCAGACGGATGACAGTCCGCATCAGGAGCATCACGTTCGACTGCACCGATCCGTTCGCGCTGGCCGGGTTCTGGTCCCAGGCGACCGGGTTCGCCGAGGACCCGGACAACGGCAACGATCCGGCTGACCCGGAGGCACTGCTGATCGCCCCCGACGCCTCGGTGGCCCTGCTGTTCATCGCCGTCACGGATGCCAAGGCGGTCAAGAACCGGGTGCACCTCGATGTGGTTCCGACCGACCGGACCCGCGACGCCGAGGTCGAGCGGCTGGTCGAGCTCGGAGCGGTCGTGGCCAGCGATCAGCGCCGGCCGGACGGCTCGGGCTGGGTAGTGCTCGGCGACCCGGAGGGCAACGAGTTCTGTGTCGAGCGCAGCGACGCCGAACGTGTGTGACGCCGATCGCAACGACTGGCGGAGGCGGACGGGAATCGAACCCGCCAGACCGAGATCCTCGGCCTCGTCGGTTTTGAAGACCGCGGGGGCCACCAGGCGCCCTCACGCCTCCGCGCGCCCAGACCTCGGGGGGGCTGCTGGTGGCCGGCGAGATTCCCGGGGCTCCGGTGATCGGCGAGCTGCGGCCGGCCGGCGACGCCGCCATCGTGGTGCGCCGAGGCCGCCGGTAGGCCACACTGTGCCGGTGCAGCCGGGCCTGGGTACGCGCGAGTACGTGGTCGAGGTCGACCGTGAGTCCATGGCGCGCTCGAGGGCGACGGTCCTGCGGCTGCGCCGAGTCTCGGCCCGGATCGGAGTGATCGCCGGCTGCCTCATCATCGCCGTAGCGCTCGCGGACACCATCCTGATCGCGCAGACGACCCGTCAACCGGTCTCTCAACTGTGGCCGCTGTCGTTCATGGTCATTCCCGGGCTGATGCTGATTTTCTCCGCCCGGAAGGAGTTCGCCGCGCTGCGCCGCCGGCAGGCGGCCTGGGAAGAGGCCGGTATGCCTCCGGTGGCGATGCGGCTGTCCGCCGAGGGGTTGGGCTGCAGCGCGCAGACGGCGACGGGCTACTTCTTCGTCCCCTGGTCGGCCGTCGCCGGGCTGCGCGTGAAGCGCATGCTCGGCATGTCCGTGCTGGCGGTGGATCTCGTGCCCGGTGTCACCGCGGCGACACCCGGGGTGATCGGGCTCGATCGGCCCGGCAGGCGCCCGTGGATCGCCGTCCGGTCCATGCGCCGCCCGCTCGGCGAGATCGACGCGGCACTGGCCCACTACACCGACGGCCGGGTGCGCATCCACTGATCGGCCGATCCTGGCGCCCCTGAAGATTAGGCTGGGGGCATGCACACGGGGGCCCGCCGATGGGCCGGGTGACCGGGCGTCGCCGCATCCTGCGCATCGTCGCCGGACGGCGGGTCGAGCAGACGGAGACCCTGACCGCCGAGGAACCCCTGGAGATCCGGGTCGACGGCAAGCCGCTCTCAGTCACCATGCGCACCCCGGGACACGACTTCGACCTCGTCGCCGGCTTCCTCACCACCGAAGGGGTGATCGGCGCCGGCGGCCAGGTCATGACGATGCGCTACTGCTGCGGCAAGGACGACGGCGTCAACCACTACAACGTCGTCGATGCCGCCCTGGCGGCCGGCGTTGCGCCGCCCAGCGCGTCGCTGGATCGCAACTTCTTCACCTCCTCGTCCTGCGGGATGTGCGGCAAGGCATCGATGCAGGCGGTACGTACGGCCACCCGCTGGCCGGTCGAGAACGACCCGGTGCGGATCGACCTGTCGGTGCTGGCCGGCCTGCCGGACACCCTGCGCGCCGGCCAGGCGGTGTTCGACAAGGCCGGCGGGCTGCACGCGGCCGGCTTGTTCGACGCCCACGGGCAGCTGCTCTGCCTGCGCGAGGACGTCGGCCGGCACAACGCGGTCGACAAGGTGATGGGCTGGGCCGCCCGCGAAAACGCGCTGCCGCTGCGCGGTCACCTGCTCATGGTCAGCGGGCGGGCGTCGTTCGAGTTGGTGCAGAAGGCGGTGATGGCCGGCATCCCGGTCCTGGCGGCGATCTCGGCACCCTCGGCCCTGGCGGTGGACCTCGCGCAGGAGTCCGGGATGACGCTGGTCGGCTTCCTGCGGGGGGAGACCATGAACGTCTATTCCGGCGCCCAACGGCTGCGCTGATCTGTGTCGATGGCTGGGCCGATCACCTTCTGCCACACGTCGATCTCCATGGTGGCGCGCATGCCGACCGACTCGTAGAGCGCCAGGGCACCGGTGACGTTGTTGGTGTCCACCCCGAGCATCGCGCTCGTCCGGCCGCGGCGGCGCATCTCGGCGAACGCGATGTGCAGCAACAGTTTCGCCAGCCCGCGGCCACGGGCCCGCGGATGCACGCCCAGCGTCTGCACGTAACCGGCATTGTCGGTGGGCACGAACGCGTCGTTGCCCACCAGCATGGCCGCCGCCTCACCGTCCACTTCGGCCAGCCAGACCTGGGACCAGTCGGTCACCGATCGGTTGGCCTGCTCGGCGTGCCACTCGGTGAAGGTCTGCGGCTCCATCGCGAAGTGGCCGGTGAAGGCGGCTTCCTTCACCGCGTGCACGGTCCGCAGCAGCGCCTCGTCGGTGCCGCAGACACGTACGGTCGCCCCGGCCGGGATCTCGGGCTCTGCGCGGTCGGTATCCAAGGCGATGCTCATCCGGTGGAACGTGGTGGCAACCGAGTAGCCGTGGCCGGCCAGCAATTCCGCCTCGGCGGCTGCCGCCCGGTAGCAGCCGATCAGGGTTCGGACGGTGTCATGGCCGAGTTCCCGGCCGATCTCGCCGGCCCGTTGCTCGACCAGGCCGAGCAGGCAGGCACCGAGCGCCGGATCAGCGCGTGGGTCGAGGTAGGCGTCGATGTCGACGTCGGCCGAGGTGCCCTTCCGGCAGGCCCAGGCGTAGCCCATCGCGGCCCTCTCGGTGCCACCATCGCTGCCGGTCACCAGCCAGGCGTCGGTGGTCGGCCGGAAGCCGGGAGCGGTGAGGTCGTCGCGTACGTCGTCCTCGGTCACGTCCGGAAATCCGATCACCGCTGTGTCAGCGGCGGCGAGCAGTCGGTAGATGCTGGGCGCGTCCGCGACGGTCGGCCGGCCAAGGTGGCAGCCAGCGGGCAGGCCGGTGATGTGCACGCCGGTCAGCCTGCCGAGGCGGGGATCCTGCTGTCGACTTCATTTGCCGGCAGCCGCCGCCGCGCCAGCAGGACGGCGACCAGCGGGCAGAGCGCCTGCGAGCCGACGGCGAACCGCTCCGACAGCCCGATCAGGCCGCCTTCGCCGAACAGCTCGGCGGCGAACCACCCGACGATGCCGAGCAGCAGGATCGTCGCGGCCAGTGTCGCCGCCCGGCGCCAGGCGAGTGCCGGCCACACCGAAAGGCTGACGAACCCGGTCGCGGCCGCCCAGACGTGCGCGGTAGAGGAGCCGACCACGGGCTGGGGAAACGCCGCCACCAGCACGGTGGCGACACCGCCGACGAGCAGCACCAAACGGCCCGGCCGGGCCGCCGGTCGCAGCCCGAGGCTCGTGAGGACGTGGCAACAGCCGAGGCCGGCCAGGCCGGCGGTCATGATCCACCGGTCGGTCGCCCCGCGGGCGGCCAGCGCGCTGATCGTGTGGGTCACCGAGTCGAACCCGCCCGGCTGGCGGCCGGCCGCGACCGTCCACCCGCCGACGGCAAAGATCGGGGCGCAGGTCGCCGACACCACAGCCCACCAGGGCACCCTTTGCATGCACCCACCGTACGGTCATCGGGTGCCGTCGACCTTTCAAGCCTTGGCAGTCGTGATCCTCGCCCTGCTGCCGGGGGCGCTCTACACCTGGGCCTTCGAGCGCCAGGCCGGGGCGTGGGGGATCAACACCTCCGACCGCGTGCTGCGCTTCGTCGGCTCCTCGGCGCTGCTGCAGGTGCTCGCCGCTCCGCTGACCTACCAGTTCTACCGGCTGTTCGTGGTGACCGGCTGGCTGCGCCACGGCCGACCGCTGCCCTGGTGGGTGTGGCTGTGCGTGGCCGCCTTCGTCGGCTTCCCCCTGACCCTGGGCCGGATCGTCGGGACCGCCACGCACAACCGGACGCGGTGGAGCCGGTGGTTCACCGGCGAGCATCCCGCTCCCCGCGCGTGGGACAACCTGTTCAGCACCGAGGACCTCACCGGCTGGGTGCGGTTGCGGATGAAGGCCCAGGGCACCTGGATCCTCGGCGCCTACGGCACCGCGGCCGACGGCAAGATGCGCAGCTACGCCGCCGGCTACCCGCACCCCCAGGACCTCTACCTCGTCGACACCGCCGAAGCCGATCCGGACGGCCAGTTCGTCACCGACGAGGCCGGCAACGTCGTCATGCGCGGGATCGGGGTGCTCGTGCGGTGGAAGGAGGTCGAGTACCTTGAATTCATCGAGGGCTAGCCAGGGAGGCGCCATGAGCAATGCCAGCGGCGACCGGGCCTGGCTGCTGAGCACGTCGCTCGACAAGCGCGGTGGCTACGCCGCCGGGCCCAAGACGCCGGCCCAGCTCAAGAAGCCGCCGGCGTCGGTCATCGCCCCCTCGGCCGAGCGGCCCGGATCGCCGCCACACCAGCCCTGACGGCGCGCCGGCCGGCCGAGTCCGGCCCGGCGCCGGGTATACCCACTGCGCTGACCATCGCCGGGTCCGACTCCGGCGGCGGGGCCGGGCTCCAAGCCGATCTCAAGACGTTCCTCGCCTGCGGCGTGCACGGCATGTCGGCGGTCACCGCCGTGACCGTGCAGAACTCCCTCGGCGTGTCCGCGTTCTACGAGTTGCCGCCGCACGCCGTCGCCGAGCAGGTCGAGGCGGTGTTCACCGACATCGGGGTGGGCGCCGCCAAGACCGGCATGCTGGCCTCCGCGGCGATCATCGAGGCGGTCGCCGAGACGATCGGCCGGCTGGGTGTTGCGCCGCTGGTGGTCGATCCGGTGGCGGCCTCGCAGCACGGTGACCCGCTGCTGCGGCCCGACGCGCTGGACGCGCTGCGGGCTCTCCTCCTGCCGCTGGCCACCCTCGCGACACCCAACACCGACGAGGTGCGCCTGCTCACCGGCATCGACGTGCGCGACGACGAGAGCATGCGAGATGCGGCGCGGGCCATGCACTCGCTCGGGCCGCGCTGGGTGCTGGTCAAGGGTGGGCACCGCTCCGGCCCGCTGTCGACGGACCTGCTGTTCGACGGTACGGCGTTTCAGGAGTTGCCCTCGCCGCGGCACGACACCGTACACACTCACGGCTCGGGCGACACGCTGGCCGCGGCGACCTGTGCCGCGCTGGCCCGGGGCGAGGACATGCCTGCCGCGGTAGGCGCCGGCAAGGCATACGTCACCGCCGCGGTGGCCGGCTCCTATCCGCTCGGGCTGGGTCTGGGCCCGGTCGGCCACTTCTGGCGGATCAGGTGACCGATCAGCGGCCGGCTGCCGCGGCCAGCCGGTCGGCGAGGGTACGAGCCGCCGCACCCGGGTCGGCCGATTCGGTGATGGCCCGGACCACCACGACCCGCCGGGCGCCGTGCTCGATCACCTCGTCCAACCGTTCGAGGTCGATCCCGCCGATGGCGAACCACGGCCGTGCGTCCGCGTCGCCGGCCGGGCACACCGCTGCCGCGTGGTCGATCAGGTCGAGACCGGCGGCCGCCCGGCCCGGCTTGGTCGGCGTCACCCAGGTGGGACCGGCGCACAGGTAGTCGACACCCGGCTCGCGCAGGGCCGCATCGAACTGCTGCGGGGAGTGCGTCGACCGGCCGATCACCACTGACGCACCGAGAATCTGCCGCGCTACGGGCACCGGAAGGTCGTCCTGGCCCAGGTGCAGGGCCGGGGCGCCGGCGGCCAGCGCCACGTCGGCCCGGTCGTTGACGCACAGCAGCCGGCCGTGCCGTTCGGCGGCCGCGGCGAACACCGCCAGCAGCGCAACCTCCTCGGCGGCCTCCAGCCCCTTCTCGCGCAGCTGCACGATGTCGACTCCGCCGGCCAGCACCGCGTCGAGGAACGGCTCCAGGTCACCCTGCCGGCGACGGGAATCCGTACACAGGTAGAGCCGGGCCGCCTTGACGTCCGCTCGCCGGTCGGTGGGCACCCGAGCACCGTACGGGTAGCCTCGATCGTGCACGGGAGCCCGGTGCCACCGGGCTGAGAGGGTGGGCTGGGGAGCCCCCGACCGTTTGTCACCTGATCCGGGTAATGCCGGCGCAGGGAGTCGAGCCCCCCTGCCGAGCCCACCCCTGCCGAGCGGGAAGGGGCATGCGCTTGACGCGAACCAGCGACGCGCTCGTTGCCGGCGGCGGGGTCATCGGGCTCGCCGTGGCCTGGCGGGCCGCCCAGCGCGGCCTGTCGGTGATCGTGGCCGACCCGGGTGCCGGCAGCCCGTCACCCGGCACTGCAACGCACGCTGCCGCCGGGATGCTGGCGCCGGTCACCGAACTGCACTACGGCGAGACGCCGCTGCTCGCCCTCAACGTGGAGTCGGCCCGCCGCTATCCGGACTTCGTCGCCGAGTTGGAGCAGGCGAGCGGCCGATCGGTGGGCTACCGCACCTGCGGCACCGTGCAGGCGGCCTGGGACGGCGCCGACCTGGCTGCACTGCGTGACCTGCACGCTTTCCAGGTCTCCCTGGGGCTGGCCGCCGAGCTGGTCACCGGCCGGGAGCTGCGGCGGCTGGAGCCCGGCCTGGCCGCCGGCCTGCCCGGTGGGGTCGTCGCCGCCGGCGACCATTCGGTGGACAACCGGCTGCTGCACGAGGCTCTGCTGGCGGCCGCACGGCAGGCCGGAGTGACGGTGCTGCCGAGCCGGGTCACCGAGCTGACCGTCGCCGGCGATCGGATCAGTGGCGCAAACCTGGCCGGCGGCCAGGTCGTCGAAGCCGCCGACGTCGTGCTCGCCGCGGGTGCCTGGACCGGGCAGATCGGCGGCCTGCCGCCCGACCTGGTCCCCGCGGTCCGGCCGGTCAAAGGACAGACGGTACGGCTGCGCGCGAGCGGGGATCCGCTGCTGCACCACGTCCTGCGCGGCAGTGTCCGCGGCTCGCCGGTCTACCTCGTGCCCCGCTCGGACGGTCGGATCATCGTGGGCGCCTCGACCGAGGCGGTCGGCTTCGACCTGCGCCCCCGGGCCGGCGCGGTCTATGAACTGCTGCGCGACGCCCAGGCCCTGCTGCCCGCGATCGGCGAGGCCGAGCTCGAAGAGGTGAGCACCGGCCTGCGCCCGGCGACGCCCGACAACGCGCCGCTGATCGGACGTACGGCGATGCCGGGCCTGCTGCTGGCCACCGGCCACTACCGCAACGGCCTGCTGCTCGCGCCGGTCACCGCCGACGGCATCGCCACGCTGTTGACCGGCGCCGACGCCCCGCCCGAGCTGGCCGCGTTCTCCCCACGGCGATTCGCTGCGGTGGCGGTAGCCCGATGAACGTCACTGTCAACGGGACGCCGCGCAGCCTCACCGACGGCACCACCGTGGCCCAACTGGTGGCGCAGGTGGCCGGCAGCGAGCGGGGCACCGCCGTCGCCGTCGACGGCACGGTCGTTCCCCGGGGCTGCTGGCCGACCCGGCAGCTCCACAACGGCGCAGGCGTCGAGCTGATCACCGCCGTGCAGGGCGGCTGACGTGGACCAGCCGTTGCGCATCGCCGGCACCGAGCTGGCCTCGCGGCTGATCCTGGGCACCGGCGGGGCGCCCAGCCTGCGGGTGCTCGACGAGGCGATCGCCGCGTCGGGCACCGCGATGTGCACCGTGGCCATGCGCCGGCTCGACCCGGGCACATCCGGCTCGGTCCTCGACGTGCTCGACCGGCACGGCGTGCGCGTGCTGCCGAACACCGCCGGCTGCCGTACCGCCCGCGAGGCGGTGCTCACCGCACGGCTGGCCCGGGAGGCCCTGCAGACCGACTGGATCAAGCTGGAGGTCGTCGCCGACGAGCACACGCTGTTGCCGGACGGCCCCGAGCTGCTGGACGCGGCGGCCGACCTGGTCGCCGACGGGTTCACCGTGTTGCCGTACACCAACGACGACCCGGTGCTGGCGCGGCGCTTGCAGCAGGTCGGCTGCGCCGCCGTGATGCCGCTGGGCTCGCCGATCGGCAGCGGTCTGGGCATCGGCAACCCGCACAACATCGAGCTGATCGTCGCCGAGGCGCAGGTGCCGGTGATCCTCGATGCCGGCATCGGCACGGCCTCGGATGCCGCGCTGGCGATGGAGTACGGCTGCGACGGCGTGCTGCTCGCCTCCGCGGTGACCCGCGCGCAGGACCCGGCACGGATGGCAGCGGCGATGGCGGCCGCCGTACAGGCCGGCTGGCTGGCCCGCGGAGCCGGCCGCATCCCCAAGCGGTCGCAGGCCGAGGCGTCCTCGCCGCGGCACGGGATGGCGGTGCTGTAGCGACGTGTCGTACGTTGGGCCTGCACCGCGGGAGCTCGGAGGAGTCCGGGCTGAGAGGGCGACCAGCCGACCGCCGAACCAGCCGGGTAATGCCGGCCTAGGGAGTGAGTTGTCGTGACCCTGTCCGAGGTACGCGCGGAGGTCTCCACCGGTCCCCTGTCGGCCGGCCACAAGGTCCACCTGACCGGCAGCCGGCCGGACATCGCGGTGCCGATGCGCGAGGTGCCGCTGACCACCGGCGATTCGATGGTGCTCTACGACACCTCGGGGCCCTACACCGATGCCGGCGCCGACATCGACGTGCACCGCGGGCTGGCGCCGGTCCGTACCCGATGGATCGCCGAGCGCGGCGACACCGAAGCCTACGACGGCCGGGTTCTGCGCCCCGAGGACGACGGCCTGAAAAGCGATGGCGACCTGCACAACCTCGACGCGGTGTTCGGCGGGCTGCAGCGGCGGCCGGTCCGGGCGACCGGCGGCGCCGCGGTGACCCAGCTCACGTACGCAAAGCAAGGGCGGATCACTGCCGAGATGGAGTTCATCGCGATCCGCGAGGGCGTGTCCGGCGAACTGGTCCGCGACGAGGTGGCCGCGGGCCGGGCCGTCATCCCGGCGAACGTCAACCACCCGGAGTCCGAGCCGATGGTCATCGGGCGGCAGTTCCTGGTCAAGATCAACGCCAACATCGGCAACAGCGCGGTGACCTCCTCGATCGAGGAGGAGGTCGACAAGATGGTGTGGGCCACCCGCTGGGGCGCCGACACGGTCATGGACCTGAGCACCGGGCGCAACATCCACACCACCCGCGAGTGGATCATCCGCAACGCGCCGGTGCCGATCGGCACGGTGCCGATCTACCAGGCCCTGGAGAAGGTCGACGGCAAGGCGGCCGAGCTGAGCTGGGAGATCTACCGCGACACGGTGATCGAGCAGTGCGAGCAGGGCGTCGACTACATGACCGTGCACGCCGGTGTGCTGCTGCGCTACGTGCCGCTGACCGCCAAGCGCAAGACCGGCATCGTCTCGCGCGGCGGGTCGATCCTGGCCGCCTGGTGCCTTGCCCATCACGAGGAGAACTTCCTCTACACCCACTTCGCCGAGCTGTGCGAGATCCTGCGGGCCTACGACGTGACCTACTCCCTCGGCGACGGGCTGCGGCCGGGCTGCGTGGCCGACGCCAACGACGAGGCGCAATTGTCGGAGCTGCGCACCCTGGGCGAGCTGGGCCGGATCGCCCGCGAGCACGACGTGCAGGTGATGATCGAGGGGCCCGGGCACGTGCCCATGCACAAGATCAAGGAAAACATGGAGTTGCAGCAGCAACTCTGCGACGACGCGCCGTTCTACACCCTCGGCCCGCTGACCACCGACATCGCGCCGGGATACGACCACATCACCTCGGCGATCGGCGCGGCCATGATCGGGTGGTACGGCACCGCGATGCTCTGTTACGTGACGCCCAAGGAGCACCTCGGTCTGCCCGACCGCGACGACGTCAAGGCCGGCGTGATCGCGTACAAGATCGCCGCGCATGCCGCCGACGTGGCCAAGGAGCACCCCGGCGCACAGGCCTGGGACGACGCGCTGTCCGACGCCCGCTTCGAGTTCCGCTGGGAGGACCAGTTCGACCTGGCCCTCGACCCGGACACCGCCCGCTCCTTCCACGACGAGACGCTGCCGGCCGCCCCGGCCAAGACCGCGCACTTCTGCTCGATGTGCGGGCCGCACTTCTGCGCGATGAAGATCAGCCAGGACGTACGGGACTACGCGGCGCAGCGCGGCCTGGACGAGACGGCGGCCCTGGAAGCGGGGATGGCGGAGAAGGCGTCGGAGTTCGCCGAGCACGGCAGCCGGATCTACCTGCCCATCACCGACTGAGATGTCATCCCGCAAACCCGCCGTGCTGGCGGCCGTCGTCTTCGTCGACCTGAATTCAGCCGTCCTCCTGCTCACCGAGGACGACGCCTTCGCACTCGTCATGGACGTGGCACAGGGGCCGGGCGAGGTCACGGAGATCGCCCGGCGCTTGCGACTGAGCGACTAGTCGAGTGAGCATCGAGCGAAGCGAGGAGCGGAGCGAGATGACAACTAGTCGAGTGAGCATCGAGCGAAGCGAGGAGCGGAGCGAGATGACAACTAGTTGTCGGCTGGCTGCGCTGCGCGCGAGGCCGCGACCTGGTCGAAGCAGTAGTAGAGCGCGACGAGGAACTGCACGGCCAGGGTGAGCGGCGCCGATACGAAAGCGAGGCCGACCGTGCCCGCATAGACCAGCGTGCCGATGCCGAACCGCACCATGGCCCGCCGCTCCACGGCCGGGTCCAGGGGCGCCGCCAGTAGCCGGCCGCCGCGCACGCCGTACGCCCACAGGGCCGAGAACGCGATCGCCGCGAGCAGCAGGTTGGCGCTGTAGAGGGCCGCCGCCACCTGTGCATCAGAGCCGCCCGCGTCGAGGTATCGCGCCAGCAGCGCGGTCGGGAACGGCAGCAGGGCCGTCCACAACAGCAGCAGCAGGTTGAGGAACAGCAGCCCCCGGTCGCACCGGAGGAACTGCCGGAACATCGCATGGTGGTTGACCCACATGATGCCGATGATGAAAAAGCTGGTGACGTAGGCGGCGAAGGAGGGCCACTCCTGGACGACCCGGTGCCACAACTCACCGGCCTCGGCACCGTCGGGCACCCTGAGCTCCAGGACGAGCAGCGTGATCGCGATCGCGAACACCCCGTCGCTGAAGGCCTCCAGCCGGGTTGTGGACTCGAAATCCGGGTCGGGCATGGTCGTCCTCCGGGGCAGCCGCGGGCCCTTTGACTAACGGTCGATCGGCGTGATCATGCCACGCGACCGCCTGCCGCGCCCACGCGGAGCGGAGCGTCCTAGGGCGGGCCGGCGGCGGGCGGATGCGCGAGCAGGAGCGCCGCAGTAGCCGCGGACAGGCCGGTGGTGGCGCGTTCGAGCTCGTCGTCGAGGCGGCTGAGGAGCACCCGGGCACCGCCGACGCGGCCGGCCGCGCCGAGGGTCTCGATCTCTCCCGATACCGCCGCCACAGCCGGCAACCCCATCGTCATGGCGGCACCCTTGAGCCGGCGGCCACCTGCCTGCAATCCCCAGCGGTCGCCGTTGTCGACCGCGCGCCGCAGGGTGGCCCGCATGGCGGGCGCCTCCGAGAGGAAGCCGGCGACGAGCACGTCGAGGAGGGACCGGTCGGCCGGGTCGATCAGCCGTAGCATCTCCAGCCGGTGCCGATCGACCACGTCTCGCGACCCGCGCTGGGGGGCAGGCGAATGATTGCGGAGGTCCACGCTTGGCTGATCGTCCGATCCGACCCAGACCTGAAGCCCCGATCGACAGCGCAATCTGATGGAGAACGCCGTGATCCCCGACGAGTTGCTGACCCACTGCCTGAGCAAGCCCGGTGCCTGGCAGGACGAACCGTGGGAAGGCGACATCGTGGCCAAGGTCGGGCCCAGGATCTTCGCCTTCCTCGGCTCCGGAACCTCCGTCGGCGTCAAGTGCGGCCGCCGCGAGGAGGCCGACGAGTGGCTGGCCCGCTACCCGCAGGACGCCAGAGTGATGGCCTACATCGGCCGCTCCGGCTGGAACACCCTGCAGATCGGCGGGGCGATCCCGGACGGGGAGTTGCTGGACGCGATCGACGCCTCCTACGACACGATCGTGAGCAAGCTGCCGAAGCAGGACCGGCCCTCTTGACGGCCGCGGCGATCGGACTGGTCGCGATCCCAGCCGCCATCGCCCGCACCCAGCCTGTACGACCGGACGCAGCCCCCGGTCCCGCACCCGAGACGCCGGGCTACCCGCCGCCCTGTTCGAGGGGATGGTGTCGACCGGGGCGGCACGGTCGACAGCGTCGTCGCCGGGATGAAGGCCATCACCTCCGGCTGAGCGATCCGAGCTGAGCTGATCCCGGCATGCGGGCTCAGATCTCGGGTACCACCCTCGGCGCGCCGGTGGACGCGCTGCCGGCGAAGGTGGCGTAGGCACGCAGCGCCGCGCTGATCGGTCGATGGCGGGACACCGGCCGCCACGGCGCGGGCCCCTTGTCCATCACCACTCGGCGCCGGTCCAGCTCCGCCGCGGAAACCTGCAGGGTCAGGCTTCGCGCGGGGATGTCGATCTCGATGATGTCGCCGTCCTCCACCAGACCGATGGCGCCGCCCGCCGAAGCCTCGGGGGCCACGTGCCCGATCGAGAGCCCCGCGGTGCCGCCGGAGAACCTGCCGTCGGTCACCAGGGCGCAGGTGGCGTCCAGGCGCTTGGCCTTCAGGAACGTGGTCGGGTGCAGCATCTCCTGCATGCCCGGGCCACCGCGGGGACCCTCGTACCGGACGACGATGACGTCGCCGGGGTTGATCTCGTTGCCGAGGATTGCCGCACCGGTGGCCTCCTGGCTCTCGAACACCCGGGCCGGGCCGGCGAAGCGCAGCAACGACTCCGGCACCCCGGCCGTCTTGACCACACAGCCCTCGGCCGCCAGGTTGCCTTCGAGGACCGCCAGGCCGCCGTCGGCGGTGTAGGCATGCTGCACCGATCGGATGCACCCGGCCGCAGCATCCCGGTCGAGGTCCGGCCACCGTGCCGCCGAGCTGAACGGCACGGCGGTCCGCACCCGGCCTGGTGCGGCGAGGTAGAGCCGCTCGGCCTCCGCGGTCGGCTCTGCGGCCCGGATGTCCCAGCGCCGCAGGTGCTCTGCGAGCGTCGGGGCGTGCACCATCCGCACCGAGCGGTCGAGCAGGCCGGCCCGGTCGAGCTCCCCCAGGATGGCCGGGATGCCGCCGGCCCGGTGCACGTCCTCGAGGTGGTAGTCGCTGCTCGGAGCCACCTTGCAGATGCAGGGCACCCGCCGGCTGAGCTGGTCGATGTCGGTGAGGTGGAAGTCGACCTCGCCCTCCCATGTGGCGGCGAGGACGTGCAGGATCGTGTTGGTCGAGCCGCCCATGGCGATGTCGAGGGTCATGGCGTTGTAGTAGGCGGCGCGGTCGGCGATGCTCCGCGGCAGGACGCCCTCGTCGCCGTCCCGGTAGTACGTCTGGGCGATGTCGACCACCGTACGGCCCGCTCGGGCGAACAACTCGCGGCGCATCTCGTGAGTGGCGAGCAGCGACCCGTTACCGGGCAGGGCCAGGCCGAGGGCCTCCATCAGGCAGTTCATGGAGTTGGCGGTGAACATCCCCGAACACGAGCCGCAGGTCGGGCAGGCCGCCGCCTCGATCTCGGCAAGTTCGGCGTCGCTGGTGCTGTCCTCGGCGCTGGCCGCTATAGAGCTGATCAGATCGAGCGGGCCGCTCGACGACCCGTCGGCCCGGGTGAGCCGGCCGGCCTCCATCGGACCGCCGGAGACGAACACGACAGGGATGTTGAGCCGCATGGCGGCGAGCAACATGCCCGGCGTGATCTTGTCGCAGTTGGAGATGCACACGATGGCGTCCGCGCAGTGCGCATTCACCATGTATTCCACCGCGTCGGCGATGATCTCCCGGCTCGGCAGCGAATAGAGCATGCCGGAGTGACCCATGGCGATGCCGTCGTCGACGGCGATCGTGTTGAACTCCCGGGGGATCCCGCCGGCCTCCCGGATGCCCTCCGCGACGACCGTGCTGACCTCGCGCAGGTGGACGTGACCGGGCACGAACTCGGTGAAGCTGTTCGCGATCGCGACGATCGGCTTGCCGAAATCGGTGGCCGCGACGCCGGCCGCCTGCCAGAGGGCTCGCGCGCCCGAGGCGGCCCGTCCGTGGGTCACTGTGCGTGATCGCAGTTCAGGCATCTCGTCCTCCCGGCCGGCCATTGCGCTGCTCGCAAGGATACGTCGGGTTGGCTGCTGGGCGCGATCGGCCGGGTTCGGACGGCTCGGTACGCGTGACGGCCGTCACTTTCCGACCGAGTCGTCACGCATCGGTCATCTGGACGTCATAGACGCGTCGGCCGGAGGACAACTGCGGCGGTGAGGATGTCTCCGAGCGTCGCCGCGGACGGCGATGACGTCGGCGCCTGAGGAGGCCCCGCTTGACAGCGAATCGCTGGCCACCAGGCCGACGGTCCCGCGGGCGATGGACCGGTAGCGGTGGCTGACCAGCCCAGCTTCTTGGACAAACTCGGCGCCATCCTCGATCCGGGCGGCGATCCCGCGGCGATCCGGGAGCGGGCTACCTGCTGCCGCAAGCTCGGTCAGGGCCTCACCGAGCATGTGCAGGCGCTGGACCCGGTCGTCCGGGACCTCCAGACGTGGGTGGGATCGGCCGGCACCGGGTTTCAGGCGGGCTGGCAAAGGTTCAAGCCGGGGGTCACGGACTATGTCAAGCACCTGGACGAGTTCGCCGACTCGCTCGACCGGACGGCCGACATCATCCAGAAGGCCCAGGACGAGTCCCTCCACCTCAAGATCGCCCTCGGGGTGGCCGGAGTGGCGATGGTCGGCCTGTTCTTCGTCACCTTCGGCGTCGCCTCGGCTGCCGGGGCGGTCGCGTTGGAGGCGGCCGCCGGTGGGTTCGCCACATGGCTGGCCGCAACCCTTGGTGCCGAGGTGGCCACGGTCGAAGCCGTGCTCGTGGCGCTGGAGATGACCGCCGGGCGGTTTGCCCTCGGCGCCGGCGGCTCGGCTATTGCCACCGGCGCCGTGAAGGGCTTCGTCGAGCACCGCGACCCGCTCGACCCGGCGAACTGGTCGGCCGACGACTTCACCCACGTCCTGCTCGACGGCGTGCTCAATGTCGGCATCGGGGCGGTCGCCGACTCGGTGGTCGGCACCCGCCTGCTGGAAGGCAACCCCTTCGTCGGATCGGGCGCTGCCGCCGGGACCCGTACCGGACTGGTCAGCGCCGTGCAGCAGACCTTGCTGGGCGGGCACAGCCTGCTCGATCCCGGCGCCCTGGCGACCATCGGCCAGAGTGCGGGAGTCGGTTTCGGATCCGGTTTGGCGACGGCGGCCGCCGTCGAGGGCGCCGTCAAGGTCGCGGACTGGGCGAAGGGCATCGTCGCCCCGAAACTCGGTGCGATCATCGAGCAGCCGCTGCGCATCCACCCCCCTGCGGCAGCACTGGTCGCTCCCGCCACCAGGGTGCCCGGGTTGACCACCTTCGACGCGATCCGCGGAGTGGCCGGCATCCCCTCGGGCATGGGCAACTACGTGCTGAACTTCGGCCTGTCACACGACATGGGTGGCACCGGCCTGCCCTCGCCACCCCGGCTCCCGGTGCCGCCGGTCGGGCCGCCGGTCGGGCCGCCGGTCGGGCCGCCGGTCGGGCCGCCGGTCGGGCCGCCGGTCGGGCCGCCGGTCGGGCCGCCGGTCGGGCCGCCGGTCGGGGTCCACCTGGTGCAGGGCGGCGACTCCCTCTGGGACATCGCATTGCGGAAGTACGGCGACGGCGCGAAGTTCCACTTGATCGCCGAGGCAAACAGCATCGGCCCCCCGTACACCATTCGGCCCGATGAGGTCCTCGCCATCCCACCGGCCTCATGACAGCGCCCGACATAGCCGTCGACCCGGCTGCCCTCGACGAGGCGGCGCGCACCTATCGGCGCGAGGCGATGGCTGCCCAGGACGACCTCGGCAAGCTGTGGGCGGCCGCCCCGCTGCCCGCCGATGCCTTCGGCCACCTTCCGCAGTCGCCCGAGTTGGCCTCGACCTATGTGCGATTCGACGAACAGGTCAGAGCCGACCTGCAGGCGTTCGCGCAGTCCCTGGCCTCGTGTGCAGACTCGCTAGGCGTTTGCGCCGCTGGCTACAGCGGCACTGACGCGGTACTAGCGGCGAACCTGCTGCAGTCGGCTCGCATCCTCCGTTGACCAACTCACGCTCTGCCACCGGCAGGCCGCGCCGCCCTCGATCGCTACATCCGCCGCGACTCGTCCGCACGCCCAGATCTGAATGGTCGCCCCCGCCGTTGCGGTTCGAGGGGACTCCCTCCCGGTACCCTACGTACTGATATAACTACTGAGAGTTGACAATCAATGTTAGGGTGAGAAACGTTTCCGAGCCGCCGGAGATCCGGCGTCGGGAGCCGCACTTCCGTCCCGCGGGCCCTGCCTGGTGGACGCGCTCGCCGCTGGGATCGGCCCAGGCGTTTGGGGGTTGGCCCGGAGATCGCCTCCGGGGTGTGATCACGCCTTCCCGCAGCGCCGCACGACCGGAAGGCACCGTTTGTGACCACGCGATACGGCTTCGTCGGCACCTATCCCCCAACGCAATGCGGTCTGGCCACGTTCACGGCGGCGCTGTTCTCGGCGATCGTCACCTCCGGCGGTTGTGACGGGCGTGTCGTGCGCCTGGTCGACAGCCTCCAGCCCTGGCCGGCGGCCGAAGTGGTCGGTGAGATGGTTTCCGGCGACCCGCACAGCGCGGCGGGTGCGGCCGAGCTGCTCGACGACGCCGACGTGGTGATCATCCAGCATGAGTACGGCATCTACGACGGACTGGATGGCGAGGGGATCCTGCGGCTCTTCGACGCCCTGCGGGTGCCGGCCATCGTCGTTCTCCATACGGTCCTCGCGACGCCCACCCCGCACCAGCGGTGGGTGCTGGAGACGCTTGCCGCGAAGGCTGCCGCGGTCGTGACGATGACCCGTGCCGCCAGCCGGCGCCTGGCCGAGAGCTACTCGATCGACATGCGCAAGGTCAGCGTGATTCCGCACGGGGCATGCCCGGTGAGCAGCCGGCGCATCGCGCCCGTCGAGCGCACCCGGCCGACCGTGCTCACCTGGGGGCTGCTCGGCCCCGGCAAGGGCATCGAGTGGGGGATCGAGGCCATGAGCGCGCTCGCCGACCTCGACCCCGCGCCGAGGTATGTGGTAGCCGGGCAGACCCACCCGAAGGTGCTCCAGCACGAGGGAGAGACCTACCGGCGCCGGCTCGCCGAGCAGGTGCGCCGGCTCGCCCTCGACTCCACGGTGTCCTTCGAGGGCCGCTACCGCAGCAGCGCGGCGTTGGCGCACCTCGTGACCTCCGCGGACATCGTGCTGTTGCCGTACGACTCGACCGACCAGGTCACCTCCGGCGTGCTCATCGAAGCGGTGGCGGCTCTCGTCCCCGTCGTCGCCACCGGGTTTCCCCACGCGGTGGAACTGCTCGACGGGGGGGCCGGGTTGATCGTCGGCCACCGGGACCCCGCCGCGATCGCCGACGCGCTCCGCACGGTGCTGACCCGGGGGGACGTCGCGGCGGCGATGACGAGGGCTGCCGCCCACGCGGCACCGGCACTGCTCTGGCCCGCCGTCGCCGCCCGGTATCGCGAGTTGGCCAGCCAACTCACCGCCGCCAACCTCGTCTCCTAGACCAACCCCGCTCGCCCCTTAGCCCCCTCGGCAAGTTGGGTGGCCGGCTCGTCGCTGACCAGCCGGAACCAGTGGACGACGACGGGTTCGGTATCCCGGAGACTCCAATCCGGGTCGCCTCGACAATGCCCCACTGGCGGCCCTGGTGATCGACCAGGGTGCGTAGCTCACCCACGCGCGGCAACGGCTCACCGGACAGGTACTCGACCGCGAGCGACGACGTAGCGGTCTTCTCCCCGCGCAGCACCGCGGCCAACAGCCCGTCCCCCAGACCGCCGTCCCCGGCGTACCCGAAGCTCAGCGTCGCGACCATGCGACCCAGGTTGTCAGATGAAACGCCGGCGACCTCGCAACGGGCCATCTCCGGTGGCGCCAGGGAGTGTGACAGGGTGGAGCGTGATGAGTGATCCACCCGTTCGGCTCGCGACGGCGGGCAAGCCCGTCCGGCCGGGCGTCCATACTGGACCGGTGAGCATGCTCGGCACGGTCGCGCGCCCGGTCTTCGACCACCTGCAGCAGCTCACCGACACGCGCGGGCTGTTCGAGCACGCGCTGCACTCGCAGCCGCGACCCGAGCACGGCTACTGCGTCGACGACGTCGCGCGCGGCCTCGTCGTCGTCTGCCGCGAGCCGCACACCGACCCGGCTCTGGACCGGCTGGAAGCGCTCTACCTGAGCTTCACCCTGGCCGCCCTGGAGTCCGACGGCACCTGCCGCAACCGGATGGCCGCGAGCGGCGCGTGGCGGGACGAGGGAGGCCTCGGTGACTGGTGGGGCCGGGCGTTGTGGGGCCTCGGCGTCGCCGCGGTTGGTGCCGCGTCACCCGACCTGCGCGAGCGCGCCCTGGCCGGCTTCCGCAGCGCTGCGCGGCAGCGCTCACCGTATGCCCGGACCATGGCCTTCGCAGCACTCGGTGCCGGTGAACTCCTGCTCCACCGGCCCGGCGAGCAGTCGGCCAGGGCGCTGCTGCGCGACAGCGCGGCCGCGATCAGCCGCGCACCGCAAGCGGCCGAGTCGGGCGAGCCCGAATGGCCGTGGCCGGAGCCGCGCCTGACCTACGCCAACGGCGCGCTCGTTGAGGCGTTCCTGCTGGCCGGTGTCGCCCTCCCCGACCCGGAATTGCTCGCCGTTGGCCTGGACCTGCTCGATTTCCTCCTCCGCGTCGAGACTCGCGCGGGTCACCTCTCCGTCACCCCGGTGGGCGGCCGCGGCCCGGGTGAGGGGGGGCCCGGCTTCGACCAGCAGGCGATCGAGGTGGCGCACCTGGCCGAGGCATGCACCCGGGCCCACGCGGCCGGCGAGGACGCCCGCTGGTCGGCTGGCGTACGGCTGGCCTGGGCGTGGTTCTGTGGCGACAACGACAGCGGCCTACCCATGTTCGACCCGGTGACCGGAGCCGGCTACGACGGCTTGGAGCGGGGCGGTCGCAACCTCAACCAGGGCGCCGAATCCACGCTCGCCGTGCTGTCGACCGCCCAGTGCGCACGGCGGCTGGGGGTGCTCGGATGAGGGTCACGGCGGGCCGCGGCACAGCCCAACTGCGGCCGGATCCCGGGCGGGTGATCGCACGGGTGTTCCTGCCCGGTGAGGAGTTGCCGCACCTGAAATCGCGCGCCGGCGCGGTCGTACAGCGTGTTCTCGCGCTGACCGAGGAGCAGTGCGAGCAACTCCTGGCCGGGATACTCGCCGACTTCGCCGGTCGGCACCGCGACTTCGAGGGCGTGCTTGCCGCCCATGCGTCCGTCGTGAGCTCGCACCTGGGCCACAGCGTCGACCTCACGCCGGCCCGCACCCTGCTGCTCGGTGCGAGCTTCACCGCGGAGTTCGCCGTGGAAGGCGCCGCCCTGTGCAACCCGAGCGCGGTGCTGCACCCCGATCAGGGTTCGCTGCAGCCCGGGCAGGCCCGGGTGGCGATCAGCCTGCGCGGCGTCGGTGAGGGCCACATCTCCTCGGTCGGATTCGCAACCGCTGTGGCCGGGCCGGGCGACGCCTGGTCCTTCGATCCGCGGCCGATGCCCGCCGTAGCCGCCGTCACCACCGCCGGACGCTTGCACCCCGAGCACGTTCGGGCTGTGCTCGCCGACCAGGGATGCACCGACGAGCTCGCCAACAGTGTGCTGGGAGCGGTGCCCTCGGAGTTCGGCGGCCCCGACCTGGAGCGGGCGCTGGCCGCCACCCCGCCGGACCTGGTGCTGCGCCCCGAGGCCCAGGCCACCACGGATCTGCTGCGGCGGGTCGTCTCATCGGCGTACGGCGCGGCCTTCCCGCCGGACGTGACACTCGGCCAGCAGGTGCTCCTCCCCGTGGTGGCCGAGGAGCGCAACGGGATGGAGGACGCGCGGTTCGTCCGCTTCGTCGAAGACGACGGGAGCGTGGACTACCGCGGCACCTACACCGCCTACGACGGTCAGCAGATCACCTGCCGGCTGCTGACCAGTCCCGACCTACGGGTCTTTCAGGCCTACCGGCTGGCCGGACCCGCCGCCGCCAACAAGGGGATGGCGCTGTTCCCGCGGCGCATCCGCGGCCGGTACGTGTCGCTGTGCCGTACCGACGGTGAGACCACCTGCCTCACCTGGTCCCCTGACGGCTACGTCTGGAGCGATGCCGTCCCGGTGCAGTCGCCGTCGTCCCCATGGGAGTTGCTCCAGGTCGGCAACTGCGGCTCACCCATCGAGACCGACCGCGGCTGGCTCGTGCTCACCCACGGCGTCGGGCCGATGCGCCGGTATGCCATCGGCGCGATCCTGCTGGACCTCGACCGCCCGAGCGAGCTGATCGGCGGGCTCGATCACCCACTGCTGCAGGCGGCGGCCGACGAGCAGGAGGGCTACGTCCCTAACGTCGTCTACTCCTGCGGCGGGATCGTCCACGACGGACTGCTCTGGCTGCCGTACGGGATCGGCGACGCCCGCATCGGCATCGCGTCGATACCCGTCGACAAGCTGCTCGACGAGTTGCTCCACGGGTCAGCCGCTCGCTGAGCGCTCAGGAATCCTTTGCCAGCAGGGTTTCGTAGACGCGCAGGTAGTCCGCCACCATCCGTTCGGCCCCGAACCGAGCCGCGGCAGCGGTGCGGACGGCAGCGCGGTCCAGCCCTACGGCAGCCGTGACGGCGGCGACCGCCGAGCCGACGTCGGTCGCCAGGTAGCCGGTGACGCCTTCCTCGACGACCTCGGGCATCGAACCGCGCCGGTAGGCCACCACCGGCGTGCCGCAGGCCATCGCCTCGACCACCGAGAGGCCGAACGGCTCGTCGAACCCGATCGGGTGCAGGAGGGCGGCCGCCGACCCGAGTACGTCGGCGCGCCGCGGCGGGGGGACCGACCCGAGGAAGACGACCGACTCCCCGTCGACGTGCGGCTCCACCTCCTCGGCGAAGTAGCGATCGTCCTGGACGATGCCGCAGATCACGAGCCGGCGGCCGGCCGCCCGGGCGATCGCGATGGCCTCCGCCGTGCCCTTGTCCGGGTGCACCCGGCCGAACGCGACCAGGTCGTCACCGGCAACCGGCCGCAGCGGCAGCGCGCCGAAGTCGATGCCATGGTGGATCGTCGCCACGTAGTCGAGGTCGGGTGAGCGGTCGGCGTCGGAGATCGCGACGTAGGCCGACCGGGCCCGCGAGTAGGCGGGGAGGATGCCCGGCCCGGAAAATCCGTGCACCGTGGTGAGCAGCGGCGCACGCGCGTGCCGGCTGAACGCCAGCGGCAGCCAGTCGAGGTGGTTGTGCACCAGATCGAACTCGGCCGAGCGGGCCAGGGCATGCGAGACGTGCAGCGCCTCCCACACCCGGCCGTCCATCTCCGGATCCTCGGCGTGGCCGTGCGGGCAGACGCCGTCGAGAGCCGCGCTCGTCTCGGAGTCCAGGGTCGCGAAGAGCGTCACGTCCACGCCCCGTGCGACGAGCCCCTCGGTCAGCAGGCTGGTCACCAGCTCCCAGGGGCCGTAGTGCCGCGGCGGTGTGCGCCAGGCCACCGAGCCCAGCATGGCGACCCTCACCGTGCCTTCTCGGCGAGCAGCCTCACGCCGGGCTCCTTCGCGACAGGCTCTCTCACGGCAGGCCCGGGCAGCACCATCAGGACGACGATATCCAACGGGGTGGGCCGCGCGACGTTGTTTGCAAAGGGTGTCGTGTGTCGGCCGCAACGCTACAACGCACTGCCTCCAGCAGCGGATGACCAGTAGCGCAGCGCCTCGTACTGATCCGGGACGATGCGCTCTTCCTCCAGGTACCAGCCGACGAACGCCGCGAGCACACTGCGCTGGTCGTCGTTGAGGCAGGCCATCCCCCGGGCAGGTAGTAGTGAAAAGCCTCGGGAGTCAGCAGCCACAGGTCCAGGCGCAGGGCAAGCGCGTCGTCCGCACTCAGCTGGTCCCAACTTCTGCCCGTCAATGCGCGCTCGACGTCGTCATACAGTGGCCCAGCGCCCTTGGTGAACGCTCCCGCGGGTTGTGGTGTCGAGGCAAACGCCTGGCGCACTCGGTCCCACAGCGCTGCACGGACCCGCAACTCGGCAACCATTTCATCATGGTCATCATGATCATCATGATCATCCATTGAGACAGCATCCCCCTGAGTGATCAGAAGCTGACTAAGACGATCGCTCCACGATCGGACTCAGCGGCCTCCCGCAGCGAGTCCAGGTGCCAACGCACGACCTGAAGGAAGGATTCCACATCGGGTAGCCACCGATCATCGGTGGCAAGTTGATCCAGAACGCTGTTCGCAACGCCCTCCAGCTCCACCCACGGCACGCCATCAGCCATCGTGATGGCGTGCCGGACGGTGGCAGGTCGCATGGCGTAGAAAACGTAGTCGCCGGCCGGCGGCTCCACATCGGCGTCGATGGCAAGGTCGTTGATCCAGTCGAAATCGGACCGCGGGTACAGCATGCCTAGAAGGGCGTCACTGCGCTCGCGCTGAGGCTCGGACAGATGCGGGCGGAGGGACTCGTAGAACCATCGAGCTTCTTGAAAAGCCCAGCCGCCCGCGAAGTCACGCTCGACGGCGAACGGCAATGTCGGCTCTGTCAGGTCATCAGGCTCCGGTGCCGACCAGTAGAACCCCATGCCGCGAGCCACTCCGTACGCCTCGACCGCCAGCGGCCAGTCGGCAATCAGGCAGAAAGCGTCATAGCCCATTACCCCATCAACCTCTCGATTCCGACGACCGGCTGGTGACCCCAACGAGTCTGCCCTGTCTGGATCGCGGCCAACGGCAGTGTCCTGGTGTCCTTCCACACCGGGCGATACCGACTTGAGCGACTCGGTTTCCCTTTGGACGACGTGGCCTCACCCCTCTCCGTCGAGCTTCGGTGGGCTGCGCCTCACAGCGGGGGCACAGGTTGTCCCAGGTGTGAGTCAGTGTCGGCGTCGAGGATTGCCTTTGTGTCGCGAATGGACAGGCCGGGGGGATCCGACGACAGCGCTGGCCGAAAGCCGGCGCACGGCATCGGGCCACGTCCCCCGTCGGGAGCTGCGGCGGACACCGCCATGGTGGCGTGTTGCCTGCTGGCTGGGTTTCGTCGCGGGACTGGGCGGTGTCGTGGCGCTATGGGTGACACAGGGCAGTGCGGCGGAGCTGACCACGAGCGCCGGCCCCGCACTGACCCGCTCGGGCCGACTCTTCGTGCTGGTGGATTCCTTCCTGCTGTTGATTCGGGTGTTGCTGCTGGTCCGGGTTTCCGTGCTGGAGCGCAGTTTCGCTCAGGACCGGCTGGCGCTGGTCCACCGCTTCGTCGGCTCGGTTCCTGCAACTTGCTGTTCGCGCACATCGGTCCGGGCACCCTCGGCTACGCCGTCACGCGGGTAGCCGCGTTCATCGACGAGTTGGCCGACCTTGCCCGCCGGACCGGCTTGCTGGTGGTGCACCTGACCGGCCCCTGGGACTGCCGCGCAGCTCATTCCTGGCGGCCTCGGGTTCGTCCAGGCCCTGGTAGCGAAATCCCCCGAACCAGTCGATGTATTGCACCACCCGGGTGTCTGTCCACCGATTTTCGACCCTGCTGACCATGCAGTCACGCCGTCGTGTGATCTGTTGCTGCCATACTGCTCGCCGGCGGAGACGCCCGGCCTAGCCTTGGTTCGTCGCACGAGGCAGGCGGGAGGGAACTTTGTTTGCTAGCAATTCCCGTGACACTCGCTGCCCGCGAGGTCGACCCAACCGGCAGGTACGTCTGCCCAGCTTGCAAGGTCCAGCCGAGTTCTGCCGAGGATGATCCGGGCTGGGTCTTGTGTCCCATGCTGGACGATGCGGCAATCTGTCTGGGCTGCTGCATCGATGTGCAGCAAGTTGCGCGGAGCAGCGAGTTTTCGACCAGCGCCTGGAGAGACCTATTCGATGACATCGCCGCTCTGACAGGCGAGCGCTTCTCGACGCTCCGGCAGAGTTGCCTCGCGCATCAAGCGGAGATCGTCGAATCCCGACTGCGTGCCTCGCGAGATGAGGCCGGCATCAGGAAGCTGCAAGACATCATGGCTCGGATACGGTCCGTCCGTCCGTCGGACTGGACAGGAGCGTGTCGCTGCTCGAAGGAGACGTTGCAGCGTCCTTCGCGCGGCGCAGCGCGGTGAGGCCGATGCCCAGCCAGATGATGTTGAGTGCGGTCGACGGCCATGCGTGATGAAACACGCCGTTGGCCGCGAGCGCGCCGGCGCCGGCCAGGTTGAGCAGGTGATAGGGCAACCCCACTGCGAGCCGCCCACTCGACAGTTGGGCGTAGGCGACCAGCAGGCAGGCAGCGCCGGCCCACCCGATGGCGTCGGCGAGAAACGTCGGCATCACTGCGGCACGAGGGCGTAGGCCCGGACCGGGAACGTGCCGAAGTCGCGCACCCGCAGCGGCGCGGCGTGCAGGCGGGCGCCCGTCACGGGAAGGTCGGCCAGCCCGGTGAGGTGTTCGAGCACCGGGATGCCGGCCGCGAGCAGGATGGAGTGGGCCGGCCGGTGCCCGCCGCTGTGCGCGTCATCGATGTTGACGCTGTCGATGCCGACGAGGCGGGCGCCGACGGCGGCGAGCAGCTTGGCGGCCGGTTCGATGAGGAACGGCGCGGGGTCTCCGTAGGCATCGGTGCCCCAGTGCCGGTCCCAGCCGGTATGCAGCAGCACTGCGGCGCCGGCCAGGTCGAGCGCCGCCAGGGCCTGCGACCCGATGCCGCGCTGCTCACTGTCGGCCACTCGCACCACGACCGCGGGCAGATCCGCGACTGCCTCCAACGGCAGGGCGGCGAGGTCCGCGCCGTCCGCGTAGCGGTGGTAGGGACTGTCGAGGTAGGTGCCCGTGTTGCCCACCATCGAGATCCGCTCGATGGCGAACTCGACACCCGCCGCGTACTGCGCACGGGATGCCTCGCGGGTCAGGTGCGGGGTGATCTCCGGTCCGGGCAGGCCGGGGTACGTCGTCATGCCGGCGACGATCACATGATTGAGCTCCACGAGACGATGGTCGGTCATGCCGCCATGCTGCACCGCTCCCGCGTTTAGCGGTAGCGACATCTTCTGCAAGCCGCATGTAGTGTTTCCGAATGCAGATCGACCCGCGTCGACTCGCGGTGCTCGGAGCCGTGGCCAGAGCGGGCGGGGTCCTCGCGGCCGCTTCCGTGCTGCACCTGACCCCCTCGGCGGTGTCCCAGCAGATCGCTCGATTGGAGGCCGAGACCGGCGTGGCACTGCTCGACCGGTCGCGGCTGGGTGGACGGCGGGCTGCCGGCCTCACCGCCGCCGGGCGGGTGCTCGCCGCGCACGCCGACGCCCTCGCCGAGACCCTCGCCACCGCCGAGCGTGACCTCGCCGCCCTGACCGGGCAAGTGACCGGGCCCGTCGGGGTCGGAGCCTTCCCGACAGCGATCCGGCATCTTGTGGCGCCGGCCGCCAGCGCGGTGGCCGCGACCAACCCGAACGTCGAGGTCCGTATCCGCCAGGTCGAACGCGAACCGGGGTTGGCCGCGCTACGCGCCGGCAGCCTCGACCTCGTCGTCGTCGAGGCGGACCCGGCCGATCCACCGACCCACCCGCCCGGTCTGTGCGCGGTTCGGCTGCTCGACGATCCGTACCAGATCGTGTTCCCCGCCCGCTGGGCCCCGGTGGCGGGCGTCGTGGCCCTCCTGACCCGCCCATGGATCGACGGTCCGCCGGAATCTGCGGCGCGCGGCGCCCTCGACCGGATCGCCGCAGGCCATGACACCCGGCTCAACCGCGTACACGAGTGTCTGGAGTTTCCCGCTGTCCTCGCCGTCGTGGCAGCCGGGCTGGCGGCAGCGGTGGTCCCGGCCATCGCCCTGTCCACCGGCGAGCAGGGCGCTGTCGAGGTGCTCGACGAACCCCACGTCGGAGCGCGCCGAATCGACCTGGTCCACCGGCGCAGCCGGCACGAGCCGAGCCCCGCCGCCCAGTTGGTCGCGCAGGCGATCTCCGCGCAGGCCGACCGGTGATTCGGGCGGCCGTACGCCGGGCCAGGCGCACCGCTCGGAGGAATCGCGGCTGGTGGCTGGTGTCAGAACCAGCGGCCCCACCCGCGACTCCGGCTTGCCCTTCAGTTGCTGGGGTTCGTAGCCCCACTCCGCGTCATGGGCCAGCCGGTTGATGAAGGCGTCGTCGATCGGCGGTCAAGGTTGGACGCCGCTCGTACGAGGCAGCCCAACACGCGAGCTGATCAGATGCCTCGCCGCACGAGGGATAGCAGACGGGCAAACTCCTGCGAATTGTGTTTCACGTATCGCTCACGATCGAGGCCGGACATGGACAAGGCAGCCACGTCAGAGGTGACGAGCCGGTAGAGCGCAGCCCGAGCGAGCAGGGATCGCCGTCCCTGCTCGGGAAGGTGCAGCCCCAGTGCCGGGTCGGCACCGAACCACGCCACAGCGTCAACCACGACGATCGCCAGCGAGAAGCCGGCCGGCCGCCAGTAGGGAACGAAGTCGATGACCGCCGGTGGATGGCCAGGGGCGAAGAGCACATTCCCGCTGAGGTCGCCATGTATCACTTGGCTGGTGAGACCCTCGGGCTCGACGTAGTTCGCCAACGCGTGTCCGACGACCTTGAACTCATCGTGGTGGATGGCGAGCGGTGACTCACCCCACGCGACGCGGTCTCCGATTGACCAGGGCCCCGTCCTGCCGCCTAGGAACGCTGGTCGCGGGACCTCGATGAGCGCCTCGTTCAGCGCCGCTCCGACCTGAACGACCTCCGGCCAGCGATGCGCCACGTCGTGCTCGCCAGGCAAGAGCGCGAAAGCGGTCCACCCGTCCACCACCCATGCACCCGACGAACTGCGGATCGGCTGATTGATGCGAAAGCTCTCTGGCTTCAGACGGCTGAGCATCTCGGCAGTCCAGGCTGCCTCGATGGCATTGGCTGTCGGCTTTAGGACAAGCGAGCCCGCTTTCCACGAGTCGCCCTGGCCGCCGGGGAGGAGAGTCGGCTGTACTTCCTCCAGGCCGAAGGCAGCCAGGACGGAGCGAGGCGGAGGGCTGGTCACCCGGCCAGGCTTCCAGTGAGAAGGCGAACGGGTGCCGCCCCCCTCCGTGACAGGCGCGGCGCTAGCCTCGATCCTTGTGCACCACGTTGTGGCCGGGCTGCTCTGCACCGGGGTGACTTGTTGCTTTGCCATCGTTCGCCAACACGGAAATGGTTCCCAGATGTCTGGGATCTCCCCGGAGGTCACATCGAGCCGGGCGAGGTAGGTCCTCTGGCCGTGAGTCGGGAGTTGTCTGAGGAATTGGGGATCTGCGCGGCTGCCCCAGAGCGCAAAGCTGATTGGCAACTCAGATCCCCAGACTTGGAACTGGACGTGTGGATCCTCGACGACTGGACTGGAACCCCCACGAACTGCGCCGCGGACGAGCACGACCTCCTTGGGTGGTTCACCCCTCCGGAGGCCGTCGAGTTGCGTTTGGCCGACGCTTCCTACCTCGAACTCTTTCGGCTACTGCCCGCAGTCCCTGATGGCAAGTCGCCACTCGGGTGCGACGTAGGTGCCGCTACTTCATGCCGGTTCGACCGCGTGGCTGGCCACGGTGGATACCACCGGGTCGCCGTCCGGCTGAACCTGCCCCCTCTGGCCGTGCTGGGCACCCTCGCGTACGACCAGCGCAACGAGCACGCGGCGCCGTGCCACACGTCGACGGAGCCGCCACCTGTTCCCACACCTGGCGGGGTACGTCCAAGCCGTCCAGTCGCCGGCGCCTCCCTGCTGGTCGCTGTCCTTGCGGCAGGCGCGCTGGTGGCCAGCATCCTGCACTGTGCCGACTGACGGTGTGACCGGCGTGAGCTCGGCCTCTTGGTCTCCTGCAAACATCACATTGACGGTGCGACGGTCTACTGGCGTGACGATCCCGCCGGAGCGAACAGCACGGACGTTCTGCCAGCCAGATGGCAGATGCCCAAGCGCAACGCCGATCTGGCTCCAACGCGCAGGTACACCGGCTGCGGCTGGACCCGGGACAAGTCCTACTCCACCGGCGGAGTCGACTTCACCCTGGCCGACGTGCAGCGGCTGAAGCCCGGACAGACCCTGGTGGATGGATCGGCCGACATGCCACCGCGAACCCCCAAGATCGTGTCGCTGCCACAGTTCACGCAACTGGCGCGTCAAGCGCATCGGTGACCTCGTCCGTGTCAAGGCGGTGGCGGCGGCACTACCTCACACGGAGTCCCGGGCGCTCCGGGCTCCTCGTGTTCAATCTCGAATGTGCACTCGCCGCAGGGCTCTGGAGGGGTGTGCTCGCGCCAGGCGTGCCCACAGTGTGGGCAGGCCCTTCCGCTGCTGATGCTGTGGCACCGGCACCAGCGGCGATCGGCTGCGCGGGACATCGGACGCAGTCTCGGCATCCACGTCGACCGGCGCTTGCTGGTTCTGACCGACCAGCGATTGCTGCTGTGGCAGCTGGGGAAGCGCGCCCTGGGAGAGTTCCGCGGTGCTGTCGACCGGTCGAGGATCGCCAGTGTTTCCGCCCCGACCGTGGGCGAGGGCGGGCGGACGTGCATCCTGCGCATGACCAGCTGCGAAACCGCCACCCTCCGCGTGATCGGCGAAGCGGCGGACAAGCTGGCGGCCGCTCTCGGCCCTGATGTGAGCGCCTGACCCAGCGGACGGACGGGGCCGTGTCCCTGGTCGGAATGAGACCGGAATTGAGACGGGTAAGCGGGACGCCGACAACCGCCGGATGCCCGGTCCGGCGTTTCACCAGGTCACTGGCGGTGGCGGTGGGATTTGAACCCACGGAGGATTTGCATCCTCACACGCTTTCGAGGCGTGCTCCTTCGGCCGCTCGGACACGCCACCGGGGATCAGGTTACCGGAGCCGCCGGGCGATGACCCGCTACGTCCGGTGTGCCGAGAAGAAGTCGCGCAGCAGCGCTCCGCTCTCCTCCGCCAGGACGCCGGCCACCACCTCGGGTCGGAAGTTCAGCCGGCGGTCGCGGACGACGTCCCACAGCGAGCCGACCGCCCCGGCCTTCGGGTCCGGCGCGCCGTAGACGAGCCGGGCGATGCGGGCCAACACCAGCGCGCCGGCGCACATCGTGCACGGCTCGAGGGTGACGACGAGGGTGTGGCCGGCCAGCCGCCACCCGTCGAGTCGGGCCGCGCCGGACCGCAGGACGAGCAACTCCGCGTGTGCCGTGGGATCGCCGGACCGCTCACGCTCGTTGCCTGCCCGGGAGACGATCGAGCCGCCGGGGTCGATGAGGACGGCTCCCACGGGCACGTCGCCGCCGGCCGCCGCGGAGGCCGCAGACTCGAGGGCCGCGCGCATCCATTGCTCGTACTGCGGGCTCACCCCTCGCGGATCTCCTCGAGTTCGTCGACGCAGCCGGCCCGCTCGGCAACCGCGGTGATCACGTCGGCGGGAAGCAGGCCCTCGTGGGCACACAGGGCGAGCAGGTCGACGGCCGGCGTACCGAGGTCGGTGAGCAGGTCGGAGTCGCCGGCCGGGACCACGTCGGTGCTCTCCCCTGTCTCGTCGTCGTCGTCCTTGTCGACGGCGGTAGCCTCCTCGGTGATCTCGTCGTCGACCGAGAACGGCACCGGGATAGGCCGGCCGACCTCCTCGAGCAACATCTCGGCGACCCGCGATTCGTCACCGGCGCGGGTGTCGGAGACGAAGATCCGCGGGTCCTCGCCGCTGTCGATCCGGACGATGGCGACGTAGACGTCGTCCTCCTCCAGGAACAGCAGGGTCAGCTCGGCCTGCTCCTCCACCTCGCGCATCAGGTCGGTCAACCCGAGCACGTCGTCGACTCCTTCGAGGTCGAGCTCGGCGGCCGTCCAGCCCGAAGGCTTGCGGGCGAGCGCGGCGGCGAAGTACGGCACGTCATTCTCCTGTCGTGTACGGAAATCGAGTTGTGTCTAGCGAGCCGAGCCGTCAACCGCCAACTGCAGAGGCTCGGCGAAACCGACCCGCTGCGCGATGTCGATCAGCATCTCATCGGCGTACAGGTCGAGATCGTCGAGGATGGTCCCCAGGTCCGTTTCGCCGAGACCGAGATCGCTGAAGATGGCCAGGTCGCCCACCGGCCAGACATCGTCGAGCTCGTCCTCATCCGGACCCTCCTCGCCGAGCCGGTCGAGGACCTGACGGGCCAGATCCCACTCGACCGCAGCGGTGACGTCGGATAGCAGCAACCGCAGTCCCCCACCGGGAGTCGTCCGGACCGCGACGAAGAACTCGTCGGCGACGTCGATCAGGCCGATCGAGCCTCCCTCGCCGCTCTGTTGGCGCAGCACGGTGACCAGGCCCTCGAGGTCGGCCTGGAGGCCATCCGGCAGTCGATCCACCCGCCACTGCGCGTCGTCGCGCCGGACAGCGACAACGAACCCGTTCAGCGCCACGACATCCCCCCTCCCTGCGGGCAGGGGCTCGACCCCCGCCTCGAACCGTGCCTTGCCTGACGCGCCAGATCAAGAGGGCGCTCGGCGCAATGAGTTCCGGCTCCGCTACGACCGCACTTGACAGCAAGCTCATGAATGTACGAAAAGTTGACATGAAGTAAAGTTACGTAAACACTGCCGGGTATGCCGGAAGGCCCCTCCTACGCACAGACGGCCAAGGCCCGATTGCGTGCTGGGATCCTCGACGCGGCGTACGACGTCGTGATGGCCCACGGGTGGGGTGCCGCCCGGATGACCGATATCGCCGCGCGGGTCGGTCTGTCGCGGCAGACCCTCTACAACGAGTTCGGCACGAAGGAAGGGCTGGCCCGGGCTGTCGTGATGCGGGAGACCGAGCGCTTCTTCGAGGGCATCACCACGGTGCTGGCTGCCTATCGCGACGATCCGGAGCAGTCCGCCGAGGAGGCGGTCTTGTTCACCTTCCGGCGCGCCACGGACAAGCCGCTGCTCAAGGCGATCCTCACCTCAAACAACGAGGACGACCTGTTGCCGCTGCTGACCACTCGCTCGGAGCCGGTGCTCGGCGTCGCCAAGGCCGTCGTGGCCGAGCATCTGCGCAACGACTGGCCCGGTGTCGCCGACGGCGACGTCGACATGGTGGCCGACTCGCTCGTCCGCCTCACCATTTCCCACCTCGTCGTGCCGGTGGAGCCGCCGGATGTGGTCGCCCGCAATCTGGCCCGGCTCGTCTTCCGCTATCTGACCGCGAGCGCTTCCGGAGGCACCCGTTGAGCACCGCCGACGCACTCTCCGCCGCGGAGGCGGCATGAGCACCGCCGACGCACTCTCCGCCGCGCTCTCATGGAAGGGAGGGCGGCATGAGCACCGCCGACAAGTACACGTTCCCGGTCGAGATGCAGACCTGGGACCTCGAAGCGGCCTGCGCGACCCGCTTCACGTGGAAGTACGACGACGGGCGCGACCGGTTGCTCGCCCTGTACCAGAAGGGCAAGGACAAGCAGTGGGACTCCACCACCCGGATCGACTGGTCGCTCGACATCGACCCCGGCAACCCGCTGGGCGTACCCATCGAAACGATCCCGATATTCGGCTCGCGAACCTGGGACAAGATCAAGGACGACCCCGCCGAGTTGGACCGCCTGCGGATGCACAACATGGCGTGGCAGTTCAGCCAGTTCCTGCACGGCGAGCAGGGCGCGATGATCTGTTCGGCCCGGATCGTGGAGTCGGTGCCCGACCTCGACGCGAAGTTCTATGCCTGCACGCAGACGATGGACGAGGCCCGGCACGCCGAAACCTACGCGAGGTTCCTGCAGGAGAAGCTCGGCCTGGCCTACCCGATCAACCCCTACCTGAAAGCGCTGCTGGACGACACCCTGTCGGATGCCCGCTGGGACTTCCCCTACCTCGGCATGCAGGTGCTCATCGAAGGATTGGCGCTGGCGGCGTTCGGCGTCCTGCGTGACATGACGCAGGTCGCGTTGCCCAAGCAGATCCTGGCCTACGTCATGCAGGACGAGGCGCGCCATGTCGCCTTCGGCCGGATCGCCCTCAAGGACTGCTACGCCCAGCTGGCCAGTCGCGAGTTGGCCGAGCGTGAGGACTTCGTCATCGAGGGCTGCTACCTGATGCGCGACCGGCTGCGCGCCAAGGAGGTCTGGGAAGGCCTCGGCTACGACGCCAAGGACTGCTTGGCGGCCGTCGACACCTCCCCGGTGATGCGGGCCTTCCGGTCGCCGCTGTTCAGCCGCATCGTCCCGTGTGTCAAGGACATCGGGCTGTGGAGCCCGCGGATCCAGCAGGCGTACGCCGACATGGGCGTGCTTGGCATGGCGGGCGCCGATCTGAGCGCGCTGATGCGCGGCGACGAGGACCAGGCCGAGGCCGTCGACCTCGAAAAGCGTGAGCTGGCAATGCGCCGCCGGCAGGTTGCCGACACCATCGCCGCGGGGGCGGCCGGCTGAAGTCGAGTGAGCATCGAGCGAAGCGAGGAGCGGAGCGAGATGACAGTCTATCGGGTGAGCATCGAGCGGAGCGAGATGACGATCAGGGGCTGGGCGAGAGCGCGCTGGCCGACGGGGTGGGGCTGGGGCTGCCTGATGGCGACGGGGACGGGCTCGGGCTGCCCGACGGCGAGGGCGACGGGCTGCGGTCGGGCGAGACGCTGGGCTGCGGCGACCGCGTCGGCGTGACGGTCGAGCCGGACGGGGGTGCCGCGCCGAGCACCACGGTAGGAGGATGCGCGGCGGGCCCGGTGGCCGCTGGTGCAGCCGACGTCGCCGTTAGGCCGCCGGCCGTCGGGCGGGTGGCTGCGAGATAGTCGTCACCGGCCCAGCGATACGGCGCGACCTGCACCGGCCGGTCGAACGTCGGGGCGTTGATCATCTGCCCCGAACCGACGTACAGCCCGACGTGGTGGACCCGGGTCGGCGTGCCGTAGAAGACCAGGTCACCCGGCTCCAACGGCACCCCGGCAGCGACGCGGGGTCCGGCGTCGTACTGCGTCTGCGCCGTACGCGGGATCGACACCGCGGCCGCGGCATAGGCCGCCTGCGTCAGCCCGGAGCAGTCGAAGCCGGCATCGGCATGGCCCGGTCCGTCGCCGCCCCACTGGTAGGGCAGGCCCAACTGTGCCCGGGCAAAGGCGATGGCGATCCGGGCCGCCGAGCCCGCGCCGGCTGTCGTGTAGGCCGTGGCCGCGGCCTGGCGGAACGAAACCGCCGTTGTCGGCGCGCCACCGGCCGGGGGCACGGGCTGTGCGGCGCCGCTGCCGCCCGCCGGCCGTTGCCAGCCGAACGCGAAGCCGCCCGCCAGCAACCCCGTCGGCTGAGCCGTCGCCGGCACGATGGCCACGTGCAGGGTCAGCCCGGCCAGCACCACCGCCGCCAAGATCCGGCGCAGGCGCTCCGGTCGGCGCCGGCGCAGCCGCGTCAGGGCCGTCAGGTCGAGCTGTTGCACGTCGATCTCCCCCGTCCCCCGCTGTTGCCGCCCCGTACGAAGGCAGTTGTATCGAACTGCCGCGAGCCGCGGCCCCCATATCCACAAACTTGGCCGGATCTGTGCCACAACGTGAACACCCCGTCACGTGCTGCCATCTGGGCGTCCGGGGGCCTGGAGGCGCAGCAGCATGCGGGTGTTCCCCAGGGTGTTCGGCTTGACCCGGTCGAGGTCGAGGAACTCCGCCACGCCCTCGTCGTAGGACTGCAGCAACTGCTCGAACACGTGCGGTGCCACCGGCGCCCCGTCGATCACACAGAAGCCGTGCCGGGCGAAGAAGTCCACCTCGAAGGTCAGTACGAACACCCGGCCCACCCCGAGGGTCCGAGCGGCGTCGAGCAACTGCTCGAGGATCAGGTGACCGATGCCGCGGCCGCGACAGGCGGGATCGACGGCCACCGTGCGCACTTCGGCGAGGTCTTCCCACAGCACGTGCAGCGCGCCGCAGCCGACCACCACGCCGTCGGACTCGGCCACCCAGAACTCCTGCACGTGCTCGTACAACGTGACGGTGGCCTTGCCGAGCAGGATCCGCTCGGCCGTGTAGGCGTCCACGAAGCGGCGGATCGCCGCGACATCCGCGGTGCGCGCACGGCGCACGGTGGGTGTCACGGCTTGCCCGTCAGCGACCCGACAAGCTCCAGCGTGTCGTCCAGCAGTCCCCGCAGGACCCGGAAGCGGCTCAGCGCGATAGCGCGTACGACGAGCGGGACAGTACGGTCGATCAGCTCGTACGTTTTCGCCGTGCCCGGTGACCGGTCGTGCACCCAGTACAGAACCAGGCCCATCTGGTAGAGCCACAGCAGGTTGGGCAATTCGGCCCGCAACGCCGGCGCGATCTTGGCGTCGGAGCCCTCCACGACGTCGCGGAAGATGCTCGTCACCGCCTCCCGGGCGGGCACCGACTCCCGGCTGAACGGCGACAGCGGGCTGCGCCCGTCGGCGGCGTGCTTGAAGAACGAGCCGGCGAACTCGTGATAGCGCTCGTTGATGTCGACCCAGCCCCGGAGTACGGCCCGCAGCCGGCTCGACAGATCACGCTCGTCACGCATGGCCGACCCGGCAACCTGGACGTGGCGCTGCGCGTTGCGGCCGTAGAACGCCTGGATCAACTGCTCCTTGGAGTCGAAGTAGTAGTAGGCGTTGCCGACGGAGACGCCCGCCTCGGCGGCGATGGCCCGCATCGTCGTGCCTTCGTAGCCCTGCTCCTCGAACAGCCGCAGCGCGGTGTCCAGGATCAGCGCACGCGTCTGCTCGCCGCGGCTGGGCGGCTCGACGGGGACCGTCTCAGCCATTGGCCGATGCTATCCAGTGCCGATTGCGGCTGATGGCACCGAGGACGCCGCGGGCCAGCGGCAGCATCGCCGGGGAGGACAGTCGCTCGGCCTTCAGCCGGTGCTCGGCACAGGCCCACAGGCAAAACACCCAAGCCCGCTCGGCCCGCCACACCTCGCCGGTGTCGGCGACGACGGTGAGGTCGCGCAGGGTCGCCCGGTGATCGAGGCCGGGAAACCGCCACTGCGCCTCCGGCGAAGCGGCCGGGACGAACTCCAGCGGCAGGAGTTGCTGCTGCGACTCCAACCACGCCCTGGCATTTCGGCACAGGGCGCAGTCGGCGTCGTAGAGCACGGTGGCGCTGCGCATGACGGCGCTGCGCATGATGGCAGCCCCCCGTCACGCCCGGGCCGGGCCGGGTGCCGAGTAGCCGTACGGCGGAGGCGGGGGCGCCTGTCGCGGCTGCCCTTGCGGCGGCCCGGGCGGTGTCCATGCGTCAGGCGCGACCGGCGGCCGGGTCTGCCGCGGCGCCAGCCCCCGACGGCGGAAGCTGTTGAGCACGTACATGTTGATGAAGTGCATGGCGCCCAGCACCAGCAGGACGACGCCCTCCTTCGTGGACAGCGCTTCGATCGACGCCCGGGCGTCGGGCACCTCGTGGCGCAGGCGCAGGAACAGCGACACGAAGCCGAAGTTGACCAGGTAGAAGCCGACCACGAGCAGGTGATTGACCGCCCGGGCCAGCCCCTCCTGGCCGGCGAAGACCTCGACGAGGAAGACCCGCCCGTTGCGGTAGAGCGTCCGGCCGACCCACACCGTCAGGGCGGTGCTGATCGCCAGATACATCAGGTACGTGGTGACCGTCCAGGTCATGGCGCCTCCTTTGAACGTGTTCAATACGACCGTAGCGCAATCCTTGAACATGTTCAAGTGCGATCATGCACCGGTGGTGGAGGACTCGGCAGGCTCGGTCGGCGTCATCGGTCTGGGACTGATGGGCGGCTCCCTGCTCCGCTCGTTGGTAGCCGCCGGCATCCCGTCGGCCGGGTGGGACGCCGACCCGCCGACAGTCGGCGCGGCCGCGGCGGCCGACCTACCCGTCGCGGCGTCACTCGAGGCGCTGGTGGGGACCAGCGTGATCGCCTTCCTGGCCGTCCCGCTGGCGGCAGTCGAACGGTTGCTCGCCGCGGTGTCGGCCGTGGCGCCTCCGACGCTGGTGGTGAGCGACCTGACCTCGGTGAAGCAACCGGTCCGCGCGCTGGCGGCCCGGCACCGGTTCGCCTTCGTCGGCGGCCACCCGATGGCCGGCACGGCCGAGTCCGGATTCGCGGCGGGCGACGCCGGGTTGCTGGACGGCTGCCCGTGGGTGCTGACCCTCGACGAGGAGACCGACCTGACCGCCTGGCTGGGTGTCGCCGCGACCGTGACCGCGTTGGGCTGCCGGGTCGTGCCCAGCACGTCGGCCACCCACGACGCGATCGTCGCCCGGATCAGCCATCTGCCGCACCTGATCGCCGCAGCACTGACCATCGCCGCCGGGAAAGACCCGATGGCACTGTCGCTGGCGGCGGGATCCTTCCGCGATGCCACCCGGGTCGCGGCGACCCGACCGGAGTTGTCGGCCGCGATGTGTGGCGGCAATGCCGACGCGGTCGAGGCGGAACTGATCGCTGTCACGGCCCGGCTCGCGGCGACGCGGCCATTGTTGCGTGATTCGGCCGGCCTCACGGCGCTGTTCGAGGCGGCGCAGGCGGTGCGAGCCGGTTGGCCGCCGTCGGCTCCCGACGAGCTGCACCTGCCCCATGACGCCGACCTGCGCCGCACCCTGCTGGCCGTCGGCAGCGCGGGCGGGCACGTCACCGGCATCCGGCCGGAGGCGGTGCTCGCGCATACGCCGCGGGCAGGCTGGCTGCCCGGTCCGGCTGGTGCGGCTGGCTAGAAGCCGACCGGCACGGGCACCGGCGCCGGCGCCGCGACGCGCAGGCGGGCGTAGGTCTGCGAGCGCCCGACGCCCCAGTTGGGCATCGGGACGGTCCGCAACTCGATGAGCCCGTCGTCGCTGAGCCGCGGCATCGCCCGGCGTACGGACTCGAACTCCACATTTGTCGCCGGGCCAAGAGCGGCGGTGATGTCACGCAAATGGTGCCATCGCTCCGGCTCGGCGGGGTCGAACGAGGCTTCCAAGAAGGCCATAACGTTACGCTGGGTGATCGAATAGCACCGTGACATGGCGATTCCTCCATCGGCGCAGGCGCGCAGAGGCACCATACCGAGGAATCATCGCCCTGAGAACCACGTTCCGTAATTACGAGGTGCGCGACTACGGAGCGTAGGAAATTCTGTGGCGTTATGCGTGTCGCGGGCGGATAGACCCGCCCTGGCCTTCAGGCAGGGAGGGTCAGGCAGGGACGTCCGAGGCCCGCGGCCTCGGGTCGCGCGGCGCCGTGCGCTTGGCCTTGCCCATCCGATCGCCCAACTCCTGCAGTGCCTTGCGGCCCGCCCCGCGGCGAACCTCGGGGAACCACTCCTGCTCTTCTTCCTCCACGTGGTGCCGGACGTTTTCCATCAGCACCGTCACCTTGGCGTCGAAGCGCTCGTCGTGTGAGTCCATATCCTGCAATTCCGACAGGACCCACTTGACGATGTGGTGCTCTTCGAGGCTCTCCAGCACGTGGTCCTTGGTCTCCGGAGCGAGCGCGCGCGCCTCGGGATAGAACAACTGCTCCTCGATGAAGGCGTGGACGGACAACTCCGCGATGATCTGGTCGACCAGCTTCCGCTTGGCGGAATAGGCGGTGTCGCCGGCCTTCTCGAACTGCTTGAACAGCTTCTCCACGGTCTTGTGGTCATCCTTGAGCAGCACGATGGCGTCCATGGATGCTTCGATCCTTCCTGCACGGGAGAGTCGGGGGCACGGTGGCCGCTCTGCGCGCAAGTCCTTCCGCCACAGCAGCGCGTTAAACCAGAACCGCTATCCGACCGTGCCCGGTGCCGGATCCGACAGGCCCATGGACGCCGCGGACAGCCGCACCTGGGCGGTGAAGAGCGCGTCGCGCCCATCGTCGCTCAGCCACTCGAGGTGGCCGTATGCCTCGAGACACGCGAAGCCGTGCAGGCCCGCCCAGCACAGCAGCATGGCCTGGTAGGTGGCAGCCGGGATGGCCGGGCACCGGTGCCGCTCCTCCCCCAGGTGCCGCGCCAGCGCCGCTCCGGCCTCGGGCACGATCGGCGGCCCGGCCATCCCGGCCTCCATCGCCGCGACGACGACGCCTTCCAGGTTGGCCATGGCGCGCTTGGCAGCCAGCGCGGTGGGCCCCTCGACGGGCGCGACGTAACCCGGCACCGGCAGGCCGAAGATCAGGGCGAAGCGCTGCTGGTCCTGGCGCGCCCACAGCCGGTAGGCCTGGGCAGTCGCCATCAGCCGCCGGCCGGGATCGCCGGGCGGGACGGCCACCACGGCGGCCGCCAGCGCGGCGGCGAGATCCTCGAAGGCGTCGACGATCATCGCCGTCAACAACTCGTCGCGGTCGGCGAAGTAGCGGTAGAGCGCCGGTGCCGTCAGGCCCATCGACCGGGCGATGTCGGCGAAGCGGACGTCGGTCGTCGACTGCTGCCGCATAAGGGTGAGCGCGGTCTGCTTGATCTCGTCGATGGTGGCGGCGCGGGCGCGGGCGCGTCTGGTCAGCGGCTCGGTGATCGGATCATCGGTCGGCTCCCCGACCGCACCCGTCGTGCCGTCCTCAACCACATCGTCAACCACATCCGCATCCTTCCGATGAGTCGAGCGCCCCACAACACGAGGGGTCGGGCAACGCATCATCACGCCCGTGAAGCGGCCTTGACAAGCTACGCGACTTCGTGTTGGTTAGTTATCGTAACTCAGGTTACGTATCATCACAGCCAGCCCGGGGAGAACTCGTGAGCCAGTCCGCGGTACTGACAGCGCCCAATCCGGAGTACGCCGACTCCGCTGGCCCCAGCGCGTTGGGGCGCCTTGCCGGGGTCTCCTACCGACACCGCGGCCGCGTGCTGCTCGGCTGGCTCGCCGCCCTGGCCATCGCGTTCGGGCTGTCCATGCTGTTCCACGGCGCGTTCAGTGCCGACTACGTCGCTCCCCGATCCGATTCCCAGGCAGCGCTGCAGTTGCTCGAGCAACGATTTCCGGCTCAGTCCGGCGCCACGGTGGACGTGGTCGTCCACACCTCAGGGCCGGTCACCGCCACCCGGGTGCGGGCCACCGTCGACCGCCTGCTCCAGCGGCTGGGTGCAGCCCGGCAGGTGGCCGCCGTCAGCGATCCGTACTCCACTCGGGCATCGATCGCACCGGACGGGCACACCCTGCTGGCCAAGGCCACCCTGGACCTGACCAACTACGAAAATGTGCCGATCGCCGACACCAGGCACCTGCTCGCCCTGGCCCACGACGCGCAGCGGCCCGGCATCCAGATCGCCCTCGGCGGCCAGGCGGTGCAGAAGGCCGAGCAGGGCGCCATCGGCTCGGAGGGGATCGGTCTGGTCGCGGCCGCCATCATCCTGCTCATCATGTTCGGATCGGTCGTGGCGGCCGGGCTGCCGATCATGATCGCCGTCGCCGGGCTCGGGGTGAGCAGCCTGCTGACCGGCGTCATCGCCGCCGCCATGCCCGTCCCCGACTGGTCGACCTCGCTGGCGGCGATGATGGGCATCGGTATCGGCATCGACTACGCGCTGCTCATGGCGACCCGCTTCCGGGAGTGGCGGGCCGAGGGTCTCGATCCCGAGGCAGCGACGATCGCCACCCTCGACACCGCCGGACGCTCGGTGCTGCTCGCCGGCAGCACCGTCATCATCAGCATGTTCGGCCTTTTCGCCATGGGGCTGTCGTTCATGCGCGGTGCCGCCTCGGTCACGATCGCCGGCGTCTTCATCGTCATGGTCGCCTCGGTCACCCTGTTCCCGGCCCTGCTCGGCTGCTTCGGCGCGCAGATCGACCGGCTGCGACTGCCTCGGCTGCGCCGGCGGCAGCCGGGCGTCGTGACCGCCGCGCCGGTCCAGGTCGGCGAGCCGAGTGCGCGGTGGCTGCGGTGGAGCCGGCTCGTCGAGCGGCACCGGGTCGTCGGCGTGCTGTCCGGCTTGGCCCTGCTGGTCGCGCTGGCCACTCCCTTCCTCGGGGTGAGCTTCGGCTTCCCCGATGCCGGCAACGACCCGGCCGGCAGTTCCAACCGGCATGCCTACGAGATGACCGTCCGTGCCTTCGGTGCCGGCGCCACCAGCCCACTGCTGCTCGTCGCCCAAGTGCCCGCGGGCACCGGCCCGGCCGCGGTCGGCGACCTGCGCAAGGACACCGCGGCAACCGAGGGCGTCGCGGCCGTCGGACCGCCGCTGTTCAACCCGGCCGGGGACACCGCCGTGCTCAGCGTCGTCCCGGCCACCGGGCCGCAGGCCACGGCGACCATGGACCTGGTCCGCCGACTGCGCGACCAGGTCATCCCGGCCACTGAGTCGCGCAGCGGGTTGACGGTGCACATGGGCGGGGTGACGGCGACCTCGATCGACAGCACGCACAATGTGGTCTCCCGGCTGCCGCTGCTCATCGGCGGAGTGGTCGGCCTGTCCATGCTGCTGTTGCTGATCGCCTTCCGCAGCGTCGCCGTGGCGATCAAGGCGGCGGTGATGAACCTGCTCTCCGTGGGCGCGGCCTACGGCGTGGTGGCCCTGGTCATGCAGGGCGGGGCCTTCGGCGCGTTGTTCGGCGTCGACACCCGCACTCCGGTGCCGGCGTTCATCCCGGTGCTGATGTTCGCTGTCCTTTTCGGACTGTCGATGGACTACGAGGTGTTCCTCGTCGCCCGGATGCGCGAGGCCTGGCTGCGAACGCACGACAACTCCAGCGCCATCGTCAGTGGGCTGGCGGGCACCGCGCGGGTCATCAGCGCAGCGGCGGCAGTCATGATCGCCGTCTTCGCCGCGTTCATCCCGAGCGAGCTGATCTTCCTCAAGGTGATCGGGATCGGCATGGCCGCCGCGATCTTCATCGACGCGACGATCGTCCGCATGCTGCTGGTGCCGGCGGTGATGCACCTGCTCGGCCCCGCCAACTGGTGGATGCCGCGCAGCCTCTCGCGACTCATCCCCCAACTGCACGTCGAAGGCCGCCCCGAGGTGCACCGCAGACCGCGGCCGGCGCTGGCACTCATGGCCGAACCAATGTGACTATGGTCCGGTGAGTGACGAAGCTGCCAGCCGGCTGACCGTGACCAGGCGCTCCCCTGATCGCCCGGCCATCACCCGCACCCTCACCTGCGACCCGGTCGGCGGGGATCACCCTAACGCCGCCGAGGCATGCGCCGCGCTCACCGCGGTCGATGATCCGTTCGCGCCTGTCCCGCCGGGCACCATTGCCACGATGATCTACGGCGGGCCGGACACGGCGACGGTGGACGGGACCTGGCAGGGCCACCCCATACACGCGGAGTTCAGCCGCACCAACGGCGCCGAGATCCACCGCTGGGAGCGGCTCCGGCCGGTCTTCGACCTGTAGCGCCGGTCTCGCGTTCGAGATCCAGTCGGCGGCTCCCGTTCATGATCGAGGCCTCGGGTTGCCAGGACAAACCTCACGACGCCCGGATCATGAAACACCGGGTGCACGGCGGTGGCAGGAGCGGAGGTGCAAACCGGCGACCACCGGATCGTGGTCGCTGGTACGGAACCGGTCCGGGGCATACAGCGAGGTGAGCTGTCCCGGGGACTTGAACTCGGTGTTGTAGTCGAGGACCCCGGGCTCGTCGGCGTTGAGCACATCGGGGTCGCCGGCCGCCGGCAGCACGGTGCCGGGCACCCAGGCTGCCAGTTCGTCGGCCTGGTCGGTCCGGTGGGCGTTCCAGCAGCCCTGCCCGTCACCGGCGTCGGCATCCGGGCCGGTCGCCGGGCAGGAGCCCTTGGACTTGAAGTGGTTGGCGATCACCGTGAACCGCGCACCGCCGGCAGTGCCGAACGTCTGCCCGACCGGCCGGCGTTCGAAGACCGCGCTCTGGTCGACGAAGGTCGCACCGGCGACCGGGGTCACCGACGCCGCCCGGTAGAGCAGCCCGGCCTTTAGGCCCAGGTTTCCGCGCCGGCGCGGGCGCAGGTTGGCCGAGGCCACCTTGATCCCGCCGCTGCCGCTGACCGGGGGCGCGGTGGGGCGCGGGTCGGCCGGGGCGAACTCGGCGGCTCCGCCGAGTGCGTGGATCGGCCGCAGCCGGTAGGCGTTGCCGCTGGCCGCGTTGCCGGCCCAGGTGTAGGTCAGGACGCCGACCGCGCCGGTCACCGTGTCGCCGCCGCGCAGCGTGTTGCTCGCCGACAGCGGCCGGCCGCCGTGGCCGAACGCGATCGGGTCGGGATTCTGCGACTGGTCGCCGTCGTCGACGATCAGCCGGTTGCGGTCGTTGCCCTGTTGCAAGGCGTGCACCGCGGTCCGGTCGGTCGCGCTCAGCAGAGACGTCGGCTGCCGCAGCCGGCCACCGGCGGACACCACGACCTGGCCGAACCTGCCGAGTTGGGAGTGCTCGGTGACGGTCAGGGTCTGCGGCAGCCGCACCAGCATCCCTTCGTACGGCTCGAGATCGGTGGCACTCGCCCGCGGCAGTGTCAGATCCGTCGGGGTGACGGTGCCGGGCCGACCGCACGACTCGACGCCACCTGCGGCCGCGGTGACAGCTACCGTGAAACGGTGACCACCACCGACCCCTCGACACTGAATGCCGTGACGCTCCCGACCATGGCCGACGTCCTGGCGGCCCGGCGCCGGCTGGCTCCGCACCTCTCCCGTACCCCGCTGCACCGCTACCCGCAGCTCGACGCGCTGGTGGGCACACCTACCTGGCTGAAGCACGAGAACCACCAGCCCGTCGGGGCCTTCAAGGTGCGCGGCGGCGTCAACCTGCTCGGCCGGCTCAGCGCCGAGGAGCGGGCCCGCGGTGTCATCTGCGCATCGACCGGCAACCACGGGCAGTCGATCGCCTACGCGGCTCGGCTGTTCGACGCGCGGGCGATCATCTGCGTGCCGGAGCGGGCCAACCCGGTGAAGCTGGCGGCGATCCGCTCGTTCGGCGCGGAGGTGATCGAGCGCGGTGCCGACTTCGACGAGGCTCGCGAGCACTGCGAGGAGCTCGCCGCCCGGCACGGCTACCGCTACATCCACTCGGCCGACGAGCCCGACCTGATCGCCGGCGTGGGCACATTGACGCTGGAAGTGATCGAGGACCGGCCGGATCTCGACGTGCTCATCGTCCCGGTCGGCGGCGGTAGCGGTGCGGCCGCCGCCTGCCTCGTCGCCCATGCCGTGTCGCCCGGGCTGCGGGTCATCGGGGTGCAGTCCTCGGCCGCCCCGGCCGCCTACCGCTCCTGGAGGGAGGGGCGGCCATGCACCGACACGATGGCGACCTTCGCCGAAGGCCTGGCCACCCGGGTCGGCTTCGCGCTGCCGCAACAGGTGCTGCGCGAGCACCTGAGCGACTTCGTGCTGGTCGACGACGACGAGATCCGGGCGGCCATGATCGCGCTGCTCGACACCACCCGAAACCTGGTCGAGGCGGCCGGTGCCGCGCCGCTCGCCGCCGCCCTGCGGCTGCACGAGCAACTTGCCGGGAGCCGGGTGGGCCTGGTGGTCTCCGGCGGCAACATCAGCCGGGCACAGCTGTGCCAATTGCTCCACGACGCGGAGTAGCACTCACTGCACGTGACCCGCACCCTCGCCGCCGCGCTGCGCCAGGGCACTGTCGTCCTCGACGGCGGGCTGTCGACGGAGCTGGAACGCGCCGGGCACGACGTGTCCTGCGCCCTGTGGTCGGCTCGGCTGCTGCGTGACGACCCGATGGCCGTGCAGGCCGCCCACACGGCCTTCTTCGCCGCCGGTGCCCGGGTCGCGACGACGGCGACCTACCAGGCGACATTCGAGGGTTTCGCCGCGGCCGGGATCGACCGGGCCGCCGCCCGGACACTGATGGCGCGCTCGGTGGCGCTGGCGCGCCGCGCGGCCGAGCAGGCCGGCGTCGGCGACGCCTCGTGGGTGGCCGGCTCGGTCGGACCGTACGGCGCCCTGCTGGCCGACGGGTCGGAATACACCGGCGACTACACCGACCCGGCCTGGACCGGGCGCACCGGCGGCGGGCTGAGCGTGGCCGAGCTGCGGGCGTTTCACCGGCCCCGGCTGGCGGTGCTGGCCGAGGCAGGCGCCGACGTGCTGGCCTGCGAGACGATCCCGGCGGCCGCCGAGGCAGCGGCACTGCTCGCCGAGGTCGACGCGCTCGGCGTGCCCGCCTGGCTGTCGCTGACTACCGTCGTCGACCGGCAGGGCACGGTACGGACCCGGCGTGGGGAGCCGGCCGCCGGAGTGTTCGCTCTCGCCCGGGGCGTAGCCGCCGTCATCGCCGTGGGCGTCAACTGCACCGACCCGGCCGGCGTCGGCGCCGCCGTCACCGTGGCCGCCGAAGCCAGCGGCAAGCCGGTCGTCGCCTACCCCAACAGCGGTGAGCGCTGGGACGCGGCGACGCGGCGGTGGGCGGGCGAGCCCGGACTGCTGACGTACGACGTGGTCGGCTGGGTCGCGGCCGGGGCTCGCCTGCTGGGCGGCTGCTGCCGGGTCGGACCAGCCGAGCTGCGGCGCGTCGCCCTGGCCCACCCGGGGGTCATCGGCCCGGGAGGTTAGCCTCGATCGGTGCACGTCGCAGTCCTGAGCCGCGAATTCCCGCCGGACGTCTACGGCGGGGCCGGCGTCCACGTCGACTTCCTCGTCCGCGAGCTGCGCCGGCTCGTCGATGTCGACGCGCACTGCTTCGGCGCCGATCGGCAGGGGGCCGTCGCGCACCAGCCGGACCCGCGGCTGTCGGTGGCCAACCCCGTGCTGCGCACCCTGTCGGTCGACCTGGGAATGGTCGAGGCGCTGGCCGAAGCCGAGCTCGTGCACTCCCACACCTGGTACGCCAACTTCGCCGGGCACCTGGCGAAGATGATGTACGGCATCCCGCACGTCGTCACCGCGCACAGCCTGGAGCCGCGGCGACCGTGGAAGGCCGAGCAGCTCGGCGGCGGCTACGCCGTGTCCAGCTGGGTCGAGCGGGTCGCCTGCACCGACGCCGACGCGATCATCGCCGTCAGCGACGGGATGCGGGCGGACATCCTGGAGTGCTACCCGCACCTCGACCGCGACCGGGTGCACGTCGTGCGCAACGGCATCGACACCGAGCTGTACGCACCCGACCACCGGACCGACGTAGTGCACCGGATCGGCATCGACCCCGACCGGCCCTACGTGCTGTTCGTCGGGCGGATCACCCGGCAGAAGGGCATCGATCACCTGATCGCCGCGGCCGCGGAGTTCGCAGCCGGCGTGCAGGTGGTGCTCTGCGCCGGGGCCCCGGACACCGCTGAGCTGGGCGAGCGGATCGCGGCCGACGTGGAGCAACTGCAGCGCAGGCGCGGTGGGGTGGTGTGGGTGCGGCAGATGCTCCCCCGCGACGACCTGGTGCAGTTGTTCACGCACGCCACCGTCTTCGTCTGCCCGTCGGTCTACGAACCGCTGGGCATCGTCAACCTGGAGGCGATGGCCTGCGGCACCCCCGTCGTCGCCTCCGCCGTTGGCGGCATCCCCGAAGTGGTCGACGACGGCGAGGCGGGACTCCTGGTCCCTTACGACGAGACCCGGCCGCGGCATTTCGAGCACGCCCTCGCGGCGCGGGTCAACGAACTGCTGGCCGACCCGCACCGCGCGGCGGAGATGGGCGAGACCGGCCGCCAGCGGGTCGTCGAGGACTTCGGCTGGGACACCGTCGCCAGGGCGACCCTGTCGGTCTACGACAGAGCCCTCGGCGGCCACCGGTGACCGCAGCGCACCCCCGGGCGGGTCAGCCCGCCGGGCCGGCCGATCTGACCGACATCCCGCGGCTGGTGACCGCGTACTTCGCGGAGCACCCCGATCCGGCGGCGGCCGAGCAGCGGCTGGCCTTCGGCACGTCCGGGCACCGCGGGTCGAGCCTGCTGCGCAGCTTCAACGAGGACCACATCGTCGCGGTCAGCCAGGCGGTGGTGGAATACCGCGCCGGCCAGGGGATCACCGGTCCGTTGTTCCTCCTGCGCGACACCCACGCGCTGTCGGAGCCGGCGTTCGTGAGCGCGCTGGAGGTCTTCGCCGGCAACGACGTGACCACGGTGATCGACTGCCGGGGCGGCTACGGGCCGACGCCGGTGCTCTCCCACGCCATCCTGGCGCACAACCGCGGGCGCCCGACCGGGCCGGCCGACGGCGTCGTGCTCACCCCCTCGCACAACCCGCCGACGGACGGCGGCTACAAGTACAACCCGCCGCACGGCGGCCCGGCGGGCACCGATGTGACCGGCTGGATCACCGAACGGGCCAACGAGATCCTGCGCGGCGGCGGCCGGGAGGTCCGGCGCATCCCCTACTCTCGGGCCCGGCTGGCCGCGACGACCGCGACGCACGACTTCCTCGACGCCTATGTCGGCGATCTCCCGGCCGTGGTCGACCTGGCGGCCATCCGTACCGCCGGGGTGCGGATCGGCGCCGACCCGCTGGGCGGTGCCAGCGTCGCCTACTGGGCCGAGATCGCCGACCGCTACCGCCTCGACCTGACCGTGACCAACCCGCTGGTCGACCCGACGTGGCGGTTCATGCCGCTGGACTGGGACGGCAGGATCCGGATGGACCCGTCGTCGCCCTACGCGATGGCGTCGCTGACCACGCACAAGCACGAATATGACCTGTGTACGGGCAACGACGCCGATGCCGACCGGCACGGCATCGTCACCGCCGAGGGGCTGATGAACCCCAACCACTACCTCGCGGTCGCGATCGCCTATCTGTTCACGCACCGGCCCGGCTGGCCGGCGGCCGCGGCGGTGGGCAAGACGCTGGTCTCCTCGTCGACGATCGACCGGGTCACCGCCGACCTCGGCCGCGGGCTGGTGGAGGTGCCGGTGGGTTTCAAGTGGTTCGTGCCGGGGTTGCTCAGCGGGGCGATCGGCTTCGCCGGCGAGGAGAGCGCAGGGGCATCATTGCTGCGGCACGACGGCACGACCTGGACCACCGACAAGGACGGCATCATCCTGGCACTGCTGGCGGCGGAGATGACCGCGGTGAGCGGCCGGTCGCCGAGCGATCTGTACGCCGACCTGCGAGCCCGCTTCGGCGACCCGGCCTACGCCCGGGTGGACGCTCCGGCCACCCGGGAGCAGAAGGCGGCACTGGCCCGGCTGAGCGCCGAGCAGATCACCGCGACCCGGCTCGCCGGCGATCCGATCACGGCGGTCCTCACCGCCGCGCCCGGCAACGCGGCGCCGATCGGCGGCGTCAAGGTGTGCACCGGGTCGGGTTGGTTCGCCGCCCGGCCGTCCGGCACCGAGGACGTGTACAAAATCTACGCCGAGTCCTTCAGCGGACCCGAGCACCTGGCTCGCATCCAGGCCGAAGCTCGGGACGTCGTCTCCGCGGCACTAGTCTCCGCGGCACTACAGGCGGCTGACGCATCTCCCCAACCCGGCCTCGGCGCTGACACGCCGGCGACGCAAGCTACAGCGAGCGCATCTTCAGGTAACGGCGAACGTCGGGTACGGACTTGACCGCCACATAGGCGGCCCCGGCCAGCGCTGTCCAGCGCAAGATTCGAAACATGCACTTCAACATACCTATCTTGGCCTGTTCCTGTCAGCGCTTCAGCCCGCCGGACTTCGCCGCGAGCCTGGCCTTGGCCAGCCGGACGGACTCGGTCAGGCCCGCGATGTCGTAGGCACCGTGGTGCCGGCGGCCGTTGACGAAGAACGTCGGCGTGCCGGCCACGCCACTGAGGTCGGCGCCGTCGACGTCCTCGGCGACCCGTGCCGCGCCGTCGTGCGACTCCAAAGCGTTCGTGAACCGCTCCGCGTCGAGGCCGAGATCGGCGGCGTAACCCGCCAGGTCGCCGACCAGCAATGCGCCCTGGTGCTGCATCAGCAGGTCGTGCATCGGCCAGAAAGCTCCCTCGCCGGCGGCCACCTCGGATGCCTCCGCAGCGAGTTGGGCGTGCGGGTGGACGTCGGTGAGCGGCAGGTGGCGCCAGACGTAGCGCAGGTCGCCGAAGTCGGCGAGCAACTCGCGCACGACCGGCTCCGCCTGCCCGCAGTAGGGGCACTCGAAGTCGCCGTACTCCACGAGCGTCACCGCAGCGTCGCGCGGACCGCGGATGTGGTCGCGCTCGTCGACCGGCACCGCGAGGTCGACCAGCGGGCCGGTCGTGCCCAGCAGGGCGCGCAGGCGCAGCCGGTCGGGCAGCAGGACGGTGGCCCGGAACAGCAGCCGGCTCAGCAGGGCGGCCAGCATAGCCGCCGTCAGGATCCCCAGCTTCGCCCGCTCGAGCGCGACGCCGTCGAAGGCCAGGCCGGCGATCAGCAGCGCGACGGTGAAGCCGACTCCGGCGATCGTGCCACCGCCGGCAACCGCCGCCCAGCCCACCGGCGGCCGCAGCTTTCCCCGGCTCAGCCGGCTGACCAGCCATGACGTGCCGAGGATTCCGACGGGTTTGCCGGCGACGTACCCGACCACGATGCCCAAGGTGATCGGGGAGTGGAAGGCACTGGACAGGAAGGCACCGTCGATCGTGATCCCGGCATTGGCGAGGGCGAACACCGGCACGATGACGTAGCTCGTCCACGGGTGATAGAGCTGCTGCAGCCGCTCGTTCGGCGAGATCGCCGTCCCCAGCCCCGCGCGGGCCTCCCGGGCCAGCTCCGGCGTGGGCTGCTCGCGGAAGAGCCGGAAGAGCGTCGCGGCGCGATCGAGGTCGCCGCGGCGCGCCGGATAGGCGTAGGTCAGCAATCCCATGGCCAGCCCCACCACCACCGGGTCGACGCCGGATCGCAGCAGCGCCGCCCACGTGGCGATGCCGACGAGGAAATAGACCAGGCCGGTGTGCACGCGCAGCGCCCGGATGACCAGCACCATCGCGAACAGCGCCCCGGCGACGACCAGCGCGGGCAACACCAGGTGCTCGGTGTAGACGGTGGCGATGACGACCAGGGCGACGATGTCGTCGACGACGACGACCGTGAGCATGAAGGAACGCAGCCGATCGGGGAACCGGGGCCCGACCAGCGCCAGCAGGCCCAGCGCGAACGCGGTGTCGGTCGACATGGCGATGCCCCAACCGTGCGCCGAGGTCCGGCCGTGGTTGAACAGCAGGTAGATCAGGATCGGGACGGCCATCCCGCCGATGCCGGCGGCCAGCGGCAGGGCGACCCGCCGCCGCTCCCGCAACTCCCCCATGTCGAACTCCCGGCGGGCCTCCAGGCCCACCACGAAGAAGAAGAAGGTCATCAGGCCCGAGTTGACCCAGTCGCGCAGGTCCAGGCCGAGGCCGGCGCTGCCGACCCGGATCGACAGCGTCGTGCGCCAGAAGTCGGCGTAGGAGGTGGCCGCCACGTTAGCCCACGCCAGGGCGACGACGGTGGCCGCGAGCAGGACCGCGGCGCTGCCGGTCTCGGTACGCAGGAAGTCGCGCAGCGGGGTGTTGAGGTTGCGGGCCCACGCCGTGCGCCGGGAGTAAGCCCCTGCCGTCATGCCGCCCACTCGCGGGCGGCGATCGCGGCGCCGCGGGCACCGGCCATGTCGAGGTCCGGCACCAGTGCGAACCTCGCCACCGCGGCCTGCTCGCGACGCAGCCCGGTGTGCTCGCGGATGGCGGCCAGGAACCGGTCGCGGAATTGCGGCCCGGTCTCCACCACGCCGCCGCCGACGAAGTAGGCGTGCGGGTCGGTGAAGTTGGCCGCGATGGTGAACAGCCGGCCGAGGGCCATGGCCTGCTGCCGGAACACCTCGAGGGCCAGCAGGTCGCCGTTCTCGCCGTAGGCACGCACCAGCCTGGCGCCTTCGAACAGCGACGCGACCCGCCCCAACTCGTGACCGGGGAAGCGGGTCAGCCAGTAGGGCAGCAGGTTCTTGGCGATGCCGGTCAGCGACGCCACGCTCTCGGCGTCGCCGGCGAAGCCGCAGTTGCACTCCGGGACCGGCTGGTCGGGCTCGAGCAGGCCGAGCATCGGCAGGTGTACGTGACCCAGCTCACCGGCCATCCCGGCGGCGCCGCGCAGCACCCGGCCCGCTTCGATCACGCCACCGCCCAGCCCCGTACCCACGATCGCCGAGACCGACGACCGGGTCGCCGCCTCGGCCCCGAAGAAGGCGTGGTGGGCATACAGCGCCGCCGCGTTGCCGTCGTTGTTGTAGATCACGGGCAGCCCCAGCCGGGCCTGCAACGCCTGCCGGATGTCGAAGTCGCGCCAGGGTTCGGCGGAGAAGTTCGTGGCGCCCTTCGACGAGATGACGCCGTCGGCGCTGGCCGGTCCGGGGGTGTCGAGTCCCACCGCCACGACGGCTGCGCGGTCGGTGCCGGTGAGCGTCAGCACGTGGTCGAAGGAGACCGCCAGGGCCTGCACCGCCGCATCCGGTCCCTGCAGCACCAGGCTCGGCGTCTCGACCAGCCCGTCGGCCAGGAAGCTTCCGCCAGCAGCCAGCACCGTCGCGTTGTTGCATGTGCCGCCGCAGTCGAGGCCGACGAAGACCGGCTCCCGCAAGATCATGGGCAGATCGTTGCATGCCCGCCCGTCGTCTCGCTCGACCAGCCCGCGCGAAGTTCGGCAAGGAGCCGGTTGTCTCGACTGAGCATCACGGACTCGACAAGACGGGCCTGGTGACCGTCAGGGTCGCGCCAGGACGTCCCCGTTGCGGGCCGACGGCCGATAGCAATGATCGGTCAACGGCAACTGCTGCACGAGGTGTGGGCCCCAGACCACCCAGCCGGAGTTCACGCTGAAGTGTGGAAACTTTTCCAGGCTATGGCGTGGAAAAGTTTCCACACCTCAGTGTGAGTTGTTCAGCGCAGGCAGCACCGCGGCAGGGGAAACCAACGCAGTGACTCGAAGTCGGCGGTCAGACCCGGGGCGCCGTCGACCGAGCACTCCGCGAGTTCCTCCGCCGCCGGCGACCGGTCGGCCAGCAGCGCACGGGCCTCGACCAGATAGTCCCCCAGTGCGCTCTCCGGGGCGGTCCGGTGCGCGGCGGCGTCGGGCAGCCGGCCGGCCGGGTCATAGCACAGGCCGGTCAGCCGCAGCGGCGGGTCGATGGCGCCGTCGCGATGCCGCCAGAGCCCGCGGGCCGGATCGAAGCAGTAGTCCGACAGCAGCTTCCACCCGCTGTCTGCAACGATGCCGACCGCGTCGACGATGTAGTCGCAGACCACGTCGGAGATGAAGTAGTTGAGGTTGATCCGGGTCCAGCCCGGCTTGATTCCCTCGCACCCGTGGCCGAGCTCCCGCTGGAATGCCTGCGACCGGTCGAGGTCGATGCCCAGCAGGGAGTGACCGTACGGGCCGGCGCAGGAGCAGCCACCCCGGGCCTGGATGCCGAACAGGTCGTTGAGCACCGCGACGACGAAGTTGTGGTGCAACTGACGCGTGCCGTGGCGCACGACGAAGGAGACGATGGACAGCCGGTCGGCCGTGCGGTCGCCCAGCACCCCGATGCCGGGATGGGCGGACCACGCCTCGAGGGCGCGCCGCCAGAACCGCTCCTCGCGGGCCCGGATGAGGTCGACGCCGACGGCCTCCTTGAGTCCGAAGACCAGCCCGGCACGGATCGAGCCGACGATGTCCGGCGTCCCGCCCTCCTCGCGCGCGACCGGATCGGAGAGGTATTCGTGGTCGGTTGGGCTGACGTAAGCCACCGTGCCGCCGCCGGGCACGGTCGGCACCCGGTTGGCAACCGTCCCCCGCCGTACTACCAGGACCCCTGGCGTGCCTGGACCGCCGACGAACTTGTGCGGTGAGATGAACACGGCGTCGAGGTAGCCCGGGCCGGCGGGCGGCGAGCCCATCCGGATCGGGACGTATGGTGCCGCCGCCGCGAAGTCCCAAAAGGAAAGGGCGCCGTGCTCGTGCAGCAGGGCCGCGATCCCGGCCGTGTCGGACAGGATCCCGGTCACGTTGGAGGCCGCGGAGAAGCTGCCGATCAGCAGCGGCCGGCCTGCGTGCCGGCGTAGCTGTTCGGCCAAAGCCGCCTGGTCGATGCAGCCGCCGAGGTCGGCCGGGATGACGATCACGTCGGCGATCGACTCCCGCCAGGGCAGTTCGTTGCTGTGATGCTCGTAAGGCCCGACGAAGACCACCGGCCGCTCTTCCGCCCGGATGTGCGCCGTGAGGCCGTGCCGGTCCTCCAGGGGTGACGGGATGCGCAGGCCGAGGATCGCCACCAGCTTGTCGATGGCGCCGGTGCTGCCAGACCCGGCGAAGATGACCACGGTGTCGGGGTCGGCACCTACGCTCGTCCCGATCAGCTCACGGGCGTCCTCGCGCAGCCGGGTCGTCTGCCGGCCGGTGCCGGAGCTCTCGGTGTGGGTGTTGGCGTATCGCGGCAGCACCTCGTGCCGGATGAAGTCCTCGATGAAGCCCACAGCCCGGCCCGATGCGGTGTAGTCGGCATAGGTGACCCGGCGCGGCCCGTACGGCCCGTCGACCACCTCGTCGTCGCCGATGATCCCGCGCCGGATCCGGTCGAGCAGCGCCGAGGACGGCACCTCGACGGTGGGGGACTCGGCCGGGGACTCGGTCATCCCGCCATTGTGCGACGCCGCCCCCTGACTCGGCACGTCTGCCGCGGCAGCAGGGCGCTCAGAAGTCGTCGTCGAATCCGACAGTGCCGGCGACACCGACCTGGTAGGCCGAAACCCGGCGCTCGAAGAAGTTGGACAGCTCCTGGATGTCCTGCAGCTCCATGAAGGCGAAGGGATTCTTCGAGCCGAAGAGCGGCTCGATGCCGAGCTGACCGAGCCGTCGGTCGGCCACGTGTTGCAGGTATTCCCGCATGTCCGTCACCGACATGCCCGCCACACCCCGACCGAGCAGGTCCGCCGCGAACTGCACCTCGCACTCGACCGCCTCGCCGAGCATCTGCCGCACCTGGGCGGTGAGCTGCTCGTCGAAGAGGTCGGGCTCCTCGGCCCGCACCGTCTCGACCACGTCGAAGGCGAAGGCCATGTGCATCGACTCGTCGCGGAAGACCCAGTTGGTGCCCGAGGCGAGCCCGTTGAGCAGCCCGCGGGACCGCAGGAAGTACACGTAGGCGAAGGCACCGTAGAAGAACAGCCCCTCGATGCAGGCGGCGAAGCAGATCAGGTTGAGCAGGAACGCCCGCCGCTCGCCGGCGGACGTCAGCGCTCGCAGGTCGGCGAGCGAGTCGATCCAGCGGAAGCAGAACTCCGCCTTGCGCCTGATCGACGGGATGCTCTCCACCGCGGCGAACGCCTCGAGGCGTTGCTGCTCGTCGGGTACGTAGGTGTCCAGCAGGGTCAGGTAGAACTGGACGTGCACGGCCTCCTCGAACAGTTGCCGCGACAGGTACAGCCGACCCTCGGGGGAGTTGACGTGCTGGTACAGGTTGAGCACCAGGTTGTTGGCCACGATCGTGTCACCGGTGGCGAAAAACGCGACGAGCCGGTTGACCAGGTGCCGCTCGGCGTCGGAGAGCCGGGCCAGGTCCTTGAGGTCGCAGTGCAGGTCGACCTCCTCGACCGTCCAGGTGTTCTTGATCGCGTCGCGGAAGCGGTCGTAGAACTGCGGGTATCGCATCGGCCGCAGGCTCAGGCTCATCCCCGGGTCGAGCAGCATGGACCGGGTTGAGGGGCTCACTGGCATGCCTCGCAGGACTCGGGGCTGTCCACCGAGCAGACCTGCGCCGAGGCTTCCCGCAACGCCGGTACGGTGGCCTGCTGGATCCGGGTGGCCGGCCGGGAGCGCAGGTAGTAGGTGGTCTTCAGCCCGGCCTGCCAGGCGTAGCGGTACATCGACGAAAGCTTGCCGATGCTGGGCGCGGCGAGGAACAGGTTGAGCGACTGGCTCTGGTCGACGAAGGGCGCCCTGGCCGCGGCCAGGTCGATGAGCGCTCGCTGCGGCAGTTCCCAGGCGGTCCGGAACAGCTGACGGGTCTGCTCCGGCAGCCCGGTGATGCCCTGCACCGAGCCGTCTGCGCGCTTGATCTCGGTCCGGGTCTGTGCCGTCCACAGCCCGTGCGCCTTCAGTTCGCGTACCAGGGCGGCATTGATCTGGACGAACTCCCCGGACAGCGTCTCCCGCTTGAACAGGTTGGAGACCTGGGGCTCGATGCACTCGTAGCAGCCGGCGATCGAGGCGATGGTGGCCGTCGGCGCGATCGCCACGAGCAGCGAGTTGCGCAGGCCGGTGCTGCTGATCCGGCTGCGCAGTCGTGACCAGCGGTCGCCCTGGCTGCCGGCGACCCCCCACAGATCGGGCTGCAACTGGCCGGTCACGGCGCGGGTCTGGCCGAATGCCGGGTGCGGTCCGTGCTCCTCGGCCAGCGCGGCGGAGGACTCGAGCGCGGTGAGATAGATCTCCTCCGCGATGCGCGTCGACAGGTCGCGTGCGGCGTCGGAGTCGAAGGGCAGGCGCAGCGCGAAGAAGACGTCCTGCAGGCCCATGACGCCCAGGCCGATCGGGCGCCAGCGCGGGTTCGACGCCGCGGCCTCCGGCGACGGGTAGTAGTTGATGTCGATGACCCGGTCCAGGAAGGGGACGGCGGTCCTGACGGTGTCGCGCAGCTTCGGCCAGTCGATGTCGGCACCTGCCGCCCCATCGGCGAGGAGGTGCTCGGCGAGGTTGATCGAGCCGAGGTTGCACACCGCGGTCTCGGCATCGCTGCTGACCTCGACGATCTCGGTGCACAGGTTGGACAGGTGCACCATGTTGGCCGGGTCGGCCGTCTGGTTCGACGTCCGGTTCGCCGCGTCCTTGAAGGTCATCCACCCGTTGCCGGTCTGCGCGAGGGTGCGCATCATCCGCCCGTATAGCTCCCGGGCCGGGATCTGCCGGACGTACCGGCCGGCTTGCTCGGCGGCCCGGTAGGCGGCGTCGAAGGCGTCCCCCCACAGGTCGGGCAGCTCCGGCACCTCGTCCGGGTCGAACAGCGACCACAACTCGTCTGCCTCCACCCGGCGCATGAACTCGTCCGGGATCCAGTTGGCGAGGTTGAGGTTGTGGGCCCGCCGGGCGTCCTCGCCGGTGTTGTCCCGCAACGCGAGGAACTCCTCGATGTCGGGATGCCAGGGCTCGAGGTAGACGCAGGCGGCGCCCTTGCGCCGACCACCCTGGTTGACGGCCGCCACCGACGAGTCGAGGGTGCGCAGCCAGGGCACGATGCCGTTGGACCGGCCGTTCGTGCCCCGGATCAGCGCGCCGCGCGAGCGCACCCGCGACCAGGAGATGCCGATGCCGCCGGCGAACTTCGACAGCCGCGCCACCTGCTGGTAGCGGTCGTAGATGGAGTCCAGCTCGTCGCGCGGTGAGTCCACCAGATAGCACGACGACATCTGGGGGTGCCGGGTGCCGGAGTTGAACAGCGTCGGCGAGCTGGGCAGGTAGGCCAGCGACGACATCAGCCGGTAGAACCCGACCGCCTCGGCCGGCGTGCGGGACAGGCCGCAGGCCACCCGCAGCAGGAAGTACTGCGGTGTCTCGATGACCAGCCGGGTGTCGGGGTGCCGCAGCAGATAGCGGTCGTAGACGGTACGCAGGCCGAAGTACTGAAAGCGCCGGTCGGCAGTCTCGTCCACCGCGGCGTCGAGCTTGCGGGCGTTGGCGGCGACGAACGCCGCGGTCGCGTCGCCGATCAGCCCCTCGGCGCGCCCCAGCGCGATCGCCTGGCTGAACGACGCCACGCCCTGGCCACGGACCTCCTTGTCGATGTAGCCGGCGAGCAGCCGGGCGGCCAACTGTGAATACTGCGGTTCCTCCCCGATCATCTCGGCGGCCGTCTGGATCGACAGCCGGTCCAGCTCCGCGGTGGTCGCCCCGTCGTACAGGCCGCTGATCGTCTTCGTCGCCACCCGCAGCGGGTCGACGTCGTCGAGGTCGACGGCCCACCGGTCGACGGCCCGCACGATCTTGTTCACGTCGACCGGCTCGGTGTCCCCGTTTCGCTTGCGTACCCGCATCGGGGTCCGGGCGACAGGCTGAGCCGCGGGCGGCTGCTCAGTGGGCCGGTCGGCGGGCTGCTCAGTGGTCTCGGCGGCGGTGATCGTCATGGCGCTCTCCCCGTTTGCGGCTGGGCTGTGGGCTGGGAGGCACACCATATGTCGTAGGGCGGCGAGGACCGGGCACCATATGTAGTGTCGGCGTGTCGCCTGCTGCGATCAGCGCGGCGTCGAGAGCAAGTGGCTCAGCAGGATGAGCTGGGTCACTGCGAGCGGCGCGCTGCGGTTGTCCGGGCCGAGCACGCCGAGACCGTCCGGCATGTCCTCGGCGGACCCGATGTGCTCCCAGAGCCGCTTCTCGACCTGCGCGCTCTCGGCTTCGGGTGCGTAGCCGTGCACGTGCAACGCGTCGACCGGTCGGTCGTCGCCGTCGCGCATCATCTTGATGTGGATCGCGTTGGTGTCCTCGACGATGCGCACCATCGGTGGGTGCGGCACGGTCGGCCGCAGCAGCAGGGTCGCGGACAGCGGGGTGTCCGGCGGGTCGTCGCGGCCGGGAATCGGGGCGAACTGCACGACGATGTCGGCCGAGGCGCGCTGTGCCCGGATGAACTCCTCGGACTCCGGCTCGCGGCGCTGCAACTCGGCGAGCACCTGCTCCTTGGTGTAGCCACGGGCGCCGGTGTCCCGGGAGAGCTTCCACTTGGTACGGACGTCCTCCGGCGGGTCGAGGTAGACGGTGACGTCGAAGCACGACCGCATCAGCTTGGTGTGCAGCGGCAGGAGACCCTCGACGATCACGAACTCCCTGGGATCGACCAGCGTCGGCCGGTCGAGCGTGCCGGTCCCGTGGTTGTAGACCGGCTTGAGAATCGGCTGGCCGGTGGCGATCAGTTGGAGGTGCTGCTCGATGATGCCGACGTAGTTGCAGTCGGGATGCAGGGCGGTGAAAGGCAGTTCCTTGCGCTCCGTGCGGTCGTAGCGGTGGTAGTCGTCGGTGCAGATAGACGTGCTGCGGTGGGCACCGAGCGCCTCGACCAGGCCGGCCGCCAGGGTCGTCTTGCCGGCCGCGCTGTCGCCGGCGATGGCGAGCATGAACGGCCGGATCGTCGGGATGTTCGGGCGGGCCCGCTCCATCGACATCTGCTTGTGCGGCATGTACTGACGCTACGCCGGACCAGGACCCCCAGATACCCCCACGCGAATGACCGGCCGGGTGAAACGGCCGGCGCTCCCCGAAGTCGCGTACCGTCCTGGTGTGGGCCAGCCGCTCCGGCTCGTCTTGGTCGACGATCACCAGATCGTCCTGGACGGGCTGCGTTCGACGCTCACCCCGCATGCCTCGGCAGGCACCGTGGTCACGGTCGCCACCGACCGGACGCCTACGTCGACCGCGACGCCCGCAAGGGCACCGGCCCATTCGGACCGCCGCAACCGTCGCGCTCGTCGCCGAGCCATCGAGCGGCCGACAGCCATCACCGCAGGACGTCCGGTGTGCGCGCGATACGCCTGGTTCACGGCCTGGGTTGGATCGCCGCGCTTCGGCCGTGGCGGTGGGCCGGACGAGCAGATAGCCGGCGCCGCTATCCGCCGTGCAGAATCGCGGGGGTTCTGCCGCGCCGTCTTCCGTACCCACCACGACAACCACGTCGCCGCCGGTCAGACGAAGCCCGGCCGCAGGCTCGCCACCACCTCGCGGCCCGGACGACGGCTACGACGGATGCGCCGTGCGGGTACGGATCCCGCTCGCGGCCGGCGGCTAGCCATCGTCGCACGAGCGGGATCGAGGTGACCCTGCTGGCTGGACGAGACGCTTCGCCCGGCTATTCCCATGCCGAAGTGCGGCGGTCTGCATGGGCCATCGCGTGGGTGGTCGGCCGCACCTCGGAGGGGTCGCGCGACACCGCGGATCAGCTGAATCCCGCACCGTGTGACACGTCCACGACGGTCACGGCTGCGGCCGCGGGGTCGACCAGGCGGTAGAACACCGGAAGCTGAGTCGCCACCTCGATGAGTCGCAGTCTGGCCAGCAAAGCGACCAGATTCGCTCCGCTGCTAAGGGGACCCCCACAAGGCCGCGCTCATCCCGCAGAGCGTCGAGCTGCTCGCCAACACCGAGATGGACAGCCACTCACCCTTCGCCTGCCTGCTCTTCGGGCAACCCACCCTGCGGCGCCGGATCAAACTCGGCACCTTCGCCGCCCTGGACCAGCGCATCGCGCTGCGCTACGCGATGATCGGCATGAGCGACACCGAGTCCGCCAGCTACCTCGGCCATCATCTGACGCCGGCCGGGCGGCCGGACACCCTGTTCAGCGACGACGCCATCGCGTTGATCCACCAGGTCTCCCGAGGGCTACCCCGGGCGGTGAACACAACCTCGCCATCCAAGCCCTCGTCGCCGCCTACGCGGCGAACAAGGCCATCGTCGACGAGTCCAGCGCCCGCGCCGCCGTCACCGAAGTCACCGCAGAATGATCAGCACCGCGTCACCGTGAACACCAAGCCCCGCCGGCCTAGCCGGCGGGGCGCTCTCATGCCCGAAGAACGTCATCACCGAAAATGATGCCGTCGTGGTCATCCAGCGGGTCGTTCAACAGCTGCCCGGCGCGGGTCATCCTCTCGGTCAGGTCCGCCAAACTGGCGACCGCTTGCCGTGATGGTCGGACTCCGGAACTCGTGTAGTCAGCGGCGACGTATCTCAGCACTAAGGGCTTGTATTGAAACAAGCTAGTCTGGTTCGGGTGTGTCGCGGGTGGGGTGCAGCGTGTAGTTCCAGTCGCCGTGGAAGTCGTGTCGGGTGATCGGGAGGGCCCGCATTTCGCGGTCGCTGATTTTGATCCCGGTCG
>JBBRYN010000011.1:0-56188 GCA_038237645.1 Mycobacteriales bacterium
AGGAGCGCAGTGAGATGACGGTTCAGTCGAGCGAGCTCGAGCGAAGCGAGGAGCGCAGTGAGATGACGGTTCAGTCGAGCGAGCATCGAGCGAAGCGAGGAGCGCAGTGAGATGACGGTTCAGTCGAGCGAGCATCGAGCGAAGCGAGGAGCGCAGTGAGATGACGGTTCGCGGGTGGCGCGCGCCACCCGGTTGCCGGCTTGCCAACCCTACTGACCAGTAATACAGTCTAAGTTACTGACGGGTAGGCGGACGGAGTGCTGAGGCTGTGAGCCACTACAAGAGCAACCTCCGGGATCTCGAGTTCAACCTGTTCGAGGTCTTCGGCACCGGCCGGCGCCTGGGCCGAGGGCCCTACGCCGACCTCGACGCCGCCACCGCCCGCGAGATCCTCGCCGAAGTCGACCGGATGGCCACCGGAGAGCTGGCCGCTCCGTTCGCCGACGCCGATCGCAACCCGCCGGTCTTCGATCCGGTGACCCATTCCGTACGGATGCCGGAGTCCTTCAAGAAGTCCTTCGCCGCGCTGATGGACGCCGAGTGGTTCCGGCTCGACCTGCCGGAACACCTCGGCGGCACCGGAGCGCCGCCGAGCCTGCGGTGGGCGGTCGCCGAACTCCTGCTCGGCGCCAACCCGGCCGCGTTCATGTTCCTGTCAGGCCCGGGCTTCGCCGTGATCCTGGACTCGCTGGGCAACGCCGACCAGCAGCGCCTCGCCCGGCACATGATCGACAACAAGTGGGGCGCTTCGATGGTGCTGACCGAGCCCGACGCCGGCTCCGACGTGGGAGCCGGGCGGGCCCGAGGCATCGCCCAGGCCGACGGCACCTGGCACATCGAGGGTGTGAAGCGCTTCATCAGCGGCGCCGAACACGACATGGCCGACAACATCATTCACCTGGTGCTGGCCCGCCCGGAGGGACACGGACCCGGCACCAAAGGGCTGTCGCTGTTCGTCGTGCCGAAGTTCCACGTCGACTTCGGCACCGGTGCGATAGGCAAGCGCAACGGCGTCGTGACCACCAACCTCGAGAAGAAGATGGGCCTCAAGGCGTCCACCACCTGCGAGTTGACCTTCGGTGACGGCGAGCCGGCCGTCGGCTGGCTGGTGGGTGACGTGCATGACGGCATCGCGCAGATGTTCAAGGTCATCGAGTACGCCCGGATGATGGTCGGCACCAAGGCCATCGCCACGCTGTCGACCGGCTACCTCAATGCGCTGGACTACGCCAAGGTGCGAATCCAGGGCCCTGATCTGACGCAGATGACCGACAAGGCAGCCCCCCGGGTGACGATCATGCACCACCCCGACGTGCGGCGGCTGCTGATGCTGCAGAAGGCTTACGCCGAGGGCATGCGGGCGCTGGTGCTCTATACCGCCTCGGTGCAGGACGCTGTTCAGGTCGCCGAATTCGCCGGCGCCGCCGATGAGGCCGCCGTAGGGGTCAACGACCTGTTGCTGCCGATCGTCAAGGGGGTCGGCTCGGAGCGGTCCTACGAGTTGCTGGCGCAGTCGCTACAGGTGCTCGGCGGGTCGGGTTACCTGCAGGACTACCCGATGGAGCAGTATCTCCGCGACGCCAAGATCGACACGCTGTACGAGGGGACCACCGCCATCCAGGGCATGGACCTGTTCTTCCGCAAGATCGTGCGGGACCGGGGCCGGGCCCTGCTGTCGCTGAGCACCGAGATCAAGGCCACCGTGGACAGCGAGCAGGGCAACGGGCGGCTCAAGCAGGAGCGCAAGCTGCTCGGTCAGGCGCTCGACGACGTGCAGGCAATGGTGGGTGCGATGGTCGGCCAGTTGATGAGCGCCGCCGAGTGCAGCGCCAACGTCTACAAGGTCGGCCTCAACACCACCCGGCTGCTGATGAGCCTCGGCGACCTGATTATCGGCTGGCTGCTGCTGCGTCAGGCCGAGGTGGCGACAGCCCGGCTGGACGAAGGAGCCGCGGGCCGCGACAAGGCATTCTACGAGGGCAAGGTGGCGGCTGCGGCGTTCTTCGCCGCGACGGTGCTGCCGGAGTTGTCCGCCCGCCGGGCGGTGACCGAGAGCACCACTCTGGACCTGATGGATCTCGACGAGTCGGCCTTCTGACATCCCCTCGCGACAGATTCCGGGAAGACGTCGCAACAACGGCTCAGGAAGCGACGCTTTCCCGGAACTTGCCGGGTGGGGAGACGGGTGCGGCCGCCGGGTGGGAGGGGCGCTAGCCGCGTGCGGCGATCTTGCGCAACTCGTCACGCAGGGCCGGTGAGCAGTCGTCGACGCCGCGCTGGAGGATGGCTGACTGGCGGTCCACGGCTCGAGTCGCGCGCCAGCGATCGATTCTGCGGTGCATCTTCATGGCGCTGCCCTCCTCTGGCGGATCTGTGTGCCGGTGCGTACAACAACCGGGCGGCTCGGACTAGTCCGGGCATGCGCAAACTGCTGCAAGTCCGGGCGGTTCGGTGCGTCACCCCGGCAACCCCTGCCGGGCCTGCGGTGTCTTTACAGTCGTCACCGAGGCATGAGGAGAGCCTGTGTGCGGTCAGACCGAGTTGGAGCAATTCGTCCGGGGGTGCTCGCCCGCGTTGCTGCGCACCGCCTGCCTGCTGACCGGTGATCGCCAGGGTGCCGAGGATCTCCTGCAGGACGTGCTGGAGCGCATGTACGTCAAGTGGCAGCGCGCGTGCGGGAGACCCCGGAGGCCTACGACCGTCGCGCCATCGTCAACGCAGCGATCAACTCCTGGCGCACTCGTCGCCGCCGCCCGGAATCAGCGTTGCTGCCGCAGCACGACCGGAGTTCGGCCGACCTCACCCGCCAGGTTGACGTCCGGGACGAGTTGATCCGCGCATTGCTGCGGATTCCGACCCGGCAACGGGCGGTTCAGGTATTGCGCTATTTCGACGATCTTCCCGAGCGCGAGGTGGCCGCGCACTGGGCTGCTCCGTCGGAACGGTGAAGAGCCAGGCCTCGCGTGGCCTCGCCCGCCTCCGCGAGTTGGCCAGCGAAGACCGTCCGGAGCCGGCTGTCACAAGGAGCACCCCATGACCCTGCACCTTTCTGACGAGCTTCGCGACGCGATGAATACGGCGACCCGCGCCATCGAGCCGTCTCTCGGCTTGCTCGGTGACGTGGTCCGCGGCGGTCCCCGCCGCCGGCTACGCGGCCAGGTCACTGCCGCTGCACTCGTAGCTGCCGTCGTCGCCATCGGTGCGGCAGTGCCGCTGCTCCTGCGGCCCGCGTCGCACGCGGCCGGCCAGTCGACCGCCGCCCCCACGGGCCGCCCCCCTGGTCATCCCGCCGGCGGGGGGCTCGCGGGCGGTCAGCTACCCGTGGAAGACGACGGCCATGGGCATCATGGTCGCCGACTCCGGCGGCCGGCTCCGGATGACCGACCAGCAGCACTACGACCCGAGCGACACCGCGAGCCGGGTGGACCCCAACGTCGTCAGCTTCGTCGTGGGTCCGGACCGGCCGCAACTCGTCGTGATCCCGTCCCGCACGGACGCGACGGTGTGGGCGTCGACCCGGCATCGGCTCGGCCGGGACGCAAGGGTCTTGCGCAGCTTCGCCGTGGTGCCGGTCAGCGCGGGCGGCGGCCAGGGTGCCCTTGCCTGAGGGGCACCCGCTGGACGTGTTGTTCACCCACCGTGCAGCAGGGCGGCCGGGCCGTCTACCAGGGACCGGCGCAGAGTGCGCCTTACCAGATGTACGTCTCCCCGGCAGTCAATCCCACCCAAGGTGTGCTCACCAGCTGCAACACCTGCTGGGCCGGCCCGGGCGCAGGGCCGAACCTCGACGGCCGGGACGGAAGGGCGTTCGAGTTCGGCTTCCCCGCGGTGTGGTTGCGGCGGCACGGCACCGGGAGGGAGCAGGTGCTCCGTGGAGTCGACTGGAAGGTGCTCGGCCGGACCAAGGACGGCGAGTTGGTCTCCGCTGAGCAGGCATATCTGGCCGGCGACCCGATGTCGACGGTGGTCCTGGTCAAGCGGTCGGCGGACGCGCCGGTGGGCAGCGTGGAGGTGGTCTACGACCGGGTCGTCGACGCCGGGGCAACACTGCCGGTGCGGGTCCGCCTGCCGCGCGGCCAGGGTTGGCTGATCGTCGCGCATGCCGGCGCCGCGCTGCGGTGGCGGGCGCCGGGCGGCTCGTGGCAGCAGCCACGCGGGCCGGCCGCACTGCTGCCGGACACCCAGGGCGTCACTGTCGAGGTGACCTTGCAGGGCCACTCGACCCAGTTGCCGCTGCGCTGACGGGGCACGCACACTGGTCGGTGGGTAGCCTCTGGGTCGGAGGTGTGACACCGGTGGGGATTACGACCGCAGTCTCAATGATCGTCCTCGGCCTGGTGCTCGGCTTCGCCGTCACGATCAGCCCGTCGTGGCTGTCGATCGGCCTGCTGGGCACCTCCGTCCTGGTCGGCGGCCTGGCCGGGCTGCTGATCAACGTGCTGGGCCGGATGAGCCGGTCGCGCCGGGAGCGCTGGCACGCAATCGGGCCCTGGCTGCTGGTGGCCGGTGGGGCCGTATGGCTGGCGATCCACGAGCCCTACGTGCGCGGCCTCGACCTGCTCAGCCTCGGATTCATCACCGCGATGGCCGGACTCGTGCTGACCGGGGTGGCGGCCTACCTGGTGTCACCCTGGCGGGGGCGGGGGATTCTCGCCTCCTGGCTGCGACCTTCTGCCCCGCAGGCGACGGACGGTGAGCAGCCCGACCACCAGCCGCCGTACCAACAGCCTCATCAGCAACATCCATACCGGCAGCAGCAGGTCGAGGACGACCGGACCATCGTCATGCGGCCGCCGGAGGACCGGTCTCGATAGCGGCTCGGCGGTCCCGGTACGTGGAACGAGCGAGGCGCGCCGGAGCCCCGGCCGATCGCGTTTGCGACCGGCCGGACCATTGCTCTGGTTCAATGGACCCCCCGTAGGGAAGCATGAGATGGCGTGGCCGACGGTTCGCCGGTCAACTGAACTGGGAGGTCCCTGATGGGCATCGGCGCGAGCGTGTTCCTGCTCGCGGTGGGCGCGATCCTCGCCTTCGCCGTGACAGCCAAAGATGTGGCCGGAGTCAATATCCACGTCATCGGCTACATCCTGATGGCGGCCGGACTGCTCGGTCTCATCCTGACTCTGGTCATCTGGGGCCCGCGCAACCGGCGGTCGGAAGGCGTCGTGGAAGAGCGAATCGTCCGCGACCCAGGCGACCCGCGATACTGATATCCCGCCCGATTTCCGAGAGGCGCGACGAAGCCCGGTGGACTGATGGCTCACCGGGCTTCGTGCTGCGACGGCGGGTCAGATCCGGTTGGCGATCTCCAGCAACTCCTCGCGCAGCGCCGGTGAGGCGCCGACGAGCACGCGGTTCATGGCCCGTGACCGCCGGGTGGCCTCACGCGAAGCGCGCAGCCGGTGGGTGATGCTCCTGGTGGCGTTCATGTCCACCCCTTCCTTCGGTAATTCCTTGGTCCTGCCTTACATATCAACAGTAGAGGACAGGATCTATGCCCGGAGCGTTCGGTGATCACGCTCACACCGAGATCGCCCGATCGGCGTAGCGCCGGGCTGAGCACGAGCGAGACGGGCACCCGCGAGACGGCACCCGCGAGACGGACGGGGCTACGACCAGGCGAGGACGGTGGCTTCGGGGTCGCGCAACACGGCCGCCACATCGGCGAGGAACAGCGATCCGAGCTCACCGTCGACGACCCGGTGGTCGAAGGACAGCGCCAGGGTGGTCACCGTCCGCGGCTTGACCTTGCCCTTGTGCACCCACGGCTGCTCACGGATGGCGCCGACGGCCAGGATCGCCGACTCACCCGGGTTGAGGATCGGGGTGCCGCTGTCGACGCCGAAGACGCCGACGTTGGTGATGGTGATCGTGCCGCCCTGCATGTCGGCCGGCGCGGTCCGGCCCTCGCGGGCGGTGCGCACCAGGGCCGACATGGCGTCCGCCAGGTCGCGCAGCGACAACCGGCCGGCGTCGGAGATGTTGGGCACGATCAGGCCGCGGGGGGTAGCGGCGGCGATGCCGAGGTTGACGTAGTCCTTGACGACGATCTCCTGCGCCGCCTCGTCCCACGACGAGTTGATCATGGGCCAGCGCCGGACCGCCAGCAGCAGGGCCTTGGCCACGAGCAGCAGCGGGCTGACCCGCACGCCTTCGAAGCCGGCGGTCTCCTTCAGCCGGCGCACCGCCCGCATGCCCCGGGTGACGTCGACCGTCAAGAACTCGGTGACGTGTGGAGCCGTGAAGGCGCTGGCCGACACCGCGGCCGCGGTGTGCTTGCGGACGCCCTTGATGGGAATGCGCTGCTCGCGGCCGGCCGGGTCGAGGGGCACTGCCGACGGGACGCCGGCGGTCACCCGGGCCGGCTCGCCGGTCGGGGAGGCCGCCAGGGCAGACGCGGACAGCACGTCGGCGCGGGTGATGATGCCATCGGGGCCGCTCGCCGTGATCTCGCGCAGGTCGACGCCGAGATCCCGGGCGAGCTTGCGGACCGGTGGCTTGGCGGGCACCGGTGCCTGCTTCCGCCGATGGGCCGCCGCGCCTACCTCGGCGGCCGAGACGCGCGCCGGTGGCCGGGCGAGGTCGGAGGTGGAGACGGACTCCTCGGCCACCTCGGCGATCGACCCTGGTCGCGGCAGGGGGGCCTTGCGCGGCCGGCGCTTGGCGGTCACGGACTTGGGCCCGTAGCCGACGAGGACCGATGTGCGTCCCCCCGGCGCGGGGCCGCCGATCAAGCCCGGCTCCACTGCCGCGTCAGCCGGTGGCGTCCCGACCGCCGTCTCCGGCTCGACCGCCTGCGGCACCGACGCGGCGGCCGGGATGGCCGGGATGGCCGGGATGGCCGGGTTGGCCGGCGCCGGATCAGCGGTGCCGGTGCTGTCGGTCTCGAAGGAGATGATCGGCGACCCCACGTCGACGGTGTCACCCTCGCCGTGCAGCAACTCCGTGACCACCCCGGCGTACGGCGAGGGCAGTTCGACGGCGGCCTTGGCGGTCTCCACCTCGACGATCGGCTGGTTGAGGAGCACCTCGTCGCCGGGCTGGACGAGCCACTTGAGGATCTCGCCCTCGGTGAGGCCCTCGCCGAGATCGGGGAGCCGGAACTGCTTGATGAGCGACATGGAGTGCATTCTCCGTTGTCAGGGACCCAGCCAGTGTCAGAAAACCTGGGCCAGGGACTCAGTAGGCCAGCGACCGGTCGACAGCGTCGAGGACCCGGTCGAGGTCAGGCAAAAAGTCCTCCTCCAGCCGGGACGGGGGGTAGGGGGTGTCGAAGCCGGTCACCCGCAGCACCGGCGCCTCCAGTGAATGGAAGCACTCCTCGGTCACCCGGGCGGCAATCTCGGCACCTATCCCGAGGTTGCCCGACGCCTCGTGCACGACGACGAGGTGGCCGGTCCGGCGCACCGAGTCATAGATCGGCGCCATGTCGAGCGGGGACAGGCTGCGCAGGTCGATTACCGCCAGGTTGCGGCCGTCATCCTCGGCCGCGGTGGCAGCGTCCATCGTGACCTTGACCATCGGGCCGTAGGCCACCAGTGTCGCGTCCGAGCCGTCGCGCAGCACGCGGGAGGCGAAGAGGGGATCCGGGGTGGCCGCCGGGTCGAGGTCGGCCTTTTCCCAGTAGCGCCGCTTGGGCTCGAAGAAGATCACCGGGTCGTCGCAGGCGATGGCCTGCTGGATCATGAAGTAGGCGTCGACCGGATTGGAGCAGGCCACGACCCGCAGGCCGGCCGTGTGGGCGAAGTAGGCCTCGGGCGACTCGCTGTGGTGCTCGACCGCACCGATGCCGCCGCCGAAGGGGATCCGGACGACGACCGGGAGCTTCACCGACCCCTTGGACCGGTAGTGCATCTTGGCGAGTTGGCTGACGATCTGGTCGTAGGCCGGATAGACGAAACCGTCGAACTGGATCTCGCACACCGGGCGGTAACCGCGGATCGCCATGCCGATCGCCGTCCCGATGATGCCCGACTCGGCCAGCGGCGTGTCGATCACCCGGTCCTCGCCGAAGTCTTTCTGCAGCCCGTCGGTCACCCGGAAGACGCCGCCCAGCTTGCCCACGTCCTCGCCCATGATCAGCACCTTGGGGTGGTCTTCCATCGACTTGCGCAGGCCCTCGTTGAGCGCCTTGGCGATCGTGATCATCGCCATCAGCGGACGCTCGCTTCCGGCGCCGGGACGTCGGCGAAGGAGTCCCGATAGGCGGCGTAGCCGGCGCGCTCCGCCTCGATCAGGGGGTGCTCCTCCGCGTAGACATGGTCGAACAGGGTGTCCGGGTCCGGATCGGCCATCTCCAAGCACCCCTTCCGAACGTAGGCGGCGAGTCCGTCCGCGTCATGTTCCACCGATGCGAAGAAATCGGCGGTGCCGATGCGGTTCTTGTAGAGGAAGGACTTCATCCGCTCGATCGGGTCCTTGAGCTTCCAGGCCTCGAGGTCGCTGGCCAACCGGTAACGGGTCGGGTCGTCCGAGGTCGTGTGTGCACCCATCCGGTAGGTATAGGCCTCGACGAGGGTCGGCCCCTGGCCGGTGCGCGCGTCGTCGAGCGCCTTGCGGGTGACCGCCAGGGTGGCGAGGACGTCGTTGCCGTCGACCCGTACCCCGGGAAAGCCGAAGCCCCGCGACCGCTGGTAGAGCGGGATGCGGGTCTGCCGCTCCAGCGGCTCGGAGATCGCCCACTGGTTGTTCTGGCAGAAGAAGACCACCGGGGCGTTGTAGACGGCGGCCCAGACGAAGGCCTCGTTGACGTCGCCCTGGCTGGACGCACCGTCGCCGAAGTAGGCGATCACGGCGTCCTCGCTGCCGTCCTTCTGGATGCCCATGGCATAGCCGGTCGCGTGCAGGGTCTGCGAGCCGATCACGATGGTGTAGAGGTGGAAGTTCTTCTCCGCCGGGTCCCAGCCGCCGTTGTTGACGCCGCGGTAGAGCCCCAGCAGGGTCAGCGGGTCGACGTCGCGGCACCAGGCGACGCCGTGCTCGCGGTAGGTGGGGAAGGCCATGTCACTGGGCCGCATGGCCCGGCCGGAGCCGACCTGTGCCGCCTCCTGGCCCAGCAGCGAGGCCCAGATGCCGAGCTCGCCCTGGCGCTGCAGCGCCGTCGCCTCGACGTCGATCCGGCGGACGAGGACGAGGTCGCGGTAGAGCGCGCGGTATTCGTCGTCGGAGAGGTCCAGCGGGTAGCCGGGGTAGTCGACCCGCTCGCCCTCGGGCGTCAGCAGTTGCACGAGCTGGGTGTCGGCGCCGTCCGGCACGGTGGCGGCCAGGTCACCGGCCGCAGCGCTGAGCACGGGATCACCACCGGGCATAGTGCCTCCTCCTCGCTCGCCGGTCACGGGATCGCCGCGCCGGGACTCGGACGCTACCGGCGGCGGGGTCGCCCCTCCGGCAGCGCCCCCACATGGTGCCAGACGGCGCTCAGGGGCGGCAGGACATGGATGACTACGTAGAGTCGTCCCGGCCGGCTCGGGAGGCGAGATGTCCGGAACGCTCGAGCGTTCGGGACCTGGCGCGAGTCCATCGTAGGCGGGAGTAACAGGTTGATGCTCGTGTACGACGTACAAAGATGCCTGAAGCGATCTGACCCGGCCGACGAGCCCAGCGAATGACGCGTGTCTTCACCGACCAAGTCGTCTCCGGTATACATGACCGCGACTCCGGTCGCATCCTGGAGGATATCGAGTTTGTCGGCTGCACCTTTCGCGATTGCACGCTGTCGATGGCCAGTGCGCCGGACAAGAGCACCCACGTGCGGCGCGCATTTCTGAAGAACTGCCGGGCTGAGCACTGTCTGGTCATGAATCCAGTCCTGCATCAGGTGACGGTCGACACGCTGGCAACTGGGCGAACACCGCTCTTCACGTGGGGGGCGTTGTTCGACGAGGTGACGATAACCGGGCAGGTAGACAGCATCGTTGTCACTCCTCATCCGGATTCTCCACTCTTTCCGGCGGCCGACCGGGTCGCTTTCAGTAACAGCCGCGAAGAGTTCTATTCCCAGATCGAGTGGGCCCTCGATATCCGCGGCGCTCAAGCCAAAGAACTGGAAGTCTACGGCGTACCCTCGCATTTGATTCGGCGCGATCCCGCCACGCAGGCCGTCGTACGCAGGGAGCACGCGCTTGACGAGAGGCGCTGGCGCCAACTCGACCTCGCCGGCACGTGGTGGAAGGCGGCAATCAACAAGCTGCTACTACACGGCTATGACGAAGTGGTGCTGGCCGTGCCGCTGCGGCATCCGCGGGCAGCCCTCTTCGCCGCGGGCCTCGAACTGCTGCGGTCGGTAGGGATCGCCGATCCGGGATAGCCGACGCTACCCGACTAGGCGAGTGAGCATCGAGCGGAGCGAGATGACAACTAGGCGCATCCGCCTTGGCGGAGTTGTTCAGACCGGGCGGGCACCTGCCGATGCGCGAGGGGTAGGCCGCCGGAGCGTTCCTCGTTCCGGGCCGTGTCAGCCCCGACAGCTGAGGACCGCCCATGCGCAGGAACAGGATCATCGGCTTGTTGGCCGCGTTCGCCGTCGCCATCCCGATCGGCCTGCTGGCCAGCCCGGCCCAGGCGACGGCCGGCCTCCCCGGCGGCCGCAGCACGTACGTCATCTCAGCCATCGGCGGGCCTGCCAACCACATGTACGTACGGCTGGCGACATACAGGTTCGCCACCGACGGCACCATGAACGAGAAGGTGTGGTCCTGGCGGCAGGACACCATCCCGGGCAACATCGCCTACGAGAAGCCCTCGTCCGGCTACACCACCAGCGGCTGCCTGCGGGTCTGCCCCGTGCGCACCCCGGTCGGCTTCCAGCCCGGCAAGACGCCGATCACGGCCTACGGCCACTGGCACATCGACCGCTACGGGCACCTGGTGGTCAACTGGTCCTGGGGCGCCTACGAGACCTGGCGGCTGGACACCAGCCAGTCCGGTTTCGTCGGGGCGAGCATCTGGAACAGCAACCAGGCCATCGTCAAGGCCTGGGGGTTCGGCTCCAACTGGAACGGCGGCGGCGCCTCGATCGGCCAGATCTACGCGTCGGGGCGGCTCTACGGTCCGCTGGTACAGAACGCCTACGCCGACCCTACGAAGTACCTGAACGCCGGCTTCCACTTCCCGGACTACAACAGGTGCAGCAACGGCACCTGCCTGCAGGGCAAGGCCGTCACGGCCGCCGACAAGCGAACGTGGTTCCACACCTACATCGCCGGCAACCCGGCCCAGGACGGGCGCAAGAACTTCTGGAACTTCCAGACCGGATCGGTCGCGCAGACCGAGCAGCCGGGGACCGTCTGCATCAGCGCCAACGGCGGCGGGCACACCGCGGCCATGCTGCAGGTCCTCGACGACGCCGGCCGGTTCCGCGGCTGGGTCGGCGTCGAGGCCAGCCTGCACCAGCGCTACTACGGGCGGGCGATCGTCAGCGGGTTCACTTCGGTGATCCCGGCAATGCTCACGACGCTGCACTGAACCTAAGGTGACACCCCTAGCCAAGCTCGGCCGGCAGGGGCTTGGCGTGCACCACGACCAGGCGTGAGACGGCGCGGGTGAGCACGACGTAGAGCCGGCGCAACCCCCGTCGCCGCCCACCGGCGGCGCCGGTGGGGGCGGCGGGATCAGCGGCGGCGGCAACCTCGTCGGACTCGGCGGCGACGATGTCGGCCGGCTCGGCCACCACGACCGAGTCGAACTCCAGGCCCTTGGCCAGGCCGGCCGGCACCAGGCTCACCCGACCGGCGCCGTCCTCGCCGATGCGAGTGGCGGGGATACCGGCCGACGCCAGGGCGCGCTGCACCGCGCTCATCGCCGCGTCGGCCGTGATGACTCCGATCGACCCCTCCAGCTCCAACAGGGCATGTACCTGCGCGACGAGGCCGGGGACCAGCCGGGACACGGCCACGACCCGCAGCGCGTCGCGACCGCCGCGGATCGACTCGGCCGGGTCGAGGCCGGCGGCGATGTGCGGCAGCAGCCGGTTGGACAGCGCCACCACCTCGGCCGGCACGCGGTAGCCGCGGGTCAGCGGCTCCACCCGCGCGTCCGCCTTGCCCAGGTGGCGCAGCGTCGTGCGCCAGTCGTCGGTGGCCCAGGGTGCCGTGCCCTGCGCGACGTCGCCCAGCACCGTCAGCGAGCCGGTCAGGGATCGTCGGGCGATCGCCCGGCACTGCATCGGTGAGAGGTCCTGCGCCTCGTCGACGATCACATGGCCGTACGACGGATGGCGGTCGGCCAGCCCCACGGCCTCGTCCACGAGGAAGGCATCAGCCAGCGACCAGCGCGCGCTTCCCAGCCCCCGCGGCGGCGTCGGCCAGCGGATCGCCGCCTGCTCGTCGGGATCGAGCAGGCCGCCGGCGGCTGAGGCGAGGAAGGCGCCGTCAGTGAGCAGCCGCCAGACCAGCCGCACCGGGTCGACGCCCGGCCAGAGCGCCTCGACCCCGCGCCGCACGTCGACCGAGCGGGCCAGCCGCTCCACGGCAGCATCGGTGGGCGTCCCGCCGACCGCCTCCATCTGCCGCCGCACGTCGTGGGCGACCAGCGTGCGGAGGCGCTCCCGGGCAACGGCATATCGCATCTCGCCGCGGCGCAGGTCGTCGACCCAGCGGCGCAGTTGCCCGTGCGACACCCGATAGCGCCGCGAGCCCGAAGTCACCACCATCGGCTCCTCAGCCCGGCGCAACCCGGCATGCAGGGCGCGGCGGACCACCTCGGCCATCCGGGCGTCGCCCTTGATCGTGGCGGGAAGCGGGTCGTCGGTGCCGCGGACCCGTACCCGGGTCGGAAGTTCGTCGACGCTGCGCTGCTCGACGTCGACCTCACCGAGCGCCGGCAGCACGTCGGCGACGTAGGACAGGAAGGCCCGGTTGGGCCCGATCACCAGCACACCGCCCCGCTTGAGCCGGTCGGGGTGGGTGTAGAGCAGGTAGGCCGCCCGGTGCAGGCCGACCGCCGTCTTGCCGGTGCCGGGGGCTCCCTGCACGCAGATGGTCTCGTCGAGCTCGGCCCGGACGATGTCGTCCTGGTCGGGCTGGATGGTGGCCACGATGTCGCGCATCGGCCCGACGCGGGGGCGCTCGATCTCGTCGAGCAGGATCCGGCTGGGGCCCTCGACTGCGTCAAGGGCCGAGGCATCCAGGGACTCGTCCTCGAAGCTGGTCAACGTGCCGGCGGCGAATCCGAACCGGCGCCGGCGGCGCACGCCCATCGGGTCGGCGGAGTTGGCCCGGTAGAACGGCCGGGACAGCGGCGCCCGCCAGTCGATGACCACCGGGTCGCCGGCGTCGTCGCGTACGTGCCGGCGCCCGACGTGGAAGACCTCACCGGTGCCGGCCTGGTCGAGCCGGCCGAAGAACAGCGCTGTCTGCGGATCGTCCTGCAGTTGGGCCAGGCGGTGCCGGAGCGCGATCCCGAGCGATTCGCTGGCGAAGCGGTCCACGCCCACGTCACCGAGCACGCCGGCCTGCTCGCGCATCCGGGCCAGGCAGGCGCGGGCATGACGGAGGTGCCGCTGCTCGGCGGCCAGCACATCGGGGAGAGTCATCACGCGGTCGACCAGCCTATGACGCCGCAGCGTGGAAGATCAACGGGTTATTGCGGTCTCCCGGCCAGGGTTGCCGACCGGTTTCCCGACCGAGCCGCCGGCGCCCGTGGCAGCGAAGCTGCGCAGGGCGGCCTGCACGGAGTTGTAGTGCTCCAGCTCACCGGTCAACGGCGCAAGGAGCCGCCGCTCGGCGACCTCGGCCACCTGCGGGTGCAGCCCGTGCTCGACGGCCTGCCGCCACTCGTCGGCGTCAGCGGCGACGGTGCGACCGAGCCACCAGGCGAGGGCCACCCCCGTCAGCAGGGCCAGAGCGGCGACCGCCAGGCCGGTCAGCGCCCATCCGGTAGGCGGCCACCACCGCCCGGCGGTGACGGCGGCGAACACCCCCGCCACCACCCCGACGAGGGCGAGCGCCAACAGCGACCATTGCCCGGCCGCCGCCAGGCGCCACCACCGCGGGCACTCGATCGGCCGCTGGACCGCCCGGTGGATTGCCTCGTCCAGACCGTCGGCGACCGGGTTGCTGACGGCCGCCGCCCGGCTGTCCATTCGGGTCGACCACTGAGCCCCGAGCCCGGCACCCACGGCGGTCGCTACCGTGCGTACGACCTTGGCGACGTCGGGACGGGACACTGCCAGCGGGGGTACGGAGCGCTCCCGCCGGTGCCGCCAGGCGACCAGCGGCCAGCCGACGCGACGCAGGCCCAGCGCCTGGTATTCGGCGGCGCCCGCCGCCGCGATCCGATGGACGCCGGCCAAGTCGGCAAGGGCTGCCGTGGCCGCCGCGTGCTGGGCGGGCACGGCGCCGAGGTCGGCGTCGGGTCGGCCGGCCTCCGCCAGCCGGGGGGCCAGCGAGTCGACGTCGGCGAAAATTCGGCCGGCGATCGCCTGCCGCGCAGTCACCGCCTCCGTCAGCACGGTACGCAGGTCGGGCACGCCGATGCCGCTGCGCGCGGAGGTGAGCATGGTCCGGACACTGCCCAAGCCGTCGTCGGTCAGCATCCGGCGCAGGTCCTCGAGGCAGCCCTGCGCCTGCCCCGGGTCGAGCCGGTCGGCCTGGTTGAGAGCGATGACCATGACGTCGGAATAGGGCTTCAGCCGCTTGAGGTACAGGTCGTGCACGACGGCGTCGGCATACTTCTGCGGGTCGAGCACCCACACAATCACATCGACCAGCTCGACCAGCCGGTCGACCTCGAGCCGGTGGGTGGCCTCGATGGAGTCGTGATCGGGCAGATCGAGCAGCACCAGCCCGCGCAGCGCCGCCTCGGAGTCGGCGTCCAGCTCGGATTCCCGCAGGACCCGGCGCTCGGCGGGCACCTCGAGCCAGTCGAGGAGGTCGGCGGCCGGCTCGGATCCCCAGACGCAGGCGTATGGCGACCCGGTCGTCGGCCGGCGTACTCCGGTGCCCGACAGCTCCAGGCCGGACAGGGCGTTGAAGAGGGAGGATTTGCCGCTGCCGGTGCCGCCCACCAGGGCGACGACCGTGTGATCGCCGGACAACCGCAGCCGCTGCCCGGCTCGGCGCAGCAGCCGCTCGGTGGCCACCAAGGTACGCCGGTCGAGCTGGCCGGAAGCCTCCTTGAGCACCAGGCTCAGCCGGTCGAGGCGGTCACCGAGGTCGATGGTGCGGGGGGTGCCGGAAACTGCCACCGGGGGCTGCGGGGGCTCCGGGGGCCGCGGGGGCCTTGGGGGCTCCGGGGGCTGCGGGGGCTTGGCCGGCACGGACTCGACCTCGACAGGCTCCGACGACCCTCCCACCGCGGGCTCCACCGGCGCCGACTCGATCAACGCCAGCTCCGCAGCACCGCGGTCGCCGCTCGGCGCAGCCGGGAGTCGCCGCCGCCGGCCAGCTCATCGAGCTCCGCCAGTGGCTCGTCGAGGGCGGCGACGGCGCCGGCGACCGTACGCTGCACGGCCTCGTCGCGGGTGACCCGCCCGCTGGCGAAGGCTTCGAGCCAGGTGCGCACCGGGGCGACGACAGGGTCGGGCAGCCGCCCGTTGGTCAGCGAGATCTCGTTGATCGCCAGCACGGTCGTGTCGGCCAACCCGTCGGCAGCAAGCAGTCGCCGCAAGTCAGCCTCCACCGTCTCCATCGCCCCCGCCTGCACCCGGTCGAGCACCACGGCCAGGTCGGCCCGCCGCCCACCGGCCGATCGCAGAGTCTGCCACGGAACCTCGTCGGCGTACCGGGTGGCCGTCGTTACGAGCAGCCAGACGTCGGCCGTGGCGAGCAGCTCGCCGGTGTAGCCGTGCTTGCCGTGCCGCGCGGAGTCGACGTCGGGGGTGTCCAGGAGGGCCACCCCCTGCGGCAGGTGATGTGACACGACCGGGTGCACCGCATCCCAGCAGGCCACCCGGCGCCGGTCGCCGGGAAACCAGCGGGCTTCGTCCGGGCGATGCACGACCACCGGCGTGCGCGTCGTCGGCCGCAGGGCACCGGCCGCGCTGACGACGCTGCGCGCCAGGCCGTTGACCAGGGTGGACTTGCCGGCGCCGGTCGGCCCGGTCACCGCGACGACGAGCGGGGAGTCGGGATGGGCCAGCCGGGGGATCAGGTGCCCGCCGAGCTCGGCCAGCAACCGGGCGCGCAACTGCTCACCGCGCCCGCCGGCGCCCTCGGTCGGCAGGGCCGCCAGGGCATCACGAAGGGCCCCAAGCGCTGCCACGGACGGGATATCCCCCTCGACCTCCACTCCTACAGACTGCCGCCCGCGCGGCGAACCGCCAAACGGACTGCCCGCCCGCTCTCAGCCGGGGCCAGGCCGCACTGCCCGGCTCAGGTCGTTGACCGTCGCCGCCCGACCGCTCAACGGGGTCAGCCCGTAGTGCCGCTCGATGGTGGCGATGATCGACGTCGAGTCGTACGTCGTGTGGTCGACCGTCGACCGGGGCAGGCCCTTGCTGATGACCAGGGTAGGGATCCGGGTGCCTGGCCCGAAGAGGTCGTGTGCCCCGGGGGCGCCGCCCTGCCCGGGCGGTGAGACGTGGTCCCACTGCCCGCCGAACTCGTCGTAGGTCACAACCACGAGCGTGTTCTTGGCGTCCGGCCCGTTCTCGATGGCCTTCACCACGTCGACCAGGTGGGTGCTGCCGCTGCTCTCGCTCGCGTAGCCAGGGTGCTCGTTTTCGGCGCCGACCGGCTTCACGAAGCTCACCGCCGGCAGGTCGCCGCTCTCGGCCCGCTTGATGAACTCAACCTCGTCCTTGAGGTGGGCGGCCCGATCGGGCGTGCCCGGTGCGTAGCGCTGGTAGAAGTTGAACGGCTGGTGGTGGAACTGGAAGGTCTTGTCCGGGCAGTAGGGGTAGGTGGTCGCAGACGTGGCCCGCGGGTCGATGCAGGTGCCCGACGTGCCGTTGGTCCACCCGGGCGCGCCCACATTGCCGGCCGCGTTGTCCCAGCCACCGGAATACCACGCCCACGAGACCCCCGCGTCGCTGAGCTGGTCGCCGATGTTGCCGTTGGTGAAGCCGGGCACCTTGGGAGCGAACGTGGCCGTGGGCTGCCATGAGGGCAGCAGCGTGTTGATCGTGTAGTTGCCGCAGGCCCGGCCGGCGATGGTGGACGGCAGCCCGCACTGCTGAGCCACCGTCCCGTCGTGCGTGGTCGCCGGCTGCGGCGAGACGTAGAGGGGGTAGGACGCCTTGGGGAAGCCGTTGCTGTCCAGCACCGCATGCTCGGTCTCCGGTGCATCGGGCCACTGCGGCGCCTGCCCCGCGATCAGCCACTGGTGGTTGATGTAGGAGCCGCCGAAGGCGCCCTGGAAGAAGTGGTCGGCGATCACATAGCCCGGCGCGTGCGGCCCGTGCAGGTAGCGGTAGATCGGCAGTTGCCTGGTGTCGTATGAACCCATGGTCATGCCGGCGGAGTCGCTGCCGGTGACGTAGCGGTCCTGCCGGCCGCCGTCCAACTGGTATTGCTCCTGATAGAAGCGGTGCACCATGTCACGGGTGCATCCCCCGGGCAGGCCAGTGCCCTTGGGGACGCCGCCCGGGTGACTGAAGTCACCGGGGGCCGGACACGTCGTGTCGGCCGGCTGGATGTAGTTGTCGATGAGGAACGGCGCGTTGCCGAAGGCGCTCGCGACGCCGGTGGCGCCGACCTGCTCGGTGCACGTCGTCGGCAGCGGGGGCGAGGTGAGGTTGACGTCGGTCTGCAGCAGGCACGTGTAGGGCGCGCCGTCCTGACGCACTTGGATGGTGTGCCCGGGAGCGGCCTGGGACAGCCCGTCGACCGCCCGGCCGCCGACGCGGCCCCACCGCCCGTAGAGGTTGTCGAAGCTGTGGTTTTCCTCGTAGATCACCACCACGTGCTGAAACTTGCCCAGCGGGACCGATCCGTGGCCTCGCTGGCCGGGCGTGGCCGACGCGCTGGTGGCAGGCAGGGCCACGCCCATCCCGACCGCCGTGACGACAGCAGCGGCGGCAGTCAGCATCCTTCGCCGGTTCACAAGCCCTCCTGGAGTCCCTCGTGCGGGCAACGCCTCGCGAAGAGGCTATGGCCACCCACCGATAGCAACAAGCTGGCCCGACGAACAACCGGTGAACACATCGCCACCGAACGCGGCCAGGCATGCTGTATCGGTGACCGAGCAACCATCCATACGCCAGCGGGAGATCGCGCGGGAGCAGCGGCATGTCGACCGGGCATACGACGAGTTGCGCCGTCGGCGGCATGCCGCGGCCAGCGCTCGCGCCCAGGGGTATGCGGTGGCCTCGGTGGGCAACTACGGTGCCCTGGTAGAGCGGGACGCCCTGGTGCACCATGCCGCACGGCGGCTGCGCGAGCTAGACGCCCAGCACGAGGGACTCGTCTTCGGCCGGCTCGACCTCGACGACGGCGGGGTGCGACACGTGGGCCGGATCGGCCTGCTCGACGAGTCCTTCGAGCCGCTGGTAGTGGACTGGCGGGCACCGGCCGCGGCGCCGTTCTACCAGGCCACGGCGGCCGATCCCGGCGACGTGCGGCGACGGCGGGTGATCCGTACGTCGGGACAGCGGGTCGTCGACGTGGAGGACGACCTGCTGACCGCTGGCTTGGACGGCTCGGGCGATGCGCTGCCGGTGGTGGGCGAGGGGGCCTTGATGGCCGCGCTCGGGCAGGCGACCGGCGGCGGCATGCGCGACATCGTCGCCACCATCCAGCGCGAGCAGGACCAGGCGATCCGGGCGCCCGCCGGCGGCGTCACCGTGATCAGCGGAGGCCCGGGCACCGGCAAGACGGCGGTCGCCACCCACCGGGCCGCGTACCTGCTCTACCGCGACCGCCGCCGCTTCGAGGGCGGCGGAGTGCTGATCGTCGGGCCGTCGCCGATGTTCATCGCCTACATCGAGCGCGTGTTGCCCTCGCTCGGCGAAAGCTCGGTGTCGTTGCGGGCGCTGGGCGAGGTGCTGGACGGTGCCTCGGCCACCTCCGTCGATCCGCCGGCCGGCGCCGCCGTCAAGGGCTCGCTGCGGATGCGGCGGTTCCTCGAACGGGCGGTACGTGACCGGCCGCCGGGCGCGCCCGATCGCTTGCGGGTGACCTATGCCGGTGAGGTGCTGCAACTGGGCCCGGCCGACCTGGCCGCCGCGCGACGAGCGGTCAGCCGGCGGCGCCGCCCGGTCAACCGGGCCGCCGGGCTCGCCCGCGAGGCGCTGGTGGAGGCACTGTGGCGTCGCCGGCCACCGGACGCCACCTGGGAGCGACCGCAGTTCGCGGAGGTGATCGTGGAGCGGCCGGCGTTCGAGACCCACCTTGCCGCCTGGTGGCCCGTACTGTCCCCGCTGACCGTGCTCGGCTGGTGCGCCCAGCGTGCTGCAGCCGGCCGCTACGGAGAGGGGTTGCTCACGTCCGCGGAGGTAGACCTGCTGTGCTCCTCGTGGGCCGGCGGGATGCGTTCTGTGTGTTCGGTGGCCGATGTCGCGCTGCTCGACGAGCTGCGGGTGCTGCTCGGCCCGGTGCCCGTACGCGTGGCCGCGACACCCGATCCCGACCCGGACACGATGCCGGAGCTGACGACGGTGGCCGACCGTGAGCTGGCCGCCCGGGAGCCGGTGGTGCGCGGCGACGACTACGACGAGTACGCGCACATCGTCGTGGACGAGTCGCAGGACGTCTCGCCGATGCAGTGGCGGATGCTCGGCCGGCGGGGGCGGCATGCCAGCTGGACCGTCGTGGGCGATCCGGCGCAGAGCGCCTGGGAGGACACCGCGGAGGCGGCGGCCGCCCGGGACGAGGCGGTCGGCCGGCGCAAGGTGCACGACTACCTGCTGACGACCAACTACCGCAATCCGCGGGAGATCTTCTCGTTGGCGGCGTCTGTGTTGCGGGCTGTCGACCCCGCCGCCGAACTGCCTGAGGCGGTGCGCGAGACGGGCGTATTCCCGGAGCACCTGGTCGTCGTGGATGTGGCGGGGGCCGTGCGGGTGCGCGCCGCCAGCTTGCTCGGCGGTGTCGAAGGGACGGTCGGGGTGATCGTGCCCCTCGGTTGGCGCGACCGGGTGCTCGGCTGGGTCGAGGGGGTGTCCGCGGGCGGCCGACTACAGGTCGTCGAGGCACTCGGGTCGAAGGGCATGGAGTACGACGGCGTGCTCGCGGTCGAGCCGGACCTGATCGTCGGCGGATCGGGGATCCGTACGCTCTACGTGGTGCTGACCCGCGCCACGCAGCGGCTGGTCACCGTCGGCGCCACGCAAGCCTGGCTGGCCGGGTTGGACTAGCGTCGACGCGCTCGGTTGTCCACAGTGTCGTGCCGTGGGCTGTTTCAGTGTCGGGTTCGTCCAATAGTCTGCTGCCGTGATCCGGCGACTCTCACTGGCCTGCGTGTGCTGCCTCATTGCCGTGACCGGCTGCACGAAGCCGAAGCAGCCCGGAACGCTACCGCCGTTGTCCTCCGCCTCGCCGTCACCGAGCACCAGCCCCTCGGCCGCCAAGCCCGCCGACGCCAAAGCCGCGATCGTCGCCCTGGCGAAGGCTTACTACGACGAGAGCAACACAGCGATCCGAACAGGCAGCACCAAGACACTGAGGGAGATTTCTGTGCCTGGATGTCCCTGCAACGGGTTCGCAGATCAAGTTGATGCCGACTGGAAGAGAGGAACCGTTCCAGTCTCTAGGTACTACACCGTCATTCGAGTGGACAAGCCTGTGCTGCGCTCACCGACCGTTGGATTGGTGAGCCTGGTCTATCGAACCAACGACTACAAGGTGATTGACAAGACGGGCCATGCCGTCGTGAACATTCCGGTGGATCCAAAACTGAAGAGTTCGATTGTCGAATGCCACCGGACCACTGGCGGCTGGAAGGTGGCCGACGTTGTCCGCACGTAGAGTCGCCCGCTACTTGGCACTCGTGGCATTTCTGACGATCCTCATGGCGCCGTCGATGGCCCAGGCAGAAGGTGCTTGTAAGTCGGGAGATCCTGACTGCCGGCACCGAACGACCCACGTCTCGGCTCAGGGCGTGGTGGGTAAGGCGATCGTGATAGCGAACGGCCATGGCGGGGTACGCACTGTCGCGGTTGGTCAGGTCTGCGTCGCCTGCGTGTGGGCGGCCGTGCCGGAGTGCTCTTTCCACCCGAGCAGCCAAGGCCCCGTCCACGAGCCCGACGCGTGCAACAACGCCTCAGGCAAGCCGGTGTGCCGGTTGGGCACCGGGCGGCCCGGCATCCCCTACCGCGAGGAGTTCAGCTCCACCGGGCCCAACGGCCCCTGGAGTTTCGTCCGGGACGTCTGCCTCGGCGAGCAGCCCATCTCCACTGACGCGTTGTTCGCCCAGGTAAAGAACTATGTCGACCGGCTTATCCCGGCGGCGCCGCAGGTCGGCATGCAGCCGCACGGTGTGGCAATCGTCAACCTGCCGACCCTGTTCCAAGCCGGCCAACCAACCGACCCCGGCAACCAGCCAGCCAGCAAGGTGTTCTTCGCCAACGCTGGCGCCCCGATCGCGATGAACGTCGCCGTCCACCCGCAGCAGTGGACCTTCACCATCGACACCACGACCACCGTCAGCCGCGACTACTGCTGCCGCTACTACGCCAGCGACCACAGCCCCCGAATCGACCCCACCTACTACGCCGCCCACGACTTCACCGACACCGGCACCCACACCGCGACGGTCACCGTCAACTGGACCGCCACCATGACCATCACCGGCCTCGGCACCGTCCCCGTCGACGGCACCTTCACCCGCACCTCGCGCCCGTACGCGTTCGTCGTCAAAGAAGCCCGCGCCCAAATTGAATCCGGCGGCTGATGGTTTGCACCAGGCGTTGCGTTACTGAACCAGAACCTGTAGCTCGCCGATTTTGATCTGGACGGACGACGACCGTTGCACGTCCAGCGATCCCTGTTGCCCGCCACCGACCCAAGTCACGTGCCAGTACGTCGTTCCGGTCACCCTGTAGGTGCCCGGCGTCGAGTAACTATAGCCGCACTTCGGTGAGGACTGCTTGCCGTAAGCCGCCGTGTAGGGCACTCCCGGATTGTCGCAACTCACCAAATGCCGGTCGCCCAAGTCCCAGACAATCTTCGATGCTTTACTGGTGGCGATGACGGACAACCCCGGGACCGAGGCTGTTGCGCTGTTGGGGCCCCAAGTTGTCCGACCAACCTGAGTCCAAAGCCACACCGGCAGCCCGACCAAGCCACCCCGGCTACCCGGCTTAGGCACAATTCCGATCTGAGGGCCGGTCAAGCCCAACAGGTTGATGGCTCGTGCAGCCAACGCTGCCGGTGAGACCGCCTGAGCAGGAGGCTGCGCAAACCAGGGGAATTCTGGAACCACGCCCACCTCCGGGCCAGTGGCGCCCTGTGTTAAGCAGTGTCCGATGTAGACGGCGCCGTCGCCCGGCTTATGCCCTCGCCACAGGGGATCACCTGGCAGCGGTGGCGGATCGAAAGGCCGGTAGTAGCACCTGACGCCGTCGTACCATCCCCAGCCTTGGACAAAGCAGTCAACCGGCTGACCATGCCACGCACACCCACCGGCACCGCCTCCGCCACCGCCTCCGCCACCTCCCGCACCTGGGGTGGTAACGACTACAATGCAGGGACCGCCCGCCGGTGGGCAGTACACGTAGTCAGCGGCGGCGGGCGGAGCCGATGTCAGGCTGGCGATCGCAACCATGGTGGAAACGCCAGCTAAGAGGGCAAGCCTGCGCTTCAACACGTGCGACTCCGGTCTGCTGTCACATTTACGACGAGCCAACGTCCCTTGTAGTAGCGAACCTCCGCCATGACAGGGAACCGTGACAAGTGGCCGGACTGCGGGATCCTGGTTCCGGTTCGCGTGTCTACAACGCTAAGGGCCGAGATGTCTTGACACTCGGTGAGATGCACCGTCCCTCTCGCCAAGGAAACGTTCGTCACCGCCAATCTGCCTCTGAAGCGACCGCGATAGACCAACCCACTCTTGGCCATCATCTGCAGGGTGGTCTGCACCTGAACCAAGGCAGGATCGCCCGCATACCGCGCCAGACGCGGATCATCGGGGTTGGCTCTGCGGCCGGCCTCGGCGTAGGCATCTTGGTAGCTGCGATAGGTAGCGAGTGCTGCACGCGACGCCGATGCCTCGGTGTTGTCACGCGGGGCCAGGCCGGAAAGCTGCGTACGCTTCGGCGCCTTCGGCCCAGACGTTCTCGAACCCATTTGCGTCCAGAGCGCGACAGAACCGATCGACAGAGCTACTAGCCCGATACTCACAAGCGAGGGCCAGCGGCGCCGGGGAGGAACCGAGGCATGACGGGCCATGATGGCGGCCGCACTTTCGCCAACCATGACCATCTAGGCCTCCGGGTTGCCGTTCGTCACCGCGTGTCCACCTTCGGTAGGGTAGACGTACCAGCAGCGGGACGAAAGATGCACGGGGAGTCGGTGGCCCTAAGTTGATAGACAGCCACGTATGGTAATCGCTGAACGGGACTCGTAGGCGGAAACAGTGAAGATGACGCGCAACCTAGGTGTTCGCGTCTTGATGTCGACGCTGCTTGTCGGCCTGACAAGCTGTGCCGCTCACGCGCGAACAGTCCAGTCACCGGCTGCGGTGCCCGCTATCAGTCTTCAGGCCGCAAAACGCGTTTTGAATGACTACCTGTTCTCGAAGCGCCAGGCCAACGCAAGCCGTTCCTCAAGGAACCTGGCGATGTACGAGACGGGGTCCATGTTGGCTATCGACGCTGCGCGATACAAGGTCGACTCGCGGCTCCATCCGCGCGACAAAGCAGCGCAGTCGTCATACGGGGCGGCCCAGTTTTTCATTCCGCGCCTGGCCGCCTACCCCCACTGGTTTGTCGTCCAGGCGACCAGGACCGGCCATCCCAGATCGACCTCTTATCTGGTCTTCGAGCGAAGTTCGGTCGTCGGGGGTTGGAAGGTCTCGCTCGCTGTCACTGCACTCGCTGGGACCAAGCTGCCGCGTCTGGCAACCGCCCGGGGGCAAGCGGTCGCAGGACAGCCAAGAGGGCTGACTGTGTTGCCCGATAGACTTCCTGCCGCCCACGCCGATCTTCTGGCTAAGGGTTCTGCGTCATCGAGCTTCGAACGGCTCAGGCTGGACCAGGCGACCACAAGGCTGCGAGCACAGGATGAGAACCAGCGTATTGTGGCTGGAGCGACCGGCCTGCTACAGCTGAGTTACCAACCTGCGCCACTGAAGCCGTACGTCCTACAGACCTCGGACGGGGGCGCCTTGGTGCTCTATGTGATCACCGCCGTGTCCGACCTGAAGCCAAAGACCGTCTTTGCCGGAGTCGAGGGTGGAGCCGCAATCGAAGTCCTTGCGGGGCAATCTGGAATCTTCAGGTCTCTCAACCAGACTCGGATGGAGCAATTCGCCGCCTGGGTGCCGAAGTCGGGCAAGGCGAGGGTGTTGGCCTACGAAGGGGGCCTGACAGCAGCGGTCCTGACCGGCCGCATCGCGTGACCAACAAACCTACAAAGCCTGCGAGGCGAACCGGTCGCGATCACGGGCGGGGACTGAGGAGTCGCGGAGGTCGCGGAGGAGTCGCTCCGTCTCGTCCTCGAGGTCGCCGCCGAGGTCGTCGGTGACGGACAGCATCCGGTTGATGGCCTCCCGCTCGGCGGCCGGGTTGCCGCTCGCGTGCGCGGCGAGGATCCGCACCCGCCAGAGCCGTTCCATGCCGGGCTCAAGGGATAGGCCGACGACGATCGCCTGCTCGGCCTGCCGCCAGCGACCCTCGGTCAGTCGCTTGCGCGCCAGCTCGTACGACGCGTCGACGATCGCCGAGATCATCGTCTGCTTGAGGTTTTCCGCCCAGGCGTAGCGGTGGGTGCGTGCGCCGTCGAAGGGCCGGCCGCGGACCAGCCGCAATGCCCGCTCCAACTGCTCCGGCGAGGCCTCCAGCGGCCCCTCGGGCAGCAGCGAGCACCAGACGGCCCAGTCCGTCTCGACCTGGTCGCCGAGCCGGTAGCCGGTCTCGGCCTGGTGCCGGGGAAGGTAGTCCGCGCCGTGCTCGTCGGTGCCCAGCCAGCGCCGGAGCTTCGACATCGCGGTGTTGCGGGTGTTCGGGCCGGTCCTCGCTCCCGGCCACACCGCCGCGTCGATGACCGAGAAGTCGCTGCCCGGGTGGAACGCGAGGTAGGCGAACAGCTCAGTCAGCCGGCTCTTCTTCGACGGCTCGACGGGACCGTTCGCGTTGACCACCTCGACCGGGCCGAGGACCAGCAGCCGGGGCGGCACGGCCGGCGCCTTCGGTGAGTCGTCCATCGGCTCGTGGACATCGTCGGTCGCCTCCTCCACCGCGACGAGGTCGATCACCACGTCGGCGGCCGGCGGGAGTTCGGCCAGCGTCGGCTCGGCCACGTCACCCGCGGCGGAAGATCCTTCCGGCCCGCCATCGGTGGCCGCGATGGACATGAGATCGAGGATCTTGCCGTACATCTCGTCGTCGATACGTTGCGGCCGGATCTGCAGCCCGATGGGTTCGAGGACCGCGGTGTCTTCGCTGATCCGCAGGCACCACTCGCCGACGGGTTCCCCGTTGACGACGGCGGCGATCGCCACCCGGGGCAGCTGGTCGATCAGCCGGCCGAGCTGGAAGCGCTGGTGACTCGTCATGTGCCCGGCCATCAGCACGATCTCCGGAGTCCAGGTCGCCGACGCGGCGCCTTCGACGCGGGCCTGGCTGAGGTCCGCGACCCCGGCGACGGCGAGGATCGAGCGGTCTTCGTCGGCCCGTGTCGACAGCTCGTCGATCAGATGCCCGACGGCCGGCAGATAACGGATCCGCCCGGTCTCCAGGGCGTCTTCGAGCTCGGGGTAGGCACCGACGATGGTCACCTGCAGGTCGTCGGCCCACCGGCTGGTGGCGAGTTCGACGGCGATCGCTGCCAATACCTCGCTCGTACGTTCGGAGTCGCCGCTGACCCCGAGGGCCCCGACGTGCTCGAGGTCGAGCAAGATGTGCCCGTCCTCCTGGTCGTGGCCGATGATCACCAGGCTGGGGTAGGGCGCCGGCACCTGGCGCGCCTCGGCCTCGTCGAGCAGGCCGCCGGACTCCGCCAGGAGTGTCCACACCAGACCGTCAGTGGTGCCGGTCCACGGCTCCGGCAACTCGGCCGGCTCGGCCAGATAGAGCTCGAACTGCTCGGCGGTCAGCCGCGCGGCCCGTACGACGGGAAGTGTCAGGCCGGTGTGCACGCAGTGCGCGCCGAGGTTGCGCAGCGCCAGGTCGACGGTCTCGACGCTCATCGAATCGGCGGTCGCGCGGATCTCTCGTTCCGCCTCAGCCAGCGGGCCGGCCGGCATCGGGATGTGCCGGCCGTGGCGGCGGCGGCGCTGCTGCGAGCCACGCCGGGCCGCCAGCAACGCGATGATGCCGGCCGCCAGCAGAGCACCGAGACCCGCAGCCATGCGCACCGGCAGGACCTCGGCCGTGTCATCGAGCACCTGAGCCGCCGTCGCCTCCTGGCCGGCAAAGTTGTCCGACCGCGCCGGGGCGGCAGGCTTCGCCGGCAGGCTGCCTGCCGGCGACCCGACCGGTGCGACCGGCCGGACCGGCACGACCGACGGAGGTGGCGGGATCACCGTCTCCCGCGGCCGAGCCGGCTGGACCGGGTGGACCGGGATCACCGGCTCGGCCGGTCGTACCGGCTGGGCTGGGTGGGCTGCCGGCGGATGGGTCGCGACCGCCTGCCCCGCGAGGGACTGGGCGGGATGCGGAGGGGGCGTGTGCGGGATCTGCAGCGTCCAACCGGGGCGGATCAGGTTCGGATCGGTGAGCCGCTGGCCGCCGGGCTGGGTGATCGACCGGCTCGCCTCGACGATCTCCCCCAGCCGCGCCGGATCACCGAGCTTGTCGCGGGCGATCTCCGATAGCGTGTCGCCGGGCCGCACGACGTACATGCCGGCGTTACCGGCCGACGGCCGCGCAACGGCCTCCCCGGGCAACCGCAGCTTCCAACCGGGATGGATCCAGTGGCTGTCGGTCAATGCGCGCCCGTCCGGCTGCGACACGCCGTAGTTGAGCCGGGCCACTTCGGCGAACTGCCGCCCGTCACCGAGTTCGCGCTCCGCGATCGACCACAGCGACTCGCCTTCTTTGACCACGTACGTCCGGCCGGGCGCCGCAGCATGGGCATTGGGTACGGCGACAGCGGCCGGGGCGGCCGCGGTGGCCACGGCGACCGACGTGGTGGCAGCAGCCGTCACCGGCGTGCCGGCCACGGCCATCGCCGGGGCCGCGGCCTGCGGGCCGGCCACGAAGAGAAGGCCGACGAGCGCCGCCGCCGCCGTCTGCGGGACGCGCAGGGCGGGCAACTTCGGCGCCGGCCGGCCGCGCAGGCGTGCGGTCAGCTCGATCAGCACGGTGAGCGTGAAGACTGCCCAGCCGGCCCAGGCGAGAAAGAGCAGCAGCGCGGTGAACAGCGTGCCGTCGTCGGGGGTGGTCAGCGCCGAGAAGATGTCGTGCCAGGCCGGCAGCCGGCCGGGCAGGGGGCTGCCCGAGATGCCGACCAGCGCCGCCGGAATTCCGAACACCACAACGATCAGCGCGAGGAAACCCAGCGGCCGGATCGACCGGTCAGGACTTCGAGATGGCATTGTTCATCCCCCGTTCGGCCCGCGGGCCAGACGCACCGTGGCCCCGCCCGTGACAGCAATGGAATCCACTCCGACCAGGCTCAGAAAGATCGGCCGGTAGGTCTTGGTCGTGGTGACCGTGAGCTGGGTGCCGTTGACGATGCTGGCGCTGCCCTCGACGCCGGACTGGTCCAGATACGCCTGTGCCGCAGCCCGGGCCGCCGCCGCATCGACCTGGACGCCCTCGCCCTCCACGGCGGGAGCCGCCACGATGGCCTGACCACCCTGACGGGCCGCCTCGGCCGCCGCCGCGTCAGCCTTCTGCAACGCCCGGATCTTGCCGCCGCCGTCGACGACGAGACCGATCAGCACCAGCATCGCGATCGCGGCAACCACGAAGAACACCGACACCGACCCCCGATCACGGGGATTGGGCTGGTCGTGGCGGGCTTGCCGGTCACGGGGATTGGGCTGGTCGTGGCGGGCTTGCCGGTCACGGGGATTGGGCTCGTCGTGGCGGGCTTGCCGGTCACGGGGATTGGGCTCGTCGTGGCGGGCGACCCCGTCACGGCAGGGCGGCTGGCTGGGCTGCCCGGGCCGGCGGGCCATCAGCGTTGCCGGTAGGTGTCGAGGGGACTTTGCGCCCGGCCGGTGACCGTACGGCTGCGCGACAGGACCGGCACGATGCAACTGACGTCGACGCTGACGCTCGCCGGCGTGCCGACCGGCCGGTTGAAACCCGTGGTGTCGACGACGACGGTGAGGCTCTGACAGCGCAGGTTCTGCTGCCGGAGGGTGTTTTCCGCCGCCGCCTTCGCGGTCGCGTCCGCCTCGATCCTGCTCCGGGCCACCGACGCGGTCCGGGCCGCCTCGCTCGCGGCCTGGTCGACCGCCTGCCCGGCCAGCGCCACCCGGCCGCCGAAGACGAGCGCCGCGATGAAGAGCAGGAACCCCGGGCCGAGGATCGCCATCTCCAGGCTCACCGACCCGCCGTCGCGTCCCCCGAGCAACAGCATCAGGGACCGCCCGTCGTAAAGCGCTCGACCGGTCCGGTCGCGGTCTGGCGCACCCGGGGCATGGGGAGGAACGGGATGACCTCCAGGGCGCTGCCGGCGACGGTGATGCTGGCCTGTGTCGGCGTCCGGGACTCGTCCACGCTCACCGCGGTGAGGACGCTGCTGCCGCCGGCATCGCGGATGAAGCTGTAGGCACGCTGACCGCCGAGCGCGGCGCTGCCGTTTTCCGCCCGGGCCGCCCGCAGCCCTTCCTGGGCGGCGGCGAGGGCGACATTGCGGGCGTGGAAGTAGAGCGCGATCTGGACGCCGAGGAACAGCACCAGCAGCACGGCCGGGAACACCACGACCAATTCCAGCGACATCGACCCGCGCGCGTCCCGGCCACAAGCAAGACCACGGGAACGGCAGCGGTCGCGGGGCCGCTGCGCCTGGGCCGACATCGCCGTCACTTCAGCAGGCTCAGCCGGCCGTTGACGGCAGCGGTGATCCCGGCGACCACCAGACCGGCCAGCAGGAACAGGCCGAGGGTGATCACCACCTGCTCGAGCGAGACGCCGCCGCGGTCAGCCGACCGGGGCGCCGGGTGGTCGCCGGAGCGCCGCCGGAGCGCCGCGCCGGCCTGGCCCCACGGGTCGGCCAGCAAGCCGGCGAGCAGGAAGCGGAGCTGGATCATCGTGTTCCCTTCTGGGCGGTCGCCCTTCCCCGGGGGAAGGTGCTGGTCGCGGGCTCGGTGTGACACAACGGGTGACATGAAACCGGGTGAGACTGCATTCAGTGCGCCCCGAAGACCACGCGGAGCAACGCCGGGGTCGCCAGGAGCACCAGGAAGATCAGGCTGAGCACCGCCACCGGCATGGTCATCTTCTCGGCCGCTTCATTGGCCTTGCCGTGCTCCTCGCTGAGCAGGGCGGTGCGCAGGCTGGCCGACCGGGCCCGCAGCGTGGCATAGACCGTGGCGCCCTCCTCGCCGGAAAGCCGCATGATGTCGCTGAGGTCGTTGAGCTCCGGCAGGCCGAGCTCCTCGGCCAGCAGGGCCAGGGCGTCCCACGGCGGGGTGCCCGACCATCGGGCCCGGGCCAACTCCTCCCGCAGCCGCCGGAACACCCAGCTGTCGCCGACTTTGGCGGCCGTCTCGAGCGCCTGCGTGGAGCCCGCCCCGCCCGCCCGCTCGAGGGCCACCAGATCGATGTAGGCCCCCAGGGCGCGGGTGAACTCCTGGCGGGCCGTCTTGGCATCCGTTCGAGCGTTGTAGTCCGGAATGAAGGACAGCAGCACGGCGAGGGCCAGGCTGCCGGCCAGCGGGATCACCACCGGCGCCCGCGCCCCCGCCAAACCCAGGATCACCATGGCCAGCGGCGGGAACGCCAGACCGATCACGGCATACAGCGCCTTTTCGCCGAAGTAGCGGTGCACCGGGATGCGCAGCAGGGCCAGCTCGCGGGTCGGCACCCGCAGCCATCTCGGCATGGGCACGTGGCGCTGCACCCACATACCGAGCCGGTCCTGCAGCCCGGTCGGCCCACCGGAGATCCCGAGGTCGAGGCTGGCGCGGTCCGGGGCCAGCCGCTCCAGCGCCGACATCAGGTGCGGGTCGGCCGGCACGAGACGCCAGACGACCAGCGTGAGGCCCAGGCCGGCCACGCACCCGGCGGCGACCGCGAGCTGCAGGATCGTCATATCGGGCCGGCGTTACCCGAGGCATGGGCGCCGATGAACCGGGGCAGCTTCGACCCCTCGGCCAGTCGGCGCATCCACGCCAGCGCTGCGACGTAGCCGGCCAGCAGGGCCAGCAGGACCAGCTGCCCGAAGCCGGTACCGTACGGCGAGATGTAGTTGCCGTTGAGCGCGAAGACGACCAGCGCGCCGACGGTGATGAAGGTGATCCAGCGGGCCGTCGTGCGCGGCTTGGCCCGGTCGGCCTCGATGGCCCGCCGGATCCGGACGTCCTCCGCGACGGTCTGCGCCAGCCCTTCGAGAACACTGGCCAGGCCGGCCCCCCGGCGCTCGGCGCCCAGCAGCAGGCTGGCCGCGATCAGGTCACCCGTCGCGTCGTCCAGGTCGTCGGCGAAGGCGCGCAACGCCGCCCCCGTCATCCACCGGGCGCGCAGCCGGGCGACCAGGGTGGCGACCTCGGGGCGGATCGCATCGGGTGTCGAACGCAGGGTCGCGATGATCGCCTGCTCCAGACCGACCCCGACGGTGAGCACGCCGGCGAGGCCGCGGGTCCACTCCTCCATCGCCTCGAGCCGGGCGATCGACGTTGCGCCCGCCGGGTTGCCGAGGAGGACCGGCAGGCCGGCGGCGGCCAGCGGCAGGATGACCACGGCCACCAGCCACCCGGTGAACAGCCAGACCAGCAGGCCGGCCGATACACCGACGATCAGCAACAGCCGGGTCCGTGGGCTGAGCCGGCCGGGCCGGGTCACCATCCGCTGCAGCCGGCCGCTGACCAGCAGGGTGCCGGTGGGGGCGGCGCGGACGGGGACCGGCCGGTAGCCGGCCACGAGCAGGACCGCACCGCCGAGGACCGCCATCGCGGCCAGGGCCGCCAGGAACGGCGTCATGCCACCCGTCCGGTGAAGGTGTCGATGTCGAAGCCGCTGCGCGCCAGGCCGGTGAGCCACTGGGGCAGCGTGCCGGGCATCGCCCGGCCGTCCTCGCCCGGCCGGTAGACGTCGGTGACGGCCGGCAGGCCGTGCTCGCCCGGCTCGACGGCGATCACCTCGCTGACGAAGCGACGCCGGCGGGCACCGTGGACGCTGGTGTCCTCCATGGTGATCTGCACGATCAGGTCGATGTGCTCGGCGATCTGCCGGTAGGCGAACGCCTCGGTCACATGCGGGCCGGCCTCCATGGCACAGGTGACCAGCCGCTCGATGGCCGCCCGGCCGGAGCGGGCGTGCGTGGTGCTCAGGCTGCCCGCCCCCGCCTGCATCGCCTTGAACATCGGCAGCACCTCGCGACCGCGGACCTCACCGACGATGACGCGGGAGAGGTTGTAGCGCAGGCTGTCGTACACGATGTCGTCGAGGCTGATCTCGCCGACAGACTTGCCGTCGGGCCCGCGCTCGCCGCTGCCCGGCCGGGCCTCCCACGCCACCACCCGCTTGTGCCGGTCGGGCAGCTCGTGCAGGTGCAACTCGTACTCGGTCTCGATCGTCCCGATCCGCTCCAGCGGGTCGAGCTCGTTGCACAGCGCGCGGATCAGCGTCGTCTTGCCGGCGCCCATGCCGCCGGAGACGACGACGGTGAGGCGAGCGCGTACGGCGGCGGCAAGGAATGACGCCAGGCCGTTGTCCATCGTGCCGCGGGTGACCAGGTCGGCCAGGTCGATGTCGGTCAGCCGGTGCCGCCGGATGACCGCCGACGGCCGCGGCGTGATCCAGGCGGTCGCCGCGAGCCGGGAGCCGCCGGCCAGCCGCAGGTGCAACCGGGGATTGGCCGGGCTGAACGGCCGCTCGCTGCCCCCCGACCGGCTGGCCAGGAAGGCGAGGAACTCGATCAGCTCCTCGTCGCTGTCGGCCACCGGCGGCCCGGTCTCGATCCGGCCGTCGCTATAGATCAGGTGGACGTTGTCGCAGCCGGCGATCTCGATGTTTTCGATCTCGGGGTTGTCGACCAGCGGCTGCAGCCGGCCCAGCCCGAACAGCGAGTCGAAGATGGCACCGGCGAACTCCTGCTGCTCGTCCGGCGAGAAGGTCTCCGACCCGGCCGACATCTCCTCGTCGGCGCGCTCGGAGAGCAGGTTGAGCACGATGCCGCGGCCCAGCTCATGCCGGGCCGCCTCGTCCAGCCCCTCACGCTCGCGCAACGCGGCGGCAAGCTGGTCGGCGGCCTGCTGGCGGAAGGCGCGGACCAGCCCCCAATCGATCCGGCCGTGTGCCTGTAGGGGCGTACGGACGGTCCGGCGCGGCTCGCCGTTGCGGTGCTCGCCGCCGGCAGCGCCCCGCTGCCGACGGGCCGGCGCGCCGTTCGTCGCGTGAGCGCTGGACGGATGGCCGGCGTGGGTGGCGTGCCGGGCCGGCGGCGGGTCGGCGACCGGCGGCGGGTCGGCGAACAGCGGCAGGCTGGTCAGGTCGGGCGTGGGCTCAGACACGGGTCTGCCCTCCGTCGCGCACGAGCGACCCGGGCGCGAGACGCTCGCGCCGGCTGGTGACGTAGTCCTGGATCGCCGAGGCGGCCGCCCGCACACTGCGCAGCAGGGACGACGAGGCGAACTTGCTGCCCGGTGGCGACCCGATGCTGAAGACCTCCGCGTGCACCGGATCCCAGGCGATCGTGGCGGCGACGGGCACACCGACCGCAGCCTTGATCTCGCGCGCCGAATAGGGCTGGCCCTCGCCGACGAGCAGCAGCGCGAGGGCGTCCTCCCCGGTGCCCTGCGCGAACAGGTCCTCCCGCAGCGTCGCCGCGCGGGCCCGGGTGGCGGCGATGGCCGGCAGGGTGGTGCGCGTGGTGAGCAGGGTGGCGTCGGCCTCGCGCAGCAGGGGGGTGGGCCCGTAGCGGGCGCCCAGCCGGCCGGCGTCGACGATCACGTCGGTGCCGGTGCGCTCGAGGCCGCTGAGCACCGCGGCGATCGGCTCCCATACCGACTGGAGGGTGACCGCCTGGGCCGGGCCGGTGGGGCCGGGCACCAACCGGACGGTGCTGTCCGGCAGCGGGATGGAAGCCTGGTGCAGGCCCTCGAGGAGGCTGCCGCGGCGATGGGCGAGGGCAACGTCGACCAGGCCCCGGTCGTGACGCACCGAGCCGCGCAGGTAGCCGGCCAGGATGCTGCTGCTGCCGGCGACGTCGGCCTCGACCAGGAGTACGGGCCGCGGCCAGGCCAGCGCGAGCGACAGGCACGTCGTCGTCACGCCCGGGGCCCCCTTGGCGGCGGTCAGCGCGATCACCGCCATCAGGGCGACCCCGAATCCAGGATCAGCGCGACCCGGCCGGTGGCCGCCCGGGCGGCCAGGTCCGCCGCGGAAGTGCTCGGCACCGAGACGTCGACCACTATGCGCCCCGAGTCGGCGAGCAACCGGGTGCCCACGACCGTGCCGGTGATGGACGCCGGATCGGCCGGCGGCGGGTCGTCCTGGGGCCGCGGGGTGCTGACGATCCGGACGGTGTCGCCCGGACGCAGCAGCCGGGCGGGAAGTTGGGCCGGCGACAGGTCGACGCCCACCAGCGACTGCCCGGTGCCGGGCACCGTCGAGTCGCTCACCGAACCCGGTGTGAGCAGGCTGCCGGCGGCGAGATCGACCGCGGCGTGCTTGCCGACGATCTCGTCGCGACGCGACGCCGGCACGGTCCGCAGCGCCGGGTCGCCGTTGACCCGGGCCACTGTGAGGTCGGCGGCCCGGACGACGCTGCCGCGGTCGACGGTGTTGCGCATCACCAGCACGTTGTGAGTGCTGCCGACGACCGTGGTCAGCCAGCCCGCCGCCAACCCGCCGAGGGCGATCAAGGTGATGCCGAGGGCGATCAGCGCCGGTCGCCGCCGGAGCTTGGGTGGCGGGGTGATGACCGGCCCGGCAGTGCTCGGCACGGCACGGGCGTCGGGCCCCTCGGCTGGTCGCTCGCCGGGCGGTGGGCGGCGGCCGCCGCCCCGGTTGCGGGTGGCCGGGTAGTCGGCCAGCACGCTCGTCGGCCGGTTGGCCTCCGGTGGGATGTTGCCTTCGGTGCGCTCCATGAACGTCCTCGTGCTCAGTGCTGCCGGTCGGCGAAATAGGCGGTCAATGCCGTCGCGACGAGGTGCCCGCGCGAGAACGCGCCATGCGCCTCGACGAGGGAGTCGAGCACCGCGAAGTCCTGCTCGTAGAGCCGTACGTTGAGCGCGGTGAGCGGGCCGTCCGAACGCCGGACCGCGCGCGACGCCCGCCGCTCGAAGAGCGATCCACCGGTGACCTCGGCCGTGCCGATGAGATCGGTAAGCCGGTGCTGGCTCGCCTCGATCGCCACGATGACGATCTCACCGTTGCTGCGGCCGGTCCGGCTGCGCTCCGCGGTGATCTTGGGCAGCAGGCCCACCGGAATGTGCACGGTGCTGGACCGGATGCTCGCCTTGCCGTTGGCCGGCGCCGTCCTGGCACGCCGGTCGCCGAGGCCGCCGATGTCCCGTGGGTCGGCCGCCGCGGCCGAGTGTTGGGCCACGGCGGCTCACCGCCCCCCAGGGAGACGGTCGACTACGGTGCTCACCATGCCTGCACGCCCTCTCTGGTGACCCGGGACTTGCGACCCGCCCAACGCCTCCCCGCCGCTTGCCTCGAACTCGCCTGACCGTCTCCTGCCTCGGGGGGGTTCGCGCCCCTTTCGAGCAGTCCGGGCACACCTTAAGTCCAAAGGGCGGATAGCGGGAGTGGTTGGGCCAGCCGAATGTGAATCAGCAGCGACGCAGGGTAGCTGGTTGGGTCAGCCGGTTGTCCGGACAGCAGCCAGATTGCGCGGTGATGGCCAGGTGAATGGGCTAGAGCCCACGGTCGACGACGGGGCCGGATCGCGGGACGGGCGGACCGAACGGCGAGCTGTCAGACGGCCAGCAGTCACACGGCCAGCAGTCACACGGCCAAGGGTTGCACCGCGTCAGGCTCGACGTCGGCCCGGACCGCCGCGATCAACCGGCGGCGGGCGCGGCTGACGCGCTGGCGTACCGCCGCACGCGACACGTCGATCTCACCCGCCACCCCGGCGCCCCCCCCGGCGCCGGGTGGCGGGAGATAAGTCCGCACCAGCAAGGACGCCTCATCGCGGGAGATGGCGGCGACCTCCACCCCCCAGGTGATGACCTCGAGCAGGCTGGAGTCGGCGGTGATGGTGCCGAGGCATTCGTGCGGGTCGACGTACGACCGCTGCGCCAGCCGGCCGGCGGCCTCCTCGGGATCGAGCGGGATCTCGACCATCGGCTTGCGCCGGTCGCTGGTCAACCGGTGCAAGGTGTCGAGCGCCAGGTTGGCGGCGACCCGGCTCTCCCGGCGATCGGCGGGATAGACGTAGATGATCTCCCAGAAGGTGGCCACGGCAATGTGTCGGCGGTCCTCCGCCCAGCGGTCGTCGTTGCTGGACGGGCGCAGCGTGCGGGACATCCGGGCGATCTTGGGCAGCATGGCCTGCAGCACGACCCGGCCGGCAAGCTGCTGGCCGACCTGGGCCAGCCGGACCAGCGCAAGGAGCAGCCGGTCGGCCTCGCCGTCGTCGCCCGCGTCGATGCGGTCGAGCAGGTCACCGAGTGAGTCGGTGCCGCCGAGCACCGGCTCCGCCCGCGCCCAGCGGCGCAGGTTGTGGCGGGTCGACGACAGCCGGCACAGCCGGTCCCATTCGTCACAGAGCTGCCCGAAGATCCCGGTACGGGTCGGCCGGCTCGCGGGCGCCCCGCTGCCGTTGACTTGACCGCGGAAGGCCCGGGTGCCAGCCGGTATCTCACCAGTGGGCATGGCAGGCACAGGTGCAGGCACAGGCACAGGATCCGTTTCTGCTCGGGGCGGACCTTCGACATGCTGCCGACGGACCCTTGCCCAATGTCTTGCCCGATCCGGCCGCCGGCGGCGGAAGCTCCCCGTTGTGCGCCCGATTTCGCCGGTCTTCCGGCCCGATAGGGTGATCCTGTGGCACCGGTGCTGGCCCTGCTGCCCAGCCCGCTGCTCGGGCCGGTGGTCTGGCGGCCGGTCGCGCGGCAACTCTGTCGGCAGGGCTGGTCCGTGGCCGAGGTCCGGCCGGCGGATGTCGCGCCGTCCTCCCCGCAGGACGCGCTGCGAACCTTTCTGGCCGCACTGCCTGATGATCAAGAACTTGTGCTCCTGCCGCACAGCAACGCGGGCCTCTTCGTGCCTGCCCTCGCGGCCGAACGCCGGGTGATCGGGTATGTGTTCGCCGACGCCGGGCTCCCTGCCTTCGGCGTCGGCGGGCTTCTTGGGGCGGCCGGCCGAGTGCCGATGGCGGCACCCCGGTTGCACGCCTTCCTGGCCCAGCGGGCCGACGAGGCCGGCCTACTCCCGCCGTGGACGCACTGGTGGGGCGACGAGGTTGGCGCGGTCTTCCCCAGTGCGGAGGTGCGCGAGCAGGTCGAACGCCAGCAGCAACGCTTGCCGCTGTCCTACTTCGCCGACTGGCTCCCGGTGCCGGCCGGCTGGGCCGACCGGCCGGGTGCCTACCTCGCCTTCGGTGACGGCTACGCCGCCGAGCGGGCGGCAGCGGTCGCTCGGGGCTGGCCGGTGACGACGCTGGCCGGCGAACACCTGCACCTGCTGGTCGACCCGCAGCAGGTTGCCACGGAGATCGTGGGCCTGCTCGGGAAGATGGGCATCCGTCAGCCGAGGAGATAACTGATAGGTGGCTGATGGAGCCGGTTTCTGCTCGAACACATCCGGGGCCGAGCAGACCGAGACATCGGACCGCGGCCCTTCCGCGGAAAAGTTGCGAAAGGCGCTGTCACAACGGCCCGGCCGCGCAGACCTTCCCCAGGTGCCAGCGCTTCCCCGCGGAAGGACCCGGAACATGAACCACCCAGGCTTCGAAGACCTCCGACTCAGCGATGCGGCCCTGGTGCGGTCGGTCCGGCGGGAGATCGCCCGGGCCAGCGCGTCGTTGACGGCACGGCCGCTCGATGAGGCGGCTGGAGCCCACATGCGCCAGGCGCTGGCGCTGCAGGAGCCCGCACGGGCGGCGCTGCGCCGGCTGCAGCGAGGAGAGCATCCCGAGGCCAGACGGCTCATCATCGTGTCGCCGGAGGCCGGCCGGTGGACCTACGACGCGCCGTCGGTCGAGGGCCCCGGATGAGGCTGGCGACCCGCCGCCGCGCCGGCGCCACGGGGACGTCGGTCGAATGGTTGCGCGGGACGGGCGGCCTCCCGCCCGAGCCGCAGCCGCGGGCCGAGCAGTCGCCGGCAGCTCAGTCGCAGGCAGAGCAATCGCCGGCAGCTCAGTCGCAGGCAGGGCACCCACAACCCATGGGGGACGTGCGACTGCAGGCCCGATGGACCGGCGGCACGCTGCTGGCCACCCGCACCGCCACCGCGGTGCTGTGGTCGGCGCTCGTGGCCGGGCCGCTGGCGCTGGTGCTGGCGGTGCTGGTCGTGCTCAGCGGCCCGGGCACTTCCGCCGACGTCGCCGCACCCGCCGCCGACCACTCGGCGGAGCAGGCCGCCGTCGAGGAATTCGCGCAGCGGTTCGTCGTCACCTGGCTGCAGACGCCGCAGGGCCAGGAGGCGCAGCTCGCGCCGTACGTCCAGGTCGTCCACCTGACCTTGCCGGAGGTGCCCTGGCAGGCCGACGCGCCGGCCACCGCCTCCGTCGGCCGGCTCGGTGCCGGCCGGTGGAGCGTCACAGTCGCCGTCTCCGTCTCGGCACCCGGCTCGCCGACCCGGCGACGCTACTTCCAGGTCCCGGTGAGCTACGTGTCCGGCGGCGGCGGCGGTGGGGCGATGGTCGCCGCCGCGCTGCCCGCACCGGTGGCCGCGCCCATCGCCGCCGCCGCGCCCGAACTGGCCTATCGCTACCGCGCCGACCCAGCCGGTCCGGTGGTCACCTCGATCGGGGAGTTCCTCACCGCCCTGCTCACCGGCCAGGGCGACGTCACCCGCTACGTATCACCCGGGACGGTCATCGCCGCGGTAAACCCCCCGCCCTACACCGCCGTGGCCGTCTCCGACGTGATGGTCGACCGGGACGTCGCGGGCGGCACGCCGCCGACCTCGGGTCAACGGCTGGCCGTCCTGGCCACCGCCCGGGTCACGGCCGGTCCGAACCAGCAGATCGACGTGCAGTACGCGCTGACGCTGCTCGCCCGGGCCGGCCGCTGGGAGGTGCAGGCCGTCGACCCCAGCCCTCAGGTCGTCCCCACGGCAGCAACCAACTCCGGCACCCAGCCCAACCGTTGAGCCACCCGAGAGAGAGGCACCCATGATCAGCGTCCAACTCGCCCACCATTACGTGACAACCCTTGCCCCGCCCTCCGGCGGCACCGGCGGCACGGGCGGCATCCTGGACTGGGGCAACGGCAAAGTGGCCCAGCTCGGCACGTTCTTCCGCGGCTTCTCGGTCGTCGGCGGCGTGGGCTTCGTCATCTTCCAGGCCCTGGTCTCCCGCGGCGCCTTCTCCCGGATCATCGTCTCCGGCCTGGCCGCGGCGGTCTTCGTCTGGATCGTGTGGAACGTCACCGACCTGCGCGACCGGGTCGGCAAGGAGCTGCGGACGGCGCCGGCCGCCGTGACGGTGCACGACCCGGCGGGTAGCCACGCCGCCGCGATGCACGCGCTGCCGGGCGGTCACTGGCGATGACCCCTCCCACCCCCGAGGTGGTGAAGTGGTACACCCGCGCCCGCAAGTTCCCCCAGCTGATCGGCCGCACGCCCGACGGCGCCAAGATCTGGGGTGGGCCCTACACCTTCACCCAAGCCGTCGGTGCCGGCGTGATGCTGATCGTCGGCGTCAACACCATGGGGTTGTGGGCACGGTACGGGCTGATCGGCAACGCGTTGTTGCTGATCGGCCTGACGTACGGGCTCGTGCTGCTGCTCGGCCGGATCCCGGTCGGCTCGCGCAACCCGCTGTCGGTGGTCTCCGGTGCGGTGCACGCCGTGCTCTCGCCGCGGTCGGGCCGCCTCGCCGGCCGGCCGGTGCGGCCGCGCCGACCACATCGGGTCCGCCACAAGATCACCGTACTTGTCGAGGCGGCACCGGCGACCGCGCCCGCGAGCGGCCGGCTGCCCAACGCCGCCCACCCGGCACCGACACCGGCACCCGCACCCGCAGGGGCGCCGGTCCGGCTGCCGGCCGCCGTACCGGACATTCCCACACCTGCTTCCAACGGCCGGCACCAGGTGGCGCTCAGCGGAGTCCAGACACTGCTCGCCCGGGCGGGAACGCCGCCCGCCAAGGAGGATTGATGCGCTCTCCCGCCCGCAGCCTCGCCGGTAACCTCCGGTGGACCCGCTCCGGCACCGTCTGGGCCGACTGGCAGTTGCGTGCCCTGCCGTACGGCTTCCGGCCGGACAAGGACAAGCACGAGGTGCGCGCCCTGCACCAGGCGCTGTTCCGTGCGCTGCCGGGTGAGTCGCTGCTGCTCGGACTGTGTTCTGGGCTGGATCCCGCTGCGGTCGTCGAGCGGATGCTCGACGGGGTCGAGCTCGACCGGTGCCCGGACTGGGCGGCGGAGTGTGCGGCGACGCTGGACAGCCTCGACGAGATCGGCCCGGGTCAGCGGGTGTTCTGGCTGAGCGTCCCGCTCGCCGACGGGCGGGCGTCGGACCGCCTGCTCGAACCGCTGCGGGCCGCCGCCGCCGACCTGCGCGACAGCCTGGCCCTGCCTCGGGCGGGCATCCCGGACGCCGACCTGGCCCGCCGGCTGGAGCAGGCCCGCAAGGTGGCCGAGGGCATCCCGGCGCCGTTTCGGCCCAAGCCGGCCACGCCCGCGCAGCTGGTGTGGCTGCACCTGCACGCCCAGCAGCGCGGCCTCTTCCTCGACATGGACCTGCCCGACTCCGATGCGCGGAGGGATGTCAGCGGGCAGCTCCTCACCCCGCGCTCCGGCGCCACCCTGCCCGAGCCGCTGCTCGACGAGGGCGGCCAGAGCGACCTGTCGCGGCGCGACCTGCGCAGCTGGAGTCCCCTCAACCGCCGCTACCTCAAGGTCGACCAGCCCGGCCGGCCCGACGACACGCCGCCGTCGTACCAATCCATGCTCGTGCTCTCCGACGTGCCCGCCGAGGGCATGATCTTCCCGGGCAGCGAGTTCGTCGGCCGGATCGACGAGTGCGGCCTCGAGGTCGACTGGGCGATGCGGCTGCAGGTGCGATCCAGCGACCAGGTGGCCGCACAGAACCGGCGAGCCCTGGTCAACCTCAACGAGCAGTACGGCCAGCGCGAGGGCGAGATCTCGCACGGCCTCAACACCCTCGACCAGGCCGCGGCCGACCTGGCGGAATACGCCCGGGTGCTCGAGTCGGACAAGCTCGAGGTGGAGGTGCAGGCGACCACCGTCTTCTGCGTCGCCGCCGCCACCCCCGAGGGCGCGAACGACCAGGCCCGCAGCCTCGCCGACTATCTGGGGGCGGCGGGCTACAAGGTGGCCCGGCCGCTCGGCCTCCAGGAGGACCTGTGGTGGGCGATGCAGCCCGGGGCGCCGGCCAACAAGGCGGTCCGGGAGTTCGCCCAGATCACCACCTCGCGCGCCCTCGCGGCCGCCATACCGCTGGCCAGCACCGAACTCGGCGACAACAAGGGCAGCCTGCTCGGGCTCAACATCTCCACCGGCCGGCCCGGCGTGGTGCTGCACGACATCGCCGGCGCGGCCACCCGTGACGTCTCCGGCTCCCTCGCCATCGCCGGTGAATTGGGCGCCGGCAAGGCGCTCGCGACGGACACCCTGATCGCGACGCCCACCGGCTGGGCCCGGATGGCAGATCTCGCTGCCGGCGATCAGGTCTTCGACGAGATGGGTCAGCCGACGATCGTGCTCGGTGTCTCCCCGGTGACGACGGAGCGCCGCTGCTTCGAGGTCGCCTTCTCCGACGGCTCGACCATCACCGCAGACGCGGAGCACCTCTGGACGACGGTGCCGGACCGGGTACGCGGCCTGATCGCCAAGGGCAACCATCGCGTCCGGGCCGGCGGCGGCACGGACACGGTCGACCTTGCCGAACGCACTGCTGCTCTCACCGGTGAGGGCTGGCCCGGCCTCGGCGAAACCGTCACGACCGAGACGATGGGCCGCACGCTGCGGCGCGGCGTGCAGGCCAACCACGCCATCCCGCTGACCGCTGCGCTAGACCTGCCGGCGGTTGACCTGCCGATCGACCCCTACGTGCTGGGTGTCTGGCTGGGCGACGGCTCCAGCAACACCGCACAGATCACGTCGGCCGATCCGGAAGTGCCGGCCTTCGTAGCCGCTGCCGGCTACACCGTGACCAAATTGACCAGGACCTACCACTACGCGGTCGCGCTGCCCGGTCAACCGTCGGCCCCGGTCGCGTCCCGGCCGTGCGAACACTGTGGAACGGACATGGTCCGCCCGTACGAGAGCCGCCGGTACTGCAGTCACCGCTGCTCGTGGGCCGCGCGCAAGGGCGGCGCCGGTCCCGCGAAGCCGGCACACTGCCAGACCTGCGGTCGACGGCTGGGTCGCTCGAGCACCGGCCTGCGTTGTGCCGGCTGCTGGCATGCATCGACCCTGCGGGGAAGGCTGGGCCGGCTAGACCTGCTGCAGAACAAGCACATCCCGCCGAGCTACCTGCGGGCGGGCACCGCACAACGTCGAGCGCTGCTCGCCGGCCTGCTCGACACCGACGGCACCGTGTCGCCGGGCGGCGCTGTCGAGTTCACCGACACCAACCCCCAACTGGCTCGGGACGTGCACGAACTCGCCTGCTCCCTGGGCTATCGTGCGACGATCCGGGACGGTCGGGCGCAGCTGAAGGGCCGAGACTGCGGGCCGAAGTGGACCGTCGCCTGGACAACTACCGACCCGGTGTTCTGGCTGCCACGCAAGCTCCGCACCTTGGCGCAGCGGACAGCTCGCAGCTCCCCCGCCCGAAATCGCTTCCGATATGTCACGGCCGTCCGGGAAGTCCCGTCGGTGCCCGTCCGCTGCATCAGGGTGGCCAGCCCGTCCCGGCTCTACCTCGCGGGGCGCGCCATGATCCCCACCCATAACTCCCTGACCCTCAAGAAGCTGGCCGGCGATGTGGTCGACCGGGGCGGGCGGGTCATCTGCGCCGACCGGACGCCGATGGGCGAGTACGCCGACTGGGCCAGATCGGTGACCCAGGCGACGGTCGTCGACATCAACGCGCCGCAGGTGAGCCTGGATCCGCTGCGGCTGTTCGGCACCACGGCCGGCTCGCGGGTGACCCAGTCGTTCCTGACGCCGTTGCTCAATATCGCCCCGACCTCCGAGCGCGGCGTGCTGATCTCCGACGTCCTCGACCCGGTCTACCTCCACGAGCACGGCATCACCGGGCTGGGCAGCCTGCAGGCGCACCTGAAGTACGGCTGCCAGTTGACCGGGGCCAACGACCTGGCCCGCACGATGAACGTCTTTGCCCGCCGCGACTTCGGCAGCGTCATCTTCGACGAGACCCTGCCGCCGCTACGGGCCAGCACCCCGGCCGTGGTCATCCGGACGCACACCCTGGAACTGCCGACCCGGGCCGAGTTGGAGCACGAGCACCTGTTCGCCCAGATGCGGCTGGAGAAGATCTTCGGCCGGGCCATGTACGCCCTGATCGCCGCCCTGGCCCGGCAGATCTGCTTCAGCGATCCCGGCGTGCTGGGGCTGTTCGTGGTCGACGAGGCACACCACATCACCGCCAGCCCGGAGGGTGAGCGGGAGATCGTCGACTTCGTCCGCGACGGCCGCAAGCACCGCGCCGCGGTCGCCCTCGGGTCGCACGACCCGGAGGAGGACTTCGGCAGCCCGACCCTGCGCGGGCTGATCCCGACCCGCATCCTCATGCGGCACCGCGACCGGACGCTGGCCAGGCGCGGGCTGGCCTGGCTGGACATGGACCCCGACGACGACCTCGTCGAGTTGCTCACCGAAGGCACCTCGCCGGTCGGCCCCAGCGGCGTCGACGAGCACCGCCGCGGCGAGGCGTTCCTGCGTGACTCCAGCGGCAACGTCGGGCGGGTCAAGGTGCTGGCTCCCTGCGTGCCCGCGCGCAACTCCGCCGTACGCACCTCCCCGCCCGAACGCAAGCTCTCCTCGGGAGGGGCGAGCCGCTAGTGACACTGCGGTGGTGCAGGCCGGTACGGCGGCTGCTCGTCGCCCTGACGACCGTGCCGGTCCTGGTACTCGTCTGGGCGACCGCGGCGGCGGCCGCCGACGGCAGCAAGCTCAGCCAGACTCCCGGGGCGCTGAGCTGGACCAACCCCAAGGACTCCCACGGCGTCGGGGTGTGGAACTACGAGATGTCGCTGGACCGCGGCGGCTTCACCTCACCGAGCAAGGTCGTCTGGTCGTCCTACATCGACCTCTACTGGACGATCTATCGCTCGCTGGTGGTCATCTCCATCTGGCTCGTCGACTGGGTGCTGAGCTTCAGTTGGCTGACCACCCTGGCCGCCCCCGCGCTGGCGCTGTCGCAGAGCCTGACCGGCATCGTCGACCGCTTCGGCCTCCCGCCGACGCTGCTCACCATCGCCGCCGCCGTCTCCGTACTCTGGATGGCCAAGGGACGCTGGGCACTGGGCGTGCTCGAACTGTTCACCAGCCTGCTGGTGGCCAGTCTCGCCCTCGGCGTGCTGGCCAACCCGGTGCAGCGGGTGGCCGGGGACCATGGGCTCATCGTGGCCAGCCGCGACCTCGGGCTGCAGGTCGCGAGCCGGCTGGCGCACGACGGCCGCTCCGCCGGGTCATCCGCCGGGGTGCGTCAGGGCAACAGCGCGGTGCTGGTCGACACCTTCATCCGGATGCCGGCCGAGATACTCAACTTCGGCACGGTGCTCGACGGCGGCAAGTGCGAGGGGGCCTACACCAAGGCGGTCAAGGCCGGGCCCTACGGCAACGAGTCGACGATCCGGGACGCGGTCGCCCGGTGCGACGGCGCCCTGGGCGACGTGGCGGCCAACCCGGGGCCGGGCCAGGCGGTCAGCTCGCTGGTCATCACGCCGTCGGCGCTGCTCATCCTGCTCTTCGCGCTCATCCTCTGCGGGGCGGTCTTCCTCGCCACCCTCTACGCGCTCTACTTCTCCCTCAAGGCGATCATCACCCTGGTCACCGGCTTGCTGCCAGGCGTCGCCCGCGGGGCGCTCTGGCAGACGATCGCCGACCTCACCATGTCACTGGTCACGCTGGTCTTCTCGATCGTCTTCCTGACCGCCTACCTGCTGCTGATCCAGGGAATCTTCCGCTCCACCCGGCCCGGCACCGGCGTGATGTCCACGTTCTTCTTCGTCGACGTCCTGCTGGTGGCCGGGGTCATCGTGTTCTGGCGCGGCCGCCGATCGCTACGGCGGGCGGCCGACGGGCTGGCCAAGGCACTCGCCAGCCGCCCCGGCGCACCACCGGAGGAGCACCGCGCGCCGCTGCCCCGGCGCGGGCTGGGGGTGACGAAGGCCACCGTGGAGGTCGCCGGGGTGATCCTCGCGGTCAGGACGCTGCGGCCGAAGCGCCGCCCGGCGCAGGCCACGGACGTCAGACCGGTCCCGACCGGACCGCCGACGCTCCCGCCCGGCCGGCGACCTCCGCTGGCGCTGCCACCCGGCGCCGGCCTCGGCGGCCGCCCGGCAACGCCGCGCCGGGTCGCGGTGGCCGGCCGGCTCTCTGACATCCGGTCCCGGCTGGTCCGGCCCCTCCCGCTCGATCCGCCGGAGTGACGGCCGATGCGCAAGCTGGTCATCTCCGCGGGAGCCGTCACAGCGGTCGTGCTGGTCGGGCTGATCGCCGTCCCGGTGTTCCTCCTGGTGGCCCTGCTCGGCTCGGCCGCCGGGGCCGGCGCCTGCGGATCGCAGCCGGGCGGATCGGCCGCCCCCGTACACGCGGCTGACCTGTCGCCGGTCCAGGCGGCTCATGCCGCGGCGATCGTCGCGACCGGCGGCCGGCTGCACGTGCCCACCCAGGGTGTCGTGGTGGCGCTGGCCGCCGCCGGCCAGGAATCCGGATTCCTCAACTACGCCAACGACGGCCAGGGCGGCGATCTCGCCGCGAGCCAGGCCGGCGTCACCCGGTCGCTCGACCTCCCGCACGACGCCGTCGGCACCGACCACGGCTCGGTCGGCGTCTTCCAGCAGCAGTACCCCTGGTGGGGCACCCTCGAGCAGTTGATGGATCCCGCGACAGCCGCACAGAAGTTCTACGCCGCCCTGCAGAAGGTTGCCGGCTGGCAGACGATGCCGGTGACCGTGGCGGCCCAGGCGGTGCAGCGCTCGGCCTTCCCCGATGCCTACGCCGACGACGAGCCGCTGGCCCGCGAGTTGGCGGCGCAGTTGGCCGGGGGGGCCGGGGCGGCGGACACCGCGCTCACCGCCCTGTGCGGCACCGGGCTGGCGATGGACTGCCCCGCCACGCACTCGTCGGCCGAGCAGGGCCTGACCCCTGACGCCCTGCGCGTACTCCGGTGCGTGCAGCAGCAGTTCGGCGACCACAGCTACCTCGGCGTCGGGACCCGCCCGGACAACCCGAGCTCCGACCATCCGAGCGGGCGCGCCGTCGACATCATGATCGCCGGTTGGCAGACCCCGACCGGCAACGCCGAGGGCTGGCGGATCGCCCGCTGGCTGGTCGCCAACACGGCCGGCCTGGGGGTGAAGTACGTCATCTTCGACGCACAGATCTACTCGGTGGGCAACCGAGCGGCGTGGGTGCCCTACTCCCACCCCAGCGGCGGCAGCAGCCCCACCGAAATGCACCTCGACCACGTGCACGTGTCGGTCTACGGCAACGCCGCCGGCGGCTCCGCGGCGATCTCGGCAGCCGGCTGGACGCTGCCGATCGCGCCCGACAGCTATGTCCTGAGCTCGGGCTACGGGCCGCGGCGCAACCCGACCGGCTCGGGCACGAGCTTCCACGCCGGGCTCGACTTCGCCGCCGCTGCGGGCACGCCGATCCGGTCGGCGGCCACGGGTAGGGTGACCTTCGCCGGCGTGTCCGGCGGCTACGGCAACCTGGTGATCGTCCGGACCGGCGACGTGGAGGTCTACTACGGCCACCAGATCGCCGGCGGCATCCGGGTGACGACCGGCCAGCAGGTCACCGCCGGCCAGCAGATCGGCGCGGTGGGCTCCACCGGTGACTCCACCGGCAACCACCTGCACTTCGAAGTCCGGGTCAACGGCGCCAGTACCGATCCGGTGGCCTTCCTCCGCCAGTACGGCGTCGACCCCGGGAAGGTGCCGGCGTGATCGGCGTGCGCGCGCTGTGGTGGGCAGCGGCCGGTTGTGCCGCAGTGGGTCTGGTCCTGCTGCTCACGTCGGATCGCTCGCCTGCGCGGGCCCCGTGGGTGCATGCAGCGGCGACCGGTGCACAGCGGGTGGCTCCGGGCAGTCCGGCTCAGCCCGCCCCCGGCAACGGCCCCCGGGCCGGGCACCGCTCGGCGGGGCCGACCGGCACGTCGCCCTCCCCGTCGATCTCGCCGGCCGGCGAGCCGCCGGCACCGGTGGCCGATGTGCGATGGCGGCCGGTGGCCACGGGTTTTGCCCGCGACTTCGCGCATCCCGGCAGCGGAGCGGCCGACTGGCTGGCGCGGGTGCGGCGCTGGACCAGCCCGTACCTCGCCGAGCAATACCGCCACACCGATCCGTACCGGATTCCCTCCGGCAGTCTCGTCACCGTCGAACCCGCCGCCAAAGGAGACACCGTCGTGACCTTCGTCGCCACCTACGACACCGGGCTGTCCCTCACCTGCCGCGTCGAGTTGGGCCCTACCGGCTGGAAGGTGACCAGCGCCGCGCCCGCCACCCGAAGCCCCGGTCGGGGGGCGTGATGCCGTCATGAGCTTCGGCGACATTCTCGGCTGGCACCGCATCGTCCCGTGGCTGGTCGCGCACGGCGTGTTCGCGCCGGGTGCCGACCACCCGCTGATCCCCGTGCCGGGCGCCCACGGCGCCGGCCTGGACACGCCGCGCATGGTGGTGATCGTGGTCGCCGTCCTGGCCTGGCTGCTCCTCGCCTCCGACATCCGCGACCGGCGGCGCCGGATCCCGCCACACCAGTACGGCGCGCCGACGTAACCCGCCGCCACGTCTCCTTTCGTGATCCAGGCCTGGTTGGGGTTGCCCCAGCTACACCGACGCGCCCTGGATCATGGTGGGGGTGGACAGCCATCTCATCCGGCGCCGCACGGAGGACGACCTGCCGGCGCTGGTCGACGGCCTCCGGCTCGCTGCGGCGGCCGACGGCTATCCGAGCGTCTGGCCGGGGGACCCTGCCGGGTGGCTGCGCGGGGACGACCTGATCGGAGCCTGGGTGGCCGAACGGGACGGCACCCCGGTCGGGCAGGTCGTGCTGCGGCGGACCGACGGCTCTGCCGACCCGCCGGTCCGGATGTGGTGCGACGCGACCGGCGGGGCCGCGACGGAGTGTGCCGTGGTGAATCGGCTCTTCGTGATCCCTTCCGCGCAGCGTGGCGGGGCGGGTGCGGCGCTGATGGCGGCGGCCTGCGCAGCGGCGGCCGGCCAGGGACTGCATGCGGTGCTCGACGTCGTCGACACCAACCGCGCCGCCGTCCGGCTCTACGAGCGGCTGGGCTGGCTGCGGCTGGGCAGCGTCGAGGTCACCTTCCGCGGCGCCCGTGCCCCGGAGCTCCTGCTCTGCTTCGTCGCGCCATGATCGAGATCGTGTACGAGACGCACTCGATCAGCGAGGACAACGAGCGCGGCGTGGCCACCGGCTGGTTGCCTGGCCGGTTGTCGGCGCAGGGCCGGAGGATGGCGCTGGACCTGCGTGAGCGGCGGCGCGACGACGGCATCGCCGCTGTGTTCAGCTCTGACCTGGCCCGGGCCACCGAGACGGCCGAGATCGCCACTGCCGGCTCCGGCCTCCCCCTGCTGCTGGACTGGCGGCTCCGGGAGTGCGACTACGGCCGGCTCAACGGGGCGCCGGTGGAGATGGTGCACGGCGATCGGAGCGGCCACTTCGAGACCCCGTACCCCGGCGGCGAGAGCTGGCGGCAGGCGGTCGACCGGGCCGGCCGATTCCTGGCCGACCTGCCGCTGCGCTGGGAGGGCCGGCGCGTCCTCGTCATCGGCCACGTCGCGACGCGCTGGGCGCTGGACCACTTCGTGCACGGGATCTCCCTGGCGGACCTGGCCGCCGCGGACTTCGCGTGGCGGCCGGGGTGGGAATACCGGCTCGGGAAATGACCTGCCCGCTGTGGGCCATTACCGACCCGGGGCCGTGGTCCGACCCTCCGCCAGGCGGGCGTGCAACCGCGCCCGGATCTCCTCCGGCTCGACCGACCCATCAACGCCGAGGCAGCGGACGCCGTGCGAAGAACACGAACTCGCGCCCCAGCCTGTCCGGCGCGTCTCGGACCTCCTCGAGGGAATACCCGTGCCCGAGCAGCGCTGCCTCGACCTCCGCTCGCTCGCGGAAGCGAAGCGTCGAATCCGAGGTCAAGGCCACCCCGTCGTCCTCGAACAGATACGTCCAGCGGAAGCTCACCACCGGTCCGGATACATCGGTCAGTTCGACCCAACTTTGGACCGCTCCCACGCCCGGTATCTCGCTGACGCGATAGGAGTCGGCCCGGTTCCACTCTCGCCACCCGCGATAGGCCGGGTCACGAGTCTCGAACACGAGATACCCGCCGGGCCGCATCGCCCCATACAGGCCGCGCAGCGTCGCCGCCCAGTCACTCGGCTCGACGATGGCTTGCGCGACGTTCCCGGTCATCGTGGCAAGGTCAACCTGCAGAGCGGGCAAAGCCGTCGCATCGCCATGCACCCACCGCACCCGATCAGCACCAGGCTTGGCCCGCGCGACCTCAAGCGAACCTCCCGCCGGGTCCACGCCTGCCACCTCCAGGCCACGCTCGGCCAGGAGCAGCGCAAACGTCCCCGTCCCGCACCCGACATCCAACACGCGGCGCGCGCGAAGTTCGAGCGCGATACCGACATACACCTTCAGATCACTGCGGTCCGGTTCGAGCAAGTCATAGATCGCCGTCAGCCGCGGATGCTCAAAGATCGCATCAGGCACACCTGACCCTAAGCCCGTGTGGGACGCATGGCTGCACGCCGCCCGGCCGTCGTCCAATCCCCCGACCGCCCAGCATGTCGGCTTCCGTCTCATGCGACCGCCGGACCATCGCTCAAGGAACGAGTGAGTCTGCGATTCTACGGTGGTGACCAACTCCGCGTACGACGACGCAGAGCACACCTCGCAAACGCGCGCTGCCTACGAGCGGCTGGCACCGGTGTGGTCGGCGACCACCGACGACGGCCCGTTCAACGGTGGCCTCGAACGGCCGGCCCTGCGCACGCTGATTCCTCGGCCGCTGACCGGGTCGACGGTGCTGGACGCCGGCTGTGGATCGGGCGCCCAGTGCGCGTGGCTGCTGGACCAAGGCGCCGACGTCATCGGTGTGGACCTCAGTCCCGGCATGGTCGAGGTAGCGACCGGACGGTGCGGCGGACGGGGGCGGTTCGTCGTCGCCAACCTGGCCGAACCACTACCGGTAGCGCCTGGTTCGCTTGACGGCATCACCAGTTCGTTGGCGCTGCACTACCTGCGCGACTGGTCAACGCCACTGGCGTCGTTTGCGACCGTCCTGCGGCCTGGCGGATGGGTCGTGATATCCCTGGACCACCCGTTCGGTCCCCCGCTGGCCGGACAACGTGGGGGGTACTTCGACACGGAGTTGGTCACCGACACATGGCGCAAGGCCGACGTTGAGGTCACTCAGCGGTTCTGGCGACGCCCGTTGGCAGCCATCGTCAACGCGTTCGGCGACGCCGGCTTCGCCGTCGAGCGCATCATCGAAGCTCGACCGCACCCGCAAGCTGTCACCCGCTGGCCCGACGAACTGGGCTCGCTGACGGACGTCCCCACCTTCATCGTCTATCGGCTCCGGCTCCTCTGACGACCCGGAGCCTGCGTTCTCCGGCGGCGGCGATTCCCGTAAGACGCGCCCGGAATGCGGTCGGAGGCAGCGCCGGCGGATGGCCTCGGTGGTCTTGGTCTTCCCGCCGCCGAGCTGGCCGACAACGGCGGGCCGACGCCCCCGCGCCCATTACCGACCCGGGGCCGCAGTCCGACCCTCTGCCAGGCGGGCGTGCAACCGCGCCCGGATCTCCTCCGGCGTATAGGCGCGGCGCTGCCGCTCCGAGCGGGCGATCAACACGCCGGTGGCCGCCACTCCGACGACACCGGCCAGGCCCAGCCATTTCGTCCACCGCATCTGCCTAGGCTACGACGGTGGCAGCCACCGAGATCGCCCTCGACGAGGCTCTCGATCTCACCCGGACCGGGGACGTCTGGCTCTTCCGCGGCCGTACGGTGGCCGACCGGGCGATCCAGCTGACCACCAACAGCCCGGTCAACCACGTCGGGATGTCGGTGGTGGTCGAGGACCTGCCACCGCTGATGTGGCATGCCGAGTTCGGCCGTTCCCTGCCGGACCTGTGGTCGGGCAACCGGCAGCGGGGGGTGCAACTGCACGACCTGCGCGAGGCGGTGCTGGTCTGGGCCCGGCGTTACGGCCAGCGGGCCTATCTCCGCCAGCTCGACCGGCCGATCAGCGCCGAGGCCGAGGACGCCGTGCTGCGCTCCATCGCGCGCCTGGACGGCACCCCGTTTCCCTCCACGACCCGGCTCGCCGCCCGCTGGGCCGGCGGGCGGGTCCCGCGTCTGCGGCATCGGGCGGCCGAGGCCGGACTGGAGACCGCCTACTGCGCCGAGGTGGTGGCGCTCACCTACGAGGCGATGGGACTGTTGCCGGCCGGGAAGCGGCCCAACTGGTATGACCCCGGCCGGTTCTGGAGCGGCGACGACCTGCCGTTCACCGGCGGCTCGGCGCTCGGCGGGGAGATCGCCGTAGGCATCCCGGCCGGCTGAGCCGCGACCGCCGTAGGCCAGGATGAGGCCGTGACCGATCAGCCGGCGACCGGCGCGCGACCGCCGCGACCGGCCACCAGCGGGCGGCGCTGGACCTCCTTCGTCGCCGACCCACCCGCCGGCGACAAGCCTGTCCGCGCCCTGCACGAGCAGGCCAACCCGAAGCACCGGCTGCGGGTGGAGCACGACCCGTCGACGCTGCTGATCCACCTCAGCGACGAAGAGGGCGGCGGGTGGACCACCATCGCCGTCGACCGGGCTACCCGCCAGTGGGCGGTGGCGCAGGGCGCCCGGCAATCCGATGCCACCCGCGGCGCCTACGAGGGCCTCTACGGGGAGTAGCTCAGCTCAACTTCACGGAGCCGCGCGGTCCGGCCAGCAGGGCACGCAGCCCCGCCTCTCCCGGGGTCACCTCGAGGTGCGTGCCGAGCGCCGAAAGCTCGGCCCGGACGCGATCGGGGCGGGGATGGCTCGCGGCCAGCCCACGCAGGTCGAGCGCGGGCAACTCGCGCGAGCAGGGATGCGGGCCGTCACCCCAGTCGATCAGGAACGGCACGACCCCGTCCCGCGTGCTGCCCGTATCGCGGGTGAGGCGCCACCGCAGCAACGATCCGTCGGCGGCACGGCGCGACATGGACCGGACCGGGCCCGGGTCGTAGCCGTGTGCCCGCGCCGCCGCCGCTGCGGCGTCGAGACCTGCCGGCCGGATCGCCCAGGTGAGCAGCCGTGGTCGGTGCAGGTCGTCGAGACCGAACCAGCGGGCCGACGAATGCTCCCCCGCCAGCGGATCGGGTCCGATGATCTCCAGGTAGCCGGGACCCAGGCTGATGAGGTAGTTGGCGGGGCCCTCGCCGAGATGGCGGCCCCCGGGCACCGCCGCCACTCCGGTCAACTCGGTTACGGCGGCAACCGCCTCGGCAAGGTCTGGGCCACCGAAGACCAGGTGGTCCAGAGCGGGCGGCGGTTGCGTCTCCACGGCCGCACGATAGTCACACCTCGGGCGGATACTGCTCCGGTGACTGACCCGGCCGGCCCCGCCGTGAGCTACCGCCGCATTCTCGCGTTGACCGTCCCCGCCCTGGGGGTGCTCGCCGCCGAGCCGCTCTACCTGCTGGTGGACACCGCGGTCGTGGGGCATCTCGGTGCGGTCGCCCTCGGCGGCCTGGCGCTGGGCGCCGTCGTGCTCTCGTTGATCGTCGCCCCGGCCAGCTTCCTGGAGTACGGCACCACAAGCCGGGCCGCCCGGCTGCACGGGGCCGGCCGCCGGGAGGCCGCGATGGTCGAGGGTGTCCAGGCCACCTGGCTCGCCCTGGCGGCCGGTGTGGTGCTGCTGGTCGCCGGCGAGTTGCTGGCCGGCCGGCTCGTCGGCGCACTGGCCGGCGGCACGGCCACCGTCCGCGCCGGCGGCGTGACCTGGCTGCGGGTGGCGCTGATCGGGCTGCCCGGTGTGCTGGTGACCCTGGCCGGCAACGGCTGGATGCGCGGGGTGCAGGACACCCGCCGCCCCCTGGTGATCGTGCTCGGCGCCAACGTCCTGTCGGCCGGGCTCTCGCCGCTGCTCGTCTACGCCGCGCACCTGGGGCTGGTCGGGTCGGCCGTCGCCAACGTCTGTGCCCAGGCCGTGGCCATGGCGTTGTTCCTCCGCGCCCTGCTGCGCGCAGGTGTGCCGTTGCGTCCACAGTGGAGCGTCATCCGGCGGCAGCTCTCGGTCGGCCGCGACCTGGTCCTGCGCACCGCCGTCTTCCAGCTCAACTTCCTCGTCGCCGCCTCCGTCGCCGCTCGCATGGGCGCGGCGCAGATCGCCGCGCACCAGATCGCCATGCAGCTATGGATGTTCCTCGCGCTGGTCCTCGACGCCTACGCGGTCGCCGCGCAGTCGCTGGTGGGCGCCGCCCTCGGTGCCGCCCGGCAGCAGGAGGCCCGGAAGGTGGCGTGGCGGGTCACCCGGCTGGGCACCGCGACCGGGGCGGCCTTCGCGGCGCTGCTGCTGGCCGGGTGGTATGTCCTGCCGGCACTGTTCACCGGCGACCCGCAGGTGCAGGCGCAGGCCCACGTGGCCTGGCCGTGGTTCGTCGTGATGCAGCCGATGGCCGGGGCGGTGTTCGCCCTCGACGGCGTGCTCGTGGGCGCCGGTGACGTGGGCTTCCTCCGTACCATCACTGCCGTCGCCGGGCTGGGCGGCTACCTGCCGGTCACCCTGCTCACCGCCGAGTTCGGCTGGGGGCTCGGCGGCCTCTGGGCCGGGCTGACGGTGTTCGTCGTCATCCGGCTGATCGGCATGGTGTGGCGGGCGGCCGGCACCCGATGGGCTCAAGAGGGTGTGGAGAGCACGGTGATCCCCCAGGCCGGCCCGCTGTGAGCCGGCGGTTCGAGAGATTGACCTGGATCGGTCGCAGGCGTCAGCCGACGAGTTCGGCCACCTGCTCGTCGACATAGCACCAGGCCCACGCTTCACCCGGCTCCACGGAACGCGCCACCGGATGCAGGGTGCCTCGATGGTGCCCCGTGGCGTGCTTTCGCGGAGATGAGTCGCAGCAGCCCACGTGCCCGCAGGTCGCACATTCGCGCAGGTGGACCCAGACACTGCCCTCGAGCAGGCAGTCGGCGCAGGCGCCTGGTGATTCGGGCGGGGGGAAGTCGCTGGCGGCCAGGCCGCTGAGGTGGTCGCAGGGTGGCGTCGGCAGCATGCCGGTGCACCTTCCATGTCGCCGTCGCGGATAAACGCAGTAGCGGCGGTGCGCCGAGCAGGCCTCTGCCGCCCTCGTCAGGCGAGTCAGCCTCAGGTGGCCGACCACGCAGAGACCGACGTGACGATGTCGAGTCAGATCCTGCGAGTGCTGGAGGCACGTGGCCGGAGCCTGGCCGAGCGAGCCGACGGCATCGTGGAGGCGGCCGATGCTGAGTTCCTCGGCCGCGTCACCGGCGCCGACCATCGACGGCTACTCAGCCCGATGCAGCCAGGCGAGCAGGTCGGGCGCCGCGAGTTCGGCAGTGCGGGCCTGATAGCGGGCAAGCTCCTCGTCGGTCAGCAGGTCGCGGCCGGATCCCGAAACCCCGCGGCGGAAGAACGCGCTGCTGTCCTTGAGCACCCCGGACCGATCGGGCACCAGTCGGTCGGCCCGGGCCCGCATCTGTTCGAACCCGGCCGCCCGGACGACATCGGGCCAGCTCTCCTCCGGGATGGCGAAGCCGAGCGTCGCGGCGATGCGGCGCATCTCCCCGTCGAGGTCGGCGACGAGGTCGTCGTAGTGCACGAGCACGACGTTGGGCTCGAACCGCCGGGCCCAGGCGTCGGACAGGTGCCACAGCACTCCGGGAAGCGAGTCGAGCTGCTCCTGCGGCGTCACGTCTCGATCGACCCAGGCGAGCAGCCACTCCCGAAGCGGTGGGCGGGGGGCTGCCGGCGAATCGGGAGGTTGACCGGTGAGCTGGCGCAGCCGCTCGCGGTCGATGTTGTCGCCCTGGTGATAGAGCGAGACCGCCATGTCCAGCGGATGCCGGGCAACCACCAGGTACGACGCTCGCCGGTCGAGCGGCAGACCGTCGAGTGGCGTGTGGGTCTTGATGAACCGCCGGTGCCGCTGGGCCGAGAGCCGGGCGTAGACCACGTCGCGCGGCGCCACCAGCCAATCCAGCCAGGGCGACAGCTCGGCCAGGGGCGCGGGCAGCTCCGCGGTCTGGAAGACCAGCAGCGCGCAGATCATCTGCAGCCAGGTCGTCCCGCTCTTGGACCGGGTGCTTATCACGATGTCACCCGTGCGGTACGGGAAGCCCAGCCAGCGGGCACTGTCCTCGTCGTCGGAGCGGTAGCGGACCGGCGCACGGGACACGAGTCGGGACTGTAGCGGACCGACCGGGCGCGGTGCCGTTCGGCGCCCGGCACATCACCACGAGCCGATGAGCCGCTGTACGTCGTCGTAGGACGGCAGCGGCCGATCCTCGCCGGTGTCCTGACCGAGCCGCGCCGCCGCGTCGACCGCGGCCTGCAGCGCAACCCGGAACAGCAGCGACCCGGTGCTGATCCGCGCGACACCGAGCGCCGCCCAGTCGACAGCAGAGTTGGCAGCACCGGCGGCCGCCCCCACGCCGGGACGGTGCAGGACGTTGAGCGGGGCCGGCACGGCCTCGGCCACGGTCCGGATGTCGGCGTCGGCCAGGCCCGGGACGAAGTAGCCGTCGGCGCCGGCGGCCGTGTAGGCCGCGCCCCGGCGCAGCGTCTCGGCCAGCGGCGGCTGGGCCGTACTGCCGGGCAGCCAGTAGGCGTCGGTGCGTGCATTGACGAACAGGTCCGGCACCTGCCGCTTGACCATTTCGATCTTGCGGGCATGCAGCAGTACGGGTTGGAGGGCGCCGTCGGGCCGGCCGTCCTCGAGGTTGACGCCGACCGCGCCGGCATCGTGCAGTTCGGCGGCGAGGTCGGCCACCGCGGCGGGATCGTCGCTGAAGCCGCCCTCGATGTCGACGGTCAGCAGCACCGGGAGCCGCCCGAGCAATCGGGTCAGCTTCACCGTCTCCGGCCGGGTGGTCGCCGCGGCGTCGGCCTTCCCGGCCGCCGCCGCCACACCCAGGCTGGTGGTGCCCACTGCCGGGTAACCGGCCGCGGTGAAGGCAGCGGCGGAGGCGAAGTCCCAGGCGTTGGGCAGCAGCAACGGCCGGCCGGCGTCATGCAGCCGGCGGAACGCGGCGAGCCGGTCTGCCGATGACCCGATCACGGCGACGTTGTGCGGTGGCAGCCCATGTTCTGACGGTAGGGCAGCGACGATTCGGTGGGCGTCGAACGGTGAGCCGTGCTACCCGGTGGCCGCGGCGGCAACGGCAGCGGCGGTCCTATCTCGACGGTGCCGGGCGCCGTACCCACCGACACCAGATGCCGCAGGCGCTCGTCGCTCGGCTCGAATTCCGACCCCGACCAGTGCGACCAGAAGTGCCGCAGGTAGGCACGGACCGCGTCCGGGCGGCCGTCCACGAGCTGTGCGGCCAGGTCGAACTGGTGGAACGGCTGGCACCAATATTGGGCTCCTCGCTAGATCGTGTGGATTTGGGGTAGCGGGAGCTTCCCGGCGATGAGGTAGATGATGGTGATCATCTTGGGTTTGGAGCGGTAGCCCCGGGCTCGGCGTTTCGCGGCCTGGATGAGCGAGTTCGTGCCCTC
>JBBRYN010000012.1:0-55505 GCA_038237645.1 Mycobacteriales bacterium
GTCGGATCGGTACGAGAGGTCGATCGGCACCGATGCGCATGCCGCGGACACCGATCGCGACGGGTTGCCCGACGGTCTGGAGCGGACGCTGGGCACCGATCCGCTGTCGGCGGACACCAACCGTGACGGGCTGACCGACGGCCTGGAAGTCCGGTCGGGCAGCGACCCGTTCGGCGCCGACCCGTTGGGAACGGACCCGGCCGGACACCCACCCGGCACCGACGTCGACGGTCATCCGGAGGTTTCGGGATGGGACGGACTGGGGCACTGAGGCGCGGCCGCCGATCCGCGCCCGGTCCGCGCCTTCGCCGTATCCATCTTCAACCGACGCCGCCCCGGCATCCGGGGTCGTGATGGACCCGCCGTACGTCCTATCCGCACGAGTGCGCCGCCCGCAGCCGGCCGGTCTGGTCCGCGAACGGCTGCTCCGGCGCCTGCTCGATCCCGCGACCGATCTCGCCGTGATCGTCGCGCCTGCGGGTTCGGGGAAGACGACGCTGCTCGCGCAGGTGGCGGCCGATGCCGGCGTGTCGGTCGGGTGGTACCGCGCCCGGCCGGAGGACGGCAGCGAGGCCGCGCTCGCCTGCCACCTTGCCCGGGCCCTCGACATCGGCGGCACTCCTGCGGACCTCGACGAGTTGCTGCTCGCCCTCGACGACCGGTCCGCTCGGTGGCTGCTGGTCCTGGACGACCTGCACGATCTCGAAGGCACGGCTGCGGAGGCAGCAGTCGAACGCCTCGTCGACCTGCGCCCACCGGGCCTGCGGGTGGTGCTGTCGTCGCGCCGCCCGCCGGTGCTGAACCTGCCGCGGCTGCAGGTGTCCGGTGACCTGCACGAGATCGGCGCCGACGACCTCCGGTTTCGCTCGTGGGAGGTCGAGCAGCTTTTCGGCCAGGTGTACGGCGAGCCGTTGCCGCCAGAGTCCGCGGCGACGCTGTGCCGGCGGACCGGCGGCTGGGCCGCCGCGCTGCAACTGTTCCACCTGGCCACGACGGGCAAGAGCGCCGCCGAGCGGGTCCGCCTCCTGTCCAGCCTGTCCGCCCAGTCGCGGCTGATCCGGCCGTACCTCACCCGCAACGTGCTCGCCGAGCTGCCCGACGGGCGCCGGCACTTCCTCGTCCGCACTGCGGCGCTCGGCGTGCTCACCGGTCCGCTCTGCGACGCCCTGCTCGACACGACCGGCAGCGCCGGGGTGCTCCGCGATCTGGAACAGGGGCAGCTGTTCACGATCCCGCTCGAAGAGGACGAGGCCTACCGCTACCACCAGGTGTTGCAGTCGCACCTCGAGAACGCGCTCGTCGAGGAGCTCGGCACCACCGGCGCCTGTGCGTGGTACGCCCGTGCGGCCACGGTGCTCGAATCGGCCGGGGCCACCGGCGAGGCGCTCGTCGCGCACGCCCGGGCCGAGGACTGGGGTGCGGTCGCGCGACTGCTCCAGCGGCGCGGGCCGGGGGTGACCAGTGGTGTCGGGCACGTGTGGGACGAGGTGCTCCCCGCGACTATGTGGACCCGCGACGCGTGGCTCGCGCTGGCCGAGGCGCACCGGCGGCTGCGGCACGGCGCGCTCGCCGATGCGGTCGAGGCGCTCCGGCTGGCCGAAGGCCTCTTCGAGGACACTGCCGGCCGAGAGCGCTGCCGGCGGCAGCGCTGCGCTGCCACGGCATGGTTGCCGGGGGAGGGTGCGAATGCCGGCGACCCGGGGGCACGGGCCGTGCACTGGGCAGAGCGGGTGCGGGCGGCCACCCGGCGGGCGCCCGGCCGGGTGCCACCAGGCGGCGCACTGTCCGACGGAGATCGCCTCGAGTCAGGCGTCGGCCAGTTGCTTGGCGGCCGCTTCCCGGTCGCCGCGGAAACGCTGCGCCCGCTCGCCCAAGGTGCTGTCGGGGCGGACCTCGCACTCTTGGGCCGAGCCGCCCTCGTGGTGGCCGAGCTCGCGATGGGCGAGACGGCCGACGCGGCGACCCGGTTGGAGGACGTCGCCATGGCGGCCGATGTCGAGGGGCATGCCTGGCTCGGTCGGGCCGCCCGAATCCTGCTGGCCGCGGTGCTGCGCTCCGGTGGTGCCACGGCGGATGACCCGACCGACCCGCCGGATTCCTGGGCCGGCGCTCTCGGCGCGCTGGCGGCCGGGATCTCGGCCGGTTTTGCCCGTACGGATGGGGCCGCGGGCGAAGCGGCGAGGGCCCTGCTCGATGATGCGGCGGCGCGCTTCCGGAGCCTCGATGCGCCGGTGCTCGCGGTCTGGGCCGAAGCCGTCGGCGCATTCGTGCGGGCGCGCCGGGCCGCGCCGGCCGACCCGCCGGGGCCGGCCGACGAGCGGGCGGCCCGGGCCGAGGCGGAATCCCGGGCGGTCAACGCCCGCGGTGCGCAGGCCTTCGCACTTGCCGCACTCGCCTTGGGCAGCACCGAGGGCCGCGGCACGCTCGAGCGGGCGGCCCGCGACATCGCGAGCGAGTGCGGCATCCCGCCTGGGTTCCTGCTGCGTCCGGCGACCCCGCGAAGGACCCAGCGGACGACCCGGTCGGCCGACCCGGTGAGCGACTGCCGTACGGCCCGGCGGGTGCGGATCGCCGTCTTCGGCGGCTTCCGGCTGTCCATCGACGGCAAGCCGGTGGAGCTGACCGGGCTGCGCCCGAGGGCGCGCACCCTGCTGCGCGTGCTGGCGGCGTCCTACGAAGCCCAACTGCACCGCGAGCGGCTGGTCGACGCGCTGTGGCCGGGCGCCGATCTGGCCGGTGGTCTGCGCCGGCTGCACGTCGCCGTGTCGAGCGTGCGGCATGCCCTCGACGCCGTGGGGCTGCCGGGACAGGGGGTGATCGAGCGACGCGGCGATACCTACCGGTTCGTCGTTGCCGGCGCGCAGGTCGACCTGGTCGACCACCACGATGCACTGCTTGCCGCAGCGGTCGCGCGGACGGACGGCGATGTCGAGGGCGCCGTCGCCGCCAACAACCGGGTGCTCGACAGCTACGCCGGGGACCTGCTCCCCGAGGACGGCCCGGCCGAGTGGGTGGTGCCGGAGCGCGACCGGCTCCGGCTGGTGACGGCGGGGGCTGCGGAGGACCTGGCCCGGGGTTGCCGCACGCTCGGCCGGCTCACCGACGCAGTGGCCGCGGCCCGTCGTACGGTCGAGCTCGAGCCGTTCCGCGACCCGGCGTGGCGCCTGATCGCCGAACTGCACGAGGCGAGCGGCGATGCCGGGGCGGCCGCCCACGCGCGGCGTGAGCACGCCCGGCTCGTCGCCGAGCTGGAAGGCGACACCGGCGCCCGGCCACCCGCCCGCGAGGTCAGGCGGGATCGGGCGCCGGCTGCGTCACATGCGGCACGTGCGCCGGCTTGACCGCCGCGACGAGGGCGTCGACCCGCGCCAGGTCCTCCGCGGTCGAGCCCGCCAGATCGACCCGGACGACGAGCCGCCCGGATCCGGTGCCGGGCAGTGGCGCTCCCGGCGTGACCGACCAGGCGGCACCACCGCCTTCGATGATCTCGATCTCACCGGAGACGACGACCCGCAGCGCCTCGCGCAGGCCGCGTACGGTGCCCCGCCAGCGATGCAGCTCCGCGGCCGCGGCGACGAGACGCCGCTGGGCGTCGACCGACCGGCCGCCATCCGCGGCGAGGCCGACCCAGGAGGCGAGCCAGTCCAGCATGTCGGCGGGAGTGGTGGCCGGGTCGAAGTAGGCGGTCAGGCTGTCCAGGGTGCCGTGCACCGGGGCGAGCACCACGTCGAGCGCAGCGCACAGCCGCTGGGTGAGGTCGTCGTCGAGGAAGATGCCGGGGAGGGAGGCGCCGAGCGGCTGCGGCGTCCTGGCGTCGGGCAGCGTCCCTCTCACGACCGGATCCGCACCTGGTGGTCGAAGGAGTAGACGAGCGCCGCCGGCCCCAGCTCCACCCGGGACACCGCCGGATCCCGCTGCCTGGTCTGCGGGTTGGCCGGGAAGAGCTGCACCGTGGCCTCCCGCGACATGTCGAGGCTGTGCAGCCGGGACAGCGCCGCGGTGACCTCGTGCGCCTGGACGGCCCGCCCCATCGGCCAACCGCTGCCGTCCGGGCCGCCCAGCAGGGGGTCGAAGAGCCGGTAGACCGCGCGCAGCACGTCGTCGCGCACGGCATCGGCGTGCTCGCCGCGCCGCGCCGTGACGTCGACCACGGCGGTGAGCCAGCGATATTCCGGCGGCTCCACGATCAGCCGGGTGCCGATCAGCCGTCGCTCGTCGAGATACCTGGAGATGCGTTCGAGCAGCAGCGGTGCCGGGTCGAGGTCCTCCCGCCGGACCCGGCCGATCTCGTCGACCGCCAGGTGCGGGACGACGAGGACCCGGACGCCGCCCGGCTCGTCGGCCGGCACGCACGCGACCCGCGCCGCGTCGGGTGCCACCTCGCGGGTGAGCTCCTCGAAGTCCTCCGTCGTCACCGCCCGGCCGCGGGTGCGCAGCAGCAGGGGCCCGCGCAGCTTCGCGTTGCCGACTCCCTCCGCCTCGGCCCCGCCCACCGCCGGTGCCCGGTTCTCGACCCGGGCGACGTAGGGGACGCTGGACTTCAGCACCCGCACCTGCCCCTTGGCCACGTTGCCGCGCTGGCCGCCACCGGTCCGGTAGGCGGTGAGCCGCAGGGCGGAGCCCTTGGCCGGCACGGCACCGTAGGACCGCAGGGAGCCGTCGGCCTCCCGGACGGCCGGGCCCAGCTCGATCTCGCCCGCGCTGGCGTCGAGGCGGAAGTGCCGGTCGTCCGGCTGGGAGGTGGCGAAGGTGTCGACCTCCTGCCATTCCTGCTGACTGCCGTCGCGGGCGATCTCCAGGAGCACGCACGGCGTGTCCCAGGGCACGACCGGCGACCGCTGCAACCTGAACCGCTGGGCGGGCGTGCCGTCGGAGCTGCCGAGGTCCTCGCCGTGCACCACCTCGGCGTGGATCGTCCCCACCGTCCCCCCGATCGTGAAGGCCGAGATGCCGGTGATCCACGGCGAGGCGCGGTAGGTCGGCTGGCCCTTCTCGGCCGCGACCACCCGGCAGCGCAACCAACCGGCCCGCTGCCGGGCGATCACCGATGCGCGGTGTGCGGGCGGCACGTGGACCACGACGTCGCCCGGGCGGTTGAACCCGCCGGTCTCGTCGTGGTCCAGATCGCAGGCCGACCACGAGCTTCCGGTCCAGGCCTCCCACACCAGCGGCGGGCGCCGGGGGTCGACGCCCACCCCGGCGACCGGGCAGTCGATGCGCAGCGTCACCGCGCACGAGGGCACGGCAGCGGAGAGCCCGACGAGCAGGGCGTCACCGACCGCGGGCTCCCGCTGGAAGCAGGCGAACCCGGTCCCGAAGTCGAGCGCCGTCGTCTCGTCGGTCGCCTCGCCTGCGGTGGCCGTGCTGTCGGTGGCGGGCGCGCTGCCCGCGTACGTGCGCGCACACGGGATGATCTGCAGGTCCGCCACGGTGGAGAAGACGATGGCGTCCTCGACGTCGGTCCGCGGTGTAGCGACCTCGGTCTCGGCCCGGACCACGACGGTCTGCGGCTGGGGGGCCGAGAGCCAGCAGGTCACCGTGCCCCGGGCGGCGGCGGGCGGCCGCAGGCGCACCCCGATCAACTCCAGGAACTTGATGTAGTGCCGCTCCGGCACCCGGTTGAGGCGGTAGACGAGTTGGTCGGCCATCTGGGCGAAGGCCTCGATCAGGGTGACGCCGGGATCCGAGACGTTGTGGTCCGTCCACTCCGGACACCGCTGCTGCACGAGGCGCTTCGCATCGTCCACGAAGTCCTGGAAGGTCCGGTCGTCGAGGTTCGGCGCGGGCAGTGCCATGTCAGCGCCGTCCCGCCGGCTCGATCGCCGTCGCATCGGTGGCCGGTGCGATGCTCTCGGTCTCCGGGATCACGTAGAAGGGGAAGACCAGGCTGCGGGGGTCGATCATGCCGCTGATGGTGTAGCGGACGTCGATGTAGAGCGTGCCCGCGTCGGCCCGCTCGAAGGAGACCGCGACGTCGTCCACGTCGATCCGCGGCTCCCACCGCTCGAGTGCGGCCCGGACGTCGTAGGCGATCTGGCCGGCCGTCGTCGCGTTCGTCGGCCCGAACACGTGGTCGTGGATGCGGCAGCCGAACTCCGGGCGCATCGGCCGCTCGCCGGGCGAGGTGGCCAGGATGAGCCGGATCGCCTCGGCGATCTCCCGCTCCCGGTTGACCAGCGCGATGCTGCCGGTCGGGTCCGTGCGCAGCGGGAACGCCCAGCCGGCACCGACGAGATCGTCGTTCACGTCAACCTCCGATGAGTACGGTCGGCGCGCCCATGACGATGGGTGCGCCGCAGATGGTCATGTCGCCCATCCGCGCCGCGGGCAGGCCGCCGATGAGGACCGTGGTCGAGCCTGGCGACGCGATGGCGTTGGGCGGGTGCACGGCCGGGGGCGGGAACGAGCAGATGTGCGGCGTGCCCACGGTCGCCGCCGGCATCCCGGCCAGCAGCACGGTCGGCACCCCGGGCGGGCCGATCACGCCGGGGTGGCCGGTCGGGTCGGCGACGCGGGCGGCGGGTGGCATGGTCCCTCCTCAGTTGGGCTTCATCTAGTTGATCTTCCGTCAGTTGATCTTGACCAAAGCAGCAGAGACACTGCACAGCGCACCGCCCTTGACCTCGGTCTGCCCGCTGCCCTCGAGGGTCGCCGTGGTGCCCTTCAGGGCGAGCCGGGTGCCGGCGGTGACCGACACGTCGCCGCCACCGCCGTCGATGGTCACCCCGTTCGTCGCCGAGACGGCGATCTGGCCGCCCTTGAGATCCAGCTTGGAGCTGCCGGCGTCTACCGTGACGCCCTGCGTGCCCTCCACCAGGACGGTGCCGTCCGCGTGCACCGTCACCTTGGTGCCCGTGACGTCGAGGCTGATCTTGAGCTTTCCGTCGCTCGTCGCGATGGAGACGCCCTCGGCCTTGCCCGACTGGTCGAGCAGGTCGACCCGGTGCCCCTTGCGCGACACCATCGAGCGCCGGTTGACGGCCCCCGAGCCGGCGTCGACGACGGCGCCCCCGCCCGCATGGGGCGTGTCGATCCCGTTGAACAGCCCGCCGAGCACGTACGGGCGGCGCACGTCACCCTGCTCGAAGGCGACCAGCACCTCGTCGCCCACCTCGGGCAGGACCATGGCACCCCGGTCCTTGCCGGCGCCGGCCTGCACCGTGCGGGCCCAGTCGCTGACGTAGGTCTCCGACAACCACGGGTACGTCAGCGTGACCCGGCCCTCCTTCTGCGGATCGTTGACGTCGCTCACCTGCGCGACGACCACGCCGAGCCCGGCCGCCCGGCTCGCGCCGCCGGAGGTGAGCCCGTACAGGCTGCGTTCCTGGCGGCCGCTGACGACGAAGGCCGTGGTGTAGCCGGTCGTGGGGTCGTAGCGGTGGCGGGACGTCGTGACCGTGTACTTGCCGTCGAAGGGCTTGCCGATGTTGTCGACGGAGATCGCCGCGTTGGCGCGCAGCTTCGGGTTGCCGCGGGCGAGCCCCTCGAACTCCGCGAAGGCGCCGGCGATCTGCTCCGCGAGCGCCGCGGCCGCGGCGTCGACCTCGGCCTGGGTGCGGTAGGGCACGTCCGTCGCGACGTACACCGGGTCGCCGAAGACGTGCGCAAGGCCGGCCGGGGTGATGTCACCCAGCACCGCCGTGGTCGTCTTGGCCGCAGCCGTGGCGACGAGGGCCCGTTTCTGGGCGACGTCCCAGCCGCGTACCTGTACCTCCTTCACCTGCTCCGCCGACGTCACGGTCGTCCGGAAGCGGAGCAGGTCGCTGCCCAACTGCAGCACCAGCGGGTTGGAATCGGACGCCCCGCCTGCCTGCGGGGCGTCGGCCGCCGTACGCGGCTTGCCGAAGTCCAGCTTGCCGTCCCGTACGACGAGTTGGTAGCCGATGTCGCGGGCCAGGCCGTCGAGGAACTGCCAGTCGGTCTGACCGCTCTGCGACATGTGGTCGTAGACCGTCGAGGTCGACGCGATGGTGCCGAGTTGCAGGTCGGCGCGCTGCGCGACCTTCTTGACGATGTCCGAGGCGGTCACCTGCTTGTAGGTCTCGGTCCGCCGGCCGCGGAAGAGCCGGTGCGCCCGGTCGTAGCCGCGCAGGATGGTGAACGTGCCGCTCGTGTCGAACTCCACCTCGAGGGAGGTGACCTCGCCGACCAGCAACTGCTCGGGTGACGTGCTCTCGCCGGTCAGCACCGAGATCTTGACCGCACTGCCGACCTTCACCTTGGTCTTGGCCAGCACGATGCGGTCAGGGTCGCCGAAGCGCAGCTCGAACATGTCCGGCAGGTGCAGGCTGTCGTCGACGTAGGCCGAGGCGAGCAGGGGGATCAGGTCGGCCGCCAGCGAAGTGCCGTCCAGGTCGACCAGGAAGCTGGTTGTCGTCGGCACGCACTCACCCCCACTGAGCCGGGGTGAGCTCGTCGAGCGCCGGGAGCAGCAGCGTCGTTCCGGGGCGCACCCGCTGCGGGTCGTCGATGTCGTTGTAGGCGGCGAGCGGGCGCCACATCGCGGCGTCGTCGTACTCGCGATAGGCGATGGAGGCGAGGGAGTCACCGTCGATGAGCCGGTGGCTGCGCCGGGCGGCGAGCGCTCCGGAGGTGGGATTCTGCTTCGGCGGGTCGGCCGGCAGCTCCTCCATTGCCACGCTGCACGTCGCGCGGATCGGGGTGCCGTCGGAGCCGAACACCGTGTACTTCGCGCTCACCGAGGTCATGAAGGCGGTGAACCCGGTGATCGTGCCCCAGTGGAAGATGACCAGCGGCGGGTAGTCCTTCTTCTTGTCGTGGCTCTCGCCGGTCGGCATGCAGCAGCTCAGCAGCGTCTCGACCGCCTTGACGACGCTTCCGTCGTGCGTGTCGCTGGCGTCGAAGAAGAGCTCGAAGCTGAGCTTGCACGGGTCGGCGCCGGTGAACTGCGCGGGGGCGCACTTCTTGGCGTCACGGGCCTTCTTGCGCTCCCACTTGGCCCCCTTGGCGATCGTCAGCTCCTTGGGGTTGAACTGGAAGGGCAGCTCCGTCCGGAAGCCGCCGACCTCGCAGCCCTTCTCGGTCGGCTTGGCGTCGTAGAGCTTGAAGCCCGCCTTCGCGAGTTGGTCGCCGCCGCCCTTCGCGCTACGACCGGAGGCGGTGCTGGTCAGCGCGACAGCCTTACTCATTGCTCCTCCGCGGGAAAGAGTGCGTCGTCGGTCGTCACTTCATGCACCGGCCTTCGGCGCCACGAACCCGTGGTGGGCGATCTCGATGGTCTCGGTCGCGACCTTGGGGCTCTCCAGGGAGAGGCTGGGACCGCTCCAGCGCACCGGGATGACGCCGTCCAGCCCCCACTGCGCGACGATCTGGTTGTCCTGGGTCCGGGCCGTGATGGTTGCCGTCCGGCGGGTGACGCCGTTGGCCATGCTGGCGAACCACTTGGTCACCTTGACGGTGTCCTTGCCGATCGGCCGGGTGAGCTTGACGTTGGAGTACTTGATCCGGGTCGGCAGTTGCCACACGAAGCCGTTGTTGCCGCCCTCCTCGCGCTGCTCGATGACCACCTCACAGCCCAGTCCCTCGCAACTGTTGAACGTGCCCAGGTCCCGGTCGTCGATGCTCACGCCGAAGCACACACTCACGGCCGGGTCGGCGACGGTGTCAGCCATGGGTCCTCCTTATTCCAGTTGTCGGGCTGGGTCATCGGCGCAGTCATCGGCGCAGTCATCGGCGCAGATCGGTGACGAGGCCAGCGCGTTCCCGGTCGAGCCGGAGCTCGGCCTTGATCCGCGCCGAGAGCGGATCGAAGAGCTTGCGGGCGAGTTCGTCGAGGTTGGCCGACGCGCCCGCCCCCATGGCGGCGGGCGCTGCCGGGCTGCCGGTGGCCGGCGCAGCGGCACTTGCGGTCTGCGCGGTGACGGGCGGGGTGATTGCCGGAGTGTCTGCGGCATTCGCGACCGGGGGGCTCGCCGGTTGATCCGGCGATGCCGGCTCGGCCTCGTCGGAACGCTGGACGGCAGGCTGGGTTGCGGCCTCGGTCGGCGGGGTGAAAAGCACCGAGCCGTCGGAGTCGCGCTGCGCGATGCCGCTGGCGATCGCCACCGCGGCCGGGTCGAAGCTCGGAGATGACGACGGGCGCGCCTCGGCTGCGACCGACCGCGAGACCGCGACCGGCCGGCCGGTCGCGGTCGGCAGGATCGGTGCAACTGTGCCGGGCGCCGCCACCGGCAGTGCGGTCGGCAGTGCCGCCCTGCCGACCGGCGGAGCCAGGCGCGGTGCCGCCGCGCGCTGGACGGTCCCGGCTGCCACGCTCGCCGGATCATCGCGGGGCGCCAGGGAAGGCGCCAGGGAGGGCGCCAGGGAAGGCGCCAGGGAAGGCGCCAGGGAAGGCGCCAGGGAAGGCGCCAGGGAAGGCGCCAGGGAAGGCGCCAGGGAGGCGGTCTCGCCGCCGAGCAGCGGCCGGACAACCGCCGGCGGCGAGTCGACCGCCGCCGTGGCCTGGACTGTTTCCCGACTGTTCCATGGCGACGGGCCGGTGGTCTCTCCCGTGGCCTGTGCCGACGGCGCCGCTACCGTCGGTGCCGCTGCCCGCTGCACGGCGCCGGGCTCGCTCAGCGGAGCGCCCAGACCAAGCCTGCGGGGCGCCGGGTCGGGCAGGGTCGGCGTTGCAGGAAAACCGGGCGGCCGCTGAACCGGCTGCCGCGCCGATTCACCGGCTTGGAGCGGGTCGCCGATCAGCGCTGCGGTGCTCCGGCTCACGACCGGCGCCGCGGTGCCCGCCGCCGATGGCGGCGGCTCTGCCGGCGTCAGTTGGACGTACGGCAACGGGCTGCCGAGCGCAGTTCGCCCGTGGCTTGCCGGGTCGGCAGGCTGCGCGAGCGGCGAGGTCGACAGAGCTTGCTCTGCTGCCGGGGCGGCGGGGGCGGCGGGTGCGACTGGTGCGACTGGTGCGACTGGTGCGGCGGCGCTCCGGCCGACCACCGGGACGGCGGCCGACCTGGCCAGAATCGGCGCCGGCGCAGGCGGCTCGGCGAGCGGCAGTGATCCGCTGACTACCGGGTGGCCTTCTGCTGCGCCGTTGTGGCTGTCCGGCTCGGCCGTGCCAACGGGAGTGGCTTCGCCGGTAGTGGTTGGACCGGTGGTGGCCCGGCTGACGACGTCGGCACCCGGCCCGGCGAGCGTCGGCGCGCTCCCGCTCGGCCGAGATGCTGCCGGCGCGGCATGCTCGGCGGCCTGCACTCGCGCGACCACCGGCGGCGGGGTGATCGTGCTCGCGGACTCCGGCTGGGTAGGCGGGCTGGCCGCCGGCCCGGCGCCCGGTCCCGCCGGCCCGGCGCCCGGTCCCGCCGGGCCAGGCAGCGTTGCATCGACGACCGCCGTTTCCCCGGAGTCGTTGGGTGGCGCCGGGATCAGCGGTGCCCCGGTGATCAGGGGCGCGTCTGGTGCCGGCAGCTGCGCACCGGACTCGGCTTGTCCCGCCGGATCAGCCGCGCGCTGCAGCACGGCCGGGGGAGGCGAGGCGATGACCGGCAGGTCCAGTCGGGGCGCATCGACGGGTGCCGCGGTCGTCAGCATCGGCGGGTTGGTAGGCGGGGTGCCGGCAGCCGGCGTGGGCACTGCATCGACATGCAACTGGAGGGTGGGCGGCTCGGCCGTGGCCGAGCCGGCAACGTGATCCGTCGCCTCAGCCAGCCGCTGAAGGGCCAGCCGCTGGACTGCGACCCGCCGATCGGAGGCTTGGGGGGCCAGCGGCCGCACGGCCATGTCGACCCCGGTGCCAGAGACTCCGGTGCCGGAGACTCCGGTGCCGGAGACTCCGGTGCCCGAGACGGATGGGACGGGTGCCACGAGTCCTTCGACCACGCCGCCGGGGGCATTCGGATCAACGGTGTGGCCGAGTGGCCGGAGGAAGCTCGGGTCCTGCCAGCTCGACAACGACGACGCGAAGGCGTCGCCCGCAGCGATCGGCTCGACGTCGCCGCTCACCCGCTGCAGCGCCGGCAGGGCACGCCAGGCTGACCCGGCCGGGCGCGCAACCGCCCGTGGCGGGGGGCCCGGGGCGGGCTCCTCGCGGCGGCGTGGCCACCAGCCCACGGGTCACCTCCTGCCAGACATGCGCGTGTTGATGCGACCGATCTCCTGGACGAACCGCCGCCGCTCGTCGTGCTCGAGGTCGAGCAGGTCGTCCAGTGCCCAGTGGAAGTGGTAGGCGACGTACGCGACCTCCTCGTACAACCGATCGGCCGCGTACGTCACGATTCCCCCAGGCGTCCCCCGGCGATGTCGACGGCGAACTGCTCTTGGCAGGCCGGGCACGTCACGGCGGCCCGGGTATGCCCCTCCTGGTTGACCCGGCGGTAGAGATCCTGGAGGAAGGCCACGTCGGAGGCGAAGAGGTCCTCGATGATGCCCGCGTGCACATCGCCGATCGTGCCGATGCGGGTCACCACCCGGCCGAGCAGCACGACCGTGAGGTATGCGGGGTTCTCCCGTACCCGGTCGTCCCGCAGCGGCACAAGCTCGTCGCGGGCGGTGGCCAGCCGCATCGTCCCGTCGCGGTGGACGGTCCCGGCGTCGTCGACGTACCCGCGCGGCAGCAGGAACGGGAACTCGGTGCGCAAGGGAGTCGGCGTCCCGGCCGATGCCCCGGGCGGCTGCTCGGGCCGGTCGAGCGCGGCACCGGACACCCGGCGCATCACTCAACCTCGAGCTGCTCGTAGGTGATGACGAGCTTCTCGGTGAGCACACTCGTGTCGCCGGCCTTCAGCGACCCGATCTCCAGGCTCTTCGGCCAGGCGTTTGTCATCTTGTAGCGCTTGACCGGTTGGCCCTCGAAGTCGAAGACGATGATCGCCCCGCCCTTGCGGCTGCTGCTCATCTTGCCGAAGCGGGAGTCCTTGACCCACTTCTCGAAGCTCTGGTCCCCGGTCAGACCCCGGGTGAGGGTGATCTCGCCCGCCTTGGGCCGGCCGGGCAGCTTCTTGATCATGTACTTGCCGTCGTTGGTGTTCTGCTTGAGCTCGATCACGTCCTGTTCGAGCTTCAGGCCGCTCACCTCCGAGATCTGCTTGATCACTACGCCGTCCACCTCGAGACCGAAGGAGTGGCCGACCGAGCTGTCGAGATCTGGCAGTGGCATGTCTGTCTCCTATTCACTGTTTCGCAACTACTCGGCAACCAGACTGGTGCCGCCGGAGAACTGGGCGAGCCGGAAGATGACGAACTCAGCCGGTTTCACCGGCGCCACGCCGATCTCACAGACGACCTGGCCGGCGTCGATGCCCTCCGCAGGATTCGTCTCGTCGTCGCACTTGACATAGAAGGCGTCGTCCGGTGTCGCACCGAACAACGCGCCCTTGCGCCACTCCATGACGAGGAAGGAGGCGATCGTACGGCGGATCTTCGCCCACAGCGCCTGGTCGTTCGGCTCGAACACGACCCAGTTCGTACCGTCCAGAATGGACTCTTCGAGGTAGTTGAACAGCCGCCGGATGTTCAGGTAGCGCCATGCCGGGTCCGAGGACAGCGTGCGCGCCCCCCACACCCTGATACCCCGGCCGGGGAAGGTGCGGATGCAGTTGATGCCGACGGGGTTGAGCAGGTCGTGCTCGTTCTTGGTGATCTGCACTTCTAGCGTGACCGCGCCGCGGACCACCTCGTTGGCCGGTGCCTTGTGCACGCCGCGGGTGTCGTCGTTGCGGCCCCAGATCCCCGCCATGTGGCCGCTCGGCGGTACGAAGACGTTGGTCCCGGACAGCGGGTCGAGCACCTTCACCCAAGGCCAGTAGAGCGCGGCATACTTGCTGTCGTAGCCGGCCTTGTCGACTCGCCACTCCTTGATCTGCTGCGCGTTGAGCCCGGGCGGCGGGTCGAGGATCGCCACCCGGTCGCCCATCAGCTCGCAGTGCGCGATCATCGCCAACTGCACGGACTGCACGGTCTCCAGGTCGATCGCGCCCTGCTGGTAGGCGCTCATCAGGTCGGGGATGCAGACCATGGTGATCTCGTCGATGGCTTCGAGGCCGTTGACGCCCGAGCGCTCGGCGACATCGCCGACGTAGTCGTCGCTGGTCAGCCGCGGTGACGGGACGGCTTCCGGGGCGGGCGGCGGGGTGAGGGTCGTGCTGGTGCCGGGGCTGAGCTTCTCCAGCGTGCCGGTGCCGGCCTCCTCCAGCCTGATTAGCTTGGAGGCCGCATTGACCATCGTCATCACGTTCTGCTTGCCGCGGCCGACAGTGGCCCGGTCGAACTCCTCCCTCACCTGGTCGCCCTGCTTGACGAGCAGGCGGAACATGTCCTCGCTCGGGGAGTCGCCGCCCGCCGGCGTCACCTCGACGCTGAGGTCACCACCCTGGCCGACGGGCTGGCCGCCGTCTGAGGGGTTGAGGGCGACGACCCGCAGGTTGCCCAACACCCCCTGCGCCGGCGGGAGGGCCGGCCGGCGCGGCCCGTCACCGTTGCCCTCACTGCCGTCCTCGCCGATCCGGACGATGTAGCAGTTGCCGCCGCCGTTCATGAAGTAGCCGTAGACGGCGTGCGTCAGGTAGGACCCGTCGACGAAGTCGCCGAAGGTGCCGCTGAACTGGTTCCAGTTGCTGACCAGCGTGGGGGTGTTGAAGGGTCCGCGTTCGGCGAGTCCCACGAAGGCAGCGACCGCCGTGCCGACGCCCTCGATGGGACGTGAGCCGGAGTCGACCTCTTCGACGTAGACGCCTGGGGAGAGGTACGTGGGCATGCTGCCTCCTTGTTGCCGAACTCGTGGTTGCCGAACTGGTGGGTCGCTGTGCCGGTCGATGGCGACGATGCCCGATGAGGGAGCGGGTGACGATGGGCGATCGGACGGCGCGGCGGGCAGTGCTGCCTTCACGATCGGGCACTGCCCCTTCGGGCATCCGGTCGTGCCCGCGCAGGTGCCTGGCCGCGGGTGGCACGCAGGCGGCACATCGGCCATCGTCGAACGATGACCGGCGCGCGTCGGACGGATGACTCTGCCAAGGCGGAGGTCAAGGACGCCCTGGCCGATGGCAGACGCAGGTCCGGCGGCGACCGCGCACATCCCACCGTCGGCCCGCACGCGCTCCTGGCGCTGCAGCGCGATGCCGGCAACTCGGCGGTCAGCGCGCTGATGGCCGCCAAGATGAAGTTCCCCGGCGAGCAGGCCGTCACCGAGATCGACGCCGCCCTCAAGGAGATGCGCCGGGACGAGCCGGTGTTCGACACCGTCGAGAAGGGACTGAAGGCGGCCAAGGCGGCCGGCGTACCCGTCGAACTCGAGGGGCCCAAGCCACCGGCGTCGGCACTCGCGGTGACCAAGACCGGCTTCGGCCCGGCATCGGTGCCTGCCAAGAAGCCGGTCCCGCCCACCAAGCCGGTGCCGGCGGTGCACCCCCTCGGCAAGGCCGGAGCCGCGGCTCGCCAGGGGGGTGGCGGCAAGGGTGCCCCCGGCGGGAAGACGTCGTCGGGTGCTCCCGCCGGCGGCGGGGGTGCGGCGCTCGCTGCCGGTCCCGCCCCGCTGTCCGCCGACATGCTCCTGCAGCCACCCGTTGCACCGCCCGGCGTACGCCCCGAAGAGGACCTGGCCTTCGCCCAGGTGAAGGGCAACGTCAAGGGCTTCGCCAAGGCCAAGAAGGCGCACCCGCCCGCTGCGTCGAAGGCCAAGGAGGCCCAGGACGCGGCGCTGGCTCCGACCGACGACATCGGCGGGCAGGCCAAGGCCGCCAAGGTCGACACGATGGACGCCCAGCAGGCGGGCTCCTTCGACAAGAAGGCCTTCATCGCCGCGGTGAAGACCGCCATCGAGGCCAAGTCGCCTAAGACCCTCAAGGAGGCCGACAACTACAAGGAGTCCGGCAAGGCCGGCGAGGTCAAGGGCGAGGTCAAGGGCCTGGTCGGTCAGGGCAAGGAGGGGCAGGCCAAGGACATCGAGGCCGCCACCGAGGCGCCGCCCGACCAGTCGAAGGCGGTGCCGAAGCCGGTCACGCCGATGTCCCAGGAGCAGCCGGGGCAGGCGGTCCCGATCCCGGCCGCGGGCGCCGTACCCAAGCCGGTGCCGGCCGAGCAGGTCAACCTCGCCGCCGGCAAGCACGAGGCCAACCAGGCGATGGCGGAGGGGGAGGTCTCCGAGCCGCAGTTGGCGCAGTCCAACGAGCCCGAGTTCAAGCAGGGCCTCGCGGACAAGCAGGCCGCGGCCGCGCACGCCGACACCGCGCCCGGGGAGTTCCGCCAGCAGGAGCAGCAGGTTATCGCGCAGGGCAAGGCGGAGGCGGCCGCGCAGACCACGGAGGGAGTCGCCGGGATGCAGGGCGCCAAGGGTGCGGCGCTGGCCAAGCTGGTCGCGGACAAGGGCAAGACCAAGTCGAAGGACGAGACCAAACGTGCCGAGGTGACCGCGAAGATCCAGGGCATCTTCGCCGCCACCGAGGCCGAGGTGAAGCAGATCCTCGACGGCATCGACCCGAAGGTGGAGAAGGCGTTCGAGCAGGGCGAGGCCACCGCCCGATCGGCGTTCGAGAACTACGTCGCGGCCAAGATGTCGGCCTACAAGGAGGATCGGTACAGCGGCTGGCTGGGCGGCCTGCGCTGGGCCAAGGACAAGCTGGTCGGGATGCCGGAGAAGGTCAACGAATTCTACGAGGCCGGCCGCGAGCTCTACCTCAAGGAGATGGACGGCGTCATCTCGCGGGTCGCGGACATCGTCGGCAACGACCTGAGCGCCGCGAAGCGGCGGATCGCGACCGGCAAAGCCGAGATCGCGGCGTACGTCAAGAGCCTCCCCGCCGACCTGCAGAAGGTCGGCTCGGAGGCGTCGAAGGAGATCGGGGAGAAGTTCGAGCAGCTGGAGAGCGACGTCAACGACAAGCAGGACTCGGTGGTCGACACGCTGGCCACGAAGTACGTCGAGGCGCGCAAGGGTCTCGACGAGCGGATCGAGGCGCTGCAGGCCGAGAACAAGGGCCTGGTCGACAAGGCCATCGGGGCGATCAAGGCCATCATCAACACGATCCGCGAGCTCGCCTCGATGCTCAAGAACGTGCTCGCCCGCGCGGCGGGCGTCGTCGGCGACATCATCAAGGACCCGATCGGCTTCCTCGGCAACCTGATCGCCGGGGTGAAGGGCGGCATCCTCAAGTTCAAGGACAACATCCTCGACCACCTCCGCAAGGGGCTGATGAGCTGGCTGTTCGGGTCACTCGCGGAGAGCGGCGTCGAGATTCCCGACACCTTCGACCTCAAGGGCATCATCAAGCTGCTCGCGTCGATCTTCGGCCTGACCTGGGCCAACATCCGCAACCGGCTGGTGAAGCAGATCGGCGAGAAGGCGATGGCCGCGGCGGAGAAGGGCGTCGAGATCTTCCAGGTGATCGCCACCCAGGGCGTCGCCGGCCTGTGGAACATGCTCGTCGAGAAGCTCGGCGACATCAAGGAGATGATCCTCGAGCAGGTGAAGGACTTCGTCATCACGAAGATCATCACCGCCGGCATCACCTGGCTGATCGGGCTGCTCAACCCCGCGGCGGCATTCATCAAGGCCTGCAAGCTGATCTACGACGTCGTGATGTTCTTCGTCAACAATGCCGAGCGGATCATGAAGTTCGTCAACACGATCATCGACTCGGTCGCCGACATCGTCCGCGGCAACGTCAGCAGCGTGGTGGACAAGATCAACGACGTGCTGGGTCAGATGGTGCCGATCCTCATCGGCTTCCTGGCCAGCGTCATCGGCATCGGCGGCATCGGCCAGAAGATCCGCGAGATCGTGGAGAAGCTGCAGAAGCCGGTCAACAAGGCCCTCGACTTCGTCATCAAGACCGGCCTCAAGCTCGCCGGCCCGATCATCCGCGGCATCAAGGGCATCAGCGGCAAGGTGAAGGCCAAGGTCGCCGCAGGAAAGGCCTGGGCGAAGGGCAAGGTCGAGGCCGGCAAGGAGTGGGCCAAGGGCAAGGCGCAGGCGGGTAAGGCGTGGGTCAAGGAAAGGGTGGGCCGGCTACGGCAGAGCGCTGGTTTCACGGCCAAGGGCAAGGCGCACAACGTGATCGTCTCGGCCGAGAATCCGGACTCTGTCAAGATTCTCGTGGCCTCGACGCCGCGTGAGCTCGGCCGGGCAATGGACCGGGCAATGGCCGCGGTCGACATCGACACCATGGCAGGGGCCCGAGACCGTGTCGCCGCAGCCCGCGTGGACGTGAGGGCTAGGGAGAAGGCACTGCGTGACATGGCTCGCGAGGTCATGATGCGCTCCGGGACCCGGCTGCCGGGCGACTTGGTCCCAGCTGCACAAGCACTCGCCGTGGCCATAGCCACGTGCTGGGACGTCATCGGCTACGACGGCGAGTCGGTCGGGCGTCAGGACCGTCGAGGCATGGCGGGTCAGCCAGGTGACGTGCATCGTCATGGCCGGAAGGGAAGCGAATACGACCCGGCGAAGGCCGGGCGGCTTCGCGAGGTGTCCCGCGTCGAGAGCGAGCACGTCGTGCCGTGGGGGTGGATACAGAGGATTGTCGCCACTCTGTTCGGGCTCGGCCGTCTTCCTCCGCAGAGCACGAGGAAGGGCCCCACTGGAACCGTGATCGAGCAGGGCTCGGCGGCATATCCGCGGATGACGACGGTGATGACCTATGAAAGGGCCGCGGAGTTCAAGACGTCCCAGCTTGCCAATAACGACGCGGAGTTCAAGCGTTGGATCGACGGCCTCGATGCTGGCGAGGCTCGTCGTACGCTCGCCGACCACCTGCCGGCCTTGGTGAATTCGCGAATGCAGATCATCACCAGCGCGACTGGTCTCTACGTCGCCAAGGTGCAGCGTGAGGACGCGATCACTCTGCCCGAGCGTCCCGACAAGGCCACGATCACGCGCGTCACGGCGGGGCAGCTAGCCGAGATCTTCGCTGCTGTGCGCGAGGCGCGCCGGTAGTGGCCCAGCGGGCAGCGCTATCCGGGACAACGTCGCTTCCTGGGCGCAGAAGGCGACGCTATCCCGGATAACGTCGCTGGTGGAAGCGGTGGAAGCGGTGGAAGCGGTGGAAGCGTGCTGCTGCCCGAGGCTACGCCGATTGCCTTGCCTCAGTTCGCTCTGGCGCGCCGCGCAGGCGAGACTGACCGGAATCCACCCCAACGGGGCGTCGTAAGGCCACCAGCCGGCGACGGATTATCCTGGCTGAGCGACGCTCGGGCCGACAAGGGCGCAAGTAGCCGGCGGACGTCTCGGTGGGTTCACATTTCTCTACGGGGGGGCAGGTGTGCCGATGACACGCCTCGACGACATGATCGACAGGTTCCGGCGTATACCCGGTGCGCGGGTAGGTCATGGACCGCGCCATCCGGTCCAGCCGAACCCGAGCAGCGCTCAACGGCAGCGCGAGTTTCTGGATACCTACTGGGCCGTGTCCAGCGATGCGGGTTACTTCGAGTTCCTGGAGAAGTACGCCGGCGCCTCGATCCGCAACGATGCGGCGACCCAGATCGTCGACCTGCTGGGTTTCTCCGACGCGTCTCCCGACATCGTCGAGCTGGACGGCCCGGTGGTCGACGACGACGGCTTCCTCATCATCGCGCAGGCGACCTACCACGTGGACGAGGCCGGCCGGGAAGTGGACGCAGTCCAGCATGACATCGCCCTCGACGCCACCGGCCAGCGCAAGCCAGGGATCTACCACTCTTTCGCGAGCCGCGAACGGCCCGTGCCGCGCTTCGCGTGGCAGCACTTCGACTTCACCAGCTGGCTGGACGAGCTGGTGGTGTTCGGCGGCTGGCTCAGCCCACCCGGTCCCCCTCGGCTGACCCGATCGCTCACTTACCGGTCGGCAGCACGGTACGAAAGGTGAGAGAAACACGTGGTCGCGCTCCACCCAGGCCTCTCCATTCAGGACGGCCCGCCGCGCAGATCACCTGAGCATGGCGCAGGGTCGAGGCGGTCCCATGGCTGCGTCAGTACGACGGGAATGGGCCCCCCGCTCTCGTCATACCAGTCCTCGCATCCTCCGTCGCTAGAGGTTCAGGACGACTCGCAGCGCAGCATCGACCCGCTGCATCTCCCTGAGCGTCAAGTGCCCGACAGAGGCTCCCAGGCGGCTGGGATCCACAGCGGCAGTCTGCTCGGCCAGCACACGGGTGGCTTCCCCGCCGACGACTATTTCTGGCCGAAAGGTTGCCGACCGGGCAGCGGTCGAGGTGGGGGCCACAAGCAACGTGGACAGTGGCAAATCGTCGGACTGGATCACGACGGCAAACCGCTGGCCGGCTTGCTCGTGACCACGATGCCGGTGCGGTGCCCGAAGTAGGAAAACCTCACCACGCACGCAGCGTCTCCATCTCCTGGAGCACCCGTGCGGCCTCGGCTCGGTCGTCCTCGTCGGCCGTGAGCGCGACTGCCTCGCGCCGCAGGTCGGCACGTGCGTGTCGCTCGGCGGTTTCGACCAGCGCCGCGCGGACGGCCGTAGAGACGGGGGTTCCGTCAGCAGTCAGCAGGGCGAGGGCGCGCTCGGCATCCTCGTCCGTACGGAAGGTAATCGTGTGCGGCATGCTCACAGCGTAACACGCAATGTATTATAGAACGTAAGACGAACCTAGGACAGTCGCCGGAGGCCAACCTCCGCGGTGGCTAGGCCGGGGCTTCCTCGTCCTCCTCCTCGGCGCGCTGGACGAAGGCGCCCTGCACCGGGGCCTCGTCCTCCTTCTCCTCCTCCGCGGGCGCCTCGGCCCGCTGGACGAAGGTCTGGACGTCCTCTTCCTTCTCCTCGGGGGCCTCCTGCCGCTGCACGGCGCTGACCCCGGCAGGCGCCGGCGGTGCGGGCACCGGGCCCGCCATGGCCGCCTCCGCCGTCGACACGGCCTCACGCTCGAAGCGGTCGGCGGGGTCGCTCACCCGGATGCCGCCATCCGCCGGGGTGCCGTCGACCGCCCCGCTGCGCTGCTGGCTGACGTGGGTGAGTTCGTGCGCGAGCATCGTCTTGCCGGCGTCGGAGCCGGGGTCGTACTTGTCCCGCTGGAAGACGACGTTGGACCCCACCGTGTATGCGTGCGCGTTGACCGACTTGGCCGAATCATGGGCCGCCCCGTCGGTGTGCACCCGCACGTCGCCGAAGTCGTGGCCGAGCCGGGCCTCCATGTCTTCGCGTACGTCGGGCGCGAGGGGACTCCCGCCGCCGGAGTTGATCACGTCGTGCACCGGCGACCGCTCCTCTTCGAGCGCCGCGCTCGTGCCGGCGTTGCCGACGGCACGCTGCAGTCCGAGCACCGCCGAGGCGTCGAGCACGTCATGCCGCCCGGTGGCCGCCGCGTGCAGGTGCCGGGCATCCGGCTCGCCGGCCAGCCGGGCGGCCCTCGGCCGGAGTTCGTTTTCGCTGTTGTCACGTTCGACGGCCTTCACGGTCGCCTCCTCCCACACCGATCCACCCAGCATCGCGCCGAAACTGCCATCGGGCTAGTGGCTGCCTGACCGACTGAAGGGCAACATCGGCTGCCCTAGAGGGAAGGCGGCAAGGCGCCCGTGCTGCCCAGCCCCGGCCGCATCAGCTGTCCACCGAGCAGTACGAAGAACATGAGTACGGCTGCCACCGTCGTCGTCGCTCCGGCAGCGTCCGAGCCCGCAGCCGTCACGACGAAGTCGATTGGCGTGTCGATCGTGACCGGCCCGCAGGTGGCGACGAGCCGGTGGCGGCCCACCGACAGCGAGGGCACCTGGAAGGGGATCCGGAACCGGCCCGACGGGTCGGCCTGTCCCGTGCCGACCGCCGCGGATCCCAGCCGGAGGTCCACCGGCGCCCGCGGTGCGCACCCGTGGCCGACCGCCGTATCGGTGGCTCCAGGCAGCGGGTTCGGATCCGTCGCCCGCAGCGAGTGGTCGCCGTCCGTCGGAGGCGGCGGGGGCGGCGTGGTCCGTGTGACCGAGGGCGTTGGCGTGGGCGTGGGCGACGCCGTAGGTGTCGGTGTCGTCGTCAGTGGTGGCGGTGGCGGAACCGACCCGCAGGACTTCCACTCGATGACGACCGGCTGGGCTGTCGCCTGCCCGGTGCCAGGCACGGTCGCGGTCCCCGAGACGGAGTCGTTGCCGGCCACGATGCGCCGATAGAGCACGGTGGCGTGGCCGGTCGAATCCGTGACGGCAGAGAAGTGCAGGACGCCGGCGCCGGCCATGCTCATCCGGAACGAGACGGCGGAGCCCCGTGCGGCGGCGCCCCCGGCGGTCACGTGGGCGACCACGGTGACCTGGTTGCCGGCGCAGGTGGCGGTCGGGGTCGCGGCGACCGAGGCCACCACCGCCGGCGGGGTGACGGTGACCGAGACGGTCGCCGACGGGCCGCAGGTGGGCGGTCCTTCGATGTGGTCCTGCTCGCACCCGCGGTAGGTGAACGAGTCGCCGCCGAAGAAGCCCGGTGTCGGTGCGTAGGTCACGTGGCTGTCGGCCAGCGTGGCGGTGCCGTGGGCCGGCTGGGTGACCAGTTGTACGGACTCGACGTAGCGGTCGTTGCCGTCGGGGTCGGTCACATGGGCCGCGAGGTCAGCGCCAGTGCTCTGCTCAAACCCCGTGGTCAGCGTGAAGGAGGAGGCGACCGGCGGCCGGTTCGTCGTTCCGAAGTCGGTCGACACGCTGAGGCTTCCGCCCTCCCCGCAGGAGTCCTGCCGGAACTCCACCGGCACCGTACCGGTGGGGGTGCCCGGTGGCACGGTGACCGGGGTGGACGTGTAGGTGACGCTGCCGTCGACCTGGGATTGTGGAGTCACGTCCGCCCTGGCCAGAGATCCGGGGAAATGGAACAGCACGTAGTTCGTGTCGCCCGTGCTGCAGCCGCGGTCGCGACCGAACATGTCGCCGTGGGCCGTGACCGTGGTTCCCGGCGGTCCAGCCGCGGGAGTCAGGCTGATCGACGGCGTCGGACCGAACACGGTCACCGACACCGTGCCGGGGGGCTGGCTGCACGTCGCAGGCTGGTCGGCGCGGTCGCGCTCGCACAGTTGGTAGGTGAACGAGTCGGGCCCGGAGTAGTTGTCGGCCGGCCGGTAGGTCAGCAGGTTCTGGTCCACCGTGGCACTGCCGTGGGCGGGGGGAGTCACGATGCTGAAGCCGTCGACGTATCCGTCGTCGGACTCCGGGTCGGCGGAGTGGTCCCGCAGGTTGATGCTGTTCTGCTGCCCGAATTCGGTCCGCAGGGTGAACGACGAGGCGACCGGCGGGGAGTTGGTGACCATGAAGGCGGCGGTCGCCGAGAAGACCCGATTGCCCGCCGGCTGGACGGTCGCCGGGTCGCCGGCGCTGCGCAAGATCACCCGGGGGATCGTGATGACGGTGCATTCGCTCTGCCGGAATTCCACGGTCTTCTGGCCGACGAACGTGCCCGGCGGGACGGCGAACGAGGCGGCGTACTGCCGCGGGCCGTCGCCGCCGGAAGATCCGACGATGCCGGTGACCCGGGGCTGTCCGTCGAACAGGATGGAATTGCCGATCGGATCACAGGTCTCCGGGCCGACCATGTTTCCGTCGACCGCGATGACGGTGCGCGGTGGTCCGGAGGCGCGGTCCAGGTTGATCGACGGAGTGTCTTGCGCGGCTGCCGTGACGGCTGCCGGCCGGTTGACACGGTGCGTCGGCCGGGTAGCGGCCATCCTGGACCGGGTCACCTCCGCGGCGGGCGGCGGCGAGTCGACGGCGCTCGTGCTGCGCTGGAAGCCGGTGTCCAGTGTGGACGACGACGGCGTCGGCAGGCGGTCCCTGACGGTGAATGGAGTCGTCGCCGCATGGCGAACCCCCCCGCAGGCGGTCTGCCGCAATTCGATCCGGGCGGCACCGCTGCGCGCATGGCGTGGTACGACCACCTTCGCGGAGTAGCCGGTGGTGCCGTCAGCGTTGGGCTGCCCCGCCACGCGCACCCTGATCCGGGACGCGCCGTGGAACACGACGTAGTTGCCGCGGGCGGCGCAGGTCTGCCGACCCAGCAGGCTTCCGCGCACCGTGACGACGGTCCCCGGGGGGCCGGAAACGGGGGTCACCTGGATGGACGGCGACGAATCGGCCGCCCGCGACGGCGAGATCGGGAGCAGCGTCGCCAGCGACGTGAGCAGAGCGGTCAGCAGCGCGAGCCAGGCGGCCCGCCGGTGCCACCGTCGCGTCGAACGGGCCGTGCTCACGGCCGATCAAACCTGGTGGTCGGCTGGTCGGACTGCTGGCGCGGTGGCGCCATCGGCTCCCGCAGGTCGACCACCGGTGGCCCGCCGGGCCACTGCAGTGCTGCATGCTCCGGCCGAGCGGCCCGGTCGGGTGTGGGGGTCAGGTAACCGGCGAGGAAGCCGACCGCTCCGCCGACCAGGATGAGCAACGCCCACAGGGTTCCGGAGGGCAGCATCAGGCGCAGGGCCGACAGGGTGAAGGTCAGGGTGAAGCCGGCTCCCAGCCCCGGCGCAGCCCACGTCATGCCCCGCCGCCACCGGTTGAGGTGCAGCCTCCCGGTCAGCAGCCGCCACAGCGCGCTGATCAACAGCAGCACGGTGATCGCCGCCACCGCCAGGCCGAACGTGCCGTAGACCGACAACAGCGACCCGCGTACGTCGACCGCGAAGCTGCGGGACACCATCGGATGGCCGTCGTGGTCGAGCAGCGCGGCCCGCGAGGGGATCAGCCCGGTCGCCTGGCCGTCGAGGTCGAGCAGGTCGATCGGGAAGCGCCGCTCCTCGACCGCACCGGGCGCGATCTGCATGTCAACCCGGCTGGTGTAGCTGTAGAACGCCAGCCCCAGCACCCGTCCCTCGATCCGGACGGCGCGCACCTGCGCCGGGGCCGAGCCGAGGTTCGTGACCTTCACGACAACGGTGGGTGAGGTCTGCGGCGTGAGCCGCAGCGGGGTGTTCGGGTCGACCGTGCCGACATCGCGGCCGTCGACGCTGACTGCCCACGACAGGCTCGGCGCTGCCGCCGCGCCCGCACTCGGGGCAGCCGCCACCAACGCGACGGACCCGGTCAGCAGGCTCAGCAACATGAGCAGTGCCACACGGCCTCGCCGGCCCGTACCGATGCTCCGGTGGAGCACCCTGTGGACAACCGACGTACCGGTCGATGACAAGCCTTCGATGTGCCACATCTCGTCTCCCCGTCGTCTGCCGCCACGCCTGCGTCACGACTCCGCGGCTACAGTGATCTACCTGGCACGGACCGTCAAGTGGCTTGTCATGTTTACGACACTCTCCGCTGCCGGGCCCGGTCGCCGGCCACCACGGCCAGGCAGGTGCCGGTGGCCCCCGTCGCGACGACGACGAGGACCGCGGCAACCGGGACGAGCAGGCGGTGCCCGATCGTCCACGAGGCGAGCACCACCGCGGCACCCGCCGCTGCGCCGAGCAGCGACAGGCTGACGAGGGCCGTGGCGCGGGCTCGGGCGCCGCGCCGCAGGGGACGCAGGATCGACTCCGCGTACGCCGCCACGAAGAGCATGATCGCGACGAGGGCGACACCCGGCACCGAGGCGAACCACCGCCGCTGCGGTGTCAGCAGCACCCGACTGCCCGTGTGCCGGCCGCCGCGGCTCGCCAGGAGTTGAGCCTTCACCGGACCGGCGAAGAGCAGCCTGGCGTTCGTCAGCCGCACCGTTGCCCGGCGGCCGGCGACCCGGCCGGGAGTGCTCTCGACCCGGGCACCGGCCAGTGTCAGCCGCAGGACGAGCGTCGACCCGTCCCCTACGGCATCGGGCAGTCCGGCGACGGTCACGTCCCTGCTCAGGTCGACGCTGACGTCACCGTCGGCGGCGATCCGGTCGTGCTGGACGGTCACGTTGCGCCAGGCGCTGTCCGGCTGCACACGCGCTCTGGGGCCCGCGGCGGCGAGGAGCAGCGCGACGAGTGGCAGCGCGCCGGCCGCGATCGCCACCGGCGACGGCCACCGCCCGGGCGCGGCGGGCGGTGGCCGTAGTGGGACGTCCGCAGGGGTAGCGGGTCGGGTGGCCGGCCGAGGCGGCGCCGGCTCGGGCTTCCGCTCGGGCTCGGGCTCCACCTGCGGCTCGGCCGGCAACCCGGTCGACGGCTCTGCCGGGCCTTGGCGGGACGACGTGGGCGGCGTGGGCGGCGCGGGCAGGTCCCCGGCGAGGGCCGCACCCAGTGCCACGTCGTGCTTGGGGTGGGTGTCCAGCGTGACCGGGCGATGAAACGCGCTGCCGAGCACCTGGCTGACGAGCGGGATCCGCGAGGATCCGCCCACGAGCACGATGGCCGAGACGCCTTCGGCCGACAGCCCGGCCGACCGCAGGACGCGCTCCACCGCTCCGACGGTCTCGATGAGCGCCGGCCGGAGCATCTCTTCGAGCTCGCCGCGAGTCAGCCGTACCGAGGTGTTGACGCCAGGCAGCACCACCGGGACGACCGTCTCGGTGTCGGTGGAGAGCGCCTCCTTGGCCTCGACGCAGTCCCGGCGCAACCGGGCCAGCGCGACGACCAGTTCGTCGCCGGATGCCGTGACACCGGCGAGCCGATCGCCGAGGACTGTGCGTACGTGCTCGAACACCGCCTCGTCGAAGTCGACGCCGCCGAGGTGCTCGATGCCCTCCGGCGTGCCGACCACCTCGAAACCCGATCCGGTCCGGCGCACGACCGCCGCGTCGAAGGTGCCGCCCCCCAGGTCGTAGACGACCACGGAGTCACCGACGGCCATCCGGTTGCGCGAGGCGTAGGTGATCGCCGCCACCGCGGGCTCGGTCAGCAGCGTGGCGCCGGCCAGGTCCGCCAGCCGGATGGCCTGTTCGAGGATGTCCTTCTTGAACGTCCCCCAGTTGGCCGGATGGGTGACGGTGATCCCGGCCGGGGGCTCGCCCTGCCGTTCGGCGGCCACGCCGACCGCCCACGCAAGGAGCCGGCTGAGCAGTGCCTGCGCGGAGTACGGCGTCCCGCCGACCAGGATGGGCACCGGGTCGCCGACCCGGCGCTTGAACTCCCGGGCCAGGCGCTCCGGCTCGACCGCCCCACGCCGCTCGGCGGCCTCGCCGACCAGCACCTCGCCGTCGGGCTTGACGAACAGCACCGAGGGCACCTGCAGCGCGCGGTTTCCCAGGGCCAGCATCGTCGTCCGGCCGCCGCTGCGGATCGCGGCGGCCGTGTAGGTCGTACCCAGGTCGACACCCAGCCGGTAGCTCATCGACTGACCGTCATCTCGCTCCGCGCCTCGCTTCGCTCGATGCTCACTCGACTGACCGTCATCTCGCTCCGCGCCTCGCTTCGCTCGATGCTCACTCGACTCACCCGACCGCCGTCAGCGACGCCCGTCAACGCCGCCGTCAACGCCGCCGTCAACGCCGCCGTCAACGCCGCCGTCAACGCACTAGGCTCAGATACTGCCCGAATTCGCGCTCGTGGACGAGTCGCCCGAGCTTGCGATATTCCGTCTGGACGGCCGCGATGACTTCCGCCATGCCGACCTCGCCACCCTTGCCCGCCGCGAGGTAGGCCGCCGTGATCGCCGCCGAGCGGATGTTGCCGCCGGAGAGTTCGAACGCCCGCGCGCAGAAGGACAGGTCGAGGTCGCCGGATCGGGGCAGCGGGTGGGCGAGGCAGCGGTCCCACAGCGCGAGTCGCAGGTCCTCGGTCGGCGCGGGGAAGTCGACGATGGCGTCGAGCCGCCGGGTGAAGGCGTCGTCGATGTTGGCGCGCAGGTTGGTGGCCAGGATCGCCAGCCCGTCGAAGGTCTCCATCCGCTGGAGCAGGTAGGCGCTCTCGATGTTGGCGTAGCGGTCGTGCGCGTCGCGCACCTCGCTGCGCTTGCCGAAGATCGCGTCTGCCTCGTCGAAGAGAAGCACGCCGTTGACGCCACTCGCCTCGGCGAAGATGCGTTCGAGATTCTTCTCGGTCTCCCCGACGTACTTGTCGACGACGGTGGCCAGGTTGACGGTGTAGAGATCGAGCCCGAGGTCGCCGGCGATGACCTCGGCCGACATCGTCTTGCCGGTGCCGGAGTCACCGGCAAACAGCGACGTGATGCCGCGACCCCGGCCGCCGCCGCGACGCATGCGCCAATCGCTGAGGACGCGGTCGCGATAGCGCGCCCGTGCGCTGACCTCACCGAGTTGCCGAAGCACCGACTCGGGCAGCACCAGGTCCGGCCATCCGACTTCCGGCTCGATCCGGCGGGCCAGCCGTTCGAGGCCGGCCGCGTTCTGGCTACGGACGCCGCGGCGCAGGTCGGTCGCGGTCAGCCGGCCGCCGGAGGCGGACTCGCCGAGCAGCGCGGCGGTGGCCGCTGCCTGGACCGCCCGGGTTACCTGCGTGGGACCGAGCACGAAATGTGCGGTGACCTCCGCCGGGTCGACATCGGTGCCATGCGGCCCGAGGGATTGTGACCAGAGCTCCGCGCGTTCGGCGGCACCGAGTGCCGGCACGTCGGCCAGCAGCGGCACCCGGTCGCTCCACCGCGGATCCCAGGTGCTGCTGCCGACGACGACCACGGGTCCGGGCAAGCCGGCCAGCCGCCGCAGGGCAGCCGGCGCGGCCTGCGCGATCGCCTCGGCGGGGGCGACGACCAGACCCGCACCACGCAGCAGCGCCTCCCGGGCCGCCACGTCGACGAGGCCGGCCGGCTCCGCCTCCTGCGCGAGCCGGGTGAGGTCGAGGCACAGCGCCGGTCTGCCGAGCTGCCGCAGCGCCGCCACGGCGATGGCGGTGGCCGTACCGGGGCCGGAGTCGCGCAGGTAGACCAGCTCGACCCCGGCGCCGAGGGCCCGGGCCAGGCGGTCGGCCAGCGGGGCGTCGTAGGGCGGAATGTCACTCGTCACGTCGGTGAGCAGCGGATCAGGGGTGTCGTCGCCGAGCAGGTGTGCGGTGACCCGGTCCGGCACCCGCAGCGCACGGCTGAGAAACGGCCGCTCGGGATCCTCGACGCCGACGAGCGCCCGGTCGACGAGTGGCGCACCCGCCGACAGCCGGCTCCGGGCGATGGCATCGAGCGGTGACGCTCCGGCCAGCTCGAGCGCCAGCCCGACCGAGGCCCGGCGGCGGGTCACGTCGTCGTTGAGATAGCCGTAGAGCTTTTCGAAACGGCTGTCGAGATCCGGGAGCAGCGCCACGAGCAGCAACTCCGCGTCGAGGTCGGACAGCTTCGCGCGCGAGGCAAGGCGACACAGTCCGGCGGCACCGGCGGCCGCCTCGTCCACCCGCGCCCGGCGCGCCACATCCGCGGGCGGGTCCGGCGTCGGGCCGTCGAGGAGCCGGTCGACCACTTCCTCGGAGAGGTAGAGGCCGCGGAACGGGTCGTCCGGGGAGGGGTCGCCCCGGCGTCGGTGCGCCACGACAGCCCGGACCCGATCCTCGACCAGCGCCGCCCGGGCCAGCAGGTGCGCCAGGTCGGGTGCGGTCATGGTCGTGGCTTGTTGCGCGGCCGGCGCCGGGTGCTCGGCTTCGGCGGATCGGCCGGCGGCTCGGCACCGTCCGATGTAGACGGTGCGTCCTCGGCGGGACGGCCGCTCCTCGCCTCGCGCGGCGGCCAGCCGGCCGAGCCACCGACGGCCACCCGCGGCGGCGCGGTGACCGGCGGGCCGACCTCGTGCCGCTGTCCGGTGTCGGTGGGTGCGGTCACGACGACGTCCAGCGACGGCTTGAGCTCACCGCCGAGCGCCGACCACACGTCGGCGAAGGACCGGTCCTCGGGTGGTGGGAGACCCACCGAGAGCGGCACCGGCAGGCCGACCTCGGCGAGTGACCCCTGGAGCAGGTCGGCGGGCAGCGCGTCGTTGCGCAGGAAGCAGCCCAGCAGGTCGGCGAGCAGCCGGTGCTCGTCCTCGGGCCGCTGGGTCCACGCGGTGATGAGGTAGGAGAGCTTGAAATGCCGCGGTGGCAGGGTGCGGGCGACGACGCGGCCGGTGTCGTCGTACTCGTTGCACACGCCCCGCTCGCGGCGCCGCAGGTCCTCCCGGATGTCGTAGAGGTAGACGTCGATGGTGGGGACGTTGCGGCGGCTCGCCCAGTCCTTGGTCGGCGCGTCGAAGACGACCTCGACGTCCGCACCGTCGACGCCCTGGCGCTCGATGAGGGCACGCAGGGCCGAGTCCACCTCGTAGATCACCCGCCCAGACTTCCGCAGCCGAGGGCGGCCGGCCACTGCGCGGCGTACCGGCGCGGGGGCAGCGACCGGTGCCCGAAGGGGCAGGGACGTCCGTAGGCTTGCCGCCGTAGGGTGGTGCGCACTCACTCGACCTGCGGATGTCTTTCTCGACCTGCAATGCCTTTGAGGAGCGAAATGCCCGACCCGTTGCTGCGCCTCGAGCCGAGGCGACTGGTCGTGCAGCCCGGGGGGCAGGCCCGGACGGTGGTCACGATCACCAATGTCGGGCCGATCGTCGAAGGCTTCCGGGTCGAGGTCCTCGGTGACGGACCGCCGGAGTGGGCCGACGTGTCGACACCCGAGGTCTCGGTCTATCCGCGGGAGGACGCCAGCGCCGCCGTGACGCTCACGGTGCCGGCCGGGGCAGCGGCGCCCAGCGGCGTCGTGCCGTTCGCGATCCGCGCCGTCTCGCTGGTCGACGGCAGCGCGTCCGCGGTGGTCGAGGGCGACCTCGAGATCGGCCGGGTCGGCGGGCTCCAGTCCAAGATCACGCCGGTGAACTCCGCAGGCCGCTGGTCGGCACGGCACCGCATCGAGTTGACCAACTGGGGCAACGTCCCGGCCCGGCTGCGGCTGACCGCGACCGACCCGGACGACCGCCTCGGCTTCCTCGTCTCACCGGAGGTCGTCGACGTGCCACTTGGCGCCACGGCGAGCGCCCGCCTCAAGGTGCGCACCCGCAAGCCCGCGTTGCGGGCCCAGCCGGTACGGCTGCCGTTCACGGTGGTGGGCGAGCCCGACCCGGCTGCCTCGGCCGGTCTGCCCTCGGCCGGTGCACATCCCGCCGGGTCGTCTTCGGCCGGGCCGCCGCCGGCCGGATCCGATCCGCTGCGGCCGGTGATCTCCGGGGCATTCACCCAGCGGCCGATCCTCTCGCGCGGCACGGTCGCCGTGGCGGCGATCGCTGCCCTCGCGGTGGTCGCGATCGGTGTGTTTGCGCTGCGGGCGGGCACCCAGAGGTCGCCGTTGGGCAGTGGCGGTGCTCCGGCAGTGCCCCTGTTCGTCAGCGCGGCCGCCGCAAGCGACACCAGCGTGCGGCTGGCCTGGCGGCTGGCCGATCGGATCGACAACTATAAGCTGCTCACCCTCGACGGGGCGGGAAACCAGATCACTGCCGCGCCGGTCGACGGGTCGCTCAACGTCGCGCAGGCCACCGGGCTCACGCCGGCGACCAGGTATTGCTTCCGGCTCCAGGCATTCCGCGGCAAGCAGGGCAGCGCACTGTCCGCCCCGCGCTGCGTGGCCACCGCCAAGAAGGGGACCAAGACGCAGCCGTCGGGTCCTCCGGTGGGGGGCGGCGGTCCGCCCGTCGGCGGTGGTGGCGGCAACCCCCCGCCGGCGCCGACGGACTGGATCGGGGTCGTGAAGCTGCATCCCACGGCCGACGCGACCAGTTCGAGCGTTGCCGCGGAGGTGGCAGCGCTGAAGGCGAAGGGCTTTCCGGCCGGCTCCCTCGATTCCGCCGCCTACCCCGGGCTGGGTTATCGGGGGGTGGAAAGCATCGTCGTCTATGTCGGACCGTTCCCGAGTCGGGACAAGGCGCAGGCGGCGTGTGCGCGGGTGCACTGCGACGACCCCCAGGTACGCCAGCCCGGACCCGCCGTCACGCCCTCGGCGGCCCCGTCACCCGGGCCGACGCAATAGCCGGACCTCACCGAGCGCCACACGGGTGCCGGCACCCGACCGGGGCGGCGCCGCGGCCGCAATCTCGACCCGTACGGTCGTGGTCGGCACCGGCCGCAGGCTGCCGCGCTGCAAGCCGTCCTTGTCGGCCAGGGCCACCCGCTGACAACTGTCGTCGTCGAAGGTCAATTGCAGCATGCGGGGCCGCCACTGCAGCACTCGCTGCGGGTCGGCCGCGGGCAGGCCCGCCGCCACCTCCACGCCGCGCAAGGTGGTCTTCTGCGGCAGGGTCAGGATGAGTGCGGCTCGTGCACCACGGGTGATGGGGCCGCACGCCGTCGCGGGCGATCCGCCGCCGCCCCAGGTCGTCGCCCAGGCCTGGTCCGTCGTGTTGTCGACGGCGAAGCCAGGCAGGTAGTCGTCGATGACGGTTCTTGCCGGATCGGCCCTTGCCGTGACCTCGGTCACCGGCGTCAACGTGCCGCGCAGGGCGTACCACCGGTCGCGCAGCCACCCGGCCGGGTTGTGCCCGGCGAGGGTGAACAAGCCGCCCAGCACAGCGACGACCGCAACCACGGCCACCAACCGCGTCAGGTGGTAGCGCATCGGGAGGCTGCGGCGGTAGGCCGCCCGGGCCCGGCGGCGCGATGCGTTTCCCGGCAAGAACCGTCGCCAGCCGGGCCTGGCCGGTGCGGCCGGCTGCATCGTCGGGTCGGCCCGATGGGTGAGCGGGGTGCCGCACTTGCGGCAGAACCGGAGATCGGCCGGATTCGGCGTGCCACAGGATGCGCACCGCGGGCCGGTTTCGGTAGCCGGAGCGGTTCGGTCGACCGGCGCTGCGGGGGTGGTGGCTACGGTGGTGGTGGTGGTGGTGGCTGGTGGCCGGGTGGTCGGGTCGCCCGGCCGGCGATCCTGCCAGCCGAGGTAGCCGCCACAGCCGATGCAAAACTCCGCATCGGCCGCATTGGGCTCGCCGCAGCCGGCACACGTTGCCTCGGTCATGTCACCTCCTGCCTCTCCGTACTCGCAACCTCGATGAAAGCGGAAGTCTCGCCGGAACGCCGGTCGTGGAAAATGATGTCGCAGATCCATCGTGAGCGCAGAAGAGAATCGGACGGGGCAGCGTGATCACCTGCGGCAGTTGCGGGCAGCGCAACGACGAGGGCGTGCCGTTCTGCGCATCCTGCGGCAGGTTTCTCGAGTGGACCGCAGCCGAGGCCGACCCTGCCGCGGCTGCACCGGCCGCGGAGGAAGGCGCAGCGGGGGAGCCGGACGAGGCCCGGGAGTCGGGCAAGGCCGCGGAGCAGGGCGGCACCGGTGCCGGGCCTGATTCGGCCGTCTCCGACGCGGTCACGGTCGTCGAGCGCGGGCGGCGGCTCGCCGAGGGTTGCAACCGGCCCGATCTCGCGGAGCAACTCGACAGCGCGCGCTCGCGGCTCACCGACCACATCATGCCGGTGGCGATCGTCGGGGAGTTCAAGCGCGGCAAGAGCACGCTGGTCAATGCCCTGCTGCAGCGCGCGGTGTGCCCGGTCGACGCCGACATCGTCACCGCGGTGCCGACCCTCGTGCGCTACGGCGACCGGCCGCGGGTGACGGCCTACGTCGAAGCGGGCGACGGTGGTGAGCCCAGGCCGGAGGAGATGCCGGTGGAGACCCTGGGCGAGCTGGTGTCGGAGGCGGGCAACCCCGGCAACCGGCGGGGACTGCGCTCCGTCGAGGTCTACCTCCCGCACCGCATGCTGCGCTCGGGCCTGTGCCTGCTCGACACCCCCGGCGTCGGTGGGCTCGACTCGGCGCACGGGCTGATCACCATGAGCGCGCTCGACGTGGCCGAGGGGATGATCTTCGTCACCGACGCCGCTCAGGAGCTGACCGGGCCCGAGCTGGACTTCCTGCGCCAGTCGCTGACCCGATGCCCGACCGCCGCGTGTGTCGTGACCAAGACCGATCTCTATCCGGAGTGGCGGCGCATCGTCGCCCTCGACGAGGGGCACCTGCGCCGGGCCGGGCTCGACCTGCCCGTCATCCCGGTCTCGTCCTTCCTCCGGCTGCGGGCGCGACAGGACTCCTCGTTCAACGAGGAGTCCGGATTCCGCGGGCTGGTGGACTTCCTGGCCGGTACGGTCGTGCGCCGCGGCGCTGCTGTCGCCGCCTCGACGGCCGCCCGCGACGTACGCTTCGTCGCGGAGCAGATCGGCCGGCAGGTCGAGGCCGGTCGGGCGGTGCTGCAGCGCCCGCAGCAGGCCGAGCAACTGGTCGCCGGACTCGCGACGGCCACCGAACGTGCGGCCCGGCTCGCCTCGCCCACCGCGACGTGGCAGCAGACGCTCACCGACCGGGTGCAGGACCTGGTGGCCGACATCGAGCACGATCTGCAGGAGCGGCTGCGCGGCGTGCTGCGCGATGCCGAGGCCGTCCTCGACCAGGGAGATCCCAAGGAGACCTGGGAGGACTTCCAGGTGTGGCTGCGGCGGCAGGTCGTGGCCGGCGCGGTCGCCAACTACGATGCGCTGGCTTCGCGGGCCGGCGAACTCGCCGGCGGCGTCGCGGCGCAGTTCGACCTCGAGTCCGGCACCCCGATCGACGTGGCCGCGACGGCCCCGAGCGAGGCGCTGTCGGGCATCGAACTGGCCGGCAATTCGACGTTCGACCTGCCGGGCGGCCGGCTCGGGTTCATGCTCCTCGCCGCCCGCAGCGCGTCCTTCCTCCCGATGGTGCTGTTCGGCGTCGCCGGTGGCCTGCTGGGCGTCGCCGTCGCGGCGCCGCTGTCCGTGGCGCTCGGCGCGGGCATCGGTACGAAGATCATCCGGGACGAGCGGCAACGCCAGGTGACCTACCGCCGGCAACAGGCCAAGACCGCCGCCCGCAGGTACCTCGACGAGGTGGCGTTCACCATCGGCAAGGACAGCCGTGATGCCCTGCGCCGCACCCAGCGCCAGCTTCGCGACGAGTTCCAGGCCCGGGCGATGGCGATCCACCGCTCGACGGCGATGGCGCTCAGCGCGGCGCAGGAGGCGCGGCAACTGCCGGCCGAGGACCGGCAGGCGCGCGCCGCCGAGCTTGCCGCCGAGGCGGGGGAGCTGCGCCGGCTGCGGGACGGGGCCGCCCGTCTGGCACCCGGGCGGCCGGGGGTGACGGTGTGACCGACCGGCTGACCACGGCGACGGCCGCCCTCGTCGCCGATGCCGAGCAGGTGGCCCGTACCCCCGAGGCCGCGGCGCTGCTGGCCGAAGCGCGTACCCGGCTTGAGGGCCCGCTGCGGGTGGCCATCGCCGGCAAGGTGAAGGCCGGGAAGTCGACGCTGGTCAACGCGCTGCTCGGTGAGGAACTCGCGGCCACCGACGCCGGGGAGTGCACCAAGATCGTCACCTGGTATCGCCGGAGCGCTCAGCCGGAGCTGGTGGTCCATCCCCTTGACGCTCCCCAGGAAAGGTTGTTCTACCAGCGCGACGGTGGCGCGCTGGACATAGACCTGGGGCGCTGGTCGGCGGCCGAAGTGGACCACCTCGAGGTCGGCTGGCCGACCCCGCGCCTGCGGGAAGTGACGCTGATCGACACGCCGGGGATCGCCTCGATCTCGGCCGACATCTCCGAGCGCACCCACCGCGTGCTCGCCGCCGATGACGCCCGGCCGCCGGTGGCCGATGCCGTGCTCTACCTGCTGCGGCACACCCACGCCTCCGATGTGCGCTTCCTGGAGTCCTTCCACGACGACGAGCTGGCGCACGGGACGCCGTTGAACGCCGTCGGCGTTCTCGCCCGGGCCGACGAGATCGGGTCGTGCCGGCTCGACGCCCTGCAGGTGGCCGCGCGGGTCGGCGCGCGTTACGAGGGCGAGCCACGGCTGCGCCGCCTGTGTCCGGTCATCGTGCCGGTGGCCGGCCTGCTCGCCTACGCCGGCGAGACGCTGCGCGAGCCGGAATACCGCGCCCTCGCCGCCCTCGCCGACCTGCCTCCCGCCGAGCTCGGCGAGCTGCTGCTCACCGCCGACCGCCTCGCCCGCCGGGAGACCACGGCCGCCGTCACCGAGCTGGAGCGCGAGCACCTGCTCGGCAGGTTGGGGCTGTTCGGCGTGCGGCTCTCGGTCGACCTCATCGGCTCGGGTGCCGTCTCGTCGGCTACCCAGCTGTCGGCGGACCTTGTCCGGCGCAGCGGGCTGGAGCAGCTCCGCGGCGTGCTGCTGCGCCAGTTCACCGAACGCAGCCGGGTGCTCAAGGCCCGGTCGGCCCTGGTCGCGCTGCTGGCCGTGCTCGGTCAGGACGGCTGCCGCGACGCCGAACGACTGCGGTCCCGCGCCGAGGAGGTGATGGCGAGCGCGCACGAGTTCGAGGAGGTGCGGACTCTGGATCAGCTGCGCTCCGGCGAGATCGGGCTGGACGAGGCCCGGGCCGCCGAGCTGGAAAGGCTGCTCGGCGGCAGCGGGCACGGCGCCGGCACCCGGCTGGGCCTCGACCATGCGGCCTCACCGGAGGAAGCGCGGGGGGCCGCGGCCGCCGCGCTGTCCCAGTGGCAGCGGACGGCCGAGCATCCGCTGTCGAGCCGTGCCGTACAGCGTGCTGCCCGCGTCGCGACCCGCACCCTCGAAGGTCTGCTCGCCGGCTTGGGCTGACCGCGCCAACTCACTCGGCGCCTCCCGCGGTCACTCCTTGCAGCTCGCTGTGGGCCCCTCGCGAAGCTGGCCGAGCCGCACAGCGACTTCGGCTGAGCTCCGGTCAGATCAAGCCTTCCCGCATGGCGTAGGCGACGGCGTGCGACCGGTTGCGCAGTTGGAGCCTGGTCGTGATGTCGTGCAGGACGTTCTTCACGGTCCGCTCGCTGTAGCAGAGCCGGGCCGCGATCTCGGCGGTGTCGTCCCCGGCCGCGATGAGCCGGAGCACCTCCGTCTCCCGCTCGCTCAGGCCGGTGAAGTTCAGGCCCCGCGGCGCCAGCACCTGCCGCTGCAACCGGCCCACCTGCAGCAGCAGCCGGCCGAGCAGGTCGGCCGGCACCTCACCCTCACCGCCGGCCACCCGCACGATCACCCGGGCAAGTCGCTCGGGCGTGGCTTCCCCCCGGCGGAGCAGGCCGGACACCCCGGCCTCGGCCGCCGACACGACGGCCGCGTCGTCGACGGTCGTCGCGACGAGCACCGTGCGGGGTACGCCACCGCGCTGCACGGCCCGCAGGACCCGGATGCACTCGGCATCGACGGTGTCCGCCACCACGACGGCCACCTCTGCCCGGTCGATCTCCTCCGCCGGGACGACCTCGATGTCGGGCAGTTTCGACAGGCCGGCGACCACTCCGGCCTGGCTGATCGGATCACTCGCATAGACATACGTCGCTGTGTTGGACACGTTGTCGCCCTTCCCGTCCGGTCGCCTTCTCCGGAGTGTGTCCACCGGGAGTCAACAGGGAGTCAACGGCGAGTCAACGCCGGGCGACCCCGCCCAGATCAGCCGCCGGCCATCGCGCCCACGATCATGAAGGGCTCGATGCCCTGCCGCACCGCATCGGGCAACGGCGTGTCGGGCGACTCGTGGGACAGGTCCTGCTCGCAGGCGAAGAACCGGACGAAGGCCCGGCGCTTGTACGTGGACTGGTCGCGGATCGTCCCGCGTAGCGTCGGAAAGCGGGCCTCCAGCGCGTCGAGGAGCGACTTCTGCGTGGGTTGGCCGTCGAGGTCGAGCTCCACCTCGCCGTCGACGTGCGCGATGGTCCGCAGGTGCGCCGGGAGCACGACCCGGATCATGGCAGCGTCTGGACTTCGACGGAGAGTACGGCGGGCAGGTCGCGGACGATCGGCGCCCAGGTGTCCCCGGCGTCCGGTGACGCGTAGACCTGCCCACCCGTCGTGCCGAAGTAGATCCCGCACGAGTCGAGCGAGTCGACGGCCATCGCGTCGCGAAGAACGTTGACGTAGCAGTGACTCTGCGGAAGGCCGTTGGTCAGCGGCTCCCACTCGTTGCCGCCGGTCCGGCTGCGATAGACGCGCAGCTTGCCGTCCGGCGGGACGTGCTGCGAGTCGCTGGTGATCGGGACGACGTAGACGGTCTCCGGCTCGTGGGCGTGCACGTCGATCGGGAAGCCGAAGTCGCTCGGCAGGTTGCCGCTGACCTCGTGCCACTGGTCGCCGGCGTCGTCGCTGCGCATGACGTCCCAGTGCTTCTGCATGAACAGCGTGTCCGGGCGTGCGGGGTGCAGGGCAATGCGGTGGACGCAGTGGCCCACCTCGGCGTCCTCGTCGGGGATGCCCGCCGAGCGCAGGCCGCGGTTGATGGGCTGCCACGTCTTGCCGGCATCCTCGCTGCGGAACGCGCCCGCCGCCGAGATGGCGACGAAGAGCCGGTCGGGGTTGCGGGGATCCTCCAGGATCGTGTGCAGGCACATCCCGCCGGCGCCGGGCTGCCAGGAGGACCCGGTGTCGTGGCAGCGCAGGCCGGAGAGCTCCTCCCACTGCTGGCCGCCGTCGACCGAGCGGAACAGGGCGGCGTCCTCGACGCCGGCGTAGACCTTGTCCGGGTCGGTCAGCGACGGCTCGAAGTGCCACACCCGCGCGAACTCCCAGGGGTGCGGCGTGCCGTCGTACCACTGGTGTGTGCCGGGGACACCGTCGTAGGTGAACTTGTTGCCCATCGTCTGCCACGTCTGGCCGCCGTCGTCCGACCGCTGGACGACCTGCCCGAACCAGCCGCTCGACTGCGATGCGAACAGCCGGTCGGGGTCCACGGGGGAGCCCTTGACGTGGTAGATCTCCCAGCCCGCGAAGTGCGGGCCGCTGACGTCCCATTGCTCACGCTTGCCGTCGGCGGTCAGGACGAAGGCGCCCTTGCGCGTGCCGACCAGTACCCGAACCCCACTCATTGCGTGCTCCTCGCTGTGCTCGGCGGTATATCGCCGACTCTAGAGGCCCGGGTACGACAGTTGGGGAGACAAGTTCCCGAAACGGTCTGTGGCGGTGCGCCTGGCATGCTGCGATGACCGGTGAGCCGGTTGCCTGTTCGTGCAGGCAGCACTTCCCGTAGCCGGGTCCGGACAGGGGTTGACGCGGCCCTGCCTTCGGCGGGACGGTCCTCAGGAGAGGAGGTGCCGGTTGATCGTCTGTCAGCAATGCGGCTACAGCAATCCCTCCGGCACCCAGTGGTGCCAGAAGCCCGGCTGCGGCGCCTTCCTGGAGTTCGAGGGGGAGAAGGAATCGACCCAGTTCCTGCCACCGCTGACCGGGCCACCGCCCACCGGGACGTCCTCGGCCGGGCCGGCGGGTCAGGGCCAGGCGGGTCAGGGCCAGGCGGGTCAGGGCCAGGCGGAAGCCGCGGCAGCCCAGGAGGCCCAAGGTCAGTCGCAGCAGGGCGGGGGGTCGAGCCACATTCCGCCGATCCGGCCGGGGGAGATCATCTGCCCGGTGTGCGGGTGGGGCAACGAGCCCACCCGGCGCTTCTGCCGGCATGACGGAGCGGTCCTGCCCGGCGTGGCGGGTGCCGGCCAGTCGCCACCGGTCGAGGCCGGTCGGCGTAACCGGCGGACCAGAGGCACCAACAAGACGGTGGTAGCGCTGGCGATCCTCCTGCCGCTGCTGCTGGTCGGCGGGCTGGTTGCGGGCTTCCTGCTGCTCAAGCCGCTCGGCAAGCATCCCGCGGGGGCCGCCGGCACCAAGTCGCCGGCGGCCAAGAGCAGCCCGGTGCCGGTGCCGCCCGGCGCGGTGAAGATCCTCAGCTTCACCAGCCAGTCGGGTGCCAAGGTCGCCAAGCACACCATCGACGGCGACCCCGATACATTCTGGTCGGCCGCGTTCCCGTCCCTCATCCCCGGCAACCCGCGCCCCGACATCGACCGCCACCCCAAGATCAGGTACGGCTTCAACTCGCCGGTCACGTTGACGCGGGTGGATATCCGCAACGGCGCCTCGGGTGCCGCCTTCGCCGTGCGGCCCCGGGCCGAGCGCATCTTCCTGCGCTTCTCCGACGGCGCGGTCCAGGAGGCCACCCTCGCAGACGACGGCAAGGCGTTCCAGCCGGTGCAGATCAAGGCGCCCCGGGAGGTCAGCTGGGTGGAGATCGAGATCTCCACCAGCTACCCGGGATCGGCTGCCGGTGACGACAAATACCGCTTCTCCCTTGCCGAGGTCCGCTTCCTCACCCCGGCGCCCTGACCGCCGACGGTCATCCGACAGGATCCACAGCATGAGTTTCAACGGGTTCCCCGAGCGCCTGGTGAGTTTCTACGAAGGGCTCACCGCCGACAACAGCAAGGCGTACTGGACCGAGCACAAGACCGTGTATGACGAGTGTGTCGCGGTGCCGATGCGGGCCCTGCTCGACGAGCTGGGGCCGGAATTCGGCGAGGCGAAGTTCTTCCGGCCCTACCGCGACGTCCGCTTCGCCAAGGACAAGACGCCGTACAAGACCCAGGCGGCGGCCATCGTGCACAACTCCGACGGTGACGGCGGCCTTTACCTGGCCGTCTCCGCTGACGGCCTGTTCGTCGGGGGTGGCTACTACCACACCGCCACCGACCAGGCGCAGCGGCTGCGGGCGGCCGTCGACGACGACCGGACCGGCACCGCCCTCGCCGCGATCGTCGCGGCACTTGCCGGGCGCGGGTGGCAGGTCGGTGGCGATCAGCTCAAGCGCGTGCCCAAGCCGTGGGACGACAGGCATCCGCGGGCGGACCTGCTCCGCAACAAGTCCCTGATCGCCGGCAAGTCTGAACCGCCGGCCGACTGGCTGCACACCGCTGCGGTCAAGAGCAGGATCGCCAAGGCCTGGCGGCAACTGCTCCCGCTCAACGCCTGGTTGACCGACCACGTCGGGCCGACCCGCGCGCCCCGACGGCGCTGAGTCGCGTGAGCGTCGAGTGCAGCGCGGAGCTGAGCAAGCTGCCGACCAGTCGTCGAGTGGCCGGTGGCTGGTCCACCTGACCACTGAGGTCCGTGACGCCCAGCCTGTCCTCCCGGTACAGGATCCGCTGGCCGCCGTCGTGCGATCCGAGCACCACCCGGCCGGCCGCCGCATCCCGCTGCACCGAGACCACCAGGATCCCGCCCGGCAAGATGTCTCCTTCGGCCAGGGACCACGCCGGCACGACCCGCTCCGGCCGCCGGCTCATCGCCGGTCGTTCCGCTGGTCAACTCGGTGCCGGCCGGGCTGTGCCGCATGCCGTCGCCGACCCGGAGGACGTCGCGGGTCGACCTCTACTCCCGACCCGGCACAGTCCCGGCACACCGTCGTCGCGCCATCGGTCCAGCACAATCCGCCGCACGAGGGACACAGTGGCTCGTCGGTCGTCAATCGCCAGCCCTTCCGTACGACGACTTGGATGGAAATCCGAAATAGGAAATCCGTCTCGGAATACAGTCTGTGCGGCGATCGACAAGTGCACCGGCGGCAATTTGGGGGCAGTTCTCGGGGGGCACCCGTGCCCCCGTTCCCTGGATAGCATCGGGGCGTGACCGACGAGAGCGCTGCGGGCCGTCCCGAGTGGGCCGAACGCTTGCGTCGGGAACGTGTGGCACGAGGTTGGTCGCAGTCGGATGCTGTCGCTGCCATGCGCACGTTCTCGGCCGTGCCGCTGCCGACCGGTCTGCTTGACCAGTGGAAACGGTGGGAGCGCGGCCGCAACCGCCCCGACGACTACTACCGGCCGATCATCGCCGCCACCCTGGGCACCGTCGTCGAGTCAATCTTTCCAACCACCCGGGTGCTCACGGTTGAGCACTGGAAGGACGCCCTGCTGCCACGCCAAACCGGGATGGACACCCACGAGCTCGTGCAGCGCATCCGCCGGTCCTCTGTGGACGTGAGCACGCTCGACGCATTGCGCATCACCGTGGACCGGCTCTGCACCGAGTACGCGTACCGCGACCCGGCGGACCTGATCACCGAGAGCCGCAACTGGCTGTCGAGCCTCATCCGGCTGCTCGATGAACGGCTGACCCTGCTGCAACACCGGGACGTGCTCGACTCCGCCGGCCACCTCGCATTGCTGACCGGCTGCCTGGAGCACGACCTCGGTGACCGGCAGGCCGCCGAAGCCACTCGGCTGGCGGCGCTGCACCTCGGCACCGAGGCGGACGACCGCACCGTCATCGGGTGGGCGCACGAGATGCGGGCGTGGTTCGCGTTGACCCGAGGTCGCTACCGCGAGGTCATCGAGGCGGCCCAGGCGGGGCAGGACGCGGCGCCGGGTCGGCCGGTCTCCGTACAGTTGCTGGCGCAGGAAGCCAAGGCGTGGGCGCGGATGGGCAACGTGCGCAACGTCACCCGGGCACTGGACAACGGACGTACCTTGCTCGACTCGTTGCCGTACCCGGACAATCCCGCCAGCCACTTCGAGGTCGACCCGGACAAGTTCGACTTCTACGCGATGGACTGTCACCGCCTGGTCGGCGACAGCAGCCTCGCGGAGATGTACGCGCGAGAGATACTACGGAAAGCCGTGGCCCCCGACGGGGATGTCATCGCGCCGATGCGCAAGGCCGAAGCCGAGATGACCCTTGGCGTCGTAGCGGCCCGCGCCGGTGACCTTAGCGGAGCTGTCCATTACGGACACAGCGCGATGTCGACCCAGCGGCGCTCGCTGCCCTCCCTGCTCATGGTCGGCTCCGAGTTGGACCGAGCGTTGCACGATCGATTCCCGGCCGAGCCGGCGACGAGCGACTTCCACGATGCCATGGTGACGGCGCCGTCTCAGCAACTCGCGCCGAAACCTGCGTAGGTGGGTGGCCGCTCACATCCGGCGGGGCGCCGGCTGCGAACATCAACCGATGACGTCGAGCCGGTGGCGACGGGCGTCGCCCTGGCTGCTGGCCGGCGTGCTCGGTGTTGCCGGGACGGCCCACTTCCTCGCTCCCGATTCCTACCAGCGCGTCATCCCGTCGGTGCTGCCATACCCGCGGGCGCTCGTCTACATCAGCGGGGCGGTTGAGCTGCTCTGCGCGGCGGGCCTGGCCGTCAAGCCGACCCGTCGAGCGGCCGGGTGGGCCACCGCGGTGCTGTTCGTTGTCGTCTTCCCGGCCAACGTGCAGATGGCGCTGAACACCGCGAACGCCTCGGCAGTCCACCGGCTGATCGGCTGGGGCCGGCTGCCCCTGCAGGTGCCGCTCGTCCTCTGGGCGGCGCAGGTGGCGCGAGACCGGGTCGGTGGCGCGCCGCCCGCCCCGCAGGCACACTCGACGGCGTGAGACTCCTTCCCGCCGCGAGCGCGCTCGCCGCCCCCCTCCTGCTCCTTGCACTGGCGACTCCGGCGGCCGCCGCCGTGACCGACCCGGTGGTCACCGCCGTCCAGCACTTCAAGAGCGGCGAGCATGTCTACGTCGACCCGTCGGCGAAGGAAGCCGGTCAGGTCGAGGCCGCCCAGGTGCGCGACCACATCCAGTCGGCCGGCTTGGCGACCTACGTAGCAGTTCTGCCGGACAGCGCCAGCACGGCGCCGGGTGAGGTAGCCGGACAGATCGGCCGGCAGCTCGGGGGCCGCGTCACCGTGGCCGTGCTGGTCGGTACGCACTTCCGGGCCGCCTCGTCGGCGCTACCGGCCGGGGACGCCGCACGGCTCGCGACGGAGGCCTTCAACGAGGGCAAGCCCGACGTCACCAAGACGCTCACCCTCTTCGTGGACAAGGTGGCGGCGGCTTCGGTGCACCGGAGCGGGTCCGGCGCACGGGGGCGGGTGTCCACATCCAGGAGCGGTGGCGGAGGCCCTGGGATCGTCGCCGTCCTGGTGGTGCTCCTGGTGATCGGCGCCCTCGGGACGTTGGCCTTCGGTCTATTCCGCCGGATGGGGCGGCGGGACAAGGTCGGTGCCGCGCGCACCGAGGCGCAGCGGTGGTACGAGCGGCTGGGCGGTGAGGTGCTCAACCTGTCCGGCGGTGACAATCCCAGCGCGCGTCAGGCACTGTCCGACGCGAGTGAGCGTTACAACGCGGCCGGCTCGGAGCTTTCCCGGGCCGCCACGGCGGCCGACTACCGGGCGGCCCGTGACACCGCGCTGGAGGGTTTGCACTACGCCCGTGGCGCCCGTACGGCACTGGGCCTCGACCCGGGCCCGGACCTGCCGCCGACCAGCGTGCAGGAGTCCGCCGGCCGGGTGCAGCGCGACCAGCGCCTCCAGGTCGGCGACCAGCAGATCCAGGCACGGCCCGAATACGCCCAGGACGCGCCCTACTACTACCCGGGCGGGGTCGTCGGGGGTGGCCGGGTGCCGGGTGGTTGGTACAGCCAGCCGTTCTGGAAGACCGCGCTGATCGGTGGTGCCGCGGGCATCGGTGGCCTGCTGCTCGCAGATGCCCTCTTCGACTCCGTACGCGGTCCCTTCTACGGCGGCGGCATGTTCGGTGGCGGTTACGGCGGGGAGTACGGGGGCGGCTACGACCAGGGCTATGACCAGGGCTATGACCAGGGCTCCGATGCGGGCTTCGGCGGCGGCGACTTCGGTGGCGGGGATTTCGGCGGCGGCGGGGATTTCGGCGGCGGGGATTTCGGCGGCGGGGATTTCGGTGGCGGGGATTTCGGTGGCGGCGGGGACTTCTGAACTGCCCACAGGTGGCCCGCTAGGGTGTGGCCTTCTCGCAGCTGAGATGGTGATCCGGTGCAGCGCGGCGCCCGCACGGCAGCGCCCGAAAGCGGAGTCGACGGCGATGGGTCGGCGTGCCCTGGCATCTGGGCGAGGGGCGTCTGCCGGATTGGTTGGCTGAGTTACCGGGTGGCCGCCCGGCGGTTGTTCACCCTGTCGGCTCCCGCGGCCGTGGTGTTCGCGCCGGCCGCGACCCTCTTCCTGCTTGCTTCCCGATCGTGCTGGGCCGGGCCGCAGGGCTATCCGGTGACGGCGACCTACGCGCTCAGCCGGCATCGCTACCGGCTCATTCTCATCCGCTGCCACGACGCCGGATGCTCCCGTAGGACGACACGTTGGGTCGCCCTGGTCGAGAACGGGCCCGGATATCTCGACCTCGTCGTGCCGAGCGACGGCCGACCCCGGGTGCTCTGGCAGGACGATCTACCCGGCGAGTTCGGTGTAGGGCCGCTGCACCTGACGACCTGTCGGCATCCTGACTGTGTCTGATGCCTCGGCCGTACTGTTCGGCGTGGCTGGCCTGGCCTGGCCTGCGGTGGCGGGAGCGGCAGACTCAATTGGGTCCCGGGCGGCCGTCGCTGATGGCGCCTGACGCGGGCCAGCTAGTCTGGGTGCTCACTTGCCGGATCAAGCGGACCGAGGGACACGTATGGGCAGCGTCATCAAGAAGCGACGCAAGCGGATGGCGAAGAAAAAGCACCGCAAGCTTCTGAAGAAGACGCGCGTCCAGCGCAGGAACAAGAAGTAGCCGCACCGGCGCAGCCGTACTGCACCGGTGGTGCCCAGATCATGGGCTGACTACCTGCCGACCCGGCGTCGCGCCTGGCCTTCCTGGCTGCTCGGTCTGCCTGCTGTGCGACCAAGATCGGGGCCCCTCAGCAGCGGAGCGAGTCTGGTCCCTTCGCTCGCCAGGCTGCAACTCATTGCGGTGACGACTCAGCTTCCCGTGCTCTACGCTTGACGCTCTCCGCGGCACTAGCTGGCGGAAGGTGAGCCCGAGACCCGGCCGGACGGCCGTGGCGCCCGGGCTTCGCGCTTGTTCGGGCTCGTTCAGACTTCGCGCACGTCGGTGAAGACGGGTTGGATGCGTCGGCGCCGGTCGCTGCCTTGCGGCCCCGCCCAGCACCAAGCGATCGCGCCGGCTAGTGCGGGAGTTGTTCAACGGCGGCGCGTCGGTCCTCGTGGCGTAGATCGCGGCAGCCGGCCTCACGGGTCCGCCCGGTGGGGGAGCTTGCGGTCGGAAACGACGAGCGTGTCGTCTTGCTCGAGCACCAACATCGTGTCGAGCGTTTGCGCGGGAGTCGTTCTCGTCTTTCACGTGCAGCCGTCGCTGTCCGGGCAGTACGAGGCCGCGCAGTATCCGGTGTGTCGAGTCGAGATCACCCGGCACGACGGCGCTGGCGACGAGCAGCAGGCGCCCGATCGGGTCGTTCGGGTCATGCACGGAGCCGCCGATGTTCAGTTTCACCTCGGCCGTGGCTAGGTCTGCGACGATGTCGCGGGCGTCGGCGGTTGCCCCATTCAGATTGCTTCGGAGTCGGCTCCGTTGGCGGCGCGGCCGCCGTCGACGGGAAGGACGACTCCGTTGATGAAGCTTGCGCCGGGTGACAGTAGGAACGCGATGGTGTCGGCGACTTCCCGCGCGGCGCCGACTCGGCCGAGTGGGTGCAGCGCCGCCATCTGCTGGTCGACCTCTGGGTGCGCAGCGCGGTAGGCCTCGTAGCGGGCGGTGGTGATGGAACCCAACGCGACGGCGTTACAGCGAATTCCGTCGGGTCCGTGATCGACGGCGACCGCTCGCGTCAATCCTTCGACCGCAGCCTTGGCGGTGGCGTACGGCAAAGCGCCGCGGACGGGTCGCTGAGCTTGGTGGGAGGAGACGTTCACGATGGCGCCGGCCCGGTCGTGCGCTCGGTAGTGGTTGACGGCGGTGTGGCAGCCGGCGACGGCCAAGGCGATGTTGGCGGTGATCAAGTGGAGGATGTCGGTGGCTGCTGCCGCGTCAAGGCTGGCGTCGTGGAAGATGGCCGCGTTGTTCACCCATCCGGCGAGCGGTGCTGCAGCCTCGGCGCGTTGGGCGGCCCGGGCAGTCACGGCGGGATGCCGGGCATCGCCACTGACGAAGGTCACCAGGTCGTTTTGCCAGCCGAAATCATCGGTGACGTCCACGACGACGACAGGGCCGAACTGGGTGAGCCGCTCAGCGACGACCCGGCCGACGCCCTGCGCCCCGCCCGTCACGACAGCGGAGACGCGCTCGGCAGTCATGACCGGACTGTTTTCTGACCTGCGGCGATGCGCCACCCGCCTTGCGCTTCCACGTGCTTACTGGGCCGAGATTGCCCTTTGACCCTAACGTGGCGTCAGGATTTAGGCCGGGTACCGGCTGTACGGCGAAGCCGACGTCGAACGGCTCTACCAGGTGCTGGCGCTACGCCAGTTGGGGCTGCCGCTGGACGCGGTCGGTGCGGTCCTCGACGGGCAGTCCGTAATCGGGGAACTGCTCGAGCGGCACCGGGCTTACCTGGACCGACAGCTGGTAGCGATGCGGACCTTACGGGCGCAGCTGAGCACCATGACAGCCTTGTCGCAGGGCGCCGGATCGAGCTCAGTCACCGACTTCTTGGAACTGATCCGGAAGGTGATCACAGTGGATGACACGGTCAAGAAGTACTTCAGCGAGGAGCAGTTGGCCGATCTGGCCGAGCGCCGCGAACAGGCCATCATCGATGTGCAGGCGGCGTGGCCCAAGTTGATCGAGCAGGTGCAGGCAGCTGTGGATACCGGTCTGGACCCGGCCACACCGCAGGCGCAGAAGCTGGCGGCCGCGTGGATGGGTCTGCTTGACCAGTTCCACGGCGGCGACGCTGGCCTACGGGACTCGTTGTATCGCATGCAGGCCGAGAACGCCGACCAGATCGAGCAACAGCACGGTGGCCCTTCGCTGCCCCTCATGGAGTTCATCAAGGCCGCCAACGCAGCACGAGCCTGACCGCGCTGACCGGGGTGGGCGGTACATCGCGTGCCGCCCACCACCGCGAGTAACCGCCGTGATTTCCGCACAGGATGCCGCGTCGAAGATCAATAGATCTCGGCCCGACCGCACGGCTGATGTGCCAGACTCATCGTCGACCGTTGGACATGGAGGGAGGTGCGACGTTCCGTGTCGATGACCGTTTCCGCGCCTCCTGGAGTTTGCTGACCTAGGGCAGCTTGCCCGGTGGCGCCACCTGTGAGAGGTGGCCTCGTGGCCGTAGACAACGAAATCCAGCTCGACCGACTCGCTCGTTCGTTCGCCGCAGTGGGCGAGCTGGTCGACGCGATCCGGCCCGGCCAGTGGTCCGTGCCGACTCAGTGCATGGACTGGACCGTCCACCGTCTCGTCGAGCATCTGGTCGGCAAGAATCTCGTGTTCGCCGCGGTGCTCGCTGAGCAACCGCTGCCGCAGCGGGGTGACGGGATGCCGAGCGACCAGCTCGCCCGCGCCTATCGCGAATCGGCTGCCGTGTTGCTCGACGCGTTCGGGCGGCCAGGCGTTCTCGATCGCCCCTACCGGGGCCCGCTCGGTGCCGCCACCGGCGCGGAGCGGCTGAAGATCCGCATGTACGACCTGCTGGCCCACGGCTGGGACCTCGCTCAGGCTCTCGGACGACCGGCGGATCTACCGGAAGATGCTGCCGAGGAGTCACTGGCCTTCGCCCGCGCGGACGGGCGAGCGGTACGTCCCGGCGGCGGCTGTTTCGGCCCGGCCCGGCACGTCGCCGACGCCGCCCCGGCGATAGTCAGGCTGGTCGCGTTCCTCGGCCGCGACGTGCCGGCAGCCTGAGCGCTTCGGGTGGGGGTCTTGGGAACCGAACGTTTCCCAGCACCCCCGACCCCGGCGACGGCCCGCGCCGACCGGTGACAGCGTAAGGCGCTGTCCCGGTAACCCAACGCCCATCGGCGCAGGGTATGCGCGGACGCACCGGCGTGCGCGGTGAGCCGGATCAGCGGCACACTGTCGTCGAGGTGTTGGCACAGCAGCACCGCTTATGTTTCCGATGTCAGCCGTGCCGCCATCGCACCCTGCCTACTTCGCGCTCGGTGTTGCCGCGCGCTCGGGGCCGCGATTGGTCGGTTTCGGGAGGTTGGCTGGCCCGCCCCCGAAGGTCCAGACGCCGGAGCGCGACGGCCGCGATCGCTGACTGGTCGGGTTGCGGGACTTGCCGGGGCTGGCCGGCGGAGCCTTGTGACGTGAGAACGTCGTCCAGGTGCGGCAGGCCGCGATTGGCCCATGCGGTCGTCGTGTCGCTTGACACCGGCTTCGTCCTAAAATCCTGCGTGGCTGAGCTGAGACGCAGATCAGTGCCATTGGTGCCGGCGCGGCCTGTGATCCAGGTCAGTTCCACCAACTCGTTGGGCGACTGAGCGAGGAAGAGTCCGTAGTGGCTATGTAGTTCCCCTTGTGCCGTGGGGCTGACGGTCCATCCGGTGCGAAACCAACGCCAGCGCCGGGTGAGGACAAGCTCGCGCTGGCCGAGGAGATCCTCCCGGTGCTGGCCGACCCGGCGATCCCCGACGAACAGGTGGGCGGGCTGCTGCGTGAGCGGATCGGGATGAGCCGGCTGCGTGCCGCGCTGGCCACCCCGGCCACCGCCCGGTTGCCCCGCGATCACGGCCACCTCGCCGTGATCGACTCCTCCTACGGGTACCTGCGCCAGTTCACCCCCGACGTACTCGCGGTGCTCTTCTTCGCCGGCGGACCCGCCGCAGCACCGTTGCTGGAGGCGGTGGACGTGCTGCGCGAGCTCAACGCCAGCGGGGCGCGCGCCGTCCCGGTGGATGCTCCGACCGGGTTCGTGCCCACCCGGTGGCGCGGCTATCTCGACGACACCCGCGCCGTCGGCAACACGACCGCCTTGCGGCACTACTGGGAGCTGTGTGCGCTGCTGTGCCTGCGTGACGCGCTGCGCAGCGGGGATGTGCACGTGCCCGGGTCGCGGCGCTACGCCGACCCGACCGCCTACCTGATCACCGCGGCGGCCTGGCCGGCGCAGAGACCCGAGTTCTGCGCACTGGTCGACGTGCCGCCCGACCCGGACGCAGCGCTGCAACGGGTGAACACCGAGCTGCACACCGCCCTGTGCGAGCTCGAGCAGGTCCCGGCCGACGGCCAGGGACCGGTGCGGGTCGACGAGCACGGCGAGCTGGTGATTGGGCCGTTGTCGGCCGAGGACCTACCCACCGAGGTCGACGAGCTGCGCGAGGAGCTGCCCGCACTGCTGCCGTTCGCCCCGCTGGCGTCGGTGCTCATCGAACTCGACACCCGCACCGGGTTCCTGGACTGCTTCGCCCACGCCGGCGGTGCCACACCCCGGTCGCGGGAACTCAAACGCAACCGCTGTCGCGGGCGGATCGACAGAACACCCTCGCGGCGGCGCTCAAGGAGTACGGGGCGCTGCGCCGGACGGTCTGCGCGTCCCGGTATCTGAGCAGGGAGGACTATCGCCGCAAGATCTCCCGACAGCTCAACAAGGGCGCCGGCGCAGAGCGAGAGGGTCGGGCTGTTCGGCACCATCACCGTCGATATCGAGCTCGCCCAGCTCGCCCAGCTCGGACCGACCGGCCACCGGCCCCTACGTCAGCCGATGATGCCGGAGAGCGGGCAACAATCAGGAGCAGCGCGGTAGCGGGGTCCATATCCGAGGTTGCAGGAGGTCTGCCGATGTCCACCGTCAGCACCGAAGATCCCGTCGCGATAGCGGCGGTCACTGCCATCCACAGCGGCGACCTGGCGACGTTGAAACGCCTACTGACCGAAAATCCCTGGCTGGCGACCGCCAGACTGGGTGACGACGAACCGGACGGGATGTCGCGCACGCTGCTCCATGTCGTGACCGACTGGCCCGGCCATTTTCCCTACGGCGGGGTAACCGTCTCCGCCCTGGTCGATGCCGGCGCCGACGTCAACGCCAGGTTCCGGGGACCGCATGAAGAGACACCGCTGCACTGGGCAGCGAGCACCGACGACGTCGAGGTACTTGACGCGCTGCTCGACGCCGGCGCCGACATGGAGGCCCCCGGCGCAGTCCTCGGAGGCGGCCCCCCGATGGCAGATGCGCGGGGCTTCAAGAACTGGAAGGTTGCGCACCGACTGGTGGAGCGCGGCGCCCGGACCACACTCGTCGACGCGGCGACGCTCGGGCTGTCCGACCGCGTAGCCGCATACTTCGCGGCCGCAACACCCCCCGGTGCGGAGGATGTCACCGCGGCCTTGTGGGGCGCCTGCCACGGTGGCCGTCGCAGCTGCGCGGAGTACCTCCTCAACCGAGGCGCGGACCTGAACTGGATACCGCCCTGGGAAAACTTGACGCCGCTCGACGCAGCGACGCGGCAAAACGCCGACGAACTCGTGCGGTGGCTCCGCGAGCAGGGCGCCGAGTCAGCCACCGAGCTGACCCGGTAACGCATCAATACCGGTCGCATAACTACACCCTCGACGCGGGTGTTGTGAGACGGGTTCTGATGCACCGGGCATGGCGTGCTGGCGGCAGCGGCTGATCTTGGGAGGGTCGTCTCAGAATCCACGGTTTGTGAGGCAGTGAGGGCGTGGCGGTCGAGCACCGGAACCTGATCGCGTACCTACGGGTGAGCTCCGAGGCCCAAGACACCCAGCTGCAGCGCGACGCGCTGACCGAAGCCGGCTGCATGAAGTTCTCCGAAGACAAGATCTCCAGCCGCAAGACCGATCGGCCCGGGCTGGGCGCCGCGCTGGAGTACCTGCGATCCGGCGACGCCCTCGCGGTGTGGAAGCTCGACCGCCTAGGCCGGTCAGTCAAGGAGATCCTGACTCTCGCCGACGAGCTCCACGAGCGCGGTATCGGACTGCGCATCCTGACCGGAACCGTCGCCGGCAGCTACACCCCGACAGGCGAGGGCAAGTTTCTTCTTCACCATCATGGCCGCGTTCGCCGAATTCTCTGTTATCTGGACACGCCGAGATGCTCGCCTCCCCGATGTGAGGGTTGCTGCCTGATGCAGTGAGCACCGGCGAGGGAGGCCGGTGTGCAGGTGGTCAAGCATCGCGAGCATGGCATCGTGAAGCGCGTCGTTCTCCTCGATGACGTCGGCGACGAGGTCGAGCCGGTGACTCGGTTCCTCTCGCACCTGGCCGACTCGAACTACAGCCCGAACACGATGTGCGCGTACGCCTACGACCTGGCCCATCTGGTCCGGTTTCTCGAGCAGCGGTCGCTGGGTTGGAACGACTTTTGTCCCTCGACGGCGTTGGAGTTGCTGGCCTACTTGCGTCGGGTGCCGTCGCGGAGGCCGGCGCAGCGGCTGGGGATGACCGTCGCGACCGAGCATGGCCGGCTGCTGTCGGCGGCGACTGTGCAGCGGGTGTTGGCTGCGACCTCGAGTTTCTTCGAGTGGGCGATCGCGGCTGAGCGCTACACGGCCGGTGAGAACCCGATGCAGCGCCGGGTTGATCACGCGCTGGGCATGGTGCCGGATCGCCATCAACCGTTCGTCGGCGCGCCCAGTCGCCAGCAGCCGGTGCGGCGCACGGTGCGGGTCCGGCTGCCGCGGCGGCTGCCGCGGCCGATGTGCACTGAGGACATCGATGCGCTCCTGGCCAGCATCCCGACGTTGCGTGACTTGGCGATCGTGTTGCTGATGCTCGACGGCGGCCTGCGGCCCGGCGAGGTGCTGTGTCTGCAGCTGGACGACATCTCCTACGGCCGACGCAGGGTGACCGTCCGCAAGCGTGACGACCATCCGCGCGGGGCTCGGGCGAAGGCGCGCATCGAGCGAGTCGTGGACTTGCATGAGCCGCGCACCCTGGACGCGGTCAACCGCTACGTGCTGCACGAGCGACCGCTCGACGCGGACAGCCCACTGGTGTTCCTGGTCGGCGGTTCCGGTGCGCGCCGCTGCGAAGCGTTGAGCTATCAGGCGGTCGTCCGTGGCTTCGCGCGCCGCCTTGATCGATTGGGCATCCGCGCAGCCGAGAAGACCCCGCACGCGCTGCGGCACACGCACGCGACCGCGATGTGGGAAGGCGGGATGCGCGAGCTGGCACTGCAGAAACGACTCGGTCACGCCTCGCCCGAGTCGATCCGGGTCTACACGAGGGTCTCGGACGAGCAGGTGCTCGCCGACTACGACCAGGCGCTCCGGGAGCGTCCATGACCACGCCGGGACCCCTGCGGCTCACGCCGCCGCTGGCGACGTCGGCGACAAATGAGCACGCTGACCGCGCCATCTACAAGAGCTGGGTCTACGCACACTGCTCGAGCTATGCAGTGCGCTGGTCGCGGCTGAACGACTACGACCGGTTCGTCGGCCGGTGGCCCAGCCTGCAGGGCTGGTTCGACGCGCCGCTGCGCCAGCGACTGTTGGACCAGGAGAACTGCGTTCGGGGCCAGCATCCTCATGGCGGTGCGAGCACCGTCATGCCATATCTGACCTATCTGTCCCTGGTGCAGGGCATTGGGTTGGACTACCCCGTCCTGCTGGGGCGGACGTTCACCAGCCCGTTCACCCTCCAGGCCCGCTACGGTGGGCTCGGGGTTGACGCTGACCTGTTCGACGGGCACGTGGCCCGGCTTACCCAACTCGGCTACGCCACGGCGCGCACCCAACTGCTCTGGCCGCTGGGACGGATGCTGCTGCATCGCGGCGACCCCGATTTGACCGTGCTGGGCGTCGACGACGTCGACGAGTTGCGCGCCGCAATTGACGCGTTCGCCGCGCGCCTGCGCCTGGATCCGTTGCGGCACTTCTACTCCCGGGCAACGGTCGAACGACCGACTGATGTGACGGCTCACGGCTATCTGCGCACTGCGATCGCGCGCCTGCACGCGGCCCATGTGCTGCTGTTCGACCTCGGCCAACTCGACCGGCCGCCGGTCGGACGTGTTGATGCGGGGAACTGGGTCGACAACCTCGCTCTGCCCGATGCGCCACCGAAGATCCGCGCCGTCGTCGAGCGCTACCTGCGGCTGCATCTGGACGCGAACCTCGACCGGCCGCAGACCGTGCGCCACGCCCGTGACGCGCTGCGTCGCCTGACGAGGTGGATGGTCACCGCGCACCCGGAGATGACCAGTTTCGCCGACCTGCACCGTGAGCATGCCGAGGAGTTCCTGCGCTGGCTCGGCATTCAGCCCAACCAGCGCACAGGCGCTCCACTGAGCAACAGCCTCCGACGAAGCGTCATCACGTTGATCACCCGCTTCGTGACCGAGACCGCCGCGTGGAGCTGGGACGACGTCCCGGCCCGCGTGTTGTTCACCCGCGGCGACATCCCCAAGATCGCGAAGCCACTGCCCCGTTTCATCCCCGACCACGAACTCGCCGCGCTCATGAACGCGGTCGACCGACTGGCCAACCCTTACCAACGGGCGGCGCTGATCGTGGCCCGCTGGAGCGGCGCCCGCCGCGACGAAATCCGGCGCCTGGCCGTCGACTGCCTCGACACCTACCCTGACGGCCACCCGCGGCTGCGAATCCCGGTCGGCAAGGGCTACAGCGAGCGCAGCATCCCGCTGCACCCGCAGGCCGCCGAGGCGTTGCAGCCGTTGATCGACATAGCCCGCGAACAACGCGGACGTCGCCGTTACGACGCGTGCGCCGGCCGCGAAGTCCAGCACCTATTCGTCGTGCGCGGCAAGCTGCTGTCCAAGTCGCTGCTGTTTGACCGAGCTCTTGCCGAAGCGTGCACCGCAGCCGGTCTCGTCGACTCCGCAGGAAAGCAGACCGTCACCGCGCACCGGTTCCGGCACACCATCGGCACCCAACTCGCCGAAGGCGGGGCCCGCATCCAGACGATCATGGCCGTGCTCGGGCACCGAACCGCGAACATGTCGATCATCTACGCGTCGCTGTCCGACCCCACAGTCAAACAGCAGTACCAAGACGCTCTCGACCGGCACCTCGGCCCGGACGTGACCCTCGCCGGACCCGCTGCCGAAGCGCTGCGCGAACACCGCCTCGACCCCGAAGCTGTGTCCTGGCTCCAGACCAACTTCCTCAAGACCGAACTCGAACTCGGCCACTGCCTGCGCACACCGGCCGAAGGCCCGTGCGAATGCGACCTCGTACTCACCTGCTCGAAGTTCCTCACCACCAGCGACTACGCGCCCCGGCTACGCGCACGCCTCGACGTCGAGCAGCAGCTCGTCGACGACGCCACCACGCGCGGCTGGCAACGCGAGATAGAACGCCACACCGTGACCATGCGTCGCATCCGAGAACTCCTTGCCGACCTCGACCAATAGGCGCGGCTACGTCTCGGCAGCTACCGCGTCGATTCGTTCACGACGCTTACTGCCAGGCCGGCGTGCTGACGATGGCCCTTCACCGCGCGGACAAACTTGTCAGCGGCGTCGACCGTTATCGACAGGATCGCGAACGGCTCGATTGTTCGTGCCGTCGCGGCAGCGCTGATCGGCTGAAACGGGTCAAGAACGAGTTCCACGGTTGCGTCGCCGTGGGCCAGCATCATCGCGGCCTTCTGTTCCTTGTCGATCTTGAGTCCGGACCGACCGAAGTTCGGCGTGCGCACCGCCCGCACCGCGACGATCGCAGAAATCGGGATGACCAACTCGGCGAAGACGCCGTCACGCACCCGAAGCGAATCAGCGGCCAGCAGGTGCGGGCGCGTCGCGAAGCTCGCCGCAACACCGAGCAAGCCCCCGATGGCATAGACGTGCACCCCGACCGAAACCCAGATCCAGGTGCTGCCCGACGTCACGAACGCGAGGACGATGTCAAGCACGGCACCCTCGACGACCACCAAGCCGATGACGGCCCACAGCAGCGGCCGCAAGGCGGAGTCGTACCGATAACTCAACTGGCTACGGTGCCCGTCATGGCGGCCAGTGAGCCACCGCCACAGCGACACCCACAGCCGCGGCTCGATCACCATGACGTGCGCCAGCTGGCGCGGCACGAGCTGCGCCAGCCCGTCTTCCGCCGCCTGCCAGAGATCGGCTCCAGCGGCCCGGACAGCCCTGAACCGGCGTGCTGCAGCGATCATCTGGCTCGCAGCGGTCACCCAAAGCAGCACTTCGAGCAGCACGCCAACCAGCACCGCGGTGCGAAGTCGCAGCAGACCCGACCACACCAGAAGGAATTCAACGACAACGAGGGTCAGAGTCGCCCACGGTCCGGCCCGTCGCCACCCTTCCGCGTCTGAGTTCGTGCACCAGTTCCCGGTTCTAAATGCCAGCCACTGGACGGATAGGTTGATCACCGTTCAGGAGGTAGGAAGTGACAGTGCAATCCAGGCCGGGACGCAAGCCACGCAAGCGGTTGGCGACCA
>JBBRYN010000013.1:0-54843 GCA_038237645.1 Mycobacteriales bacterium
CCGCCCGCCGAGCCGGTCTCGCCGCCGCCCACCAGCAGCGGCTTGCCGCCAACCGTCAGCTACGAAAGGATCACCCATGACAGGCCGCCAGTGGCCGGGTATTACAACCCTGAACTGGTGCATTTGGTCAGACACACCTCGACCACCACCGGCCGATCACGACGACTGCTCCCGCCAACGGTCGAACATCAACGCCATGCATTGCACTTGAGCGGGATCCATGCCGGTCGTGACCGCCCGCAACAGACGATCGGCCGCGTCCGGGTCACCGGGAAGCTCCCGAACCTCAGGGGGCAGCATGGCCAGAACGGCACCACCGAGACCCTCCGCTTCCGCCGCGAGAGCGTCCACTGCCGGGTCGTCCGGATCTAGCCCGACGAGTTCCTCGAAGCGCGCAGCCGCACTCAACATCCCGTCGGCGACACCGGTGTCGGCGAGAAACCGCCGATACGTTTCCCAGACCAGCGGAACGGCGACAGGATCGACTAATGCATCGACCAGATCCGCGGACAGGCGCTCTCGCGCAAGCCCGGGATGGTCGGCGCCAGCCAGGCCCTCGAGTTGAGCAACCACTGCGTCCTTCTCCGCGGAACCGGTCAGCTCGTCGGCCTTGGCGAGGAGGACGGCGATGCGCTTGCGACGAGCAGCGATCCGGTCCTCCTCCGTCGCAAGGTCGGCGTCGAGATCAGCGAGAATCTCTCGCAGGTCGCGACCGTCCGACTCGGCCAGCGCATCGCTGACCTCGTCGAGGTTCAGCCCGAGGTCGATCAGTCGCCGCACACGCAGCAGCAGAACCGCGTCGCGCATCTCGTAGCAGCGGTAGCCATTGCTTGCCCGGTCCGGCTCCGGCAGCAAACCAATGCGGTGGTAGTGGCGGATTGCGCGCGTCGTCACCCCGGCCAGCTCAGCGAGCTCGCCGATCCGCAACGCGACCCGCTCATCCATGGCTCTATGAGACACCTTGACGCTGCGACAAGGTCAAACGCATGAGCGTCTGAGGACGATCAGACTTGACGAAGCGCGATTGTCCACATAATCGAACGCGACATGATCCACCAAAGGACGATGGCCGGCCTCGCAGCCGCCCGCGCCCAAGGCCGCATCGGCGGCCGCCCCACCGTGATGGACCCCGACAAGCTCGCCGCTGAACGCTGATCCGGTGCGGCCGGTCGGGCAGGTCCGGCCGAACGAGTGGCGCAGCCCTGGTCATGGCGTTTCATTCGCGTTTGCAGATGACGCTCAGATCGTCAAGTCGGAGGTTCCCAGAGCTCTCGGTAGGGATCCAGCCAACGGTCGACTTCTAGCAAGGCCTCTGGTCGCAATGCGTACCGACGCCACTGCTCATCGACGGTTGACCGACACCAGTCCCTGCGTCGCACATTACCCGCAGGTGCTTGGAGACGTTCGGCTGGCTGAGACCTACCAACCTGACGAGGTCGCTGATGGATCGTGGCTCCCCCCGCAGCAAGTCGAGCATTCGTCGGCGATTCGGCTCGGCGATCAACTCGAATGAGGTGAGCACCAGAACGGCACTACCAGACATTCATGTGCGTAACAAGTTATGTCGTCTCGTTTGGTCGCCACGCGCGGACCGGTGACGCACGGACAAGGTCTCGCGACCACCGTCGCACGACGTGAGTCCAGTCAGTGGAGGACGAGGAGTCGCATCTCATTCGACTGTGCGGCCCGCTGGTCGAAGGTCACCGTGTGTTCGCAGCCGGCGACTCGGCCGAGCTCGGCGATGATGGCATCGGCGAAGTCGAGGTCGGCACTACGACTCACGGTGAGTGCGGCTCGGACGACCGAGTCCTGGCCAACTCTGAGCTCTCGGGCATCCAGTAGGCCATCGAGCAGCTCGTCACACCGAGCGGTGCTGAGCTTGTAGGCGCGTCGCAGCACCCAATACAACTCAACGACGGTGACCAGGCTGAGGAAGCCCGGGGAATTCTCGGTCAGAGCGTCGATCACCGTGGAGGCCATTGCCGACTGATCCGGCTCGTCTTGAACCAGGTAGCGGACGATGACGTTGGTATCGAGTCCGATCACGGGGCAGATGTGGTGGCGCCAGCGGCGGTGGCCTCGTTCATGTCCTCGAGGGTGACGAGTCCGGACGGTCGCGCCACGGCACCTTTGAGATCCTGGATCGACGCTGCCTGGAGGTGGATCTCGTATCCGCCCGTGTCGGTGGGGACGAAGGCGAGCCGGGATCCTGGCCGGAGACCGAGCTTGGTGCGCACGTCGACGGGGATGGTGACCTGACCTTTGCTGGTGACCGTGGCGGACGGCATGTCGGCTCCTTACCGTTAGTAAGGCGAGCATACATCGCAGAAGCCGTTGCGTGCCGCGCAAGGATCCGCCGATCGGCTTCTGCGACACCCGGCGTCAGCCAGGACAGTCGACCGCCACCTCAAGGGCACCGCAGATCTCCCGCATCCGAGTGTCGGCCAACCGGCCAAGCCGGGTGACGAGTACTGCAACCGAGACGCTTTCGACCGAGTCCAGGTTGACCGCCGAACGCCGGGGGACCGGATCGTCATCGGGTTCGAGAAGCACCTCGCTGGCGAGCCCTCGGATCGTTGTCGTGCACGGCGCGACGAGTGCCCGTCTATGCCGCGGGATTACCGCGTCGCGCGACAGGACGACGACCGGGCGTCGTCCGATCTCGGCCATCTCGCACCACCACACCTCCCCACGCGCCGGGAACGCCTTCACGAGGCGGCCGCTGCCTGTCGCCAGGACGCCAGGTCGCCCCACTCGTCTGGTTCGTCTGCCGGGTGCTCGTCGTAGGCGGCATAGCTCGCATCCACCTCGGTGGCTCGGTGCTTAGCGAGCAACGCTCGAAGTGCCTCGTCAATAAGGGCGGCGTCGGTGGCCCACGAACGCATGCCCCGGGCACCGTCGAGAAGCTCAGTGTCCACGGTCGTGCTCAATCGTGTGCGGTTCATGCTATCAGTATGCCACGCTGCCAATCGTGCGTTGACAGGCTGATTGGGGTGGTCCTGGCCCCTGTCGAGGCAGGATCACGAACGTTGACCCACCTTGCGTGACAGCGCCGGGCAGGGCAAGGGTGACCGAATCGGCGCGACATCGCGCCTTCGGCTCAGCTCCGGGGTTTGGCCGGGCCTACTAGGGCGTCTTGGGCGGTGAGACGCCGAGGGTGCCCAACACACCGCCCAGCACGTCGTCGACGGCCTTTCGGACATCGGCGGCGGAACGGTGGCCGCCCAGCAGCGGGATGGTCCCCGTCACCTCAGGGATGGCCGGAAGCTGCAGGCCGGCAGTCTCCGGGTCCGGTGATTCCGACCTGCTCGGGCTTGGCCCGTTGCCGGTGGGCGACGAGCCACTGGGCGCCGGGAGAGCGGAGCCGGCGCCCGTCGCGCCGCCCACGGCCCCGGCTGCTCCTGCCGCCGCCGGTGAAGAGTTGGTGGGCCGGACACACGTGCCTGGCAGCGGACCGAGGTCGTCGTGAGGCGCCCGAACCGGCGCTGCGCAGCGAACGGCGGAGCGCAGCGCGTCGGCACGGACCTGCAGCCGATCGAGCAGGGCCAACGACTCGGCGGCCTTGGCATGGGAGGGCCGTCCGGCGAGCACCGCCAGCAGGCTTGACAGCTTGGGGCGCTGGCTGGTGACGAAGGCGTCGATCCGGTCGAGCGGCTGGACATCCTGGTCACCGATCGCTGCCTTGGTCAGCAGCTGGGAGCCCTGCCTGATCGAGCTGTTCATGGCGGCCAGCGCGCTGAGCACCTCCGCGGGGTCCCGCCGGATCTGGCCTGCCTCGCCTAGCCGGGTCTCGGCAAAGCCCAGCTGCAGCTGACCGCGTGCGGCGTCGCCGCCCGCGAGGGCCAGCTGGGCGGACTCGGTGGCCCGCTTGATGCCGTAGAGAAGGCTGCCGGGAGTGGCGCTCGCGCTGGCTCCGACCACGCCGCAGACGGTCATCAACGCCACGATGACTGGGCCGAGCACAGCCAGCCGACGGAACCTGCGCCATCCAGGCGCCTGGCTCTCGGCCGAGCGGTGACTGATCGGCACCCGGGCCTCGGGTCGGCACTCGGCGGGGGGCCGCACGGTGGCCACGGCGACCAGCCGGCCGCGCAACCGGTCGCGGAACGCCGGGTCGATGTCGCCGTTGACGGGCACCCGGTGCAGCGCGTGGCTGACGGCGAGCGGGACCTCGAAGTGCTCGTCGCTGCGATCGTCGGACGAACCGGCGAGGAGGGACGCGAAGCGCTCGGCGCGGCGCCGCTCAAGCGTGCTGATCATGCGCCCACCCCCGATCGCGTCCCGATTTGCCGTTGTCTTGTCATGGGCATAACGGCTGCCGGTCCACTCCGGTTACGGCCGCAGACGTCCGAATTGACCCGCGTTAACCGGATCATCGCACAAAACCGTGTGGCAGCAACCGGCCGAGACTGCGTACGGCGCGATATTGCAGCGCCTTGATCGCACCGTCGTTCTTCCCCATCGCCTCGGCGGTCTCGGCGACCGACATCCCCTGCAGGAATCGCAGCACGATGCATTCCTGCTGCTCGGCATTGAGTTTCTTGACGGCGTCGATCAGGGTGGCGCTGGTCATCGCGTCGAGGACGCCGTTCTCGGGCCCATCCTCGGCTCGGTCGGCGTCCAGCATGTCGGCGGTGGAGATCTCCAGCCGGTATCGCGACGACTTGTAGTGGTCGGCGATGAGGTTGCGGGCAATGGTGACGAGCCAGGCACCGAAGTCGCGACCCTGCCAGGTGACGCTGCAGATGCGGCGCAGCGCCCGGATGAAGGTCTCGCTGGTGAGGTCCTCGGCCTGTGGGCGTGAGCCGACCCGGAAGTGGATGTAACGGAACACCATGTTGACGTAGAGGTCGTACAACTCGCCGAAGGCCTCCGCGTCGCCCCCTTGGGCGCGTTCGACGATTGCCCATACGGCTCCGGGCTGGTCTTCCGGCGGGTGATCGGTCGGGCCCTCTACGGGCGGTGGGGCGGTCTGCGCGCCATTTGACCCCCCCGGCCCCGAATTCGTCGTAATTGTCGGGGGCGCCGGGGGCGTCGGAGCCGCCGGCGCCGTCGCGGTCGTCGTCGTCGCGGCGCCGGTCAGCTTGGTCCGTGCGGCCGACTCGGCCCGCAGCAGCGCACCGATCGTCGCACGCAGCACGGCGAAACCCTCGGTGAGGCTGGGCGTGCTCGATGGCCGTAGCGCGTAGGCGGTCATGCCACCGCGGGTCCCAGGCGTGGAGAGCGTGGAGAGCGTGGAGAGCGTGGAGAGCGTGGAGAGCGTGGAGAGCGTGGAGAGCGTGGAGAGCGTGGAGAGCGTGGAGAGCGTGGAGGGCATGGAGGGCATGGAGGGCATGGAGGGCTGGACTGCACGTGCGGGCCCCTCACTGTCGCCTGTGCAAACTACCGTGCAAATTACCCGAGGATCGTACGGGTGGACAGGCCAGATGACCTATCGAATCGACACAATTTGCCCCGCCGGGCTCTTTCCGCGCGCCAAGCCGGCCCGTGGAGAGTCCTATGCGACAATGCTCTGCGCCGTAGGGACGCGGGATCGACGGCTCGGAGGTCGGCTGCGTGACAGATAATCTTGCCGGTCTGGTGCGGGCCGCGGCTCGGTCCCGACCGGGCGGCCCGGCCCTGATCTTCCGTTCCGAGCGCATCAGCTGGGCCGAGCTCGACGCCCGCGTCGACCGGGCCGCGGCGGCTCTGATCGGCCTCGGCCTGCATAGCGGTGACCGGGTCGCCCTCCAGTCGGGCAACACCCCGCAGTTCGCGATCGGTTACTTCGGTACGTTGCGGGCCGGCCTGGTGTCGGTCCCGCTGAACCCCGGCTACACCGGCCGGGAACTGCGGCATGTGCTGGCCGATTCCGGCGCTCGAGCTCTGCTGACCTCCGACGGCGGTGCGGAGTCGGCCGGCTCGATCCGGGCCGACCTGCCCGACCTCGACCACGTGGTCGTCGCCGACGGCAGCACAGGGGCGGCTGCCGCGCATGGGGTGCCGCATTTCGACGAATTGCTGGCCGCAGTCCCCGGCGCTTCCGTGCGTGACGTCGGCGGCGGCGAGGACCTCGCTGTCCTGATGTACACCAGCGGCACCAGCGGCGCCCCGAAGGGGGCCATGCTGTCCCATCGGGCGCTGCTCGCCAACCTTGATCAGGTGTCGCGGATCGAGCCTGCAGTGCTGGGCCGCGACGACGTCCTGTTGCTGGTGCTGCCGCTGTTCCACGTCTATGGGCTCAACCCGGGCTTGGGTATGCTGGCCTACCACGCGGCAACGGGAGTGCTGGTCGAGCGGTTCAACCCGCACGACACGCTCGCCCTGCTGCACCGCCACGGGGTGACGAGCGTGCTCGGTGCTCCGCCGATGTGGATCGCCTGGTCGATGCAGCCTGACCTGGCCGAGCGCTTCTCCAGTGTCCGGCTGGCCCTGTCGGGCTCGGCGCCGCTGCCGGCAGACGCGCTGCGCCGGGTCGCCGAGCTCACCGGGCTGCAGGTGTTCGAGGGCTACGGGCTGACCGAGACCGCCCCGGTGCTCACCTCGACCCTGATGAGCGACATCCCCAAGCCGGACTCCATCGGCCGGCCGATCCCCGGCGTCGAGGTCAAGCTCGTCGACGAGCAGGGCGACGAGGTCGACGAGGACGACCACGGCGAGTTGGTCGTCCGCGGCGGCAACCTGTTCTCCGGTTACTGGCCGGACGGGGCGGGCGGACCTGACGGCGAGGGATGGTGGGCCACCGGCGACATCGCCTTCGCCGACCAGGACACCGATCTGCATCTCGTCGACCGGCGCACCGAGCTCATCCTGGTCAGCGGCTTCAACGTCTATCCCCGGGAGGTGGAGGCTGTCCTGATGGCCCATCCGGGCATCGCCGAGGCCGCGGTGATCGGCGTGCCGGATCCGCTGACCGGCGAGGCGGTCAAGGCGGTGATCGTCGCGGAGGCCGGTGCGCAACTGACCGCCGAGACCGTCGTCGCGCACTGTGAGCGCTCGCTCGCCCGGTTCAAGTGCCCTTCGGTGTTCGAGTTTCTCGCCGACCTGCCGCACACCGTGGCCGGCAAGGTATGCAAGGGCCAGCTTCGCTCGGCCGCGGCAGCGGCCGAATCCGCCCGCTGAGCCTGGCTCTCGGTGAAAAGCGTCGCGAGATCTGGAGCGCCGAGGTCGGCCGCGCGGGTCACGGTGCTGTCCAAGCGCGGCTGTCACCTCTGCGAGCAGGCCTGCGCCGACGTGGCGCGGATCGCCGGTGAGCTCGGCGTGCCCTGGGAAGAGCGCGACATCACCGCCGACCGCGACCTGATGGCGGACTATGCCGAGGAGTTGCCGGTGATCCTGGTCGACGGCCGACGGCACGACTGCTGGCGGGTCGACGAGGCACGGCTGCGCGCGGCACTCATCCGTTGACGGCGGCGGGCCGACGAGCGGGCCCGTCCGAACGCCCAGCCGCCAGGCTGTGAGCCTTGATCATCGCCCGCGAGCCGGTCCAGTTCAACTTTGTGCGAACGTTCACAAGCGGCTACGGTGGGGTCGCTGGATCGCCGTTTACCACAATGCCGCCCACGGCTCGCCCCCGGGGGGCGCCGGGCACTGGCCGTCGTCAGGAGGTGTCTTGTCCGACCAGCGCGAGAGCGCCGACGATCGCAGTCGCAGGCGGGACATCCCTGACGCCACCGTTGCCCGGCTCCCGGTCTACCTCCGGGCGCTGCATGCCGTGGCCGACGCCGGCCAGGCCACCGTGTCGTCGGAGGAGCTGGCCAGGTCCGCGGGCGTCAATTCCGCCAAGTTGCGCAAGGACCTGTCACACCTGGGGTCCTACGGCACCCGCGGAGTCGGCTACGACGTGGCGTTGCTGATCGACTCGATCTCCCAGGCGCTCGGGCTGACGAAGCGGTGGGCGGTCGCGCTGATCGGCGTCGGCAACCTGGGTCATGCCCTGGCGGGCTACGGCGGCTTCGCCTCCCGCGGTTTCCGCATCGCCGCCCTGCTCGACGCCGACCCGTATCGCGTCGGCGAGCGCCTGCACGGCCAGGTCGTGCGGCACATCGACGAGTTGCCCGAGGCGGTCGCCGAAGGCGGTGTGTCGATCGGCGTGATAGCCACGCCGGCCATCGCCGCTCAGGACGTGTGCGACCGGTTGGTCGCCGCCGGGGTGACGAGCATCCTGAACTTCGCCCCCTGCGTGCTCTCCGTGCCCGAGGGCGTCGACGTGCGCAAGGTCGACCTGTCGATCGAGTTGCAGATCCTGTCGTTTCACGAGCGGCGCAAGGCGGCGCTCACCGGCCTGCCGAATCTCCGTGCCCCGCTCGACGACGCGCGCAATGATCTACTCGGTGACGATGGCGACGACTACCACCGGGCGGTGCACCAGTGAGCCTGCTCGTCGTGGGACTGTCGCTTCGCACCTCCCCCCTGCCGTTGCTGGAGCGCACGGCGGTGACCGCCGCCGATGTGGTGAGCGTGCTCGACGAGCTGGTCGCCAGCCCGCACGTGGGCCAGGCGCTGGTCCTGTCGACCTGCAACCGGGTGGAGCTCTTCGTCGACGTCGACAAGTTCCACCCTGGGGTCGGCCACCTCTCCGACCTGCTGGCCCGGCGGGCCGGGGTCGATGTCGCCGATCTGGGTGAGCACCTCTACGTGCACTACGAGGACGCCGTGGTGCAGCACATGTTCACCGGGGCGGCCGGCCTGGACTCCATGGTCGTCGGCGAGGCGCAGATCCTCGGGCAACTGCGCGCTGCGTACGCCGCGGCGCAGCAGGCCGGCAGCATCGGCCGGAGTCTGCACGACCTGTGCCAGCAGGCACTGCGGGTCGGCAAGCGGGTGCACAGCGACACCCGCGTCGGCTCGGTCGGCCGATCGCTCGTCGCCGTGGGCATCGCCGAGGCGGCGAGCTACCTCGGCGGCCGTCAAGGCTGCTCTGTGCTGGTCTGCGGTGCGGGGGCGACGGCCACGCTCGCCGTGACCACCTTGCAGGCAGCCGGTGTGCGTCACTTCGTCGTCGCCAACCGCACACCGGAGCACGCCGTCGCCCTGGCGACCACGGTCGACGGTCGTGTGGTCGGGCTCGACGACATCGAGGACCACCTGGTCGCCGTCGACCTGGTCATCTCGGCGACCGCCACCACCGGCCGGCTGATCGCCGTCGACACCGTCGAGCGGGCCGTGAAGGCGCGCGACGGGCGCCCGCTGGTCGCCCTCGACCTTGCCCTGCCGCGCGATATCGATCCCGAGGTCGCCGACCTGGCCGGGGTGACCCTGATCGGCCTGGAGCAGTTGCGCGACACCGTCGCGGGCGGCGAGGTGGGTTCCGAGGTGGAAGGCGCAGCCGCCATCGTCGTCGAGGAGGTGGGCTATTTCCTCGCCGAGCGCCGCTCGCTGGGCGTGGCGCCCACTGTGGCGGCGCTGCGTTCGCGGGCCGCCGCCCTGGTCGATGTTGAGCTGGCCCGGCTGGCCGGCCGGCTGCCCCAGCTCGACGATGCCGCCCGCGCCGAGGTCGAGCTCGCGGTACGCCGGGTGGTCGCGAAGCTGCTGCACACTCCGACGGTCCGGGTCAAGGAGTTGGCCACGGTGCCCGGCGGTGACACCTATGCGCGGGCCCTGCGCGAGCTCTTCGGGCTCGATGCCGAGTCGACCGCGGCCGTTACCCGCGCGCAGGTCGGCCTGGAGGAGGAGCTCCCGTGACCGCGACCCGGACCCTGCGCCTCGGCACGCGGGGCAGCGCGCTGGCAATGGCGCAGTCCCGCTCGGTGGCGGCCGACCTCGTGGTTCATGGGGCCGCTGAGGTCGAGCTGGTCGAGGTGTTGACTGCCGGCGACACCTCGGCAGCGGCGATCGCCGATCTCGGCGGCACCGGGGTCTTCGTCTCGGCCCTGCGCGAGCGGCTGATGGCCGGCGAGATCGACCTGGCCGTGCACTCGTACAAAGACCTGCCGACCGCGCCGGAGCCAGGGCTGGTCATCGGGGCGGTTCCTCGCCGGGAGGACCCGCGCGACGTGCTCGTCGCGGCGTCGGGCGCCGTGCTCGGGGAGTTGCCGGCCGGGGCCCGCGTCGGCACCGGTGCCCCGCGGCGGGTCGCCCAGCTGCGCGCACTCGGGCTGGGCCTCGACGTCGTGCCGATCCGGGGCAATGTCGATACCCGGCTGCGCAAGGTGGCCGATGGCGAGTTCGACGCCGTGGTGCTCGCCCGGGCCGGTCTGGCCCGGCTCGGCCGGCTGGCCGAGGCGACCGAGGTGATCGACCCGATCCAGGTGCTGCCCGCGCCCGCCCAGGGGGCCCTGGCGGTCGAGTGCCGGCTGGACGACGTCGGCCTACTGGCACTGCTCGCCGCCCTGGACGACGCCGACTCGCGAGCCGCCGTCACCGCGGAGCGCGCCATGCTCGCTGCGCTCGGGGCCGGCTGCACCGCGCCGGTGGCCGCCCTTGCCGAAATTGCGGTTGGCGAGTCTGCACAGGACACTGAAATCTATCTGCGCGGCTGCGTGACCGCTCTGGACGGCTCTGATGCCGCCCGGCTCTCCGGCACCGGGCCGATCTTTGAAGCCGACGCCATCGGGCGGCGCCTTGCCGCCGACCTCCTCGACGTCGGTGCCGAACACCTCATGGGAGCTCCTGATGACCGTACGTAAGACGACCGGGCGGATCGCCTTCATCGGGACTGGGCCGGGCGATCCCGGCCTGCTGACCCGGCGCGCCGTCGAGGTGCTCGGCACGGCGGAGTACGTCGTGCATGACGAGTCCGTGCCGCCCGAGATCATCGCGCTGGCGCCGCCGGTCGCCGAGTCGAGCAGCGCCGAGGGCCAGCCTGGGGACGTGGCCAAGCTGCTGCTCTCGGCCGCCCGATCCGGCGGCACTGTGGTCCGCCTCGTCGGCGGCGACCCGTTCGCCTCCGACGGCGTGGTCGCCGAGATCAAGGCGGTCGCGCGTACCGCGGTGCCGTTCGAGATCGTGCCGGGCCTGCCGGTCGACACGGCCGTCCCTGCCTACGCCGGCATCCCGGCCGGACCCAGCCGTACGGTGGTCGACCTCCGCGACGGTGAGCCCGACTGGAGTGCACTGGCCGGTGCCGCCGGCACCCTGGTGGTGTCCGCAACCGCCGCGCACCTGGGCAAGGTCTCCGCGGGACTGCAGGAGCACGGCCGCTCGGGCAGCACACCTGTCGCGGTCACGGCTGGGGGCGCGACCGACTGGCAGAGCAGCGTCGACTCCACGCTGGAGACGCTGGAGCGCGACGCCGGCTCCCTGCAGGGGCCGCTCGTGGTGGTGCTCGGCCCCGGTGTCGGCCTGCGCAGCAAGTTGTCCTGGTGGGAGAGCCGCGCGCTGTACGGGTGGAAGGTGCTCGTCCCCCGCACGAGGGAGCAGGCCGGCGCGATGTCGGCCCGGCTGCGGGTGCACGGCGCGGTGCCGGTGGAGGTGGCGACGATCGCCGTCGAGCCGCCGCGCACCCCGGCGCAGATGGAGCGGGCAGTCAAGGGCCTGGTCACGGGCCGGTACGAGTGGATCGTGTTCACCTCCACCAATGCCGTCCGTGCGGTGTGGGAGAAGTTCGCGGAGTTCGGGCTCGACGCGCGGGCGTTCGCCGGTGTGAAGATCGCCTGCGTCGGCGAGGCGACGGCCGCTGCCGTGCGGGCGTTCGGCATCGAGCCGGAGTTGGTCCCCAGCGGCGAGCAGTCCTCGGCCGGCCTGCTGGCCGACTTCCCGCCGTACGACGACGTGCTCGACCCGATCGACCGGGTCTTCCTGCCCCGGGCGGACATCGCCACCGAGACGCTGGCGGCCGGCCTCATCGACCGCGGCTGGGAGGTCGACGACGTCACCGCCTACCGGACTGTACGTGCCGCACCGCCTGCGGCGCGGACCCGCGACGCGATCAAGACCGGCGGATTCGACGCGGTGCTGTTCACCTCGTCGAGCACCGTGCGCAACCTGGTGGGGATTGCCGGCAAGCCGCACTCCCGCACCGTGGTGGCCTGCATCGGGCCCAAGACGGCCGAGACGGCCCGCGAGATGGGGCTGTCGGTCGACGTGCAGCCCGAGACGGCCAGCGTGCCGGCCCTGGTCGAAGCGCTCGCGGCTCACGTACGCCACCTGAAGGAGACCGACGGGGTGGCGCCCCCGTCGCGCAGCAGTAAGGCGAGGGGAAAGCCGAAGGCCGCCAAGTGACCCGCCGGCCGGAGGCCGCGAAGTGACCCGCCGGCCGGAGGCCGCGAAGTGACCCGCCGGCCGGAGGCCGCGAAGTGACCCGCCGGCCGGAGGCCGCGAAGTGACCCGGCCCGGCTTCCCGGCCGCGCGGCCACGGCGGCTGCGGCGCACCCCCGCGCTGCGCAGGCTGACCGCCGAGACCAGGCTGGCGCCGGCCGATCTGGTGCTGCCGCTGTTCGTCAAGGAGGGCATCGGCGAGCCGGCTCCGGTCGGCTCGATGCCCGGTGTCGTGCAGCACACCCGCGACTCGCTGCGCAAGGCCGCGCACGAGGCGGTGCAAGCCGGGGTCGGTGGCCTCATCCTGTTCGGCATCCCTGCGGAGAAGGACGCTCGCGGCTCGGCCGCGGATGATCCGGCGGGTGTCGTGCAGGTGGCGCTGCGCGACCTGGCCGCCGACCTCGGCGACGCCACGGTCCTGATGAGCGACCTGTGCCTCGACGAATACACCGACCACGGGCACTGCGGCCTGCTGACGGCGGCCGGGGAGGTGGACAACGATGCCACCCTGCTGCGCTACGCCGCTGTGGCGGTGGCACAGGCGTCCGCCGGCGCGCACGTCGTGGCGCCCAGCGGGATGATGGACGGCCAGGTCGCGGCCATCCGCCCGGCCCTGGACGGGGCGGGCTTTCCCGACGTGCCGATCCTGGCCTACTCCGCGAAGTACGCCTCGGCCTTCTACGGTCCCTTCCGGGAGGCGGCCGAGTGCGCACCGAAGTCCGGTGACCGCGCCGCCTACCAGATGGAGCCGGCCAACTCCGACGAGGCGCTGCGCGAGGTGCTCCTCGACGTCGCCGAAGGCGCCGACGCGGTGATGATCAAGCCGGCGATGTCCTATCTCGACATCGTGCGCCGGGTCGCCGACGCGGTCGACGTGCCGGTGGCGGCTTATCAGGTGAGCGGTGAGTACGCCATGGTGGAGGCGGCGGCCGGGCGGGGGTGGATCGACCGTGACCGGGTGATCGCGGAGACCCTGCTGTCGATCCGCCGGGCCGGCGCCGACATCGTGCTCACCTACTGGGCCACCGAGGCATCCCGCCGGCTCGGTTGACGTCGTTGGGAGGCGCCCGGGGGGTGGGCTGCGGCGGCCCCTTGCGACACTGGTCGCCGTGAGACTCCCGCCGGATGCGCCGCGCTCCGCCGCTCTCTTCGCGCGCGCGGTCGGCGTCATCCCGGGCGGGGTCAATTCGCCGGTGCGCGCCTTCGGGGCGGTCGGCGGGATCCCCAGGTTCATGGTCAGCGGCCGTGGTCCCTACCTGGTCGACGCGGACGGGCGGACCTACGTCGACCTGGTGTGCTCGTGGGGGCCGCTGATCCTCGGCCACGCCCACCCGGCGGTGGTCGAGGCGGTGCAGCAGGCGGCCGCGCAGGGCACGTCGTACGGCGCGCCGACCGAGGGTGAGGTCCGACTCGCCGAGGAGATCGCCGCCCGGGTGGCCCCGGTCGAGCGGGTCCGGCTGGTCAACTCGGGCACGGAGGCGACGATGAGCGCGATCCGGCTGGCCCGCGGGGTCACCGGCCGGGCCAAGATCATCAAGTTCGCCGGGTGCTACCACGGCCACGTCGACGCCCTGCTGGCCGGCGCCGGCTCCGGCGTGGTGACCTTCGGGCTGCCGGACACCCCCGGCGTCACCGGCGCCAGCACCGCCGACACGATCGTGCTGCCGTACAACGACATCGCCGCCGTCCATGCGGCCTTCACCGCCGGGCCGGACACCATCGCTGCCGTCATCACCGAAGCGGTCCCGGCCAACATGGGTGTCGTGCCGCCCGAGCCCGGCTTCAACGCGGCGCTGCGCGACCTGTCTACCACCCACGGCGCCCTGCTGATCATGGACGAGGTGCTGACCGGGTTCCGGGTGTCGCGATCGGGGTGGTATGGCGTCGAGGGCGTCTGCGCCGACCTGTTCACCTTCGGCAAGGTCATGGGTGGCGGGCTGCCCGCGGCCGCGTTCGGTGGCCGGGCCGACGTGATGGCATACCTGGCACCGGTCGGTCCGGTCTACCAGGCCGGCACGCTGTCCGGCAATCCGCTGGCGACCGCGGCCGGGCTGGCGACACTGCGCGGCTGCACCGGCGAGGTCTATGACACCGTCGACGCGGCGGCTGCGCTGGTCGCCGAGCAGGCCGGCAGCGCGCTGACCGCGGCGGGTGTGCCGCACCGGGTGCAGGCCGCCGGCAGCCTGTTCAGCGTCTTCTTCACCGCCGACTCCACTGCCGACACCGTGCGCGACTTCGCCGCGGCCCGGCGCCAGGACACCGCGGCCTACGCCGCGTTCTTCCACGAGATGCTGGCCCGCGGGGTCTACCTGCCGCCGAGTGCCTACGAGGCGTGGTTCCTCTCCGCGGCGCACGACGACGCGGCTCTCGAACGGATCGTCGACGCGCTGCCGCATGCCGCCCGGGCCGCCGCCACGGTCGGCGCGCAGGCATGACCCGCACCGTCGTGCACCTGCTTCGCCACGGCGAGGTGCACAACCCGGACGGGATCCTTTATGGACGGTTGCCGGGTTTCCTCCTCTCGGTGGTGGGGCGGCAGATGGCCACCGCGGCGACCGACGCCCTGGCCGGCCATGACATCACCTACCTGGCGGCCAGCCCGCTCGACCGCGCCCAGGAGACGGCCAAGCCGTTCGCCGAGCGATTCGGCCTCCCCGTGCACACCGACGAGCGGCTGATCGAGGCCGGCAACTTCTTCGAGGGGCGCCGGTTCGGCGTCGGCGACGGCGTGCTGCGCCGGCCGAGGGTGTGGCCCAAGCTGCGCAACCCGTTCACCCCGTCCTGGGGGGAGCCCTACGATCAGATCGCCGAGCGGATGCTCGCCGCGCTGCGGTCCGTAAGGGACGCTGCCGAGGATCACGAGGCGGTGTGTGTCAGTCACCAACTGCCGATCTGGGTCGTACGGCGCCGCATCGAGGGCCGGCGGCTGTGGCACGACCCGCGGCGCCGGCGGTGCGGGCTGGCCAGCCTGACGTCGGTCACCTTCACCGGCGAGCGGATCGCCGGCGTCGACTACACCGAACCGGCCGCCCATCTGATCACCGCCAAGATCGCCAAGAAGGTGGGCGGGGCATGAGGTCGTCGCGCGTGCGGAGCGGGCCGGCAGTGGTCGTACTCGCCGTCGTCGCGGCGACCGCCGGCGGCTGCACGGGCAGCAGCGCTGTCGACCAGGGAGCGCGGTCGGGCAACCGGTACGTCGCCGGCAACGGCAGCGTTCGGGTGCTCGCTGCCGCCGACCGGGGCAGGCCGGCGCAGGTCAACGGCACGCTGCTCGACGGCGGGCACTTCGCACTGTCACACCTGCGTGGCACGGTGGTCGTCGTGAACTTCTGGGGGTCGTGGTGCGCGCCCTGCCGGGCCGAGGCGGGCGACCTGGAGCAGGTCTACGAGCAGACCAAAGCCGGCGGGGTGACCTTCGTCGGCGTCGACGTCAAGGACCAGCGGAGCTCGGCTGCGGCCTTCCAGAAGACCTACCGGATCAGCTATCCCAGCATCTACGACCGGCTCGGCCAGGTGGCCCTGCAGTTCCGCGGCACCCCGCCGAATTCGGTGCCCGCGACGCTGGTGGTCGACCGATCCGGCCGGGTCGCCGCCGTGATCGGCAAGTCGGTGCGGGCGGCCGAACTCCTGCCGATCGTGGGCAAGGTCGCGGCGGAGGCGAGCTGAGCGTGGCAAACGGCTTCGCCAGCACGGTGACCGGCGGCCCGCTGCTCGCAGCGGTCGCGGTCGCCGCCCAGGCCGGCCTGGTCAGCTTCCTGTCGCCGTGCATCCTGCCGCTGGTGCCGGGCTACGTCAGCTACGTCGCAGGCCTGTCCGGTGCGGAGCTCGACGAGGCCCTGGCCGGCGGCGCGACCAGCGACTCGCGGCGCCGGGCCCGCGGGCGGATGCTCGCCGGCAGCGCGCTGTTCGTGCTCGGCTTCACCGCGGTCTTCGTTGCCTACGGCGCGGCGTTCGGTGGCCTCGGCCGGCTGCTGGCCGGTCATCAGACCGCCATCGAGCGGGTCGTGGGCGCACTGGTCGTCGTTCTCGGGCTCGCCTTTCTCGGGCTGGTGCCCGGCCTCGACCGCGAGGTGCGGGTGCGCCGGCTGCCCGCCTCCGGGCTGGCCGGGGCCCCCCTGCTGGGGGTGGTCTTCGGCGTCGGCTGGACACCGTGCGTCGGCCCGACGCTGGGTGCGGTGCAGGGCCTGGCCTACGCCTCGGCCAGCGCCGGCCGGGGTGCCCTGCTCTCGGCGGCCTACTGCGCGGGCCTCGGGCTGCCCTTCGTCCTGTTCGGACTCGGCCTGCGCTGGGTGCTCGGCGGCCTGGCCGTGGTGCGCCGGCATGCCCGCTGGGTGACCCGCTTCGGCGGGGCGCTGCTGGTGGTGCTCGGCTTGCTGCTGCTGACGGGGACGTGGAACGACCTGAGCATCGGGCTGCGCGACGTGGTCACCGGATTCACCCCGGCGCTCTGATGACGGTCCTCGATCGCGGTGCCGGCGACGCGGGCGCCCGGCTGTCCACCGTCCCGCCCGGCGATGCGCCGGGCTCTGCACCGCCGGGCCCGGTGCCGGCGGGGCCCCTGGCCCTGCTGCGGCGTTCCTGGCGGCAGCTGACGAGCATGCGCACGGCGCTGCTGTTGCTGTTCCTGCTCGCCGTAGCAGCGGTCCCCGGCTCCGTGCTGCCGCAGCGCGGGCTCAACCAGATCAAGGTCGACGACTACTTCGCGCAGCATCCGCACCTCGCTCCGGTGCTCGACCGGTTGTCGCTGTTCGACACGTTCGCGGCGCCGTGGTTCGCCGGCATCTACCTGCTGCTCTTCGTGTCGCTGATCGGCTGCCTGTCCTCCCGGGTGCCGCAGCACGGCCGCGCCCTGTTGCGCCGGCCGCCGGACACGCCCCGCCACCTCGACCGGCTCCCGCAGTCGGCCGAGTTCCGGACCGACGCCGAGGTGGAGACTGTGGCCGCATCTATCCACAGTGGACTGCGCCGGGCCCGGTGGCGGGTGGAGCGGCGGGCCGAGGCCGACGGCGCGGTCACCTTGTCGGCCGAAAAGGGCTACCTGCGCGAGACCGGCAACCTGCTCTTTCACCTCGCCCTGGTGGTGCTGCTGTTCGCCATCGCCATGGGCGGCCTCTTCGGCTGGAAGGCCACGGTCCTGGTCACCGAGGGCGACGGGTTCTGCGACAGCGTCAGCTCCTACGACGCCTTCGAGCCCGGCCGCCTCGTCGACGGGCAGCACCTGCCGCCGTTCTGCGTGCGGCTCGACGACTTCACCGCCGGCTACGTGCCCGGCACCAGCCAGCCGGCTTCCTTCCACGCCCGGATCCGCTATGCGGCCGGGGCGGCCGAGCCCGACCGCCCCTACGACCTGCGGGTCAATTCGCCGCTGCGCACGGCGGGCACCCGGGTCTACCTGCTCGGCCACGGCTTCTCGCCGGTGATCACCGTCACCGACCCGACCGGCCAGGTGTTCAGCGGGCCGAGCGCGTTCCTGCCGGCCGATGCCACGCTGGCCTCGACCGGTGCGGTGAAGCTGCCGGACGCCCGCCCGAAGCAGATCGGCCTCGACGGCGTGTTCACCCCCGATCGTGACCCGGCCGACCGGCTCGGGCTGCGCTCGCTCTCGCCCCGGCCGCTCGATCCGGGCCTGTCGATCCGGGTCTACGAGGGCGACCTGGGGCTGGACTCCGGCGCGCCGCAGTCGGTCTACTCCCTCGACGCCGGCCGGATCGCCGCCAAGCGGCTGCGGCTGGCCGCGCTGGCCGACGGCCGGCCGGCCCGTGTCGTCATCGGCCCCGGCCAGTCGGTCCGGCTCGCCGACGGCACGACGGTGCGCTTCGACGGCTACCGGGAGTGGGCCCGGATCCAGGTGGGACGTGACCCGGGCCAGGTGCCGGCCCTGGGTTCTGCAGCCGTGATGGTCCTCGGCCTGCTGCTGTCGCTGCGGGTGCGCCGCCGGCGGGTCTGGTTCAGGTTCTCCCCGGCCGAATCGGCAGGGGGCCCTCGGCGTACTCTCGTCGCAGCGGGCGGACTGGCCCGCGACGACGCCGAGGCATTCGGGCCGGAGTTCGTCCGGGTGGTGCAGTCGGCACAGGGAGGTCGCAGCGGTGCCGGTTGATGCGGCCTACGCCCACCTCTCCGACAACCTGCTGATCGCCACGATCCTGGCCTACGCCGCGGCCATGCTGCTCTACGCGGTCGAATATGCCTTCGGCGACCGCGGCCGGGTCGCGGCCGCCGCGGCGCTGACCACGCCTGATGCGGCCCGCGTGCTCGTCGGCGCGGGCGGTCCGGCAATCCCGCCATCGACCGGCGACACCCCGACCGGCGGCACTGCGACCGACGGGGCGGTCCGGCCCCGGACGGCCGCCTTCGGCCGGATGGCGATCTTCCTCACGGTGGTGGGCTGGATCATGCACCTCGGATGCCTGACCTCCCGCGGGCTGGCGGTGGGCCGGGCGCCGTGGGGAAACATGTACGAGTTCGCCGTCGCGGCCACACTTGTCGCCGTGACCGGCTACCTCGTGCTGCTGAGCCGCCAGCCGGTGCGCTACCTGGGTGCCTTCGTGATGCTGCCGGTGGTGCTGCTGCTCGGCCTCGGCGGCACGGTGCTCTACGTTCCGGCGGCCCCCCTGCTACCGGCCCTGCAGTCGTACTGGCTGTGGATCCACGTCAGCATGATCACGCTGGCCTGCGGCATCATGCTGGTCGGCTTCGCCACCTCGGTGCTCTACCTGCTGCGCGCGCGCTACGAGCGGCGCACCGCGGTGGGCCGGCCGGTGCACTTCCCGACGACGCTGGGAGTGCGGTTGCCGGCGGCCGACCGGCTGGAGCGGCTGACCTTCCGGGTGATCGCGTTCGGTTTCCCGATCCTGACCTTTGCCGTGATCGCCGGTGCGATCTGGGCCGAGGCGGCGTGGGGGCGCTACTGGGGTTGGGACCCGAAGGAGACGTGGGCGTTCATCACCTGGGTGATCTACGCGGCCTACCTGCACGCGCGTTCGACGGCCGGCTGGCGCGGGCGGGGGGCGATCGGCATCGCGCTGCTCGGGTGGGCGGCGATGATGTTCAACCTGTTCGGCGTCAACCTGCTGATCTCCGGCTTCCACTCCTACTCCGGCCTGAGCTGACCCGCCCCCGCGCCCGTCCCAGCGCGGTGATCGTGCACCTTGGAAAGCTCGGCCGGCGCGTAGGCGTGTAGATGTGCATGATCAGGAAGCGGGGGACGGGGGAGGGGTCGGGGCCGGCTCTAGCTGATCGGGTCGTCGTCCTTGCCGTCGTGGCGGCGGAGTTCCTCCTCGCGCCTGCGCAGGTCCTCTTCCCAATTGCCGAGCAGCTTCTCGTGCTCGGCAGTGCTGCGCTTGAGATCTGCGAGGAACTCCGGGTCGTCGTCCGGTGCGAGGGAGCGCGGCCGCTCGTAGTCCGGGAAGCCCGCGGTCCGAGTGACGGCGGGCCCGCTGCGATTGCCCTTGTACGGCATGCCACCGGGTCGCCCCGACACCTGGGGTCGACCGGCGACGAGCCAGGCAACGCCGCCGATCGGGTTGATGAAGATCAGCAACAGCCAGACGATCTTCGGCAGGTTGCGGATGTCGGCCGCGTCGCTGGTGATCACGTCCAACAGGCAGAACAGCAGGAACCCGATGAGCAGGACACCGACGATGCCGTCGAGATACAGCACGACCCTCACCCCTTGTCGGGGAAGCCTGCCCAGGATCGGGAGATACTGAGGCGATGTTCCCTGCCCTCAGTGTGCCCTGTCCGTGTCAGTTGTCGCCCAGGGGCTCGGGCAGGCCTGACTCACCGGCTGATAACAGTGCCCGGACCTCCGACTCGCGAAAACGCCGGTGTCCACCGGGGGTGCGGATACTGCTGATACGTCCTGCGGCCGCCCATCTGGTCACCGTCTTAGGGTCGACACGAAACAGTGCGGCTACTTCCCCCGGTGTGAGCAGCCGATCCCTGACCTCCACTGAGCCCCCTTGCTGTGACATCGCCGTGCTGGCGATCACTGAACTGAAGGTACGGGACACCAGTCCCCCCGAGACCCGAATCGGATCCATTAGAGCATCGGTCAGTCCGAAGGGACATCACGACCCGACACGAACGGACTACCCCGTTGGGCAAGTGGTGGTTATTGCGAACCAGAACGACCTCTCTGGGGTTTTTCGTGGATGATATCGACCGCGATCTCGTCGAGGCGTTGCGCCGAAACGCCAGGTCGACGTACGCCGAGTTGGGGCGCACCGTCGGGTTGTCACCACCCTCCGTGCACGAGCGGGTGGCCAAGTTGGAGGCGGCTGGGATCATCACCGGCTACCACGCCTCGGTCGAGCCGGTGGCACTCGGGCTGGGCGTGAGCGCCCTGGTCGGGATCCTGCTCAGCGACGATCACGAGGCCGAGGACGTCGTCGCCGCGCTGCGCGAACTCCCGGAGATCCAGGACTGCTGGTTCGTGGCGGGGGACGAGACGCTGGTGATCAAGGTACGGGTGCCGGACGTGGATTACCTCGAAAAGACCCTGGGTGCCCTGCGCCGGATCAGCGGCGTCTCCCGTACCCGGACCACGGTGGTGCTGTCCACCCGGTGGGAAAACCAGGTCCAGCCGACCCGCGGCCGCCCGGGATGAAGGTGAGCCCGGTGGTCACCTACAGCACCGGCCGGGTGCTCGTGTTCCTGGTCGTGACCGGCCTGCTGGCGCTGCTCGGGTTCCGTTCCTGGGCCCTCGTACTGATCGCTTTGCCGCTGTCGATGCCGCTGTCCTACGTCGTGCTGCGCCGGCCCCGGCGGGCCTTTGCCGAGCACCTGCGGCGCCGGTCCCAGGAGCGCGGCGAGCTGCGGTCGAAGCTCGAGGGCGACGTTCCGCCGCCATGAGGTGCGGCCGGTAGCCTGCAACGCATGCGCAGCGGCAGTGCAGCCTTCGACGGCGTCGCCTGGGAGGACTTGCGGCAGCGGCGAAGCGCCAAGTGGCGCAAGTACCCCGACGACGTGCTGCCCTCCTGGGTCGCCGAGATGGACTTCCCGTTGGCCGAGCCGGTCAAGGCGGTGCTGCGGGCGGCGGTCGAGCGCGACGACACCGGCTACGCGTACTTCGACGGGTTCCCGGAAGCGACGGCGGGGTTCCTCTTCGACCGGCTGAAGTGGACGGTCGACCCGGCGCGCATCTCGGCGCTGCCCGACGTGATGGCCGGGGTGGGCGAGACCCTGCGTCTGCTGACCGAGCCGGGGGACGGCGTGGTCATCAACCCGCCCGTCTATCCGCCGTTCTTCGCCGCCGTTCCCGACGCCGGCCGGCGACTCGTGGAGGTGCCACTGGCCCAACGGGACGGTCGCTACTCCCTCGACCTGGCCGCCCTCGAGCGGGCCTTCGCAGGTGGCGCCCGCGGCTATCTGCTCTGCAGTCCGCACAACCCGACCGGCGTCGTCTTCCCGGCGGCTGACCTCGACGCGGTGGCCCGGCTCGCCCGGCGATACGACGTCGCCGTGATCGCCGACGAGATCCACGCACCGCTCACCCTGGCCGGCAGCACGTTCACCCCATACCTCACCGTCGGCCCGCACGCCGCCCCGAGGGCGGTTGCCCTGACGTCGGCATCCAAGGCGTTCAACCTCGCCGGCCTCAAGTGCGCGGCACTGGTCGCGGGTGACGGCGACACGCTGGCGGCAACGCGCCGGATCCCGCTCGATGTCCGCTACCGGACGGGCCTGTTCGGCGTGCTGGCCGGCATCGCGGCGTTCAGCGACGGCGGGGCATGGCTCGACGACGTCCTGGCCTACCTCGACGGCAACCGGCGGCTGCTCGCCGATCTGCTCGGCGAGCGGCTGCCGGCGGCGGTGTATGTCGCGCCGCAGGCCAGCTACCTCGCCTGGGTGAATCTGCGGGCCTACGAGCTCGGGCCCGATCCCGCTGCCGCACTGCTCGAGCGTGGACGCGTGGCACTGGCGTCCGGTCCCGACTTCGGCGCGGCCGGCGCGGGCTACGCGAGGCTGAACATCGCCACGTCGCGGGCCATCCTCACCGAGACCGTCGACCGGATGGTGCGCGCGATCCTGGGCTGACCGGGTCGCTGGTTTACCCGCTGTTCACCCGATCGCGAGACCGACGGCCAGCAGCAGGCCGTAGCCGAGCTGGGCCCGGCCCGTCCGGCCGAGCACGTCGACCAACGCGACCCCTGACGCACCGCGGATGACCCGACGCACCGGCGTGGTGGCCAGGGTCGTGGCCAGCAGGGCCAGCAGGGCGAAGGGGGAACGCAGGGCGAGCACGGCGGCCAGCGGGAACGGCGCCAGCATCAGGGCGGAGTACAGCTCCCGGGTTCGCTGGTCGCCGATCAGCACGGCCAGGGTGCGCTTGCCGGACACCTCGTCAGCCTCCAGATCCCGCAGGTTGTTGACCGCGAGCAGCGCGCAGGCCAGCAGGCCCACGGGCACCGAGGCGACGACGGCCGTCCAGCTGATTCGCTCGGTCAGGACGTACGACGTGCCGACCACCGCCACCACGCCGAAGAACATGAACACCGACAGCTCGCCGAATCCGCGGTAACCGTATGGCACCCGCCCGCCGGTGTAGAACCACGCGGCGGCGATCGCCGCGGCGCCGACCGCGACCAGCCACCAGGACGTGACGGCGGCGAGAATCAGACCAGTGACCGCCGCGAGCGCAAAGCACAGCAATGCTGCGATGAGCACCGCTCGCGGGGGACGACTGCCCGACGCGACCAGCCGGCGCGGGCCGACCCGATTGGCGTCCGTGCCGCGGATCCCGTCGCTGTAGTCGTTGGCGTAGTTGACGCCGACCTGTAGGCACAGCGCCACCACCAGGGCGAACGGCGCCCGCCACCAGACGGGTGAGCCCTCGCCCGCGGCCGCACCGGTGCCGACGAACACGGGGATCATGGCCGCGGGCAGCGTTCGCGGCCGGGCGCCGGCCAGCCAGCTCACGGGCTTGGCCCGGGGCGTGGCGCTCACCCACCGAGGCCTTGCAGCGCCAGCCGGTCGACCTTGCCCGAGGGGAGGACCGGGAGCGCATCGAGCAGCACCAGTTGGCGAGGGGCGTCCGCTGCCGTCGCCCGCGCGCTGACGTGCGCCCGCAACTGCGCGAGCGTGGGCGGGGCCGCCGGGGCGCGCGGCACCACGACCGCGACGACCCGCTGCCCCCATTCGTCGTCCGGCCGGCCGATCACCGACGCCTGGGCGACCGCCGGGTGGCCGGCCAGCAGATCGGCGATCTGGCCGGCCGCCACGTTGACCCCGCCGGTGACGATGACGTCGTCGGCCCGGCCGAGCACCTCCAGCCGCCCGTCGGCGGTCAGCCGGCCGACGTCCGGTGTGACCAGCCACCCGTCGACGAAGGACTCGGCGGTCAGGTCGGGACGCAGCCGGTAGCCACGGGCGAGCATCGGACCGCGCAGGCATATCCGGCCGGTCCCATCGATGCTCACCTCGACCCCGTCCAACGGCCGGCCGTCGTAGCAGCACCCGCCGGCCGTCTCGGTCGTGCCGTACGTCGTGATGAGGCGGATGCCCGCAGCGCGGGGCACGTCGAGCAACTCGGCCGGCAGGGCCGCGCCGCCGACCAGCACGCTGCGAAAGCGGCTGAGGGCGGCCCGGGCGATCGGCCCGGCGGCGAGGACCCGGCGCAGCGTCGTCGGGACGAGGGCGGTGTGCTCCACGTCGGCCTCGGTAACGGCGTCCACGGTGAACCGCTCGACCAGGACCGGCTTGCTGGCGGCCAGCAGCGACCGCACCAGCACCTGCAGGCCGCCGACGTGCGAGGTCGGCAGGCAGCACAGCCACCGGTCGCCGGGCCGAGCACCGATCCGGTCGAGGCCGGCCTGCGCCGAGGCCCGCAAGGCTTCGGCCGTCAGTTCCACGCCCTTCGGTTCGCCGGTCGAGCCGGAGGTGGTCAGGACGACGGCGACCTCGTCGTCGGCCGGCAGCCCGCCCTCCACCGCCGCCCGGCCGGCCGGTGTCACGGCGTGGGTGGGGCGAAGGGCGGCGAGCAGCCGGTCGCGGGCCGGGGGCGGCAGGGCGGCGTCGATCGGTGCTATCGCCGGGCCGCCGTCGAGGGCCGCCTGCAGCGCGGCGAAAAGGTCGGCGCCGGTCGGCAGCAGCAGTGCGTGCAGCGGGCGACCGGACACGGATCGAGGCTACGGCAGGCCGGCTACCAGAGCGGAACGGCCGGACCAGGCGACCGGAGCGGCCGCTCGACCAACCGCCGACCGCCGAACAAGACCCAGCAATTTCCGGGAAAACGTCGCAACGATGACCCGAAAAGCGACGTTTTCCCGGAAATTGCTGCAAGAAGGGGCCGGGTCAGAAGTAGCGCGGGAAGCCATCCCAGTCCGGCGGGCGCTTCTCGAGGAATGCGTCACGGCCCTCGACCGCCTCGTCCGTCATGTACGCCAGCCGAGTCGCCTCACCGGCGAAGAGTTGCTGGCCGACCAGCCCGTCGTCGACCAGGTTGAAGGCGTACTTCAGCATCCGCTGGGCTGTCGGCGACTTCGCGTTGACCTCCCCCGACCATTGCAGGGCGACCCGTTCGAGGTCGGCGTGCGCCACCACCTCGTTGACCATGCCCATCTCGTACGCCCGCTGCGCGTCGTAGGCACGGCCGAGGAAGAAGACCTCGCGGGCGAGCTTCTGGCCGATCATCCTGGCGAGGTAGGCCGACCCGTAGCCGCCGTCGAAGGACCCGACATCGGCGTCGGTCTGCTTGAAGCGGGCGTGCTCGTTGCTCGCCAGCGTGAGGTCGCAGACGACGTGCAGGCTGTGGCCGCCACCGGCCGCCCACCCCGGCACGACGGCGATCACGACCTTGGGCATGAAGCGGATCAGTCGCTGCACCTCGAGGATGTGCAGCCGACCGGCCCGGGCCGGATCCACTGCCGCCGCGGTGTCGGCTCTGTCGACCGTGTCGCCTGCGTCGACTCCGTCGACCGTGGGCATGGCATAGCGATAGCCGTCCCGCCCGCGGATCCGCTGGTCGCCACCGGAGCAGAATGCCCACCCACCGTCCTTTGCGGACGGCCCGTTGCCGGTGAGCAGGACGCAGCCGACATCGGGTGACATCCTGGCGTGGTCGAGCGCCCGATACAGCTCGTCGACGGTGTGCGGCCGGAAGGCGTTGCGGACCTCCGGCCGGTCGAAGGCCACCCGTACCGTGCCCTGCTGCCGGTGCCGGTGGTAGGTGACGTCGGTGAGGTCGAACCCGTCGACCGGCTCCCATGCTTCGGCGTCGAACAACTCCGAGATCATGCCGCAAGCAGACCACGACTGGCTCTCGCTTCGCTCCGCTCCGCTCCTCGCTTCGCTCGATGCTCACTCGCCTGGCTCTCATCTCGCTCCGCTCCTCGCTTCGCTCGATGCTCACTCGCCTGGCTCTCATCTCGCTCCGCTCCTCGCTTCGCTCGATGCTCACTCGCCTAAGCTTGCAAGGGCCGATGGACCCCACCGTCTTCGCGATCCCGATGCGCACCCGCTTCCGCGGGATCACCGTGCGCGAGGGCATGCTGCTGCCCGGCCCGGTGGGGTGGGGGGAGTTCTCGCCGTTCGTCGAATACCCCGCACCGGCGGCCGCGCGCTGGCTGGCCGCCGCCCGGGAAGCCGCCGAGGACGGCTGGCCGGCGCCGGTCCGCGACCGGATCCCGGTCAACGTGACGGTGCCGGCGGTCGGTCCTGCCGAGGCGGTGCGGATCGTGCGCGACTCCGGCGGCTGCCGCACCGCGAAGGTGAAGGTCGCCGAGCGCGGCCAGCGCCTCGCCGACGACCTGGCCCGGGTCGAGGCGGTCCGGGACGCGATCGGGCCGGCCGGCCGGGTGCGGATCGACGTCAACGGCGCCTGGTCGGTCGACGAGGCGGTCACGGCGATCCGCGCCCTTCGGCGGTTCGACCTGGAGTACGTCGAGCAGCCGTGCGCCTCGCTCGAAGAGATGGCGGTGCTGCGGCGGCGGGTCGACGTGCCGCTGGCGGCCGACGAGTCGGTGCGCAACGCCGAGGATCCGCTGCGGATCGCCGGGCTGGCCGCCGCGGACATCGTCGTACTGAAGGTGCAGCCGTTGGGTGGGGTACGAGCGGCCCTGCGGGTGGCGGAGGCATGTGGCCTGCCGGTGGTGGTGTCCTCGGCGGTGGAGACATCGATCGGGATCGCCGCCGGGGTCGCGCTGGCCGCTGCCCTGCCCGACCTGCCCTACGCCTGCGGTCTGGCCACCGTGCAACTGCTGACCGGCGACGTGGTGGCCGAGCCGCTGCTGCCGATCGACGGGGCGCTGCCGGCACGCCGACCGGCCGTCGACGAAGCCCTGCTGGAGAGGTGGAGGGCGCCGGTCGATCGGGCGCAGTGGTGGCGCGACCGGCTGGCATCGGCGCAGGCCTGCCAGGATCAGGAGTTGTGAACCCCGCCACCGTCCTCGCCGGCGTGCTGGTCGACGAGTTGGCGCGCGGCGGAATGTCCGACGCCGTGCTCTCGCCGGGGTCGCGGTCGGCCCCCCTCGCCCTGGCGTTGGAAGCCGAGCCGCGGATCCGGCTGCACGTGCGGATCGACGAGCGCAGCGCCGGCTTCCTGGCCGTCGGCCTGGCCCAGGTCTCCGGCCGCCCGGTGGGCGTCTGCTGCACGTCGGGTACGGCGGTCGCCAACCTGCACCCAGCGGTACTGGAAGCCGCCCACGCCCGGCTGCCGCTCGTGGTGCTGACTGCGGACCGCCCCCCGGAACTGCGTAGCACGGGCGCCAACCAGACGACCGACCAATTCGCGGTGTACGGCAGCGCGGTCCGATTCTTCGCCGACGTGGGCGTGCCCGAGGAGCGCACGGGCATGGTGCGCTACTGGCGCTCGCTGACCTCCCGGGCCCTGGCGGCGGTGGTCGACGGGCCGGTGCAGCTCAACGTCGCCCTGCGCGACCCGCTGGTGGGGGCCGCAGGCGGTGACTGGCCGGAGCTCACCTCCGGCCGGGAGGGCGGCCGGCCCTGGACCGTGGTCCGTCGCCGGGAACCGGTCGCAGCCGTGCTGCCCGATCCGCCCGAGCGCGGGGTCGTCGTCGTCGGTCACGGCCTGGGTGCCGCGAGCGCGGAGGCCGCCCTGAGCCTCGCCGGCTGCTGCGGCTGGCCGGTGCTGTCCGAGCCGACCGGCAACGCCCGCCGCGGCCCCAACGCCGTGACCACCTACCCGCTGCTGCTGGCCAATCCGCGCTTCGCCGAGCGCAACCGTCCCGACCTCGTCGTGACGGTCGGCAAGCCGGGCCTGTCCCGGTCGCTGCTGGCCTACCTGCGCACGGCTCAACGTCAGATCGTCGTCGACGCGGCTCACGACTGGGCCGACCCGACCCGGTCGGCCGACGAGGTCTGGCCCGCCGTGCCGGCGGTCTCGCCCCCTCGGGACGGGCGGCCGGGCAGGGACGGCTGGCTGGCCGAGTGGCTGGCGGCGGACGCCGCCGCCCGGACGGCCGTCGACTCGCTGCTGGACGCCGGCGCGGTGTCCGAGCCACGGCTGGCCCGCGATCTCGTCGCTGCCCTGCCGGACGGCGCCCTGCTGGTCGCCGGTTCGAGCCGGCCGGTGCGCGACCTCGAGGCCTTTGCGGCGGGCCGCACCGGCGTGCGGTTGGTCGGCAACCGGGGCCTTTCGGGAATCGACGGGACGGTGTCGACGGCGGTCGGCGCGGCCCTGGCGCACGGCGGTCCGGCGTACGCCCTGCTGGGCGACCTGACGATGCTGCACGACCAGAACGGGCTGATCCTCGGCCCGGACGAGTCGCGCCCGGACCTCGCCATCGTGGTGGTGAACAACGACGGCGGTGGCATCTTCTCCACTTTGGAGCAGGCCGGCGGGCCGGCCTTCGAGCGGGTGTTCGGCACCCCGCACCGGGTCGCCTTCGCCCACGTCGCCGCCGCGACTGCGACGCCGTACACCCTGCTCACCGACCTCGCGAAGCTGCCCGCGGCGCTGGCGGGGCAGGGGGTGCGGATCGTCGAGGTGCGCACCGACCGCGCCGCGGGTGCGGCACTGCTTCGCCGCCTGCAGGCGGCGGTCGACGGCTCGCTGCCGGCAATATTGCCGTGACGGCTGTCCGGCCCGGTCGCTAGCCTTCCTACGGTGCCGCGTCCTCTCACCCGAGCTCGGCTGGCCGGCCTCGTTCCCGATCGCGGGCCGCCCCGGCTGCTCGCCTGGAGCACTCTGGCCGACTCGATCGGCTTCGGTCTCTGGGTGACCGGCAGCGTCATCTTCTTCACCCGGTCGGTCGGGCTCACGGCGAGTCAGGTCGGCATCGGCCTGTCCATCGCCGGGCTGTTGGGCTTCGCCGCCTCGGTGCCGTTCGGGCACCTGGCCGACCGGCTCGGCGCACGTGAGGTGGCCACGGCGTTGGCCCTGCTCAACGCCTTGCTGTTCGGCTGCTATGCGCTGGTTCACTCCTTCGCCACATTCGTCGTCGTGGTCTCGCTGGTGGCGGTGGTGGAAAGCGGCAACCATGCGGTGCGCAATGCCCTGGTGGCGGGGGTCATGGGCAGCGGCTCGCGGGTGCGGGTCCGGGCCTACCTGCGGTCGGTGCTCAACGTCGGGATCTCCCTCGGCGCCGTGCTGGCCGGTATCGCGTTACATGCCGACACCCGGGGCGCGTATCTCGCCCTGGTCGCCGGCCAGGCCGGGTCGTTCCTGGTGGTGGCGGTCATCACGCTGCGCCTGCCACACGTGCCGCCGGCGCCGGCGGAGCAGCGGGCGGGCCGTCGCTGGCTGGCGCTGCGCGACCTGCCGTTCCTCGCGGTCACCGGCCTCTCCGGCGTCCTGGTGATCAATAGCAGCATCCTCATGATCGCCCTGCCGTTGTGGGTGGTGCAGCGCACGGCCGCGCCGCGGTCGACGGTGGCGGCACTGTTCCTGCTCAACACGGTGATGGCGGTGCTGTTCCAGGTGCGCGCCAGCCGCGGGTCGGAGGAGGTCACCGGTGCGGCGCGGGCCGGCCGGTGGTCCGCGTTCGCGACGGCGGCGGCGTGTGTCGGCTACGCGGCTGCGGCCGGACTCCCGGCTTCGTACGCCGTCGCCCTGCTCGTCACCGGCACCGCGCTGCTGACGGTCGGTGAGCTGTGGCAGTCGGCGTCGTCGTGGGGGCTGGGCTACGAGTTGGCCGCGCCGCAGGCCCAGGGGCAATACCAAGGGGTGTTCGCACTCGGCTTCGGGGGCCAGGAGATCGTCGGCCCGGCCTTCGTGACGCTGCTCGCACTGAGCTGGGGGCTGACCGGGTGGCTCACCATCGCCGCTGTGGTGCTGGCCGGTGGCCTCGCCCTGCCGCCGGTCGCCCGCTGGGCCGCACGGACCCGGGCCGACTACTGGCCCGCAACGGGGGCCGAGGGGGATCCCGACGGCGCCGACGAGACGGCAGCCAGCCGAGAGTCCAGCGGCTGACTCGCCGTTGTCGCCCGGATCAGCCGTTGCCGCGGGTCAGACGTCGCTGTTGCTCAGACGTCGCCGTTGCTCAGACGTCGGGCCAGATGCTGGCGCACGATGCTTCGTTTGCCTGGGCGTTGCTCAGGCATCCCTCGGCGACCAGGCGCAAGCCGTTCAGCGCCTGGTTGACGTCTTCGAAGACCTTGTCCCAGGCGTTCTGGTAGGACACGTACCGCTGGTGGTCGTTGCCCTCCGTCCACGTCTGCCCGAGGTGGAGCAGGTCGGTGTTGATGTCGGTGTGGGTCTGCTTCAGGCTCGTGGCCGCGGCCTGGATGTCGGCAATCGCCTGGCTCATGACCCCGTAGTCGTAAACCAACTGTGTCATCGGGCGCCTCCTCGGTCGGCGGGCAGCGGTGCGCTATAGGGCGGCGCTGATGGCGCTGCCGGCCTTGTTGGCCGCGTCGGTGTTGGCCTGCTCGGTCTGGTTGTGCTTGACGGCGGTCACGTCGAGCGCCTCGCCGGTCAGCTTCAGCTTGGCGTTGTGCTTGACGGAGACCTGGGTCCACTCGTTGTGGGCCTTCAGGAATGCCTGGCCGGCCGGCCCCTGCCAGCCGTGGGTCAGCGCCTCCAACTGGCTCATCAGCCCATTGACGGTGGTGTTGATGGTCGCGTTGTGCCCCTCCATCTTTGCCGCGGTGGCCTTGATCTCCGCCGGGGTCGCCCTGGTGCCCATCCGATGCTCCTGTCCGGACTCGGTGTCGGCGCCGGAGGGCGGGCTGACACGGGTCGGTGTACGGGAGCCGAGCGTATCGCCGTTCGCAGAGAGGGCGCAATCCGGTCAGGTAGCCGGATTCCGGACCGCGGGGGGCCTGTTGTTCGCGCTGATCAGGCGCGGGTCACGCGCTGGCTCACTCGCACGGCACGCACCCGCGACCGGCCTGGGAGGGTGTGAGGTCCGGGGACTCGACCCGCGCCGCGAAGTCTGCGCTGATCCTTGCTTGGAGCGGGTGGTGCTTCTCCGGGTGCCGCCGCCCCTGCTGGATGTCGTACAGCTGGTCGGACACCCGCGCCAGCAGTCGGTGATAGGCGTCGACCGCAGCCTGCTGCGAAGGGCTCGGCCCGGCTTCGGGCTCGGCGGTCTGTCCTGAGTGGACGAAGGCATTCACCGCCCGGATCAGCTCGCTTGCCCTGCGGCCGATCTCAGCGCCGTCGCCGGACACCGGCGGTGGGGATCCGTCGTCCGGCACGGCACCTCCCCCGGCCCCATTGGAGGCTGCAGAGCACGACCTCCGAGCAGGTGACCCGACGGTGGACGGGCCGGTGTGACTTTTCGTCGCTTTTGTCTCTTCCCGGACCCTACCCGTACCAGGGCGCTGTCGCCACTGCTTGTCCTAAACACCCTCGATCGCATCACGCATCGCGGCCAGCTTCACCTGCGCCTCGGCCAGCTCGTCGTCGGGGTGGGATTCGCCGACGATGCCGCACCCGGCGAACAGGCGGGCCGACGCGCCGCTGAGCTGAGCGCAGCGCAGGGCGATGCCCCACTCGCCGTCGCCCCCGGCGTCCGTCCAGCCGACCGGTCCGCTGAACCGCTCCCGGTCCATGCCCTCCAGTGCGGCGATGATCCCGGCAGCCACCTCCGTCGGTGTTCCGCACACCGCTGCCGTGGGATGCAGGTCACTTACCAGGCCGAGCACCGTCGAGTCGTCGGCGAGCAGGCCGGTGATGTCGGTGGCCAGGTGCTGAACGTTGGCCAGTCGCAGCAGCCGGGGGCGGTCCGGGACGTCCAGGCTCGCGCAGTGCGGCGCCAGCACCTCGCGCACCGAACGTACCGAGATCGCATGCTCCTGCCCGTCCTTGGCCGAGGACAGCAGCCGGGCACCCAGCTCGATGTCCTCGGCGGCGTCGCGGCCGCGGCGCACGGATCCGGCCAGCACTCCGGACCGCACGTGGCCGCCGTCGCGCCGGACGAGCAGCTCCGGGGTCGAGCCGACCAGGCCCGCGCAGGCGAAGGTCCAGCACGCGGGGAAGCGGGCCGCCAGCCGCTGGAGAAGGAACCGTGGGTCGACCGGCTGGTCGCTCGTCGCCATCAGGTCGCGGCACAGCACGACCTTTTCCAGCCGACCCGCCCGGATGGCGGCGACAGCCTCGCTGACCGCGTGCTGCCAGTCGATCGCCGACAGCGAGCCGTCGGCATAGCGCACCCGCTGCGGCGGCAGTGGCGACTTGCCCGGCAGGAGCGGCCCGACCGGCAACCGGCCACCGGGGTCGCCGACGGTGGTCAGCCAGCTGAGTCCGCCCCGCCGTCCCACCACCACCCGAGGCACGATCAAGACCGAGCCGGGCGAGTCGGCGGCGAAGGTGAAGCTGCCGAAGGCGACCGGTCCGGTGCCCGGCGCGCCGATCTCGTCGTAGACGTCCAGCTTCGCGCAGACGCCGGCCCACCAGTCCTCGGCCCGGCGGAACCGATCGGTGCCGAGTCCTGCTTCGAACCGCGCCGCCTCACCCCAGCCGACCAAGCCATCGCCGCCGCGCAGCCAGGCCAGCGGTGCGGCGTCCGGCAACAGCCCCAGCAGGGCACCCGGGTCGTCCACGGACACGCTGCGGACGGTGGTCCGCAGACTGCGGATCGACGCCGTCGTCACGGGTCGAGGGTACGAGGGCCGTGCGGCGCCGCCCTCAGCCGGGCAGCGTGCTCACCGGCCACGCACGGTGCGGCATCGGTGAGAGGCCGGCTGATCGAGGGCGGGCAGGATGGGCTGTGAGACGCTCGCCGGCGTGGCCCGGGCGTCGTTGGACAAGCAGCCGCACGAGGTGGCGGCCATGTTCGACCGGGTCGCCCGCCGCTACGACATCACCAACGCCGTGCTGTCCTTCGGGCAGGATCGCCGCTGGCGGCGGCTGACCCGGCAGGCGCTCGCCGCGCGGCCGGGCGAGCAGGTGCTCGATCTCGCGGCGGGTACGGCGGTGTCCAGCGCCGAATTGGCCCGCTCGGGAGCCTCGGTCGTCGCCTGCGACTTCTCCCTCGGCATGCTTCGGGCGGGGCGGGGGCGTGGCGTGCCGCTCGTCGCCGGTGACGCGCTGGCCCTTCCCTTCACCGACGCAGCCTTCGACGCGGTGACCATCGCCTTCGGCCTGCGCAACGTCGCCGACGTCGGGCAGGCGCTGCGCGAGATGGCACGGGTGACCCGGCCGGGTGGACGGCTGGTGGTATGCGAGTTCAGCAGGCCGGCGTCGCTGCCGTTTCGTACCGTCTATCTGGAGTACCTGATGCGCGCGTTGCCGGCCGTGGCGCGGCGGGTCAGCAGCAGCCCGGACGCCTACGTCTACCTTGCCGAGTCGATCCGGGCCTGGCCCGATCAGGAGTCGCTGGCCGGCAGCATCGCGGCGGCCGGGTGGCGTCAGGTCCGTTGGCGGGATCTGACCGGCGGGATCGTCGCGCTGCACCGGGCAGTCCGCTTTCCATAGTGAACCAGCGAGGCTTCGCCTCGAAACCGTCGAGCGAGGTGGCAGGACTGGTGGGGTGACTGACGGCTCGACTCGATCGAGGCCGCGCGGCGGCGTAGGCCTCGCCGCCTTCGCGAATCTGACTGGCCTGCACTGCGGGTCGTGATCGACATGGCAGCAGGGTTTACGTCGCGCCGGGTCCTGCGGCAGCTGTCGTACCGCCGCTGTCTCGCGCGGCGGTTCGGGACTGCAGCAGGCCGATCGCCCAGTGGCACCAGCGTTCGGTGTCTGCCTCGTGTTGTATGCCACGGCGGCAGGTGAGGTAGGGACCGAGATGGCCGGTCGTGCGGACGAACGTTTCCTCGGTCCGGCCGCCGAGGATCGACGCTTCCAGTTCGCTGAGAGTCTTGAGTTTCTGCCGGGCTTGCGCGGCCCGTCGATCGAGGTTGTCGATCAGTGCGGTGTGATCGACCAGGTCGGCGGCTTGCACGGCGACGGTCAGCTCGTCGCGCAGGGTCGTCGGCTTCTTGGGGTTGGCGGCGAATTCGACCAGTTGGGCGATCCCGGCGTCGGTCAGTGAGTACAGCCGCTTGGTGGGCCGGGAGCGCTGCGGCACTTCGGTGGCCCGTACCAGCTGACCTTCGTGTAGCCGGGTCAGCTCGGCGTAGAGCTGCTGCGGCCGCGCATGCCAGAAGTTGCCCACTCCGACGTCGAAGCGCTTGGCCAGTTCGTACCCGCTGGCCTCTCCGTGGACCAGGGCCGCCAGCACTGCATACCGTAGAGACACAGCCCAACCTAGCTTGGTCCTTGTCTAGTCATGTAACTTGCTAATCATGAATATGACTAGGGTGACGTTGGTCGCGGTGGGCGACAGCCTCACCGAAGGTGTCGGCGATCCGCGCTGGGGCGGCCTGCACGGCTGGATCTACTACCTGACCAGCGATTCAGACGCAGCGGCCCCACTGACCCTGGTCGCGAACCTGGCTCGCAGCGGCGCCACCGTCGCCAGACTCCGTCGCCGTCAGCTCGACCGGGCCGCCGCGTCGGCGCCGGACATCATTACCTGCGCGATCGGCGTGAACGACGTGCTCAGCCGGCGCTTCAACCCCGCGGCGTTCGAACAGGACTACGACCATGTGCTCGGTGCGCTGACCGAGGCCGCCGTCCGTGGCGTGCTGACGATGACCCTGCACGACATCGCAGCCGGCCTGCCGCTCCCACGCAAGGCTCGCGTCGCGCTCCGCAGCCGCATAGCGCAGGCCAACACGGTGATCGAGCGCGTTTCCGAGAAGCACGGCGGGTGGGTGGTAGACGCGCGGGTGGCAACCCCGATGAACCGCGCCGGCATGCTGAGCCTCGACCGGCTGCACCCGAACCGCCGCGGTCACCGCTACATCGCCGCCTGCGCCTTGGACGTCCTGCGCGCTCATCGCGCCATCGCCGATGGCGGGACGTCAGCGCAGATCCCGCCCGCCGACCCGGCGGTGCGCCGGCTCGTCGCCGAGACCGGACATCTGCTCTGGCTGGGTCGGCACATCACCTTGCCAACGATCCAGCCCCGTGATCGATCCGACCGGTGATAGGAGACCGAAGTATGATCGCGCAGGCACCATCGACGGGATCAACCACGACGCGCCCGCCCTCGGATTCCACGGCTCCTTCATCCCCGACAACGAGCCCGGACCCGCAACACGGGAGGCGGGGCCACCGCAGACCAGAGCCCCTTCCCGACATGGGCGACACCACGCCGGAGGACGAGGCGGCGTGGCGTGCCGCTACCCGCCGGTTCCGCCGCACGGGCCAGTGGTTCGGCCGATGGGGGACGGGTGACGAGTGCGGCGCCGTCCTGCTGCCGGACAGCGCGTCGCATCGTTGTGCGGAGCACCAGCCGCCCGGGCATTGACGGGTCCGATCGTGCCGTCGGCCGCCACGTAGACTTGTCCTCGGGGCATCTGCCCCCTCCGACGTCGGCCGCCGAGTGGGGACGAAGCTTGTGACCGCTAGCTCGCCGACCGGCCCCGCTGTCACGGATGCCGATGTCATCGTCGTCGGCGGCGGGCCGGGTGGTGCCGCGACGGCCTACTACCTCGCGCAGTCCGGTTTGGACGTCCTGCTGCTGGAGAAGTCGTCCTACCCGCGGGAGAAGGTCTGCGGCGACGGGCTGACCCCACGCTCGGTCAAGGCGCTGCTGCGGATGGGCATCGACACCCGCGAGGAGGCCGGCTGGATCCGCAACAAGGGCCTGCGGGTCCTCGGCGGCGGGATGCGGCTGGAGCTGCCGTGGCCGGAGCTGGCCGCCTACCCCGACTACGGGCTGGTCCGGCCGCGGGCCGACCTCGACGAGGTGGTGGTCCGCCAGGCGCAGAAGGCCGGGGCCCGGTTGCAGGAGCAGACCAACGTCACCGGGCCGGTGCTCGACACCGCCGGCCGGGTCGTCGGGGTCGAGGCCAAGGTCGGGCCGGACAAGCGCCGGCAGATCTACCGCGCCCCGCTGGTGGTCGCCGCCGACGGGGTGTCCGGCCGGCTCGGGCTCACCCTCGGCATCGGCAAGCGCGACGACCGCCCGATGGGGGTCGCGGTCCGCCGCTACTACAGCAGCCCGCGGCACGACGACGACTACCTGGAGTCGTGGGTGGAGTTGTGGGACCGCGGCGCGGGCCGGGGGCGGTTGCTGCCTGGCTACGGCTGGATCTTCGGCGTGGGCGACGGCACGTCCAACGTCGGCCTCGGGATCCTCAACTCTTCCGGCGCCTTCCGCCACGTCGACTACCGCAGGCTGCTCACCAGTTGGCTCGACGGCCTGCCCGCGGAGTGGGGGTTCACCGAGGCCAACGCGACCGGGCCCGTGCGCGGCGGCGGCCTGCCGATGGGCTTCAACCGCAAGCCGCACTACACCCGTGGCGTGCTGCTGGTGGGCGACGCGGGCGGCACGGTCAACCCGTTCAACGGCGAGGGCATCGCCTATGCCATGGAGTCCGGCGAGATGGCGGCCGACGTGGCCGTGACCGCATTGTCCCGGTCGCCCGGCCCGGGCCGCGAGCGCACCCTGCAGTCCTACCCGCGGGCGCTGGAGGCGTCCTACGGCGGTTATTACCGGCTGGGCGGGGTCTTCGTGAAGGCGATCGGGCATCCCAGTGTGATGAAGCTGATCACCCGGCACGGCCTGCCGCATCCTGTGCTGATGCGGTTTGCCCTCAAGGTGATGGCCAACCTCACCGATCCGCACGGTGGCGATGCCATGGACCGGATCATCAACGGCCTGACCAGAGTGACCCCCGCGGCCTGACGGCAACTGCCGCCGGGGTGCTTATCCCGCGGCCCGGTTGCCCCGTTACTGTTGGCGGTATTCCAGCCTGAGAGGAGGCGAAACGTGCTGACCCCGTACCTACCCATCGTGGCGATGTTCGGTCTCGCCACCTTCTTCGCGGTATTTTCCGTCGGCATCGCCGGCTACATCGGGCCCAAGCGTTACAACCGGGCCAAGCTGGACGCCTACGAGTGCGGCATCGAGCCGAGTCCGAAGCCGATCGGCAGCGGCCGATTTCCGGTGAAGTTCTATCTCACCGCGATGCTGTTCATCGTGTTCGACATCGAAATCATCTTTCTCTATCCCTGGGCCGTCGCAAACAAGCAGTTGGGCGTGTTCGGGTTGGTCGAGATGGCGCTGTTCATCGGCACCGTCTTCATTGCGTACGCCTATGTCTGGCGGCGCGGCGGGCTCGACTGGGACTGAAATGGGACTAGAGGAGAAGGTGCCGAGCGGGGTCCTGCTGACCAGCGTCGAGAAGCTGGTCAACTGGAGCCGCAAGTCCTCGCTGTGGCCGGCCACCTTCGGGCTGGCCTGCTGCGCGATCGAGATGATGACGGCCGGCGCTCCCCGTTATGACCTGGCGCGCTTCGGCATGGAGGTTTTCCGGGCCTCCCCGCGGCAGGCCGACCTGATGATCGTGGCCGGCCGGGTGAGCCAGAAGATGGCGCCGGTGCTGCGGCAGATCTACGACCAGATGGCGGAGCCCAAGTGGGTGCTGTCGATGGGCGTGTGCGCCAGCAGCGGCGGGATGTTCAACAACTACGCCATCGTGCAGGGCGTCGACCATGTGGTGCCGGTGGACATGTATCTCCCCGGCTGCCCGCCGCGGCCGGAGATGCTCATCGACGCCATCCTGCGGCTGCACGAGAAGATCATGCACGAGCCGCTCGGCGACAAGCGGGCACTGCAACTCAGCGCCCAGCAGATCGAGGGCGGGCCGCGCTACGGCGTCACGCCGTCGTCGGAGAGGTTCGCCAAGAAGTGACCCCAGCAGGCAACAGCTCAGACGACAAGCGCCCAGCCGATGAGAGCGCCGCACCGGTCGCCGGCCAGCCGCAGGAGTTCGCCGAATCCGCTGGCACTCCCGTGCCCGGGCATGTCCAGCACGGCATGTTCGGCGTCTCCGGCAGCGGCGACACCTCGGGCTTCGGCGGCCTGGTCCGCAAGCAGGTCTCACCCGGCTCGACCGAGCGGCCGTACGGCGGCTACTACGACGAGGTGGTCGACAAGCTCGCCGGGGTGGCACCCCGTGACGCGGTGCGGCGTGTCGTCGTCGACCGCGGTGAGCTGACGATCACGGTGGCCAAGGACCGCATCGCCGACGTCTGCCTGCTGATGCGTGACGACCCGGCCTTGCGCTTCGAGCTGTGCTCGAGCGTGTCCGGGGTCGACTACATCGATCAGGCAGACAGGCTGCACGTCGCCTACCACCTCACCTCGATGACCTACCGCCGGCGGGTCCGGCTGGAGGTGGCGACGAGCGTCGCGGAGCCGCAGGTCCCCAGCGTCACCGCCGTCTACCCGACCGCCGACTGGCAGGAGCGGGAGACCTACGACATGTTCGGCGTGGTGTTCACCGGCCACCCGGCGCTGACCCGCATCGAGATGCCCGACGACTGGGAGGGCTTCCCCCAGCGCAAGGACTACCCGCTCGGGGGTGTCCCGGTCGAATACAAGGGCGCCCAGATCCCGCCACCTGACGAGCGCAGGGCATACCGATGACTACCGCCCCTCCAGGAAACACCGCCCCTCCAGAAAGCACCGGCCCTCCAGAAAGCACCGCCCCTCCAGAAAGCACAGCGCCAGCGACCGAGACCACCGAGGGCCGGGTCTACACCGTCACCGGCGGCGACTGGGAGGACGTGCTCGGCGACCGCGACCCGATCAGCGACGAGCGCCTGGTCGTCAACATGGGGCCGCAGCACCCCTCGACACACGGCGTGCTGCGGCTGGTGCTGGAGCTCGAGGGCGAGACCGTCACGCAGGCCCGCACGGTCATCGGCTACCTGCACACCGGCATCGAGAAGAACACCGAATACCGCAACTGGACCCAGGGCGTCACCTTCGTCACCCGCGCCGACTACCTCGCCAACATCTTCAACGAGGTCGGCTACTGCCTGGCCGTCGAGAAGCTGCTCGGCATCGAGGCGCCCGAGCGGGCGACCGTCATCCGGGTGCTGATGATGGAGTTGCAGCGGATCGCCTCGCATCTGGTCTGGCTGGCCACCGGTGGCATGGAGATCGGTGCGCTGACGATGATGACCATGGGCTTCCGCGACCGCGAGCACGTCCTGGACATCTTCGAGATGGTCTCCGGCCTGCGGATGAACATGGCCTACATCCGGCCCGGCGGCCTGTCGCAGGACCTGCCGCCTGGGGCGGTGGAGAAGATCGAGGAGTTCCTCGCCTACCAGCGGACCCGGGTCGACGAGTACGAGAGGCTGCTGACCGGGCAGCCGATCTGGCAGCGCCGGCTGCAGAACGTCGCCCACCTCGACGTGCCCGGCTGCATCGCCCTCGGCGTCACCGGGCCGGTGCTGCGCAGCGCCGGGCTGCCCTGGGACCTGCGCAAGGTGGAACCGTACTGCGGCTACTCCGACTACGACTTCGAGGTCGTCACCGCCACCACCGGGGATGCCTGGGCCCGCTACACCGTGCGGGTGCAGGAGATCCGCGAGTCGCTGCGCATCGTCGAGCAGGCCTTGGACAAGCTCGAGCCCGGCTCCATCATGGTGGCCGACCGCAAGATCGCCTGGCCGGCCCAGCTCTCCCTGGGCGCCGACGGCCTCGGCAACTCCCTCGACCACGTGCGCACGATCATGGGCCAGTCCATGGAGTCGCTGATCCACCACTTCAAGCTGGTCACCGAGGGCTTCCGGGTGCCGGTCGGGCAGGTGTACGTGCCGATCGAATCGCCCCGCGGGGAGCTTGGCTTCCACGTGGTCAGCGACGGCGGCACCCGGCCCTACCGGGTGCACCTGCGCGACCCCTCCTTCGTCAACCTGCAGGCCGTCGGGGCGCTGTGCGAGGGTGGCCTGCTCGCCGACGCCATCGCCGCGGTGGCGTCGCTGGATCCGGTAATGGGCGGGGTGGACCGCTGATGCCACTGACCGAGCAGACCCGGGAGCGGGCCCGGGAGATCATCGCCCGCTACCCGCAGCCGAGGTCCGCCCTGCTGCCGATGCTGCACCTGGTGCAGTCGGAGGAGGGCTATGTCACGCCGGCCGGGGTGGCGCTGTGCGCCGAGGAGCTCGGGCTGACCAAGGCCGAGGTGGGCGCGGTCGTCACCTTCTACACGATGTACAAACGGCGGCCCACCGGCGACTATCTGGTGAGCGTCTGCACCAACACGCTGTGCGGCGTGCTCGGCGGCGACGAGATCTTCGCCCGGCTCTCCGAGCACCTCGGGGTCGGCCACAACGAGACCACCGAGGACGGCACCGTCACCCTCGAGCATGCCGAGTGCCTGGCCGCCTGCGACTACGCCCCGGTGCTGACCGTCAACTACGAGTTCTTCGACAACCAGACACCGGAGTCCGCCGGTGACGTGGTCCGCCGGTTGCGGGCCGGCGACCTGCCCGAGCCGAGCCGAGGGGCGCGGCTGTGCAGCTTCCGCGAGACCGAGCTGCTGCTCGCCGGCTTCGGCGACCCGCGGCCGGCGGCCGTCGCCGAGGGCCCGGCCGGCGAGCCGACGTTGGTCGGGTTGCGGCTCGCGAGCCGCCGCGGCGAGTCCGCTCCGGCCTATCCGAGCCCGCCCGCCAGGTCTCGGAAGCGCTGAGCCGTGCCGCTGACTCCCGTACTCACCAGGCGCTGGGCCGAGCCCGAATCCTGGACGCTGGCCACCTACGAGCGCACCGACGGCTACCTCGGGCTGCGCAAGGCACTGGCGATGCAGCCCGACGAGGTGATCGCCCTCGTCAAGGAATCCGGCCTGCGCGGCCGCGGCGGTGCAGGCTTCCCGACCGGCCTCAAGTGGGGTTTCATCCCGCAGGGCACCGAGGGACAGGCCGCCAAGCCGCACTACGTCGTCGTCAACGCCGACGAAGGGGAGCCGGGCACCTGCAAGGACCTCCCGCTGATGATGGCGGACCCGCACTCGCTGATCGAGGGCATCGTCATCGCGGCCTATGCAGTGCGCTGCTCGCACGCGTTCGTCTACGTCCGCGGCGAGATGGTGCACGCCCGGCGCCGGCTCGACGCCGCGGTCGCCGAGGCCTACGCCGCGGGCTACCTCGGCCGCGACATCCTCGGCTCGGGGTTCGACCTCGACCTGACCCTCCACAGTGGAGCCGGTGCCTACATCTGCGGCGAGGAGACCGCGCTGCTCGACTCCCTCGAAGGCTTCCGCGGCCAGCCGCGGCTGCGCCCGCCCTTCCCGGCGACGCACGGGCTCTACGCCGCGCCGACGGTGGTCAACAACGTGGAGACGATCGCCACGGTGCCCTTCATCCTGCTCGGCGGCGCGGAGTGGTTCCGCTCGATGGGCACCGAGAAGTCGCCCGGGCCCAAGATCTTCAGCCTGTCCGGCCACGTCCTGCGACCGGGGCAGTACGAGGTGCCGCTGGGCACCACCCTGCGCGACCTGCTCGACATCGCCGGCGGGATGCGGGAGGGCTCGGAGCTGAAGTTCTGGACGCCGGGCGGGTCGTCGACGCCCTTCCTCACCGCGGCGCACCTCGACGCGCCGCTGGACTTCGAGGGGATGGTGGCAGCCGGCTCGCTGCTGGGCACCGCCGCGCTGATGATCTTCGACCAGAACACCTGCATCGTGCGGGCCACCCTGCGCTTCAACGAGTTCTATGCCCACGAGTCCTGCGGCAAGTGCACGCCCTGCCGCGAGGGGACCTATTGGATGACGCAGATCCTGCAGCGGCTTGAGGCCGGGGCCGGCACCGCGGAGGACATCGACACGCTGCTCGACACCTGCGACAACATCTTCGGCCGGGCGTTCTGCGCCCTCGGCGACGGCGCCACGAGCCCGATCGTCTCGTCGATCCAGCATTTCCGCGACGAGTACGTCGCGCACTACGAGCGCGGCGGCTGCCCCTTCGCGCCCGTCCGGGCCCTGGCGGTCAACCGATGACCGAGGCCATGACGACACCCTCCACCGGGCGGGCGGTCGCCGTACCGCCGGGCCACCTCGCCGTCGTCATCGACGGGTTCGAGGTCGTGGTGCCCAAGGGCACCCTGATCATTCGCGCCGCCGAGCAGTTGGGCATCGGTATCCCGCGGTTTTGCGACCACCCGCTGCTCAGCCCGATCGGCGCCTGCCGGCAGTGCATCGTCGAGGTCGAGGGCCAGCGCAAGCCGGTCGCCTCCTGCACCACGACCGTCGCCGAAGGGATGGTGGTCAAGACCCAGCTCACCTCGCCCGTCGCCGACAAGGCGCAGCAGGGCAACATGGAGATGCTGCTGATCAACCACCCGCTGGACTGCCCGGTCTGCGACAAGGGCGGCGAGTGTCCACTGCAGAATCAGGCGATGTCCAACGGCCGCGCCGACAGCCGCTTCCACGACGTGAAGCGCACCTACCCCAAACCCATCGCGATCTCCGCGCAGGTGCTGCTCGACCGTGAGCGCTGCGTGCTGTGCGCGCGCTGCACGCGGTTTTCCCAGGAGATCGCCGGTGACCCGTTCATCGAGCTGTTCGAGCGCGGTGCCCTGGAGCAGGTCGCGATCTATGCCGACGAGCCGTTCGAGTCCTACTTCTCCGGCAACACCGTGCAGATCTGCCCGGTCGGCGCGCTGACCGGCATGGCCTACCGGTTCCGGGCCCGGCCGTTCGACCTGCAGTCGACGCCGTCGGCCTGCGAGCACTGTGCCTCGGGCTGCGCGCAGCGTACCGACTGGCGCCGTGGCAAGGTCATGCGCCGGCTGGCCGCGGACGATCCGGCGGTCAACGAGGAGTGGAACTGCGACAAGGGCCGCTGGGCATTCACCTACGCCACCGCGGCCGACCGGATCATGACCCCGCTCGTCCGCGACGAGTCCGGCGACCTGGTATCCGCGTCCTGGCCCGAGGCACTCGAACGCGCCGCCGAGGGGCTGCGGGAGGCCCGGGACAACGGCGGGGGGGTGGGCGTCCTGCCCGGCGGCCGGCTGACCGCCGAGGATGCCTACGCCTACGCGAAGTTCGCCCGGGCGGTCCTCGGCACCAACGACGTCGACATGCGGGCCCGGCCGCACTCCGCCGAGGAGCTCGGCTTCCTCGCCGCGCACGTGGTGCGCAGCGCGCCCGGGGCAGGGGCGATGACCTACGCCGACCTGGAGGCCGCGCCTGCCGTGCTGCTCGCCGGCATCGAGTGTGAGGAGGAGTCGCCGATCGTCTTCCTGCGGCTGCGCAAGGCGGTCCGGCTGCACGGCGCGGCGGTCCTCGCGATCGCACCGTTCACCAGCAACGGCCTGCGCAAGCTCGGTGCCGACCTGATCCGCACGGTGCCCGGTGGCGAGGCCGCCGCCTTGGCGGCACTCGGTGACAACGCCAGTGCCGCCGGTGCCGCGCTGCGCCGGCCGGGCGCGGTGATCTGTGTCGGCGAGCGGCTGGCCATGGTGCCCGGCGCGCTGTCCGCGGCGGCCCGGCTGGCGACGGAGACCGGGGCCGGGCTTGCCTGGGTGCCCCGGCGGGCCGGCGAGCGGGGAGCCGTGGAGACCGGGGCGCTGCCCGCTCTGCTCCCCGGCGGCCGGCTGGTCGCCGACCCGGACGCGCGCACGGAGGTGGCCGCGGTTTGGGGCTCAGACCCCCTGCCGGGCGAGCCCGGGCGCGACACCACGGCCATCCTGACCGCCACCCGAGACGGCGGGCTGGCCGGCCTGCTCGTCGGCGGGGTGGATCCCGACGACCTGCCCGACCCGGTGCTGGCGGCCGCGGCGCTGGCGACGGCCCGCTTCGTGGTCAGCCTGGAGCTGCTTCCCTCGGCGGTGACCGCCCGGGCCGACGTCGTGTTCCCGGTGGCCCCGGCGGTGGAGAAGGCCGGCACCTACGTCGACTGGGAGGGCCGGCTGCGGTCCTTCGACGCGGCGCTGCACGGCACCGGTGCCCTGTCCGACGGCCGCACCCTGCACGCGCTCGCCGCCGAGCTGGGCTTCGACCTGGGCACGGCCGACGTGGAGTCGGTGCGGGCCGAGTGGGGCCGGTTGGGGGCGGCGGTCACAGCTGCCCGCCCCGCGCCACCGCACGTCCCGATCACCCAGCAGCCGGTTCCGGCGGCCGGCGAGGCCGTCCTCGCCACCTGGCACTGGCTGCTCGACGAGGGCACCCTGCAGCGCGACGAGCCACACCTGGCCGGCACCGCGAAGCGGCCCCACCTGCACTTGTCGGCGGCGACGGCCGCCGAGCTCGGCGCCGCCGCGGGGCAGCAGGTCACCGTCTCCACCGACCGCGGCGGCATCACCCTGCCGCTGGTGCTCGCCGACCTGCCCGATCGGGTGGTGTGGCTGCCGACCCGATCCACCGGCTCCGCCGTCCGTCGGATGCTCGGTGCCGACAGCGGCTCCGTCGTACGCATCGCCGTTTCCGAAGCGGATGGGCCCGAATCGGAGGGCCCCGAAGCGGATGGGCCCGAGCCGGGTCCGCCGAAGGGGGACCGATGACGATCGCCGCGGGGCAGGCCAAGCTGGAGAGCTTCGGCGCCGAGCCGATCTGGTTGATCCTGGCCAAGGTCGTCGCCGTCTTCGTGTTCCTGGTCGTCATGACGCTGTTCACGATCTGGCTCGAACGCCGGGTCGTGGGCCGGATGCAAAACCGCATCGGCCCCAACCGGGTCGGGCCGCAAGGCCTGCTGCAGAGCCTCGCCGACGGCCTCAAGCTCGCCTTCAAGGAAGACATCGTCCCGACCTTGGTCGACAAGCCCGTCTACATCCTGGCTCCGATCCTGGCGACCGTGCCGGCTTTCCTGGCGTTCTCGGTGATCCCCTTCGGGCCGGAGGTGAGCATCTTCGGCCACCACACGGCGCTGCAGCTCACCGACCTCCCCGTCGCCGTACTCTTCGTCCTCGCCTGCTCCTCGCTCGGGATCTACGGCATCGTGCTCGCCGGCTGGGCCAGCGGGTCGACCTACCCGCTGCTGGGCAGCCTGCGCAGCGCGGCGCAGATGGTCTCCTACGAAGTGGCCATGGGGCTCTCGATCGTGCCGGTCTTCCTGACCGCGGGTTCGCTGTCCACCAGCGAGATCGTCTCCGCTCAGGCGCAGGGCTCGACGCTGCACCTGCTCGGCGCCGCGGTGCAACTCCCGTCGTGGTACGCGATCATGCTCGCGCCGAGCTTCGCCATCTATTTCGTCTCCGCCGTCGGTGAGACCAACCGGGCGCCCTTCGACCTGCCCGAGGCGGAATCGGAGCTGGTCGGTGGTTTCCACACGGAATACTCCTCGCTGAAGTTCGCGCTGTTCTTCCTCGCCGAATACATCAACATGGTCACCGTCTCGGCGCTGGCGACGACGCTGTTCCTCGGCGGCTGGCGGGCCCCGTGGCCGGTGTCGCTGTGGTCCCAGGCAAACAGCGGCTGGTGGCCGGTGCTGTGGTTCACCGGCAAGGTGCTCGGCGCGCTGTTCGTCTTCATCTGGCTGCGCGGCACGCTGCCGCGGCTGCGCTACGACCAGTTCATGCAGCTGGGCTGGAAGGTGCTCGTGCCGATCAGCCTGGTGTGGATCCTGCTCGTCGATTCCGTCCGGGTCGTCGGCGAGCAGAGCCTGGACCGCCGTCGCCTGCTGATCACTATCGGCATCCCCCTCGGCATCGCCCTGCTCGTGACGTTCTTCTGGCCGGAGAGCAAGAAAGGCGACGTGGACTCCGATCCCGATTTCGCTGACGGTGCGGTTTCCTTCCCCGTGCCGCCGATGGATCTCGTCGTGCCGCCCTCTCCCAGCCTGGTCGCGGTGCCGGCTCGGCTCGGCGCCACCGACCGGGAGCCGACCGAGGAAGAGGACGGTTGAGATGCTCGACTCACTCAAGGGCTTCGGCCTGACCTTCGCCACCATGTTCAAGAAGGTGGCCACCGAGCAGTACCCGTACGACGTCAAGCCGACCGCACCCCGCTACCACGGCCGCCACCAGCTCAACCGCCACCCGGACGGCCTGGAGAAGTGCGTCGGCTGTGAGTTGTGCGCCTGGGCCTGCCCGGCGGACGCGATCTACGTCGAGGGCGCCGACAACACCGAGGATGAGCGGTATTCCCCAGGTGAGCGCTACGGCGCCGTCTACCAGATCAATTACGCGCGCTGCATCTTCTGCGGTCTGTGTATCGAGGCCTGCCCGACCAGGGCGCTGACGATGACCAACGAATACGAACTCGCCTCCGACAGCCGCGCTGATCTGATCTACACCAAGGAGCAGTTGCTCGCCCCGCTGCTGCCCGGCATGGAGCCACCGCCGCATCCGATGCGACTGGGCGAGGCCGAGCGCGACTACTACGTCGGCGCCCTCACCAACCCCGGTGCCTCCGCCGGCGCGCAGACGGTGGAGACCTCCGCGGAGCACGAGGAGCGGCGGTGAGCGCAACGCTGGCGGCCACTGCCGGCCTCACGGCCACGGTCACGGCGCCCGGCGCGGTGAGCACGGGCGAGGCGGCGACGTTCTGGATCCTGACCCCGATAGCCCTGGCCGGTGCCATCGGGATGGTGCTCGCCCGCAATGCCGTGCACTCGGCGCTGTGCCTGGTCGCCACGATGTTCAGCCTCGGCGTGTTCTACGTAGTGCAGTCCGGGCCGTTCATCGGGATGGTGCAGATCATCGTCTACACCGGCGCCATCATGATCCTGTTCCTGTTCGTCCTGATGCTCGTCGGCCGCGACACCGCGGACTCGATCATCGAGACGCTGCGCGGCCAGCGCGTCGCGGCAGCGCTGTTCGGCATCGGCTTCGCCGTGCTGGTGACCCTGGCCCTGGCCCGCGGACTGTCGTCGGTCAAGGTGGTGGGCCTGGGCCGCAGCGCCGGCTACACCGACAACCTCCGGCAGATCGCCGGGCTGCTCTTCACCCGGTACGTGTTCGCCTTCGAGGTGACCAGCGCGCTGCTGATCACCGCCGCAGTGGGTGCCATGGTGCTGGCCCACGTGGAGCGGCCCGCCAAGGGCCGGCTCACCCAGCGGGCGCTGTCCCGCAAGCGCTTCCGCTCGGGTGGCTATCCTGGGCCGTTGCCCGGTCCCGGCGTGTTCGCGACCTCCGACTCGGTCGCCACTCCGGCACTGCTGCCGGACGGCACCACCACCGGCATCAGCGTCGACAAGGTCGTCGAGCCGCTCTCGCTGCGCCAGGCCCGTTCGAAGGACCAGACGTGACACCCACCTACTACCTGCTGCTGTCGGCCGCGTTGTTCACCATCGGGGCGGCCGGCGTGCTCGTCCGGCGCAACGCGATCGTGGTGTTCATGTGCATCGAGTTGATGCTCAACGCGGTCAACCTCACGCTGGTGACCTTCTCGCGGATCAGGGGCACTCTCGACGGGCAGGTGATGGCCTTCTTCGTGATGGTCGTTGCCGCGGCCGAGGTCGTCGTCGGCCTGGCCATCATCATGTCGATCTTCCGCCACCGCCGGTCCGCGTCCGTCGACGATGCCAACCTGCTGAAGTACTGAGCCGAGGACTGCCGTGTCGTCTGACCTGATCGCCGCCGCTCCCGAGCGGTTCGCCGCTGCCGGCGGCCTGCTCGGCACCTCCTGGCTGCTGCTCGCGCTGCCGATCGCCGGCGCCGCCGTGCTCCTGCTCGTCGGCCGCCGGGGTGACCGCTGGGGGCATCTGCTCGGCTGTGCCACGGTGGGCGCCGGCTTCGTGCTGGGCCTGGTCTACTTCTTCGCGTTGCGCGGCATGTCGCACCGGCAGGTCAGCGTGCACGTCTACGACTGGGTGCCGGTCGGCGGGTTCAAGGCCGAGATCGGCCTGCTCTACGACCCGCTGTCGGCGGTGTTCGTGCTGCTGATCACCGGCGTGGGGTTTCTCATCCACGTCTACTCCATCGGCTACCTGGCCGACGATCCTGGCCGGCGGCGATTCTTCGGCTACCTCAACCTGTTCGTCGCCGCGATGCTGTTGCTGGTGCTCGGCAACAACTACCTCTCCCTGTACGCCGGCTGGGAGGGCGTCGGTCTGGCGTCGTACCTGCTGATCGCCTTCTGGCATCACAGGCCCGAGGCCGCCACCGCGGCCAAGAAGGCCTTTATCGCCAACCGGGTCGGCGACGTGGGGCTGATCGTCGCGATCTTCCTGATGTTCGCGACCCTGGGTACGACATCCTTCGCCGGCGTCTTCGCCGGGGCGGGCGCGCTGAGCGGCGGCACGCTGACCGCACTCGCCCTGCTGCTGCTGCTCGGAGCCTGCGGCAAGTCCGGGCAGTTCCCGTTGCAGACCTGGCTGCCGGATGCCATGGAAGGCCCCACCCCGGTCTCGGCGCTGATCCACGCCGCCACCATGGTGACCGCGGGGGTCTACCTGATCTGCCGGTCGGCGCCGATCTACGACCTCACCCGGGACGGCCGGACCGTCGTCACCGTGATCGGCGCGGTCACCCTGCTGCTCGGCTGCGTCATCGGCTGCGCCAAGGACGACATCAAGCGGGTGCTGGCCTGGTCGACGGTGAGCCAGATCGGCTACATGTTCCTCGCGGCCGGCCTGGGCAAGGGCGTCTATGCCATCGCGATCCTGCACCTGCTGACCCACGGCTTCTTCAAGGCCGGCCTGTTCCTCGGTGCGGGGTCGGTGATGCACGGCATGAACGACCAGGTGGACATGCGGCGCTTCGGCGGCCTGCGCACCGTCATGCCGGTGACCTTCTGGACGATGATGGCCGGCTACCTCGCGATCATCGGGATGATCCCGTTCTCCGGCTTCTTCTCCAAGGACAAGATCATCGAGGCGGCATTCGACCAGGGCGGGGCGTCCGGCTGGGTCCTCGGCACCTGCGCGCTGGTCGGTGCGGGCATCACCGCGTTCTACATGACCCGGCTGATGGTGCTGACCTTCTTCGGCCCACGGCGCTGGACCGAAGACGTCCACCCGCACGAGTCGCCGCCGGTCATGACGGTGCCCATGGTGCTTCTCGCCATCGGGTCCGTCGTCGCCGGCGGGCTGCTGGTCTTCGGCGGCGCCCTGCAGCACTGGCTGGAGCCGTCGGTGGGGCCACCGGCCGAGGCCGGCGTGCACACCATCTCACCCGTCGTGCTCACCCTGATCACCCTGCTGGTGGTGATCGGCGGCGTGGCCGGTGCGTGGTACGCCTTCGGCACCCGCGACATCCCCGTCGTCGCGCCGACCCGGGTGTCCGCGCCTGTGGTGGCGGCCCGCAACAATCTCTATGCGGACGCCTTCAACGAGGCGGTGCTCATGCGTCCCGGCCAGTGGCTGACCCGGCTGTCGGTGTGGTTCGACGGCCGCGGCGTCGACGGTGTGGTCAACGGCTTCGCCGCCGCCGTCGGCGGCACCTCGGGTCGCCTGCGCCGGATGCAGACCGGCTTCGTCCGTACCTACGCGCTCACGATGCTGGGAGGCTCGGTGGCCGTGATCGCGGCACTGTTGGCGGTGACGCTGAAATGAGGACGGACACGAAGGCGAAGCCGGAGCTGGACCAATGAGGACGGACACGAAGGCGAAGCCGGAGCTGGACCGATGACCCCGGACACGAAGGCGAAGCCGGAGCTGGACCAATGACCCCGGACACGAAGGCGAAGCCGGAGCTGGACCAATGACCTTGCCGTACCTACCCGCCCTGACGGTGTTGCCCCTGATCGGCGTGGCCGTCGTCCTGGTGCTGCCCAAGGGACGACCGCCGCAACTCGCCAAGGTCGTCGCGCTGGCCTTCTCGCTGTTCGAGCTGGCCATCGCCATCGCCATGTGCGCGAAATTCGTGGCGGGCGGAGCGCGGTTCCAGCTGATCGAGGACTACGCGTGGATCCCGCAGTTCGGCGTGCGCTTCGGCTTCGGCGCCGACGGCATCGCCCTGGTGCTCATCGCGATGGTCGCCGTACTCATGCCGGTCGTGATCCTCGCCTCCTGGCACGATGCCGGGACCGGCCAGCGGCCGGTCAAGACCTTCTTCGCGCTGCTGCTCTCGCTGCAGGCCTGCACGGTCGGCGTGTTCGCCGCCACCGACCTGTTCCTGTTCTACGTCTTCTTCGAGGCGATGCTGGTCCCGATGTACTTCCTGATCGGGTCCTACGGCGGCCCCCGCCGGCAGTACGCCGCCGTGAAGTTCTTCCTCTACTCCCTCGCCGGCGGCCTGCTGATGCTCGCGGCGCTGATCGCGTTGTACGTCGTCGCGAAGGACCAGGGCAGCAACAGCTTCGCCTTCGCCGACCTGGTGAAGCTGCACATCTCGCCGGCGACGCAGAGCTGGCTGTTCCTCGGCTTCTTCATCGCCTTCGCCATCAAGGCGCCGCTCGTCCCCTTCCACACCTGGCTGCCCGACGCCGGCTCGGAGGCGCCGATCGGTGTCGCCGTCCTCCTCGTCGGCGTTCTCGACAAGGTGGGGACCTACGGCTTCCTGCGCTGGTGCCTGCCGCTGTTCCCGGCCGCCTCGCAGCGGTTCGCACCGCTGGTGCTGATCCTGTCCGTCGTCGGGATCATCTACGGCGCGCTGCTGGCGATGGGCCAGAACGACCTCAAGCGGCTGGTTTCCTACACCTCGGTGGCGCACTTCGGCTTCATCGCGCTGGGGATCTTCGCCTTCACCTCCCAGGGCGGCTCCGGAGCTGTGCTCTACATGGTCAACCACGGCCTCTCCACCGGAGCGCTGTTCCTGTGCGTCGGATTCCTGATCAGCCGCCGGGGCAGCCGGTTGACCGGTGACTTCGGCGGCATGGCCCAGGCGGTGCCACTGGTGGCCGGCGTGTTCCTGCTGGCCGGCCTGTCGGCGCTGGCGATGCCCGGCACCAACACCTTCGTCAGCGAGTTCCTGGTGCTGCTGGGCACCTTCGCCGTCAACCAACCGGTGGCCGTCATCGCGGCCATCGGCATGATCCTGGCGGCTTTGTACGTCCTGCTGATGTACCAGCGCACCATGCACGGCCCGCTCAACCCCAGCCTGCCCAAGATGCGTGACCTGTCCGCGCGCGAGGCGTGGGTCATCGCGCCCGTGCTCGCCCTGGTCGTGGCGCTAGGTGTCTACCCCAAGCCGGTACTCGACGTGATCACGCCGGCGGTCAAGGCGACGATGCAGGATGTCGGGACGGCCGATCCCGGTCCGACCGCAATCAATGCTCCGGACACCGAAGGGGGCAGCAAGTGAGCACCTCGCACGCGCTTGCGGCAGCCGCGGGAGACCTGCGGGCGCCGAGCGTCGCCTACCGCAGCCTGCTGCCGATGCTGCTGCTGTTCGCGGCGGCCGGCCTCGGCGTGCTGGCCGAGGCGTTCGCGCCACGGGCCACCCGCCGGATCGTGCAAGTCGTCATCGCCCTGCTGGCCCTGCTCGGCTCGCTGGCTGCGGTCATCTGGCTGGCCGGGTCCGCCGACGTCGTCACCGCGTCGGGGGCCGTTGCGGTCGACGGCCCGGCGTTGTTCATCGAGGGCACGCTGGCCGCCCTGGGCGCCGCCAGCGTGCTGCTGCTCGCCGACCGGTCGTCGGAGCGCGGCGGGCACTTCGTCGCCGACGCGGCCGTCACCGTCGGCTCACCGACCGACCGCCGGCAGATCGGCGCGACGCATTCGCAGACCGAGGTCTTCCCGCTGACGGTGTTCGCCCTCGCGGGGATGATGCTCTTCGCCAGCGCCAACAACCTGCTGCTGATGTTCGTCGCGCTCGAAGTGCTCTCGCTGCCGCTCTACCTGCTCTGCGGGCTGGCCAGGCGCCGGCGGCTGCTGTCCCAGGAGGCGGCGGTCAAGTACTTCCTGCTCGGCGCCTTCGCCTCGGCGTTCTTCCTGTACGGCGTGGCCCTGCTCTACGGCTACGCCGGTACGGTGCAGCTACGCGGGATCTTCGATGCGGCTGCCGGCTCAAGCGCCGACGATCTGCTGTTGTTCCTCGGGCTCGCGCTGCTGGTCATCGGCCTCCTGTTCAAGGCCGGCATAGCGCCCTTCCATTCGTGGACGCCGGACGTCTACCAGGGCGCTCCCACGCCGGTCACCGCCCTGATGGCGGCCTGCACCAAGGTCGCCGCGTTCGGGGCGATCCTGCGGGTGCTCTATGTCGCCTTCGCCAACACGCGGTGGGACTGGCGGCCGCTGATCTGGGCGGTGGCGATCGCCTCGATGGTGCTCGGCGCCGTACTCGCGGTCACCCAGACCGACGTGAAGCGACTGCTGGCCTACTCCACGGTCGCCAACGCCGGGTTCATCATGGTCGGCGCCGTGGCGCTGACCAAGACCGGCATCTCCAGCACGCTGTTCTACCTGGTGGCCTACGGCTTCACGACGATCGGCGCCTTCGCCGTCGTCACCCTGGTCCGAGATCCCGACGGCGAGGCGACGCACCTGTCGCAATGGGCCGGCCTCGCCCGGCGCTCCCCGGTGGTCGCCGCCACCTTCACGTTCTTCATGCTCGCCTTCGCCGGGATCCCGCTGACCAGCGGGTTCACCAGCAAGTTCGCCGTCTTCGCAGCGGCGATCGACGGCGGAGCCACCCCGTTGGTCATCGTGGGCGTCGTCACCAGTGCGGTGCTGGCCTTTCCCTACCTGCGTATCGTCGTGCTGATGTACCTCTCCGAGCCCGCGGAGAGCGGGCCCTCGGTGATCGTGCCGGGCGGCTTCACCTCGGCCGCCGTCACCCTCGGGGTGGTCGCGACCCTCGTCCTGGGCATCGCGCCGCAACCGATCCTGCACTTGGCGGCCAGCGCAGCGTCGTTCGTCGGCTAGCGATGGTTGCCACCTCGCAGGGCCTCGCCGGGATCGCTCTGCCCGATCCGGTGCTTGCGGAGTCCGTCCGATCCGGACTGGCCGCGGTCGAGGACCGGCTGATGACCTGCGTGCACTCCGGCGACGCCTTCGTCGCCGAAACCGCCCGGCACCTGGTGACGGCCGGCGGCAAGCGGTTCCGGCCGCTCGTCGTCCTGCTGGCGGCGTCCTTCGGCGACATCGAGGCACCCGAGGTGATCGCCGCGGCGGCCGTCGTCGAGCTCACCCACCTAGCGACGCTCTACCACGACGACGTGATGGACGACGCGCTCGTCCGCCGGGGAGCCGTCTCGGCCAACGCCCGCTGGACCAACACCGTCGCCATCCTGACCGGGGACTTCCTCTTCGCCCGTGCCTCCGACGTGCTGGCCGACCTCGGCCCGGCGGCGGTCCGCATCCAGGCCCATACCTTCGAGCGGCTGGTCATGGGCCAGATCCACGAGACCGTCGGCGCACCCACCGGCACCGACCTGGTCGAGCACTACCTGGCGGTGGTGGCCGAGAAGACCGGCTCGCTCATCGCGACGGCGGGTCGCTTCGGGGCGATGTTCGGCGGGGCGGATCCGGCCATCGTCGAGACCCTCACGTCCTATGGCCAGATCATCGGCGTCGCCTTCCAGCTTTCCGACGACCTGCTCGACATCACCTCGCCGGCCACCGAGTCGGGCAAGACCCCCGGCACCGATCTGCGCGAGGGGGTGCCCACGCTGCCGGTGCTCTATGCCCTCGCGGGCGACGACCCGGCGGAGGAGCGGCTGCGGGAATTGATTGCCAAGCCGCTCGAGGACGACACGTTGCACGCTGAGGCGCTCGCGCTGCTACGCCGGTCACCTGCCACGGAACGCGCCCGCGAGACCCTCAGGGCCTACGCCGGCCAGGCCCGCGACCTGCTCCGGCCGCTGCCCGACGTCCCGGGCCGGACCGCATTGGAGTCCTTGGCCGACTTCGTGGTAGCCCGCACCAGCTGATCCCTGCCTGCGGAGCCGGCGAGCACCGCGACCGAGCACCCAGGGAAGACCGACCGCTCCCAGCCAGCCGGCTCATCCTTTCCCTGAATCTTGGAAACGGGAGGCGCCGAGACCAGGGCCACCGCGGGAAAATGTCGCCTCTCGTCCTCAGAATGCGAAATCTCCCGGGAAATCATCGGATGGGAGGGTCCTCGGCGGACTCCCCTGAGGCGCCGCAGCCGAGGCGGCCGGTTCCCGCCAAAACTGCCCCTTGCAAGTGGTTGGTCAAGGTGACGCTGCGTCGCGGCCGACATCTCGGATGAGGAAAGTTCCCCGGGCAACTTGCCTTATTGCGGAGCAAAGTGCAGCATACGCACCGTGACTCTCACCCATAGCCGTTCGATCCGCTGGTTCGCCCCGCTCGCCATCGTCGCCGTGCTGATTGCGGTCGCAGGCGCCCGGGCCTCACTCGCCGGTGCGGCACCCTCCCTGCCGCGCGTCTCAGCCCAGCAACTCCTCTCCAAGGTGCAGCTCGCAAACGTGACCGAGATGTCCGGCGTCGTGCGCACCAGGAGCAGGCTGAGCCTCTCCGCATTGCCCAAGGTCGCGGTGTCCTCCAACCTGCTGCCGAGGGTCCCCCTGCCGAAGCTGACCGATGGCACGGCGCTGCTGGCCGGCACGCACACGATTGCCGTCGCCGTCGACGGGCTCGACCGGCAGCGGATCGACGTCCTCGATCCCAACGCCAAGAGCACGTTCGTGCACAACGTGCGTGACACCTGGCAGTGGACGAGCGCGACCAACCAGGTCGTGCACACCCGGCTCGCGGCTGCACCTCGCCTCAACGGCAGGGTCGTCGTGCTGGTCGGCACCCCGCAGGCCCTGGCACAGCAATTGCTGGCGGCAGTCACCCCGGCGTCCACGATCCTCAGGGTTGGCCCCGTCACCACGTTCCTCGGCCGGTCGGCCTACGTGCTGCGGATCACGCCCAAGGCGACTGAGAGCCTGATCGGAAGCTCAGAGGTGGTTGTCGATGCGTCCACCGGCACGCCGCTGCGCGTGACGGTGCTCGCCAAGGCACACAGCGCGGCCGTCCTGGACGTCAGCTTCATCTCCATCACGTTCGCGACGCCCGAGCGGGCTCGCTTCGACTTCCAGGTTCCCGAGGGTGCCACGGTCACCGAGGTCTCCGCGGAGACGCCCACGCTGCCCGGACTTCCGGGCCTGCCGGGTCTTCCGGGCCTGCCGGGTCTGCCGGGTCTGCCCGGCCTCCCGGCTCTGTCCGGGCTGCCCGGCCTCGGCGGTCGGGCGGGTTTCCCGGTGCTGAGCCAGCTCCCGGGTCTGCCCGGATTCTCTGCTCTGCCGGGTGTGCCAGGTCTGGGCGGCCCGGCCGGTGGGCTCATCCCCACCTCGCTGATCCCCACCCAGCTGCTTCCCACCGGGCTGCCAAACGGCTTCATCCCCCAGGGCGTCATTCCCCAGGGCGTCGTGCCCAAGGGTCTGCTTCCCAAGGGTCTGATCCCGCGACAGCTGGCTCCGAAGGGGCTGGCTCCCAACGCTGCCGCGCCGCAGCACCTCGTCCCCCAGGACGCTACGGGACAGGACGTCGCGGGACAGGGCGCCGCCGGGCCGGGTCTGCTTCCGCAGGATGTCGTGCCGCAGGATGTCGTGCCGCAGGGTCTGGTGCCGCAGGGTCTGGTGCCGCAGGGTCTGGTGCCGCAGGGTCTGGTGCCGCAGGGTCTGGTGCCGCAGGGTCTGGTGCCGCAGGGTCTGGTGCCGCAGGGTCTGGTGCCGCAG
>JBBRYN010000014.1:0-51337 GCA_038237645.1 Mycobacteriales bacterium
AGAGCACCGGCGCCACCTTGATCCACGACGGCGACCTGGCCATGTACCGCGCCAAGCAAGCCGGCCGGGCCCGCATCGAGATCTTCGACCCCAAACTCGACCACCAACCCACCCCAACCCTGCACGCCGCGGTCAGCTAACGGTCAGATCTGCACTGAATCGCCCGTGCTGACTTGGGCCTAGGCACCTCAAACCCGCGTGGTGCGCGCTCGCCGGCACGCGTGATATTCCCAGGATCATCTGCCCGGGATGGTCCTCACCGAAGCCGCCCGTCAGGCGGCCGTTCACGCTCTCTCGACCTGGTACGGACTGCCGCCCACCACCACCGTGTTGACCGGGTTGGACGCAAGCTTCAGCCGCTATGCCGAGCTGGATCGGCCCACAGTCGTCCGGGCCGGAAGACCCGCGACACCGTTGCCGCGACCCGGCTGGCGGTGGACCCGTCCCTCGACGTAGCTGTCGTGACCACCGCGGACCGGTTCTGCGAGCCGGGGTTCGATCGCTGGAGTGGCGACTACGGCCTCTGGTATGGCGACGGAGCGACTGCGGCGATCCTGTCCCAGGGGGACGTCCGGGCTGCCGTTGCGGAAGCCGTGGACCGACCCTCGCGGTGCATGCGCCAGGTCGCCGCGATTCAGGGCCACCTCGCCGGTGGATGTGGCGACGATCAGTTGGCCGTGCAGCACGTAGAAGTACTCGTCATGCCCCCCATGAACATGTGGCCGGGCGCCAACAGGCCAGGCGGGAGTACGAACTCCTCCAGTCCGAACCGCTTGCCGGTCGAGGAGCCGGTGAGCTTGAAGCAATGCTCCACTCCAGCCTCGGGGATCGTCTCGCCTTCGCCGCTCCGTATGACGACAGCTGGTACCTGTTTCCTGGATGCCACCATGAGTTCCAGTGTGGTCGGCAGGGATGGCGGAGTGGTGCTGGCACGGCCACGGCGCCGAGTTGACCGACCCGACCCCTCTCGGTGAGCCGTTCCCGGTCGCTCATGCGCGCCAGGACGAACGGTCGGTCCGTCCTGGATCGTCCCTCCGCGCAACTGGCGGCAACTGCGTGAGGTCAGTGGTCTCCGCGGAGGTTGACCGAGTCGGTGGTGACCGTCTGCGCCAGCCGTCCGGGGGCGGTGTGGTATTGCCAGTAGAGGTTGGTGTGGGCGATGACCTTGTCGGGTGCTGGTGCGCCCCACTCGGTCTGGTCTTCGGTGGTGTGGGCGTCGCCGACCAGCGTCGCGTCGTAGCCGCGGACGATCGCCCCGTGCAATGTGGACCGGATGCAGGCGTCGGTCTGCGCGCCGGTGACGACCAGGTGGCCCACCTGGTGCTCGGCCAGGATCGCCTCGAGGTCGGTGTCGTCGAAGGAGTCGCCGTATCGCTTGTGCACCACCGGCTCAGGGTCCTCCCGGGTCAGCTCGGGAACGTATTGCCAGCCGGCGCTGCCTTCAGGCATATGGTCGTCGGCGTGCTGCACCCACACGACAGGCACCTGCTCGGCTCTGGCCCGGTCCACGAGGGCGGCGATATTGGCGACCACCCCGGCGCGGTCGTGGGCATTGGCCATCACGTCGTTCTGGACATCGACGACGATCAGTGCGGTATTGGGTCGATCGGACAGGGTCGTCATGGGCGATCTCCTTCGTGATCGGACTGCGTTGTGGTCATCGGACTGCGTGGTGGTCAGACCGCGTGGCGATCCGACCTGCGAGGCTGTCGGGTCTGCGGGGCTGTCGGGTCTGCGAGCGATCCAACCCTATGAGCGAGCACCGACAGCCGAGCCGTGCGGGCCGAGGACGACCAACAAGGCGTGCGCGAGCACCCCCCGAGAAGAACAAGTCGATGGACCGCCATCGCGAACCGATACGAAGCTACGACCGTCACGAAACGCCGTTGACACGCCGGCATGGTTGTGCAGACTACGGGCGTGGAGTTCTTCTGCTATCACCGCGATCGGCCCGGCTCGGTGGCGCTGCGCGATGAGCTGCTGGAAGGGCACTGGTCCTACATGGACCGGTACGCGGACGGGATGATAGCCCGCGGCCCGACCATGGCCGGCGACGGTGAAACGCCCACCGGCAGCGTGCACATCGTCGACCTGCCTGACCCTGCCGCAGCCCGCGCGTTCGCCTTCGACGAGCCCTACTACCAGGCCGGCGTCTACCGGGATGTGCTGCTGCGCCGGTGGCACAACGTGCTGGGCCGCACCATGTGGGATTTCCCCGGCGGTGGGACGGCTGGCAACAGGTATCTGGTGCTCGGCCTCGGCTCAGGGCAGGCGGCCGACTCCGCCGTACCGACCAGTCGGGACGAGCTGATCGCGTACGGTCCGCTGCTGTCCGACAACGGCACCTGGCTGGGCACCGCGGCGCTGATCTTGGCGCCGGACGCGGACTCGGCGCTCGCTCTCCTGCTCCCGGCCCGGTACGCCGCCGTCGAGGTCCACAACTGGCAGTTCGGCGGGCGGTCTTCCTGAGCCGCGGCGCCGGGCCGGCCGTCAATCGCGAGTGTGCCTATGCAGGCCGAGCTCGACCCGCAGTTGCGGCAGCAACCGGCGCAGCCCGGGATGCACGGGTGGCCGGGTGACCATGGACAAGATCGGACCGCCCGGCACCGGGGAGTTTGCCAGCCGGTCACCCCGTTGGACATAGGCCTTCGCCAGGCACCCGGGCAGCACCACCGGAGCGGCCAGCCGGCGTGCCATCCGGACCGCTGTCTCAGCGGTTGCCGCGTGCTGCGGGGCTGTACCGAGTGCCACCAGGCGACGGTCGAGATCATCGCCGGAGTTGTCGATGGTATAGGTCAGTACCGGCCGAGCCGGCACCGAGGCACGCCGCCGCCAGGAGAAGTCGCATCCTGGGGGCACCAGCGTGACCAGCCTGTCGCTGCCGATCGGCAGGCTCGTCACTCCCGGTGGCAATCGGATCTGGCCGGCGATGGCGATGAAAGCCGCGTCCAGTGATCCCTCGGCGACCCAATCGACGAGGGCGGGCGCGTGATCTGCCACCTGGCTGATGCGCACCTGCGGAAGGCCCGCCTGCAACGGCGGGAAGACCAGCATGGCGAGGCTGGAGAAGGTGCCTACGGCAAGAGATTCGGACTGGGCGGCGTCGCGAGCACGCCCGAATACCGCCTCGACGTGGCCGAGGATGTGGCGGGCCTGAGCCGCCATCTCCCGTCCGGCCGGTGTCGGCCGCGCTCCCCTGGTGTCGCGCTCGAACAACCGCACTCCGCAGCTGCGCTCGATGGCGGCCAGCCGCTGGCTGGCGGACGGTTGGGTCATCCGCATTTCCCGGGCCGCTGCCCCGATCGAACCATGGCGCGCGACCTGGTCGACCAGCCTGAGATCCTCGACGCTGGGTGATGAGGCCATAGGAGCAGTCTATGACCCCGGCGGCCGCACTCCCCCCTACCGAGGGCCACTCGCCCGGCCAAGACTGGGGGACATGCGCGAGCGACGGGACCTGGCGGCCATCTTGCTGGCGACCTTCATCAGTTGGATGGGGCTGCGGGTCACCGCGATCGCCGTGCCCCTCGCGGCACTGCAGCAGACCCACTCGGCTTGGGCGACGGGCCTCGTCGCCGGTTCGGCCGGACTTCCGGTCGTCACCTCCGGCTGGTGGGCGGCCCGGGGCCGACACCGGATCACGTCCGGCCCTGCCCTGGCAGGGGTGCTCGGTGCCGAGGCGCTCGGCCTGCTGATCGTTCCGGTGACCGCGTCCACCGGGGCGCTGTCGGTCCTCACGTTGTGCGCCGGCGGTCTCGTGACCGGCGCTGCCACGGCCCTCGGCGGCCCGGCGCAGCGGGCGGTGATCGCCGACATCGGCGACCGGTTCGGCCCGGGCCGCGCCGCCCGGGCGCTGGTCTGGCAGGACCTGGCCCACCGAATCAGCATGATCATCGGCCCGCCCGTGGGTGCCTGGGGGGTGACCCTGATCGGGACCCTGCCGCTGCTGTGGGCGGAGTCGGCAGCGGTTGGCGCCAGTGCGCTGCTCGTTGTCTTCGTCGGGAACTACGGCTCCGTCGGGACCCCCGGCGCCGTCGGGGAGCCCGCCGAGACCGGCGGCCCCCCGGCGGTCCGCCCCAGCGGGATGGTCGACGTGCTCCGGAAGCATCCCGACATCGCCCGGGGTGTGTTGCTGGCCGCCGTAGGCGGTTTCGCGTGGTTCGGCTTCTCCCTGGGCCTGGCGATCCTCGGGGCGCGGACAGGCCGGCCGGGTGCACTCATCGGCGCCGGCATGACGGGGTACGGCGCGGGTTCGCTGGTGGGCGCGGCGGTGGCCTCACTCGTGATCGCCCGGCTGCCACGCATGGCGACCATGGTCGCCGGGTGGGTGCTGCTGGGCGGCGCGTTCGTCGTGGTTCCTGCCGCGAGCGGCTCGTTGCTGTGGCTGGCCGTGATGTCGGCCGTCGGCGGTGTCGGTGTGCCGCCGGCGATCGCGGCCCTCAACGCGCTCATCAGCGAGACTACCGAGGGCGCCGACCGGCGTACGGCATTCGCCGCCGAACAGGTCATGCACACGGGTGCCGGCTCGCTGGGCATGCTGGCCGGGGGTGCCGTCATCGGCATGCTCGGCGCGGCCGAGACACTCGTCGCCACCGGGCTGTTGCAGATCGTGCTTCCGCTGTGTCTCGTAGCGCACCGCTTCGCACACCGCCCGGGACCCCCTCCCACCGCTGCCGCCGCGGCGTCGGGGACTGGATGCCGGGCACGCATATGCGACTAGTGCCCGAAGCTTCGCCCGGCCGCCGGTCCGGGACCAGCGGGCGGTTGAGTAGATTCCAACGATGCCGAAGAGCGAAGCCGGCCTCGACCTGAATCCGGCCGAGGATCCCACCGGAGATCCCGACCGGGATCGGGCCCAGCAGGAGCCCGCACCGGCCGGCCGGCGGCAGCGGACACCGCCGTGGCGCCTCGTGCTCGCCAGCGCGCTGGTGCTGTTCGTCGAGCTGGCCCTGATCCGGTGGACCGGCTCCAACATCCTGCATCTGAGCTACTTCTCCAACTTCATCCTGCTCGGCTCGTTCCTCGGCGTCGGGCTGGGGTTCCTCCGCGTCCGGTGGCAGCGTGACCTGTCGGGGTGGTGGCCGGTGTTCCTCACGCCATTCGTCGCCCTGGTGCTGGCGTTTCCGGTCCAGGTCAACCAGAACAGCGACCAGATCCTGTACTTCACCGGGGTCAAGCCCACTGGCGCGCCGTCGTGGATCACCCTGCCGGTGATCTTCCTGTTCGTGGCCGCGGTGATGATGTGCCTGGGCGAGGGGGTCGGCCGGATGTTCGGCGACTTCCCGCCGCTCACGGCCTACCGCCTCGACCTGATCGGGAGCCTGCTGGGGATCGGCCTGTTCACCTGCCTGTCGTTCGTCGGCGCCCCGCCGGTGGCCTGGGGGCTGGTGGCCACGGCCGGCTACCTCGCCCTGCACGGTCGCCGGTTGCAACGGTCGGCCGGGCTGGCCGGGGTGGCCAGGCTGGTATCACTGGCCCTGCTCGTGGTGCTGCTCGGCGGCGAATCGCTCAGCGGCGGCGTCAGCTGGTCGCCCTACTACAAGGTCCAGGTCCGGGAGTTTCCCGAGCACATCGACATCTCGGTCAACGGCATCCCGCACCAGAGCATCATGGACATCACCAAGTCCTCCGTAGGGCTGCGCGCGACGCTCTATCAGCGCATCGTGGACAACCCCCTGCGGCACGTGCTCATCGTCGGCGCCGGCAACGGGACCGACGTGGCGGTGGCGCTGGCCCGTGGCGCCCGCTCGGTGGATGCGGTCGAGATCGATCCGCGGCTGGGCGAGATCGGCCGGCAGCGGCATCCGAACCATCCGTACCAAGACCCGCGCGTCAACCTCGTCATCGACGACGGCCGGGCCTTCCTGCAACGCACGACGACGAGTTACGACCTGATCATCTTCGCGCTCCCGGACTCCCTGACGCTGGTGTCCGGCAACAGTTCGCTGCGGCTGGAGAGCTACCTGTTCACCCGCGAGGCCATCGACGTGGCACGGTCGCACCTGGCCGGCGGCGGTGCCTTCGCGATGTACAACAGTTACCGCAAGACCTGGCTCATCGACAGGTACGGCCAGACGCTGGCCGACGCCTTCGGTCACCCGCCGTGCATCGACTCGATCGGCGGTGGCAGCCGACGGGCAGCGCTGGTCGTGGGCCGGGAGCCCGGCGGTCAGAAGTGCGCTCGGGTCTGGCGGTCGACGCAGGCCGGCCGGCCGGTGCCGGCCACCGACGACCACCCGTTCCCGTACCTGTTCAAGCCGGGGATCCCGAGCTACTACCTCTGGGTGCTGCTCGGGGTGCTGCTCGTCGCGCTGGTCGCGGTACGCGGGGTGGCCGGGCCGCTCGGCCGGATGCGGCCGTACGCCGACCTGTTCTTCATGGGTGCAGCGTTCCTGCTGCTGGAGACCCGCTACGTCACCGGCTTCGCGCTGCTGTTCGGCTCGACCTGGCTGGTCAACGCCATCGTGTTCGCCGGGGTGCTGCTCGCCGTCCTCGCGGCAGTGGAGACCAGCCGCCGGTTCCGGCCGCCGCGGCTGCACTGGTTGTACATCGCCCTCGCCGGGTCGCTCGCCGTCGGCTTCGCCATCCCCCTGTCGACCCTGCTGACGTTGGCGACACCGGTACGGCTCATGGCGGCCGTGGCGCTGGCCTTCGCGCCGGTGTTCATCGCCAACCTGATCTTCGCGGCGAGATTCGCCGCGACCAGCGGGTCGACGGCGGCGTTCGGCGCCAACCTGATCGGTGCCCTGCTCGGCGGTGCGCTGGAATACGTCTCGCTGGTAGTCGGCTACCGCAACCTGCTCATCGTGGCCGGCGTGTTGTACCTTATGGCCTTCCTGTTGCAGCCCCGCGGTTCACAGTCCAGCAGTGCCCTGCCGGCGCCGGCCCGGCGCGCTGGATAGGCCCGTGCTCCGCGGGCCGGCAGGCGTGGCGCGGCGACCGGTCGTGACAGCCGGGACCACCGCCATGGTGCTGGCCGCGATCTACCTTGCCGCACCCGTGGCGGGCACCGACCTGGCGGCGCAGGAGGCGCGCGCCGAGTTCGTCCGCCGGCACGGCCTGCTGCCGGTGGACTACGGCTGGTACGGCGGGGTTTTCCCGTACGGCTACAGCCTGCTCACCGGTCCCGTCGACGGGGTGCTGGGCGCCCGCGTCGTCGGAGCAATCGCCGTGGTGGCCGGAACCGTGGCTTTCACCGACCTGCTGGCGCGCACCCACGTCCGGCGGCCGCTGCTCGGTGGCCTGCTCGGAGCGGCCAGCCTGACCTTCAACGTCGTCAGCGGCCGCATCACCTTCGCCGTCGGCCTCGCGTTCGGGCTGGCAGCCCTGGGCCTGCTGGCTCGAGGGCCGACCGCCGGAGCCCGCCGGCCGGTGGCCGTCGCCGTCCTCGCGCTGTCGAGTGCTGCCGGCAGCCCGGTTGCCGGGGTGTTCGTCCTCATCGCGGGCGGCGCCTTGATCGCGGCTGGCCGCCGGCGCGACGGCGCACTGCTGATCGGCGGCGCGGCCGGCCCGTTGCTGGTGGCCGCCCTGGTGTTCAGCGACGGCGGCGTCAGCCCCTTCTCGGCCCAGCAGGCGACGATCTTCGTCGTCCTGGCGGTCATGGTCGTCGCGCTGGTGCCCAGGCAATATCGGGCGGTGCGCTTCGGCGCCGGGATCGCGGCGGCGGCCGTGCTCGCCGGCCATGTCGTCGACACGCCGCTGGGGGGCAACACCGCGCGCCTGCCGATGCTCTTCGCGGTCCCGGTGGTGACCGCGACCGCCACGCTGTCGCCGGTCTGGCTGGCCGCCGCGGTCGTACTCATGACGCTGTGGCAGCCCCCGCTGGTCCCCGCCGACGTGACCGGCGCCGGGGCCCCGACCTCGCGGGCCGCATTCTTCGCCCCGCTCGCCGACCAGTTGGCGCGGCGCCGACCCCTGGGGCGCGTCGAGGTCGTGCCATTACGCGATCATTGGGAGGCGAGCTACGTCGCCGAGAGGGTGGTTCCACTGGCACGTGGGTGGGAGCGCCAGGCCGACGTCGGCCGAAACCCGATCTTCTACACCGGGACGCTGGCGGCCGGCACCTACCGCGACTGGCTGCGGCACAACGCCGTGGCCATGGTCGCGGTGCCGCGCGGCCGGCCGCTCGACCCGGCCGGTCTCCGGGAGCGGACGCTGATCGGGACCGGGCTGCCCTACCTCCGGCTCGCCTGGTCCAGCAGCGACTGGCAACTGTACGAGGTGGCCGGCGCCGAGCCGCTGGTCAGCCGGCCCGCTCGGCTGGTGTCCGCGGACCCCGCGGGCGTCGTCTTCGACGCCGATCAGGCCGGCCGGCTGTTGGTGCGGCTGCGCTTCTCGCGGTGGATGACCCTCTCCGGCCCGGCCGGCGCATGCCTGCGCCCGGCCGGAACGTGGACGGCGGTGACCGTGCCGGGCCAGGGTCGTTACCGGATTTCCAGTGGCTGGAGCGTGCGGCCGGGTCGGCGATGCTGACCCGGGCGGCGGTCCGCCGCGACCTGGTGATCGTGTTCGGTGTCGCCGCGGTGCTCCGGTTGGTGGCCGGCATCGTGTTGGCGGGCACCTACGACTACGACGAGTTCATCCTGCTGACCCTGAGCCGGCAGTACGCGCACGGGTTCCACCCCTACCGCGACATGCTCTACTTCCATCCACCCGGAGCGCTGCTCGTGGGCCGGGCGCTCGATCCGGTGGTCTCGCTCTGGTGGCCGGCAGCCCGGGTCTTCACCGGGTTGGTCGACTCGATGACGGCGGTGCTGACCTACGTCGCCGCCCGCAGCTTTCTGTCGCGACGGGCGGCACTCGCTGCCGGGTTCGCCTACGCGGCAAGCCCCCTCACGCTGGTTTCCGGGGTGCGGGTGGGGCCGGATCCGCTGATCACGCTGCTCGGCATGGCCGGCATCTGCGTCCTGCTGCGCTCCCGATCGACCCGTGGGGCCCTGGTTGCCGGCGCCCTGCTCGGCCTGGCGGTCGGTACGAAGTACACGGCCGTGCTGCTCGCTCCGGCGTACCTCCTGGTCGCGCCGCGGCGCTTCTGGGCAGTCGCGTGCGGCAGCGCCGGCGCCTTCGTGCTGCTGCTGGCGCCGTACCTCTCGATGCCCCATGCATTGCTGCAGGAGACCTTCATCTACCAGAGCGGCCGCGGCTTCGCGCCGCTGCCTGCCCGGCTCGCCACCATCGCGCTGTACTGGCTGGCCGCGACCCCACTGGCCGTATTCGGCCTGCGCCGGCGGATGCCGCGATGGGTGATCGCCGGCTTCCTGGCCGGTGGCGCACTGCTCCTGACACCGCAGGTCTACTACCACTACTTCGTGCTGTTCGCCCCGTTCGCCGCGCTGCTGGCGGCGCCGCTGCTGGCCGGGTTTCGCTGGCCGGCCTATCGCACGGCCACCGCGGTGGCCGCCGGCACCGCGATCTGGCTCACCATCATCGTCGTGGGGGACACCCAACCGCTCCTCGTCACCACCGGGCGGCTGGCCGAAATCGCCCCGACGGTGAAACTGCTGCGGCAACAGACCTCGTCCGACGGCCTCATCATGGCCGACCGGTACGAATACGCGTTCCTCGCCGGCCGGCCGACGCTGAGCCCGTACTTCTGGAGCGTCAAGCCACTGGTCAGGGGCTCGACACTGCAACGTCAACTGCCCTGCGCCGCTGCCGTCGTCCGGGCCGGCGGAGCCAGCAGCGGTTACCCGCAGGGGCTGACCGCATATCTCGACCAGCACTATCCGGTGCACCGGTCGGGCCGCACGACGGTGTGGCTGATCGGCGGGTTACCCGGGAATGCGGCAATCGGGGGTCGCGGACCATTGCCGCCCTGCGAGCACTTCGTGCTGCGCGACCGGGGGGCCTGCCCCAAGAAGCGCTGCGTACCCGGGCGCGAGACGGATGAGATCGTCCTCGTGAGCGGCCAGCGCGCTGCAGGAGGCCGCCAAGGACGCTGAGAACGGCTTGGATTCCGCCGGGACACCGAGATCTACGCCGGCCAGATCCACCTGCCGGGTGATCCGGTGTCCACGGTGGTCATGCTCGTGCGCGGCAACGGCAACGTCGAGGTGGTCTACGACCGGGTGGTCGACGCCACGGCGGCGCGGCTCCGGCTCCCGCGTGGTCAAGGGTGGCTGGTGATCGCTCGCGGCGACGCGCAACTGCAGGCGAACTGGAACGGACCGGACGCGGCGGCTGGCGATCACCCGCAACTGGTACGCAAGAACACCCGAATTGCCGGTCCCGTGGCCCTGCTCCCCGATCAGCCGCACCTCACCGTGCGGGTCACCGAGGGCGGGAAGACTACCGACGTCCCGCTCCGCTAGTGCTAGTCCCTGTCGTTCGAGCCGGTGCGACGGGCGAATGCCCCCCCCGCAACCCGGCGACCGCGGTGTGTCTGCCCCAGCCGAATACCTCCGCCTCCGCGCGGGTTGCCAGCAGATCGTCGACCGCGAGCAGCCCGCACCAGTAGCCGCATCGCACCGGCCAACCGCGCGCGATCTCGGATCGTGCCGAGAAGTGCCGCTCTCCCAACGGCTCCGCAAGCTCGAGATCCGCCTGCAGGGCGGCAACGATCTCATCTCCCAGTTGCTCGCAGTCGCCGAGCCAGTCGGTGTGCCGGTCGTCCCACCAGAGGTAGCTGTCCAACGACAGGCCGGCGACCACCCGCCGGGAGACGGCCCCGGCCAGCCCTTCGGCGAACAGCCGGGCCCCCACGGTCTCGATCAGTCGGGGCTCGGGAGACCGAAGGCGCTCGTGAGCGAGGTGGACCATCTCGTGCACGACCAGCGGCGGCGACGGTGGAGGTCACCCGCGCCATCACGCCACCCATACTCACCGCCGTCTGAGCCGATGGACCGGCTCGGCGGCACTTGCCCATGGTTGGGCCGATTAGCGGCTACGATTCGTGACAACCCAAAGACGAAGCGTGAGAGGGAATGTTCGCAGCGGACATTGTGGCCGCCCTAGCTGCCCTGGCGGAGACGGCGACGGGAGAATTCACCGTCGACGGGCTGCTGCACGACCTGTGCGCCGTGACCGTACGCGCTGTAGGCGTGGACGGCGCCGGGGTGATGATCTACGAGCCGGGCGGGCTGCGGTTCATCCACGCCTCCCCGGAGCGGGTGGTCGACGTCGAGGCGTTGCAGGAGGTCCTGCAGCGCGGGCCGTGCCGCGACAGCATGGCCGACCGTGCGGCGGTGGTCGTCGACGACATCACCAAGTCCGACCGCTGGCCGGAGTTCGCCGACGCGGCCGCGGTCGCCGGCCTGCGGGCGACGGTGGCCATGCCGTTGCTGGCCAGGGGTGAGGCGTGGGGTGCCCTGGACGTCTACCGCAACACCGAGTGGTCCTGGAGCACCGAGGAGATCGCCCTGGTCCGGCTGTTCGCCGGTGTCGCCGCCTCGTACCTGGTAATGGCCGCCGACCGCGATCTCGCCATGGCAGCGCGGCAAAACCTCGAACACCTCGCCACGCACGACGAGCTGACCGGGCTGCCCGGCCGCAAGGTGCTGTTCACGCTGATCGAGCATGCGCTCGCCAGTGCCCGCCGGCGGGGTACGGCGGTCGCGGTGCTGTTCGTCGACCTGGATCGGTTCAAGAACATCAACGACACCCTCGGTCACGCGGCGGGTGACGTCGTGCTCATCAAGGCGGCCGAACGCCTGCGCCTGGCGATGCGGGACAACGACACCCTCGCCCGGCTGGCCGGTGACGAGTTCGTGATCGTCTGCGAAGACCTGCCGCCTGACACGACCAAGGCCGGCGGCCAACTCGAGGCCCTGGGACATCGGCTGGAGAGCGTTCTCAGCCGGCCGATGCAGGTGGCCGGCGAGGAGCTGGTCATCTCGGCCAGCATCGGGGTGGCCGTGACCTCCGATCACTCCAGCACCGAGGAGATCCTCGGTGAGGCTGACAGCGCGATGTATCTCGCCAAGCAGCGCGGCCGGGGCAAGCTCGTCGTGGGCGACCGCGACACCGACGCGGGCCTGGGGTCGCGCCGCAGCCTGGAACGTGATCTCGCTCTTGCCCTGGAACGCAGCCAACTACGCGTCCACTACCAGCCGATCGTCGCGGTCGACCCGGGCCACCCCGTCGTGGCGATCGAGGCACTGCTGCGCTGGCAGCATCCCGAGCATGGCCTGTTGCCGGCCGAGACGTTCATCGGCCTCGCCGAGCGCAGCGGCGCGATCGGCGCCATCGGCCGCTGGGTCATCGACCGGGCCTGCGGCCAGCTGGCGGCCTGGCAGCGCCAGCTCGGCGACCCGGCGCCGCGACGGGTCTTCGTCAACCTGTCCCCACGGGAGATCGCCGACCCCGAGCTCGACGCCGCCCTGAGCGCCGCGCTGGACACCCACGGCATGGACTCGACCAGCCTCGGCCTGGAGATCGTCGAGAACGACTTCGTCGACGCCCTCCTGCTGCCCCGCCTTGCCGAACACCACGACCGTGGCCACCCCTTGGCCGTGGACGACTTCGGCACCGGCTATTCCTCGCTCGCCAGGCTGGTGGACTTCCCGGTGCAGTACGCCAAGATCGACCGTTCGTTCGTTGCCGGGGTGCCGGCCGACCCACGACGGCGAACCCTGATCGAGACGATCGTCATCATCGCCCACCACCTCGACCTCACGGTGATAGCCGAGGGTGTCGAGACCCAGCAGCAGGTCATCGACCTCACCGCGGCCGGCTGCGACCTGCTGCAGGGCTACCACCTCGGTCGGCCGCAGACCGGCGAGGCGCTGACGGCGCAATGGACACCGCACAGGTAGTGCCGCAGCGGTCTCTCGCGGCGCCGCCCATCTGCGCGGGCTGTGGCACCATTCCATCCACAAGATCCGGGCTGGTATCCGACCGGCCGAGGAATTGGGCTGCCCGCGGCAGTGCACGGCACGATGATCGGAGAATATGCCAGGTGAGCGATTCGACAAGGGCAGCAAGATCAAGTCAATAAAGCAGCCAGAAATGTGTCACTCACACTCAGGCGAGCGCCGCTGAATGTGGGCGACAGAAATCCGGTCGTGTCGTCGTCAGGATGCGTCGCCAGTTCGCCGGCTGAAAGCAGGATGGCGTCCATCCAGGGAAGGATCGGTCCGGCTGGAAGCGGCCGGACTCTCCCTGGATCATGAAGCTGGCCAGATCAGCGCGCCCGGACCCGCTCTACGGAGACAGTCGACCGGGCCGGCGGCTGGTCGCTCGACCTGACCAGCTCGCCGACGGTGCCCGGCTCCCCGCCGGACAGCCGGAGGAAGAGCTGGCGGGCCAGGCAGGCGCGCTCGGCCAGCTGCCCGGGCAGGAATTCCAGGGTGAGTTGCTGATCGGCGGCGCCAGGAGCCGTCGCGGCTTGGATGAGGATGGTGTCGAGCAGGATGGGCACCGGCCCGAAGGTCAGCTGCAGATGGGGAAAGGGAGCCGCGGTCTCGGCAACCGCGCCCGTGACCCGGACGCCGGTGAGCGAGACATCCCGCAGCGCGACGGCATGGCCGTCGACCTCCGCCGCGGCGGCCACGTTGAACCGGAAGGCAGCTCGCCGTTCGGACGCATGCCGCGGCGAGCGGATCCGGCGGGTAGCGGCGACGAGGAACACCAGGTTCAGCGCGAGCCAGCAGGCGGCCGCCTCGGCCACCCAACGGGTGCCGTAGTGCAGCGGGGTCTTGCCGGCGAGGGTGAGCACGAACCACAGGCCGCTGACGGCGCCGAGCGTGAGCAACCCGGCGTGCAGCCGGGGCACCGGAGCGCGTCGTCGCTGGTCGCCCTGGCGCCCTTTCGCCGTCACCCGGAACTCCGGCTTGTCCTGCCTGAGCAGGGTCAGCGTCGCCGCCAGGTTGGCGGGCATCCGGATGAAGGCGAAGAGCATCCCCCGGCCGAGGGATGCATGGCCCCGGCTGAGCCGGCCGACGGCCAGTTGCTGCAGCAGGAAGGCTCCGCCGAAGGCCAATACGAACGTGCCCGGGCGGGCGTGGACGGGGCTGGCCCCGGTGAGCACGACCGCCATCGGCAGCAGGATGTAGCCGAGGGTGCGCCAGGCATCGAACCACCCGGTCAGTGCTGAGGCGTAGCTGAGCCGCTGTGGCAGGGTCAGGCCCGCCTGGGTCAGCGGGTGCTCCTGGCGCAGCACCTGCATCGCGCCGGTGCCCCAGCGCAGGCGCTGAGCCAGGTACTGGGGAGCGTCGGCGGCCGCCAGCCCGTGCGCCAGCACCTCGTCGTGGTAGGCGCTGCGCCAGCCGCGTTGGTGCAGCCGCAGCGTGGTGTGGATGTCCTCGGTGATGCTGTCGGTGGCGAAGCCCCCGACCTCCCGCAGGGCAGCCGTCCGGAGCACCATGTTCGAGCCGCAGCAATAAGCCGCGTTCCACCGGTTGCGGCCCGGTTGCAGGACCCGGTAGAACAGCGCCTGTTCGCTGTACGCGCGCCCCCCGGATCGGCGATCCCGGCCCATCCAGCCGACATCGGATGGGGTGGCGTGCTCGAACGAGTCGTCGTTGTAGAACTCCTGGGGCGTCTGGACCAATGCCACCCGCGGGTCGTCGAAATAGCCGAGCGTGCGTGGCAGGAAGTCCGGCGCGGCGACATGATCGGCGTCGAAGATCACCACGTAGTCGGCGTCGACCCGGTCGAGCGCGGCGTTGACGTTGCCTGCCTTGCCGAAGCTGCGGCCCTCCCGGGTCAGATACCGGGCGCCGACCTGGTCGGCGAGTTCCCGTACCCAGGGCCGGTGGCCGTCGTCGAGCACCCAGGTCTCGTGGTCGAGCCGCATGGCGACCGCTGCGCTGATCGTGGGAAGCAGCACCTCGAAAGGCTCGTTATAGGTGGGCACCACAACGGCGACCCGCCCAGGGGGTTGATCTACCGGCGCAGCGCGGGGCAACACAGACACGTCCCACGCGGTGAAAGCGAACAATGCAAAGGTCGCCATGGCATGCACCTCGAGGAGCAGCAATGGCACCGACAGCCACCACACCGACAGGCTCACCGTCGCGGCCAGCCGCCAGCTCAGGTAGCCGGTGCCGGTCAGCAGCGCAAGGCAGGTGACGAGCCGGATTCCGCGAGCTGTCATCTCGCTCCGTTCCTCGCCTCGCTCGAAGCTCACTGACTGCCAGTCATTTAGCTGCGGTGCGGTCCACTGTCGCGGCGGCTGCTGTCGAAACGGGAAGGCGGCTCCGGCAGCGTTGCCCGGGGGCAGTCGTTGAGCGTCAGCCCGGCGTGGCGAAAGGCGTCGTCGCAGAGCCTGGCAGTGTGCCAGCCCTGGCGCAGTCCGTAGGAGGTTATAGAGACCCGGAAGACCGTGACGCAGTAGCGCGTCGGGCTGTCGTACACGCAGCTGATCGTGCCGAGGTGGACATCCTCGCCGGGGCCGACGGCCCCCTGGTCCCACGGGCGCGCGTAGCGGCGCCAGGTGCCGACCCGGGTCCACCAGTGCCCGCCTGCCGTGACGTCGTCCTGCGCAAGGGCGACGAGGATGAGCCGGGCATGCAACTCGGACAGGACGGCGGCCGGCCGGATGACCTCCTGTGCGGCGAACTGCTCGACGTCGTTCAGGCTCACGCCAGGGCCTCCGTGTGCTCGGTCCGGATGGGCTGTCTCATCGCCAACAGCGGCACCGACACCCGCAGCGGCTTGGGATGACCGAAGAGGTAGCCCTGGCCGTGCGAGCAGCCCAGGGTCAGCAGCATGTCGCGCTGGTCCTCGCGTTCGATCCCCTCGGCGACGGTGCGCAGCCCCATGTCCTGGCACATTCCGAGGACTGCCTTGACGATGGCATGCGACGTACGGTCGGTGAGCAGCGGCTCGATGAAACTGCGGTCGATCTTGACGACGTCGACGGGGAACTGCCGCAGCAGGCTGAGCGAGGAATAGCCGGTACCGAAGTCGTCGAGGGCGATCCGCACTCCCATCTCGGTGAGCTGGCGCAACTCCCGCAGCAGCGTCGCGCTCGCCGTGATGAGGGCGGTCTCGGTGATCTCCAGGTGAAGTCGCTCCGGCCGCAGCCCGGACTCGGTCAGTGCCCGGGTGACGTCCTTGGCCATCCCCGGGCGGGCCAGCTGGCTGGGTGAAGCGTTCACGGCGACCCAGTTCGAAGCGCCGGTCAGTCCGTGTCTGCCGTTGACGGCGTCTTGACAGGCCTGGGTGAGGATCCACCAGCCGAGTGGCCGGATCAGCCCGCTGCTCTCCGCCAGCTCCAGGAAGCGTGCCGGCGGCAGCAGCCCGTGTTCCGGGTGCTGCCAGCGCAGCAGCGCCTCGTGGCCGGCGACGCAGAAGTCGGACAGCGCGACGATCGGCTGGTAATACGCCCGCAGCTCACCCGAAGCGACCGACAGGCGCAAGTCGTCCTCCAGTTGCAGGTCCTCGCGGGTAGCGACGTGGTCGACCGAGGGGTCGTAGAGCTCGAAGCGCGCGCGGCCCAGCCGTTTGGCTCGCAGCAGCGCCATGTCGGCTCGCATGAGCAGCTCGTCGGCGGTCTGCGGGTGTGCCCCGAGCGCGCCTCCGATGCTGAGCGTCATCGCGTGCAGGTGCTCGTCGAGGTTGAACGGGTGATCGAGGGCCTCGGCAACGCGCCCGGCCACCTCGGCGAGCTCGACCGCGCTGCGCACGCTCTCCAGGATCACGACGAACTCGTCGCCCCCGACCCGCCCCACCAGGTCCTCCGGCCGGAGCATCGCCCGCAATCGGCTGGCCACCTGGCTCAACAGCTGGTCTCCGGCAGCGTGGCCCAAGCTGTCGTTGACGATCTTGAAGCGGTCGAGGTCGCAGTAGAGGACGCCGACGTGCTGGCCCTCGGTCTCCTCCAGCGCGCTCGCCAGCCACTGCCGGGTCAGGAAGCGGTTCGGCAGCTCGGTGAGCCCGTCGTGCAGCGCTCTGCTGGCCAGCTGTAGCTCGGCCTCGCGGCGCTCGGTGATGTCCTGAACCTGCAGCATGACCCGGCGTGCGGACCCGCCGGACGGCACCGCGGCCGCCGACAGCCGGCTCCACAGCAACCGCCCGTCGGAGGTGCTGATCCGGTGGTCGAAGACCTGCCCGACATGGCTGCCGTTGAACAGTCCCTCCCACCACTGCTGCCATGCGTAGGTGCTGTCCGCGACCAGCAGGTCGGCGAGGCGCAGGCTGGACAACTCGTGCTGCCGCCAGCCGAGCATGGCGCACAGCGCGTCGTTGGCGAGCAGGACTGACCCGTCGTGCTCGAGTAGCGCACCGCCGATCGGCGAGTGTTCGAAAGCGATCCGCCATTCCCGCTCCGAGGCCGTCAGCTGCGCGGTCGCCGCCATGTCGTCGGTGACGTCGCGGGCGCTGACGTGCACCACCTGAATGACTCCGGGGCCGCCGCCGACGGTCTTGGCCGCGATGTCCAGCCAGACCAGGCCGGCACGGCTGGACAGCTGCACGGTGCCTCTGGCGATCCCCTTGTCCTCGAGCTGGCGCCACAGCGCTCGAAGGGCGGCCCGCTGCGCCTCGTCGGCGACGACGGCGAACATGCCTTCCTCGGCTGCGCGCGGCAGGTCCCATCCCAGGACATCGGCGACATTGCGGCTCGCGGCGCGCACGATGCCCTCGACCGACAGTTGCAGGAGGTAGTCCACATCGGTGTGATTCGGGATGAGGCAGGGCTGGTTCTGCCCCAGACTCGTCCCCCGATGCAGCTCCACCTCGGCTTTATCGGTCGCCCCCTGACCAGGCTTAAGGAGGGGTCGATCGCCTGCCGGCGCGCTCACCGAACTGGCCGGGTCCACGGCGCGGCCGAGGTACCGTCGGACGATGCGCGGCGATCGCGTCGAGATCGTCATCGACGCCGGCAGTGAGGTGCGCACCGCCCGGTTCATGGCCAGCCGGATTCTGGCCCTCGTGGAGCATCCGGCGACTGACCGCGGCGGCACCCAGGAGGTCGCATCACCGGTTGGGGCGCGGCCCGGCTGAGCCCCGGTATTGCCCGGGCGGGCCGGCTCCCGGGTGTGCTTCCTTCTCCATCTCACTCAAGGGATATGACCCAGCGCGGCCACTCACCGGCCCGCCTCCATGAGTACGAGTCTGGAGGGCCGGCGCGTGGTGTTCACTGCACGGGGCGTCCATCGGCTCCCCGTCACACCGGGGCAGCTGATGCTGCGCCGCCGAGCCGCTGTCTGCCTGCCTTTGGCCGACCGGGTGGAGGCGAATCCAGACGCCGTCCCCGGGGTGGCACTGCTAGAGGCAGATCTGCTCGATCGGGGCTGGCTGCTCTCGGCGGCGGTCCGCGACACGCTCACCCGGATCGACGTGGTCGACCTCGTCGGCGTGGGGTCTCAGCTGCTCGCCGACTGCGACGCACTGCTGGGTGCGGACCGTTCGCACGTCCCGCTGTTCCGCGACTTCCCCGCCAGTGCGCCGGGCGACACGCTGGCGTTCTTCGTCGACCGGATCCTGACGGTGTGGTTCCAGTTTCCTGATCTGCCATGCGTTCTGTGCGAGCGGGCCGGCACAGTCGCGCCGGTGAACCCGTGCGGGCACCTGGTGTGCTCGGCCTGCTTCGACGGCGCCGACTTCTCCGCCTGCCCCATCTGTCATCGCCGGATCGCGCTCGACGACCCGTTCCTGCTGCCGGATCGGCAACGTCCTCGCCGCGACAGCGACGAACTTCCAGGCCGCCTGCGCGTGCTGCACCTCGGCGGCAGCCTGCTGGGCGACGCGGCCGAAGAGCTGGCCGGGCTGCTGGCCCGCACGGCCGCGCTTTCGCCGGCCGACACCGACGCCCTGGCGCAACTGCTGGACATGCAGCCGCGCGACGACCTCGGCTGGGTGCCGGCACACCTGCCCGGCCGGGCGACGAAGGCCCGGTTGCTAGCCTGGCTGCTCGCCGACCCGCGGCCGCCCGGCGCCCTCGACCTGGCCGCCTCCCTGGTCGACACCGCCACCGACGTGCTGCGGCTGCTGGTCGTACGGTCGGGCGGGGATGCCTCGCTGATCGCCCGGCCGCGCCTTGCCGCGGTGAGCCGGCCGCTGCGCCGGGACCTGCTCGCGCTGCTCGACCGCATCCCGCTGGCCCAGTTGGTGGAGGACTTCCGGCGCCATCGCCGGGCCTGGATCGGCGCCGGGGAGCGGCTGCACCCGGGGGAATACGCCGGGCGCTACCCCACGGCAGCGCTGGCCTTTGCGGTGCTGCGCGGCAGCGACCTGCGGGCCCATCCCGCGGGTGAGCGGCTGCCCGGCCCGCTCGTGGCCGGGGCGGTGAAGGTGCTCGAAGGTGAGGCGCTGCGCCGCGCGGCGACACTCCCGGACGTGCAGCGCGCCGTGGTCGACACCGGCCTGGACACCCTCATCGTGCCGTTCGCCGAACGGACCGCGTCCCGGTCACTGGTCACCCTGGCCCGTGGCAGCGCCGTGTCCGTGCCGGTGGGGCGCCACCTGCGGCTGTTCTGCCACTGGATGGAGAACGACGGTGGCCCGCGGGTTGACCTCGACCTGTCGGTCGCGCTCTACGACGAGTCCTGGACCCATGTCGGCACCTGCGCTTTCACCAGCCTGACGATTGCCGGCGCGGTGCACTCCGGCGACCTGACGAGCGCGCCCGCACCTCTGGGCGCCAGTGAGTTCGTCGACCTGGACATCTAGCAGCTCACCGCGGCGGGCGCCCGATACGCCGTTGCCATCGTGTTCAGCTACGACGACGTGCCCTTTACCGACATGGTCGAGGCATTCGCGGGCTTTATGCTGCGTGCCGCCGAGCCGACCCATGGCGAGATCTTCGACGCCCGCTCCGTCGAGCAGCGCTTCGACCTGGCTGGCCCGGGCAAGGCCACGCTCCCGCCGCCGGTCGGACGAAGGACTGGCCGATTTCGCCGCCAGGCTGGCGACCGGTGTGGACAGCGACGGTTCCGGTGCACCCGCCGACGCGGCGACGGCAGGACTGCAGCTGCTCGTCCGCGGTGACCTACCCACGCCGCCCGGAGCGCAGGCCTACGCACTGCATCCCGCCGGTCTCGATGCTTCGACCGTCCGTCTCCTCATTGTGGCGGATCTCGCTGCACAGTTGGATCCCATCGGCTGAGCGTGGTCCGGGCGGCCCTTCCGGTCAGGCGACGTCCCACCAGACGGTGGTGACTCTCCTGGCCGGGAGCGCCGTCTCGGGGCCCAGCATCGCGTCGATTTCCGCGTCACGGGAGGCCGGCAGGCACAGGAGCCGCCGGGCCTGCGCGACGCGGACCTCCCGCGGCAGCGGCCGCGGCGGGCGCTCGAAGTGCTCCACCGACACGGTTATGCCGGCTTCGGCGAGGACCTCGATGGCCAGCCGGTCATCCGGCCCGGTCGGCCGGTCCAGGTCGTGGAAGTGTCGCCAGAGGGCACCGGTCTGCACGCGGGTGGCGCTCGGTCAGCTCCAGCACGACCCGCCGGCGGGCGTGACCCGTCAACGCCCTGGCGAATCCGGCCAGCTCCGGCACGTTGTAGGCCACGTGGTGGCACACCACCACGTCGGCTTCGGGTACGGCGGCGGCGACGTCCGGCCACCGGCCCGGCACCTCCTGGTGCGCCACCCCGATCCGGTCCGCCGCGGCGGCGAACTCCCCGAGCTGCTCGGCGGCCTCGTCCACGCCGATCACCAGACCGGCTGGCGGCACCAGCGACAGTGCCCCCTGGCCGCCGCCGCAGCCGACGTCGAGCACCGACCCGCCGACCGGCAAGAGCTCCAGGGCCCGGCGCCGGGACGGCGAGTCGGCGCCGGACTGCCCGCTGAACCGCAGGAACTCCACCGGGAATCCCCACGGCGACTCCGGCGCACCGGCCAGGATCTCCGCCGGTACGGCCCAGCCGGCCAGCTCCCGGCGCCAGCGGTCGGCCGCAGCAGCCGCTGGCTCGCTCGCGGTCGGCATGCTCACAGCGGGAAGCGTACGGAACGGAAGCGGCGGTGGAGCCGCGGGCTGCCGGCCGGGGGCCATCGGTAATGATCGACGGATGGAGCGCTCCGGCCGACCGGTAACGATCATCACCGGCGGCGGCCGGGGCATCGGAGCGGCAACCGCCCTGCACCTGGCCAGGGCCGGGCACGACATCGTCGTCAACTACCGCCGCGACCGGGTGGCCGCCGAGCGGGTCGTCAGCACGGCCCGCGCCGAAGGCGGCCGGGCGTTGGCGGTGCCGGCCGACGTCGTGCGCCCCGACGAGGTCGAGCGATTGTTTGCCACCGCGCACGAGCACCTCGGGCCGGTGACCGGCCTGGTCAACAACGCCGGTCTCACCGCGCATATCGGTGCGCTCGCCGAAACCCCGGTCGAGGTGGTGCGCCTCGTGGTCGACGTCAACCTGTTCGGCGCCATCCTGTGCGCCCGCGCCGCCGCCCGAGCCATGTCGCGCAGCCGCGGCGGCTCGGGCGGCGCCATAGTCAACGTCTCGTCGGCGGCGGCCACGCTCGGGTCGGCGCACGAGTACGTGCACTACGCCGCCGCCAAGGCCGGCGTGGAGGCGCTGACCCTGGGGCTGGCCAAGGAGCTCGCCGGCGAGGGCGTCCGGGTCAACACCGTTGCCCGGGGATCGTCCGTACCGGCATCCATGCCGATGCCGGCGACGCCGAGCGGGTCGACCGGGCCGCGGCCCGGATCCCACTGGGGCGGGCCGGCGAGCCGGCCGAGGTCGCCGTCGCCGTCGGCTGGCTGCTCGGCCCGGACGCGTCCTATGTCACTGGCGCGACGCTGCGGGTGGCCGGCGGGCTCTGACCGACTGCTTCAGCGACTGCGTCACAAGGCCGAAGGCATCGGAGAGCCGGCCGATGAAGGGCGCGCCGAAGACCTCCCCGACATCGGTCCTCGTCGGACTCCGTAGGTGCCGTTGACCGCGAGGCTGTTCGCGATTTGCCCAAGTGCTTCGGCGCCATCGGGCCCGTCTCCTACGGTCACCTGATCGGCAACATCCAGCACCTGGGCAAGTTTGTTCGTCGGGTATCTCATCGGCGCGGCGGTGATGATTGCCCGCGGTCGGTCGAGATCATCCTGGGTGTGGATGCCGCACAGAAGTCGCTGGAAGACGTCGCCGCACCGCTGTGGGCCGTCCGTGCGGAGACCCGCACGGCGTGAGTGTCGTGGTCTGCGGGGAGGCCCTGATGGACCTCGTCGCCGACCCGCACACCGGCAACTTCGTCGCCCATCCGGGTGGCAGCCCGGCCAATACGGCAGTGGCGCTGGCCCGGCTGGGCACCGACGTCGCCTTGCTCGGGCGGCTCGCCGCCGACCCGTTCGGCCGCCGGCTGCGCCGGCACCTGGCCGACAACGGCGTGGACCTGCGGTATGCCGTCGACGCCACCGAGGCGACCGGCCTCGCGGTCGTCACGGTCGACGGCAACGGGGCTCCGGAATACACGTTCTACGTGACCGGCACCGCCGACTGGCAGTGGTCGCCGGCGGAGTTGCCGGCAAGCCTGCCCGCCCACGTGACCGCCGTCCACGCCGGGTCGCTCGCCTTGGTCCGCCCGCCGGGCGGCGCGGTCCTCACCGGGTTGCTCCGCCGCGAGCGCCACCGCCGGGCCATCTCGCTGGACCCCAACGTACGGCCGGCGCTGTCCGGCGACCGCGACCGGTTTGCCGGCCTGCTCGAGGACTGGGTCGGCATCGCCCACGTCGTGAAGGTGAGCCAGGAGGACCTCGCCTGGGTCTATCCGGGCCAGCGGCCGGCCGAGGTCGCCCGGCGATGGCGCGCCGCAGGGCCCTCGCTCGTCGTGGTGACGTGCGGCGGCGACGGTGCGCTGGCCTTCGTGGGGCACGACGAGGTGAGCCGGCCGGCTGCGCCCGCCGTGGTGGTGGACACGGTCGGGGCGGGGGATTCCTTCACTGCCGGGCTGCTCGACTGGCTGGACCGCCACGATCGCCTGGGCCCTGCCGGGCCGGCGGCACTGAGCACCCCCGAGGTGGTGACAGCCGTCGACTTCGCCAACGCGGCGGCGGCCGTCACGGTCAGCCGGCCAGGTGCCCAGCCGCCGTACCGCCACGAGTTGCGGCACTGAGTCGACCGCTGGCCGGAATCGGCCAACGGCGGGACAGAATGGACAAGCCGGGCAATCAGGGTCGATCATTCGTCAGCCTGCAATGTCAGCTCACGAATCGGAGATCCCGTTGAGCAACCGTCACATCATGGCAGTCGCCACCGCTGCGGCCGTGTTGCTTGCGCTCGCCACCGGCACGGCCAACGCCGAGACCGACGCCGACGGCGCAGCCACGGCCGCGAGTGTGCGTAGCAGCCGGCCGGTCTGCGGGGTCGCGCCGGCCGGGTTCGCCGCCTACCAGGCCCGCGTGGTCACCACCGGCTGGGCGCTGCGCCCGATGGCCTCCGCCGGCCCGGAGGGCTTGTCCCCGGCTCAGCTCAACACCGCCTACGGGCTCACCGGCCTGACGGGCACGGCCGCCGGCACGATCGCGATCGTGAACGCCCACGCGAGCCCGAACGCGGCCGCCGACCTCGACGTCTACCGCCAGCAGTTCGGCCTCGGCACGGTCAACCTCACCCAGATGAGGCAGAACGGCGGCCCGATCGTGGACGGTTCAGGCGACCCCTACTGGGGGCAGGAGGAGATGCTCTCCCTGGAGATGGCGTCGGCGATCTGCCCCGCCTGCCCGCTGCTGTACGTCGCTGCCGACACCGCAACGTGGGACAACTTCGCAACGGCTGTCAACACCGCCGCCGCCCACGGGGCCAAGGTCATCTCCAACACCTACCTCGGCGCTGAGTTCGCTGACGAGGCGAAATACGCCGCCGCCTACGACCATCCCGGCGTCGCGATCACGGTGGGCTCCGGCCCCTACGCCGCCGCCGCGATGCCGGCAGTCTTAGCCACCGTCACCGCGGTGGGCGGCACGACGCTGAACCTCAACGCGGACGGCACCCGAGCCAGCGAGACGGTGTATAGCGAGACTGGCAGCGGCTGCTCGAAATTCATTCGGAAACCGGCCTGGCAGACCGTCTCGCCGTGCGGGGACCAGCGGGCAGTCGTCGACGTCGCCGCGGTGGGCGACCCGAATACCGGTGTCTCGATGTACGACAGCTATGGCAGCACCGACGGGAAGAGCTGGTACGTCTTCGGTGGCACCACCGCGTCCGCGTCGATCGTGGCCGGGCTCTACGGCCTGGCCGGCAGCACGGCCGCTGTCCCGGCGGCGAACGCCTATACCGGTAGTTCGGGCCTGTTCGACGTGACCAGCGGGAGCAACGGCACCAGCAACTGCAATGGGAATGGCGCCGTGGTCTGCACGGGGGGTCCCGGCTGGGACGGACCGAGCGGCAACGGAACGCCGAACGGCAGCCTGGCACCGTTCGGCGGTCAGCCCGCCGGGTAGGGGTCGTCCACGCTGTCGCCGCCGGTGACCGTGGCCCACATGCCGTTGCCGCATGACGGGCACGGCGGCAGGTGCTTGCGGGATGTGCCGACATACCGTCACGAATCCAGTGACAATCGGGTGAGCAGGGCAGCGGGGGGGCGAATGGACAAGGCAGGCAATGAGGCGAATCATGCGTCGTCAGCACAGCCCCCACGAGCCGGAGGTCACATGAAGAACCGTCGCATGGCAGTCGCTACCGCGGCCGCCGCGTTGCTTGCGCTTGCCACCGGTACGGCTGCCGCCGGCACCAGTGCGGCTACCGTCACCATCGGCACGGCAACGCTCGCCCTGGGAACCACCGGGGCCGATGTGCAGAGCAGCAAGCGGGTCTGCACGGACGCGCCGGCCGGCTTCGCGGCCTGCCAGGCGCGTGTCGCCACCACCGGTTGGGCGCTGCACCCGATGGCCTCTGACAGACCGACCGGTTATTCCCCGGCGCAGCTCAACACCGCCTACGGGCTGGGCGGCATCTCCGGCGCCGCCAGGGGCAAGATCGCGATCGTCGACGCTTTCGCCAACCCGAGCGCGGCCGCCGACCTCGACGTCTACCGCAAGCAGTTCGGTCTCGGCACCGTCAAGCTCACCCAGATGGACCAGACGGGGGGCCCGATCTCGAGCGTCACGGGTAACACCGGGTGGGGTCAGGAGGAGATGCTCGACCTGGATATGGCTTCAGCGATCTGTCCCGAGTGCCCGATCATGTACGTCGGCGCCAAATCCGCCTCCTTCGCCGACCTCTCGGCCGCGGTCAACACCGCCGCCGCCCACGGCGCGAAGGTCATCTCCAACTCCTACGACGGCGCGGAGTTCTCCGGCGAGGACGCGTACGCCGCCGCCTACGACCACCCCGGCATCGCCATCACGGTGAGTTCCGGCGACAACGGCTACGGCACCATGATGCCGGCAGCATTCAACACGGTCACCGCGGTCGGTGGCACGACGCTGAACCTCGACGCCAACGGCGAGCGATCCAGCGAGACGGCGTGGAGCGGCGCCGGCAGCGGCTGCTCGGCCTACATCAGCAAGCCGGCCTGGCAGACCATCACGGCGTGCGGTGACAAGCGGGCGGTCGCCGACGTCTCCGCGGTGGCCGACCCCGCCACGGGTGTCTCGGTCTACGACAGCTACGGCAGCACCGGCGGCAACTGGTTCGTCATCGGGGGCACCAGCGTGTCCGCGCCGCTGGTCGGCGGCATCTACGCCCGGACCGGCGACTCGGAGGCAGTCCCCGCATCGCACGCCTACACCAGCAGCACCTCGCTGTTCGACGTGACCAGCGGGAGCAACGGCACCTGCGAAGCGGTGGGCGCAGCCCTGTGCACGGGGGGTCCCGGCTGGGACGGCCCGACCGGCAACGGCGCGCCGTTCAGCAGCCTGGCGCCGTTCTAGGCCAAGCGAGAGGCACGACCGCAGGGGCGTCCCGGAAGGGGCGCCCCTGCCTGGTCTGTCATTGCCGAGAGCCATCGTTGCGACAACCGGGCTGAATCCACCGTGGCTTCGGCACTACGGCGGACAAGGCCCGCGATCGCGCGCACTATTAGGAGCCGACCCGCACCGGTCAGGTAATGAGTCGGAGGGACCATGACGCACCGTCACATCCTGACCACCGCCGCGGCGACGGCTACGTTGCTTGCCCTGATCACCGGCACGGCTGCCGCCGCGACCGCACCCGCCACCGCGTCCGCCCAGCTGCGCAGCAGTAAGCGGATCTGCGCGGTCGCAGCGGCTGGGTTCGCGGCCTGCCAGGCTCGCGTCGTCACCAACGGCTGGGTGCTGCACCCGATGGCCACCACCGGCCCGACCGGCTACACGCCGGCTCAACTCAGGAAGGTCTACGGCGTTGCCGGCTTCACCAGCACCGCGAAGATCGCCATCGTCGACGCCTACGCGCACCCCAACGCGGCCGCCGACCTCGCTGTCTACCGCCAGCAGTTCGGTCTGGGAACCGCCAACCTCACCCAGGTGAACCAGAGCGGCGGAACGACCCTTCCCGGCGGCGACACAGGGTGGGGGCAGGAGGAGATGCTCGACCTCGAGATGGCCTCGGCAATCTGCCCGGCCTGCTCGATCCTGTATGTCGGCGCCAACTCCGCCTCGTTCAACGACCTGGCGGCCGCTGTGAACACGGCCGCCGGCCAAGGTGCCAAGGTCATCTCCAACTCCTACGGCGGCCGCGAGTTCGCCACCGAGACCTCGCTCGCCGCCGCCTACAGCCACCCAGGTGTCGCCATCACGGTGAGCTCCGGCGACAGCGCTTACGGGGCCCAGGCGCCCGCCGCATTCAATACCGTCACGGCCGTCGGTGGCACCACGCTGAAGCTCAAGGCGGACGGCACCCGCAACACCGAGACGGTCTGGAGCGGCGCCGGCAGCGGCTGCTCGGCCTACATCGGCAAGCCTTCCTTCCAGAGTGCCAACGGCGTCACGGCATGTTCGAACAAGCGGGCGATCGCCGACGTCTCAGCGGTGGCCGACCCGGCCACCGGTGTCGCGGTGTACGACACCTACGGCAGCACCGGTGGGCTCAACTGGTACGTCTTCGGGGGCACCAGCGTCGCCGCACCGATCGTCGGCGCGATCTATGCCCTAGGCAGCACGGCCGGCGTTCCGACCGCGAACGCCTACGCAAGCCGTTCGTCGCTGTTCGACGTGACCAGCGGGAGCAACGGCCGCTGCAATCGGGTCGGTGCCGTGGTCTGCACTGCTGGCCCGGGGTGGGACGGTCCGAGCGGCAACGGCACGCCGAACGGCAACCTGGCGCCGTTCTGAACCCAACCACTGAGGGGTTTGCCTCACCGGCGACCGTGGAATCGACGGGGCATGCTGGTCGAGCGATCGACACGGCGAACTGCCGCGAGTCGGCGAAGCCGCGCAAGTAGATTTACGTCATGAGCAAAGGCATCCCCGGAACCGACCTGTCCGAGCCCGACCTGCTTCGCGAGCTGAAGCACCTGCACCAGACCAGGAGTGACACCTTCCTGCACGGCAGTGCGGACTCCCTCGTCACTCACACCGCCCGGATGGCGGAGTTGGAGGACGAATACCTGCGCCGCCACCCCGAACGTGAGGTCGACCCGCGCCGGCTGCGATCCGGCGCCCGAGCAAGTCTGGATTGATCCATGCCGCAAGTCGGGGAAGGTTTCTTCACCTTCTACCACGAGCACGTGCTGCTGGAGGTGCAGCGATAGCGCCCCTACGGGAGCCGCCCCGGCTGGCCTACTCCAGCCGGGGCAGCGGTCCGGCCGTGCTGTTGCTGCACGGTCAGCCCGGCACCGCCGCGGTGTGGTTCCGGGTCCAGCCGCTGCTCGCCGCCGCGGGGCGGCAGGCCATCGCGGTGGACCGGCCGGGCTACGGCCGCACCCGCGGCCACGCGGTCGGATTCGCCCGCAATGCCCGCCTGGCGTTCGAGCTGCTCGACGAGCTCAGGATCCTCCAGGTCACTGTCGTGGCGCACTCCTGGAGCGGCGGCGTGGCCCTGGCGATGGCCACGCAGCAGGCACACCGGGTCCGCGGCCTGGTGTTGCAGGGCTCGATCGGCGGCGCCGGTTCGATCACCTTGACCGACCGGCTCCTGGCGCTGCCCGGCCTCGGACCGGTGGCGCTGGCCGGGGGACTGCGAGCGGCGGCCCTCGGCCTGCCTCGTGAGCGAATCCGCCGCCGGATCGCGCCGGAGCTCGACCGGGTGCCACCGCATCGGGTCAGCGCCATGGCGGCGACCTGGCGGACCGCCCGGATCGCGCGTTCTGTCGCACACGAGCAGCGCTCGCTCGTCGCGGAGTTGCCGGTGATCGAGGCGCAGCTCTCCCGCGTGCGCACACCGGTCGTGGTCCTGGTCGGCCGGCAGGACAAGCGGGTGCCGCCGGACAGCCAACGCGACCTCGCCCGCCGGCTGCCCAACGCCGAGTTGGTCGAGGTCGAAGGCGGCCATCTGCTGGCCGCCGAGGCGCCGGAGGCAGTGGTGGCCGCCACGGCCCGGCTGGACGCCTCGGGTTGACCCGAACGCGTCTCGCCGAAAACCGGCTGATGAACTCGCGCAGCGAGCGGTGGGAGCCGTTGCTGTCGACGATCGTCCTGGCAAAGTCGAGAAGCGCGGTTTCCGGCATTGGGCGCCGGGCCGCGGTAGAGGTACGGTCATCCGGCCTCGCTACCCTGGCGTCGCCTTGTCATGCCGCAGCCCACGGCTTGTCCACGGAGATCCCATCATGAGCCAGAGCGCAACAGAGCAAGAAGCCCCGTCGGGGATCGTCGCCGCCGTCCGGCGATTCGGTGACATTCTCGCCTTCGTCCTGCTCGGTTATGTGGCCGTGGAGCTTCTCGTCGCCCTGGGTCGGCTGCTGATGCCCCGCAAGGCGACTTTCTCCGGGTCGCCGACGTCGTCCTTCGCCATGCGTGCGTTCGAGCTCGACAGTTCCTTCCTGAGCCTCACCCTGCTCGGCGCGGTCGTGCTCGCCGTCGCCCTGGTCACGGTGGCCGGTGCCCGGTCCAAGCTCGCCCGCCCGGTCGTGATCACCGCCCTGGCGGTTCTGGGCCTAGGCGCGCTGCTCGGGCTGATCACCACATTGGCCAGCTTGTTCGCCCATGACAGTTACGGGATCTTTTCCGGCCGCGCCAAGGCAGAGTCCTTCCTCGGGCTGAACCTGATCCTGGCCGCCTACGTGCTCGTCGGCCTGATCCTCTTCCGCATGCTCAATGCACCTGAGCTCCGGCCGGCACCCAAGCCACAGCCTGCTTATGGGCAGCAGTACCCCGGGGCAGTGCCGCAGGGTTACGGCGGCTACCAGCAGCCGCAGGGGCAGCCGCCGGTCTACGGCTATCAGCAGCCGCAGGGGCAGTACGACGCCCAGCCTACCTATCCGGCGCCGGCCTACGACCCAGCGCCGCAGCACAGCGCGCCGGTCTACGACCAGCCGCCGGCGCATCCCCAGCAGCCACCGCAACAGCAACAGCAACACGGTCAGCCCTACGACCCGTCGTCGCCGCCGATCTGGGAGCAGCCGCCTCCGCCGCCACCCCCGCCCGGGCAGCCCGGCGGATGGCCGGCGCCTCCCCAGCAGCCGGAGCACCAGCAGCGCTGGCCGGACAACCAGTAAGCCGGAGCGCCCCGCCCGCGACCGGCAAGCCCCCGAACCAGCAGGGCGCGATGGCACCAATAGGCAACGGGGTGTGCAGCGGGTCGGCACGGCGCTACCTTGAGTGAAGGTTGTGCCACCGGTCGAGGTTGGGAGTGCGCACCGAGGGAAGCAGCCTGCAGTAGTGCTTGAAACCCCGAGGTCGCCCGTAGAGGAAGGCGACTGATCGGGCAGGCACACCCAGACGACCCCTCTAGGCCCTCTTGGAGTGTGTATGCGATGTCCTTGCAACAGCACCCGCTGACGCAGCCACCTACCTCACTTCCGCGTGAGGTGCTGGTCCTGCGGGCGCTCGGATTGGGTGATTTCCTCTGCGGCATCCCTGCCTACCGCGGGCTGCGCCGGCACTTCGCCGGTCACCGCCTTGTTCTCGCCGCCCCGCCGGAGCTGACCCCGCTGGCGCTGTTGAGCGGGGCGTTCGACGAAGTACTGCCGACCCGTGGGCTGGCCCCGCTCGACTGGCAGCGCCCGCCGCCCGACGTCGCGGTCAACCTGCACGGTAAGGGCCCGCGCAGCCACCGGTTGCTGCTCGAGCTGTCGCCGCGCCGCCGGATCGGCTTCCGCGGCCCGGGCTGGATCGGGCCGTCCTGGGATGACAACCAGCATGAGGTGCAGCGCTGGTGCGGCCTGATGGACGCCGCCGGAATCGCCGCCAACCCGGCCCACCTGCGCCTGCCCTCGCCGACGGTGCCCAGCGTGGCCCCGGATGCCATCATCATCCACCCGGGCGCCGGCCAGGCCAGCCGGTGCTGGCCGGCCGAAAGGTATGCCGAGGTCGCGCACCGGCTGGGCCTGGAGGGTCAGGTGGTGATCACCGGCGGACCGTCCGAGGTCCGGCTTGCCGAGCGCGTCGCCCGCCGGGCCGGGTTGCCGTCCAGCTCGGTGCTGGCCGGCCAACTCGACCTGCTCGACCTCGCCGCACTGGTGGCCTCGGCCCGGCTGCTGATCTGCGGCGACACCGGCGTTGCCCACCTCGCCACCGCGTACGGGACGCCGTCCGTGCTGCTCTTCGGTCCGGTGTCCCCGGCCCAGTGGGGGCCGCCACCGGGCGAACGCCGGCACATCGTTATCTGGCACGGCCCGCACCGCGGCAGCCCGTGGGCCGCCCGGCCCGATCCGGCGCTGCTCGCCATCACGGCGGCCGAGGTGCGCACCGCCGCCACCAGCCTGTTGCGGGTGCGCAGCCGGCCCGTCGCTACTCTCGACCTCGGCCGTCTCGACGGTCTGCCGCAGCCGCGCGGGTCGTCGCACGGATCCATCAGCCTGCTGCCGGGGGGGCTGACGGCTGAGGGTCTGCGGCGGTGACGGTCCTCCGCGAAACAGGCACCGCGACGCGCGACGTGGTTGTTGTGGGCGCCTCGGCCGGTGGTGTCGAGGCCTTGCGCGAGCTGGTGTCCGCGCTCCCCGAGCAGTTTCCCGCTGCCATGCTCGTCCTGCACCTGCTGGCCCAGAGTGAGAGCGCGCTGCCCGCGATCCTGACCAGGTCGGGTCCGTTGCCGGCCCAGGCGGCCCGCACCGGCGACCTGATCAAACCCGGCCGTATCTACGTCGCCCGCCCCGACCATCATCTCGTCGTCATCGACGACCGCCTCGCGCTCACCCGCGGCCCGCGGGAAAACGGCCACCGGCCCGCTGTCGACGTACTCTTCCGGACCGCCGCCCGCGCGCTGGGCCCGCGCGTGGTCGGCGTCGTGTTGTCCGGCGCGCTCGACGACGGCACGGCGGCATGCTCGCGGTCGCGGCCCGTGGGGGGGTCACCGTCGCCCAGGACCCGAGCGAGGCGATTTATCCGGCCATGCCCCGCAGCGTCATCGAATACGTTGCCCCGGACCACGTCCTGTCGGCGAAGGCCATCGGCCGGCTGCTTGACCAGCGTTGCCGGGAGGCGGTAGATCCTCAGCGCTGCCCCAGCCGCAGCGCCGCAGTTGCACCTGGAGAGCGCCATGGCCGAGTTCGATGCACCCGCAGCACCCCGATCCGGCTGCCGTGGGCGTGCAGCGGGAAGTCGACCGGCGCTGCGCCCGCCGGCGGACCGCCGCGTGCCGTCTCGACGTGGCCGCCTGCCTGCCCGTCCAGCAGCAGGGTGACCTGGCCGGCCCCGGGGATCGCGGTCGTGGCCAGCCGTTCGACATCGGCCAGCAGGTCGGGCAACGACGACGTGCTGAGCGGCAGCAGCGCGAGCCCGGCAACCGCCTCGTGGGCGCTCTCCAGCGTCTCTGCGTCCCCGTCTGCGCCGAGCTGGTCGGCTTCCTCGTCTGGCACGATCACCAAGCTCAGGCCGTCGCCTCCCGTCGGGCTATCGCCACGCCGCGCGTCACGTCGCCGGAGACCCCGCGCAGGGCCGCAGCTCCTCTTCGGCGACCCGCAACTCCTCACGGCAGGTCTCCAGCTCGGCCAGGGCCAGGCTGGGGAGGTCCGCGTCGTCGGGTGAGCCGGCCGATGCGTGCAAGGTCTCCAGCCGGTGCTCGAATTCGGTCAGCTGGCAAGATCGACTTGCCGGCCGGGGAGAGGGCGCATGACACCGGGCCCGTGCACCCGTTGCACCGTAGAGACCGCTACGTTGCAAGGGAGATGGTCCGCAACCTGGAAGGGGACTGTGTGGACGGGGGCTGTATGGAGGTTGCCGCCATGCTGTCTGGGTCGCCGGCCGGGCCGCCGCCGGCATGACGGCGATGACGCACGATGCGGTGGTGGTCGGCGCCGGGCACAACGGGCTGGTGGCGGCCAACCTGCTCGCCGACGCCGGCTGGGACGTCCTCGTCGTGGAGGCGACGCAGCGGCCTGGCGGTGCCATCCGGAGCGCCGAGATCACCGCGCCCGGTTTCCGGTCCGATCTGTGCAGTGCGTTCTATCCGCTCGGTGCCGCGTCGCCGGTGATCCGCGAGCTGGACCTGGGGGCGCACGGCCTGCAGTGGCGGCACGCACCTGATGTGCTGGCTCACATACTCCCCGACGACCGATGCGTGGTGCTGTCCCGGGACGTCGAGCGCACCGCCGCCTCCGTCGAGGCATTCGCCGCCGGCGACGGCGCGGCCTGGCGCAGGATGTACGCGGAATGGCAGCGGCTGGGGCCGGCCCTGCTGGACACCATGCTGCGGCCGTTCCCGCCGGTGCGGGGCGGTGTGCGTGCTGCCGGCGCCCTCGGCGTGGCGGGCCTGCTGCGCGGCAGCCGGTACGCCCTGCTGCCGGTGCGCCGGCTCGCTGCCGAGTTGTTCGACGGGGAAGGCGCCCGGCTGCTGTTGGCCGGCAACGCGGGTCACACCGACCTCGGCCCGGACATGGCCGGCAGTGGAGCCTTCGGGTGGGTCCTCGCGATGCTCGGCCAGGAGGTGGGCTTCCCCGTACCTGTGGGGGGCGCCGAGCGGATCGTGGATGCGCTGGTCCACCGGCTGAAGTCCCGCGGCGGCCAGGTCGTCTGCGGCCAGCGGGTCAGCCGGGTGCGGGTCCGCGACGGCCGGGCCGTCGGCGTACACCTGATGTCCGGTGAGTCGATCGGCGCGCGCCAGGCAGTGCTGGCCGATGTGCCGGCTCCGGTGCTCTTCGCGGACCTGGTCGGGCCGGAGTTGTTACCGCGGCGGTTCGTTTCCGACCTCCGGCACTTCCACTGGGACCACTCGACGGTCAAGGTCGACTGGGCACTGTCGGCGCCGATTCCGTGGACCGCCGAGGGGGCCCGCTCGGCCGGCACGCTGCACATCGGTGCTGACATGGACGGCCTGGCCGCATACTCCAACTCCCTGGTCGGCGGGCATGTCCCCCCTGCCCCCTTCCTGCTGGTGGGCCAGATGACGACGGCCGACCCCCTGCGTTCGCCCGCGGGGACCGAGTCGGTGTGGGCCTACACCCATGTGCCCCGCGGCCTGCGCTGGGACGCCGACGCGGTGCGGCGGCATGCCGACCTGATCCAGCAGGTCATCGAAGGGCACGCGCCCGGCTTCGGCGGCCTCGTCGTCGGCCGGGTGGTCACCGGGCCGGACCAACTCCACGAGGAAAATCCCGGCCTCGTCGACGGTGCCATCAACGCCGGCACTTCGGCCCCGCACCAGATGCTGGTGTTCCGGCCGGTGCCCGGGCTGGGGCGGGCGGACACGCCCATCGACCGGCTGTTCCTCGCCGGCGCGTCGGCCCATCCCGGCGGCGGGGTGCACGGGGCCTGCGGCGCCAACGCGGCCCGGGCCGCCCTGGCCCGCAACGGCCGGGCGGGCCGGCTCTACAGCGCCGGCGTCCGGCTGACGCACGGGCTGATCTACGCCGGTTGACGCGCTTGTGACGCCCGAGTCGCCGCAGGAGCGGTTCCGGGTCGCGGCGGCCGTCTATGGCGTTCTGGTCGACGGCGACCGGGTGCTGTTGATCCGCCGGGCCGGCTCCGGGCACCGGGACGGGCAGCTCAGCCTGCCCGCCGGTCACCTCGACGGCGGCGAGGACGCCGTCAGCGGCCTGGTTCGCGAGCTCGCCGAGGAATTGACCGTCGATGCCGACCCGGACACCTGCCGGCTTGCGGTGGTGCTGCACAGCCCGGCCGAATCCACCGCGGACCACGAATACCTCGACCTGGTGTTCACCGTCGGCAGCTAGTGCCCCCAGCTGCGCTGGCCGGTCGGGGCCGACGATGCCGGTGCGGGCCAGCGGGCGCGTGCCCGTGCCTCACGTCAGTGGGCATGCTCGTCCTGAACCGCCGCCTCACCATCGGCGCCGGCGTTGACGCCGGCAGGTGTCGGTGCGTGCAAGGTGAGTACGATCTCGGCATGTTCGCCGCCGCCGAGATGCACCTCGGCCGCGACCGGCGGATAACCCGTGGCGATCACCGTGTAGCTACCGACCTCCAGGTCGTCGAAGACGAACCCGCCGTCGCTACCGGTTATCGCCGACGCGACGACGTTGCCGACCGGGTCGAGCAGCGTGGTCAGCGCCTCCAACACCGGTCCGCCGGTAGTGGCCGAGCGAACACTGCCCACCAGCCGGGCGTGGGCCACCACCGTGACGTCGTGATCGACGTGACCCGCGTCCGGCAGTGAGATGCTCTCCGCCGCCGGCGTGAGATTCGTCGAGGCGACGGTGAGCGTGTAGTCGCCCCCGATGAGCTCGGTGAAGGCAAAACGGCCGTCGGGGCCGGTGGTCGTCGCCGTCACCACGTCGCCGTGCACGTCGGTCAACGTGACGACCGCGCCCCAGACCACCTGTCCGGTGCCGGACAGGAGCACCGTTCCCGACAGGCTGGAGCCGCTGCCGCAGAGGGTGGCGTCGTGGCGTGTCGGCGCATCGGCGACGGCGACCATCGCTGCCCGTGGGTGGTGCGTCGGAGACGCGCAGATCACCAGGTAGGTGCCGCCGGACGGCGGCCCGAGCCGGTAAGCACCGCCGATGTCGGAGGCGGCGCGGTCGAGTTGCCGGCCGGCCAGGTCGGTCAGGGTCAGCGTCGCGCCGGCCAGTGGCGCGCCGCCGCCATCGGAGACCCAGCCGAAGATCCCCGGGCCGGCCTGGTGGCCGTTACCGCCGGTGCCGCTCGTCGGCGCTGGAGCGAGCCCAGCCGGGGAGGCGGATCCGACCACGACGAGGTCTGCGTCGACCGCGTGCCGGGCCGGCTCCCCGCTTGCCGAGACGAGGATGCCGGCCGAGGTGCGCCCGTTCGAGACCGGTACGGGTACTTCGGACGGCACCTCGGAAGGCACCTTGGACAGCTCCTCGGACAGCGCCGCCTCGGCTGATTGCTGGGCGATGTGCCCTTGATCCTGCTCCAGGGTGTCCGGCCCGACTGCCTCTATCGACTCGCGGGCGGTGGGAGCGGTGGCCACCGCCGCAGTCACGGCGTCACCGCCTTCGGCGGCCCGCGCGTCACTCTCGGCGGCAAGCTCCGAGGCGCGCGCGTCGATCCCGGACTGGGTGCGCAGCGGGACCTCCTTCAGGAAGAGCAGCAGCAGGAACGCGACCACCAGGATGCAGGCGCCGACGAGGAACACCGTCTCGATGGAGTCGGCGAAACCTACGACGAAGGGACGCGCCAGCCGCGGATCGACGTGCTTGATCACCGACGAGTTCTGCAGCAGGGCGCCCGCGAAGGCGTGCACACCACGGGGACCGCCGGCAATGGCGTGCAGGACCACGGCGTTGTCCGCGTCGTTGCGTACCGTCGTATTCTCCACCGCGGCCTGGAACTGCCCGGTCGAGGAAATCGTCCGGAAGGCGCCATCGATCCGGGCGATGACCGTGGAGAACAGGATGGACAGGAAGACGGCGGTGCCCAGAGTGCCGCCGAGTTGGCGGAAGAAAGTCGCCGACGACGACGCAACCCCCATGTCCCTGGGCGGCACGGCGTTCTGCACGGCAAGCAGCAGGGTCTGCATGCAGCCACCCAGGCCGGCCCCGAAGGCCAGCATGTAGAGGTCGACCTCCCACAGGGGGGTGTCGGCGTTGACCCGGAAGTGCATTGCCAGCAGCGCACCGCTCATCAGCGCCGTGCCGAGCACCGGGAAGATCTTGTAGCGCCCGGTCTTGGCGGTGACCTGCCCGGCGAGGATCGACGCGGCCATGATGCCGATCACGAGCGGTACCGTGAGCAGCCCGGCCTTGGTGGGCGAGGCGCCCTTGACGATCTGCAGGTACAGCGGGAGTACGGCGATGCCGCCGAACATGCCCATCCCGATGATGACGCCCGCGAGCGAGGTCACGCTGAACACCGAGTTGCGGAACAGTCGCAGCGGCAGCAGCGCGTCGTCGCCGAACCGGTGCTCGGCGAGCAGGAAGGCGGCCAGTCCGACGGCCGCGATGACGTAGCAGGCGATCGACCGGTGCGAGCCCCAGCCCCACTCCCGGCCCTGTTGGGCGACGGTGAGCAACGGCACCAGCGCCACCACGAGCGCGATCGCGCCGGGCCAGTCGATGCGGTGCTCGCGGCGGGTGTGGGGGATGTTGAGCACCTTGGCCACGACGGCGAAGGCCGCGAAGCCGATCGGGACGTTGACCAGGAACACCCACCGCCAGCCGGTGATGCCCAGGATCGACGTCTGCCCGGCCAGTGTCCCGCCGAGGACCGGCCCGAGCACGCTGGACGTGCCGAACACGGCGACGAAGTAGCCCTGATATCGGGCACGTTCCCGCGGCGGCACGATGTCGCCGATGATCGCCAGCGCCAGCGCGAACAGCCCCCCGGCGCCGATGCCCTGGAACGCCCGGAAGGCGGTCAACTCCCACATCGAGGTGGAGAAACTGCACAGCAGGGATCCGAGTACGAATACCCCGATGGAGAACAGGAAGAACGGCTTGCGGCCGTAGAGGTCGCTCAGCTTGCCGTACAGCGGGGTGGAGATCGTCGCGGTGATCAGGTAGGCCGTCGTCACCCAGGCCTGCAGGCTCAGGCCCTTGAGGTCGTCGGCGATGGTCCGGATCGAGACCGAGACGATCGTCTGGTCGAGGGCGGCCAGGAAGAGGCCCAGCATGAGGCCGGAAAAGATCACCAGGATCTGCCGATGCGTCAGGGAGGCCGGGCCGGCGCCCGCCGAGGCCGGCCGGTCCGGCCGGCCGGACGCCGCGACTGCGGTGTTGGTCATGAAATGGGTCCTCCCTGCCGGGCCGGCGCGACGTGCTTCGCCGCGTCGAGGATGTTCGGTCGGTAGCTTTCGAAGTCGGTGTTGAAACGATCGAGCAGCGTGAAAAGCTGGTTTCGGTCCGCTGGTGACCATCGCTCGAGCATCGCGGCCGTGTGCCGTCGGCGAGCCCGGCGCATCGCCTCGAACACCCGCTCGCCGTCGCCGGTCGCCGCGAGCAACCACGCCCGGCCGTCCTCCGGGTCCGCCCGGCGCTCCACCAGGCCCGCCCGGACCAGCCCGGCGACCTGTCGGCTGATCGTCGAGGGATCCGAGTGCACCGCCTCGGCCAGGGCACTGGCCCGGATCGGACCGACGCAGTTCAGCTGCGCCAACAGTACGTAGGCCGCGTGCTCCACGCCGTCGGCACGGCCCGACGCGAAGTGCGCCCGGGTGCGCTCGATGAGCCGCACCAGGCGGAGCACCTCGCGCAGGATGGCGTCGGCGTCGCCGATTGCCGCGTCGTCGGGACCGGCGGCGAGCGGCTCACCGGCGAGCGGCTCATCGGGCAGCGGCTCATCGGGCAGCCGCCCATGGGGCAGCGGCTCATCGGGCAGCATGGCCTGCCGGACGCTGAGAGCCTTCGCCTCGGGTTCGATGCGGGCAGTCACATCTCCTCCATGTGGTTGCAGCATACAATCTGTTGTCGTACATAAGGATGCATATCGCGGGCCCGCGGGTCAACTGCGCTCCGGCAGCCCGGATGCCGGGAATGTCAGGAACCGCCGGAAACCGCGGCGAACCGCCGGAAATGCTTGCGCCGTTCGTGATCCACGGAGGGCTGGTCAGGTCAGTAACCGGAGCAAACTCTCCCTCGATCCTGAAACGGTCGGGCCGCGGCCCGGCGTGCCATGCCCAGCAGGGGCACAGCCTCGTCAGATCGGCGCCGGGTTTCCTTGACTCCCTCCGTCGCCGGCTCCGTCGTCTCGAACGGCGCCGCGGCCGGCGTAGTCGGCGAGCCGGCGGAGGGTCTCCCGATTGCGGGCGTCCAGCAGCGCGTCGAACACCGGGTTGTGCGCAACGGCCGCGGGTCCTCGGGTGGGGGTTTCGATGATGGTGACCCGGCACTTGCCGGCGCCCAGCGGCTCGATCTCGAAGACCACCGTCGCCTCGCCCAGCGGCCAGGTGCGCGCGCGCAACTCGAGCCGGGTCGGCGGCTGGCCGGCCAGCACCTCGGTGTGGTCCTTGATCAGCAACGGCCACGGTCCGACACTGTGGTGCAGCCGGCTGCCCGCCGCGGGCCAGGTCTCGTCGACGTCGCGGATGTGCGAGGCACCCACCACCCATGCGGCATATGTCCAGCCGTCCGCGAGGACCTCCCACACCCGGTCGGCCGGTGCGGGAATCTCGTGTGTCACCTGACTCATGCCTGCCCCCTCCCCGGTCATCCCGGGTGATCAACCCTGCGGCAACCCCGCGACGATATCCGGGATATCGCCCGGCCGGGGCTTCGGCCAGGAGCCGGGCGGGTGATCAGGGCGCATGATCGGGGCGGGAGCGGGAACGGGATCGCGCGAGTCGAGGGGAGACCGATGCCGACCGGCAAGCTCGACACCTACCGGCGCAGGCGCGACTCGAAGCGCACCCCCGAGCCGGTGCCCGCCGACGCCGCCGACCAGCCGGCCGGCTCCGGCAACAGCTTCGTGATCCAGGAGCACCATGCCCGAATACGCGACCTTCGCAGGCGACATCCCGGCCGGTGAATACGGCGGCGGCAAGGTCATCTTGTGGGATCGGGGTACCTACGACTGCGAGAAGTGGGCCGACCGTGAGGTCAAGGTCGTGACTGCACGGTGACCGGGTCAGCGGCCGCTACGTGCTGTTCTGCACCGGCGGAAAGAACTGGATGGTGCACCGGATGGACCCGCCGCCGCGCCCGGACTGGCGGCCGTTGCCCGAGTTGATCCGGCCGATGCTGGCCACTCTCGGCTCACTGCCGGGCGCCGCCGAGGACGAGCGGTGGGGTTACGAGATGAAGTGGGACGGCGTGCGCGCGGTGGTCTACGTCGACGGCGGCCGGGTCCGGACGATGACCCGCAACGACCGCGAGGTGACGGCGACCTATCCGGAGCTGCGCAGGCTGGGCGCGGCGATGGGAGCGACGCAGGCGGTGCTCGACGGCGAGATCGTCACCTTCGACGACGAGGGGCGGCCGTCCTTCCGCCGGTTGCAGCAGCGGATGCACGTCACCAACGCCGCCCAGGTGCGGCGACTGGCCGAGGCGGTGCCGGTGGTCTACCTGATCTTCGACCTGCTGCACCTCGACGGCAGGCCCACGATCGGCCTGCCGTACCGGCAGCGGCGCGAGATCCTCGACGGCCTGGGTGCTGATGGGCATGGCCTGGCCGGGACGTCGTGGCAGACACCGCCGTACTTCCCGGGCGACGGCGTGGCGGTGCTCAAGGCGAGTCAGGACCAGCACCTCGAGGGCATAATGGCCAAGCTGCTGGACTCGTCATACCTCCCGGGCGGGCGCACCGACGCCTGGCGCAAGGTCAAGAACCTCCGCGCGCAGGAGGTGGTCGTCGTCGGCTGGAAGCCCGGCGCGGGCCGCCGGGCGGGCAGGATCGGCTCCCTGCTGCTCGCGGTCGACACCCCGGACGGCCTGACCTACGCCGGTCGTGTCGGCACCGGGTTCACCGACGCGATGCTCGCCGACCTGGCCAAGCGCCTGAAACCCCTGGAACGCAAGACCCCGCCGGTGACCGGCACCGTGCCGCGGCCCGATGCCAGGGGTGCGCACTGGGTCAGCCCTAAGCTGGTCGGCGAAGTGGCCTTCACCGAGTGGACGACCGCCGGCCGCCTGCGTCACCCGGCGTGGCGCGGGCTGCGGCCGGACAAGAGCCCCGACGAGGTGGTCCGTGAGTCCTAACTCCCCGAAGGTGCTGGTCGACGTCGAGGGCCGCGAGCTGACCCTGTCCAACCTCGACAAGGTGCTCTATCCCGAGGCGGGTTTCACCAAGGGCCAGGTGCTCGACTACTACACCCGGATCGCGCCGGCCATGGTGCCGCACCTGCGCAACCGGCCGCTCACGTTCAAGCGCTACCCGGACGGCGTCGAGGGCAAGTTCTTCTTCGAGAAGAACGCCCCCAGCCATACGCCGTCCTGGGTGCCCAAGGTGACCGTCCCCACACCGGGCAGCACCAAGAACCGCGACACCATCGACTTCGCCGTCGTCTGTGACCTGCCCACCCTGCTCTGGGCGGCCAACCTGGCGACACTGGAGTTCCACGTACCCATGTGGACCGTCGGGCCACAGTCCACTGTTGGCAAGGGCGGCATCCGCGGCGCCGATCTGATGGTGTACGACCTTGATCCGGGGCCGCCAGCGACGATCGTGGAGTGCTGCCGGGTGGCGGTGCTCGTGCGCGACGCGCTCGCCGCCGACGGCCTCGAGTCGTACGCCAAGACCAGCGGTTCCAAGGGGATGCAACTGTACGTACCCCTGAAGGAAACCGACCCCGAACGCACCTGGGCCTACAGCCGCGAGCTGGCCCAGCGACTCGAGCACGACCATCCTGACCTGGTGGTCTGGAAGATGACCAAGGCGCTGCGGCCGGGCAAGGTGCTGGTCGACTGGAGCCAGAACAGCGCCGCCAAGACGACGATCGCGGTCTACTCCCTGCGTGCCCGGCCCCGGCCGACCGTCTCCGCCCCGATCACCTGGGAGGAGGTCGAGGGCTGCCGCGACCCGGCCGACCTGGCCTTCGTCAGTGACGACGTGCTGCGCCGGTACGAGCAGGACGGCGACCTCTTCGCCGCCGTCCTCGACACCCCTCAGGGGCTGCCGTGACGGCGCAGGTGGACGCCGTGCCGGCCGACTCGCCGCCGCCCCGGGGTTGGCCGAAGCGGCGGATCTTCTCGGCGTCGTTCGTCGCCGCGATGGCCGTGGCCCTGGCCTACCTGACCCTGCGCACGCTCGCCCATGTCGGGGCCGAGCTGCTGCTGATCGTCCTGGCCGCGGTCTTCGCCCTCGGCCTGGAGCCGGTCGTGTCGTGGCTCATGCGCCGGGGGATGAGGCGCGCCCCGGCGGTGGCCGTGGTCATCGCCGGCTTCATCCTGGCCCTCGTCGGGACCTTCGCGGCGATCATCCCGCCCATCGTGACCCAGGTCAGCCAGTTCGTCCGGGCGATTCCGGGCATAACCCGGGATCTGCAGGACCACAGCACCTGGATCGGTCGGCTCAACAGTCACTACCACGTGCTGGACAACCTGCGGGGGAAGATCGAGGGCGGCGGGGGACTGCCGCTCGGCGGGCTGCTCAACGTCGGTGCCGCGATCTTCGGCACCTTCGCCTCGGTGCTCACGGTGTCCGTGCTCACCGTCTACTTCCTCGCCAACCTGCCGTCGATCCGGCGGGCCGCCTACCGCTTCGTCCCGGCCGGCCGCCGGGCCCGGGCGCAGGCCCTGGGCGACGAGATCGGCACCCGGATCGGCGGCTACGTGCTCGGCAACGTGATCACCTCGGTGGTCGCTGGGGTGGGCACGTTCGTCTTCCTGGAGATCGTGTCGGTGCCCTACGCCGTCGCGCTCGGCCTGCTCGTCGCGGTGCTGGACCTGATCCCGGTCGTGGGCTCGTCCATCGGCGGTGCCCTGGTCACCCTGGTCGCGCTGACGGTGTCCGTGCCGGTGGCCATCGCCAGCCTGGTGTTCTACATCCTCTACCGGCTGCTCGAGGACTACCTGCTCATGCCGCGGGTGATGGACCGCGCGGTGCACGTGCCGCCGGTCCTGACCATCGTCGCGCTGCTCATCGGCGGATCGCTGCTCGGCATCGTCGGCGCCTTCCTGGCCATCCCTGCCGCGGCCGCCCTCGAACTCATCGTCACCGAGGTCGTCTGGCCCAAGATCGAATCGAGCTGACCGCCGGTGCCGTTGCCCGGCCCGGACACCGGTGTCACGGTCTGATCGATGCCCCGGGCATGATCGAGTCATGAGCCACGGTGCGGTCAGCGACCTGCTCCGGTTGGTGCCCGGCTCCCCGGTCGACCTGGGCGACGTCGACCCGGCCTCGACACCGGGCTTCAGGCACGGCAGGAATCGGGCCCGGGCGGAGGTGGCGGCGCTAGGCGGCCCGCTGTCGGATCTGCACACCCGGCTGCACGCGGCAGCCAAGGGTGGCGCGCAGGATCGGGTGCTGCTGCTCCTGCAGGGCACCGACTGCTCCGGCAAGGACGGCATCAGCCGGCACGTGGGGCGGCTGCTCGAGCCGATGTGGCTGCGGTTTGCCGCCTTCGGCAAGCCCACGGAGCAGGAGCGCCGGCACCACTTCCTCTGGCGGATCCGCCGGCAGCTCCCGGTGGCCGGCGAGATCGGCATCCACAACCGGTCCCACTACGAGGACGTGCTCGTGCCCCGAGTGCACGGCACGGTGCCGCCGGCGGTGTGGCACCGCCGCTACGCCGAGATCAACGGGTTCGAGCGGAGGCTGACCGACGACGGGCTCCGGCTGGTCAAGGTGATGCTGCACATCTCTGCCGAGGAGCAGCAGGAGCGGCTGCGGGCCAGGCTGCTCGATCCGGCCAAGCGCTGGAAGTTCAATCCGGGCGACGTCGACGAGCGGGCTTTCTGGTCGGAATACCAGGCGGGGTACGAGGCGGCACTGTCACAATGCAGCACTAACGCGGCGCCATGGTTCGTCGTCCCGGCAGACGCCAAGTGGTATCGCGACTGGGCAGTGGCGCACCTGTTGCTGGAGGCGCTCGAGGAGATCGACCCGCAATACCCGCCACCGGGCTTCGACGCAGCCGCCGAGCTCACTCGGCTCGAAGGGAGTGCCTGACCGCGATGCGCATCCGCCTGACCCCCCGCCAGGATGCCTTCTACACCTTCTTCACCGAGGCGGCCGACAACCTCGTCACCGGGGCCGACCTGCTGTCGCAGATGATGACCAACGGCAACGACCGGGCCGCCCTGGCGGAGCGACTCCGCGACATCGAGCACGCCAGCGACGAGGTCACCCACGCGGTCTTCAGGCAGCTCAACACCTCCTTCATCACCCCGTTCGACCGGGAGGACATCTACCGGCTCGGCTCCACCCTCGACGACGTGATGGATGCGATGGAGGCGGCGGGCGACCTGGTCCTGCTCTACGGGCTGGAGCAACTGCCCGGCGAGATCGAACAGATCGTCGACGTGCTCGGCAGATGCGCGCGGGTCACGGCGGCGGCGATGAGGCGGCTGAAGTCGATGAAGGATCTGGAGGAATACTGGATCGAGGCCAACCGGCTCGAGAACGAAGCCGACCAGGTCTACCGCCGGCTGCTCAAGCGGCTCTTTTCCGGCGAATACGACGCGCTCACCGTCCTCAAGCTCAAGGAGGTCGGCGACGTGCTCGAAGGGGCCGCTGACGCCTTCGAGCACGTAGCCAACGCGGTAGAGACGATCGTGGTCAAGGAGTCCTGAGGGTGGCGACGTCCGCCCTCGTACTGATCATCATCGTCGTCGCGCTCGGCTTCGACTACACCAACGGTTTCCACGATGCGGCCAACGCGATCGCCACCACGGTGGCCACCCGGGCGATGACCCCGCGGGCGGCGTTGCTGATGGCGGCGGTATTCAACATCCTCGGCGCGCTGGTCTCGACGGCGGTGGCCAAGACGGTCGGGTCGGGCATCATCGACAAGCCGGCAGGCGACAAGGGCCTGGTCATCGTGTTGGGCGCCCTCGTCGGCGCGATCACCTGGAACCTCATCACCTGGTACTTCGGCCTGCCCTCCTCGTCGTCACATGCCCTGATCGGCGGGCTGGTCGGGTCGGCCGTCGCCGCCTCGCAGGGCGTTCAGTGGACCGGACTGCTCGACAAGGTCGTCATCCCGATGGTGGTCTCGCCGCTGATCGGCTTCGTGCTCGCCTACCTCTTCATGCTCGCCGTGCTCTGGCTGTTCCGCGGCGCCGGCCCGCGCCGGGCCAACCGGGGCTTTCGCCTGGCGCAGATCGGGTCGGGCGCGGCGATGGCCTTCGGCCACGGCACGCAGGACGCGCAGAAGACGATGGGCGTGATCGCGCTGGCGCTGTTCACCTCCGGGCGCATCGACAGCTTCTACATCCCGTTCTGGGTGGTGCTGGCGGCGGCGCTGGCGATCAGCCTCGGCACGTACGCCGGTGGCTACCGGATCATGCGTACCCTCGGCCGCCGGGTCATCCAGCTCACGCCCTCCGGTGGGTTCGCGGCGCAGACCGTCGCCTCCGTCGTGCTCTTCGGCACCGCCAATCTCGGCCTGCCGGTCTCCACCACCCACGTGATCACCTCTTCGGTGATGGGCGTGGGTGCCACCAAGCGGCTGTCGGCCGTGCGGTGGGGGGTGGCCGGCCACATCTTCGCCGCGTGGGTGCTCACCATCCCGATGGCGGGCCTGGTCGCCGCGGCGGCCTACGGCCTCCTGTCGCTGCTGCCGTTGTCCTAGTCCGCCGGTCGCGGCTGGTCCCGGGCGAAGCAGACGTCGACGTCCCACCGGGTGAAGCCGAGGCGCTCGTAGACCCGGATGGCGTTGGCGTTGGACTCGTCGACGTAGAGCATGGCCTGGGCCAGTCCGCGCGAGCGCAGGTAGCGCAGGCCGGCCAGCGTGAGCGCCGGGCCGAGGCCCATCCCCTGCGCGGAGGGGTCGACGCCGACGACGTAGACCTCGCCGATCGGCTCGTGCATGTGGCCGCCTGCCCCGTGCGCGGAGCCGCCGTGCACCTTGGTCCAGTGGAAGCCGAGGATCGCCCCGTCAGCGGTGCGCTCGGCCAGCAGGAAGCCGGCCGGGTCGAACCACGGCTCCCGCTCGCGGGTGCGGATCTCCTCGATCCCCCAGCGACCCTGGTCCGGGTGGTCGGCGAACGCCCGGTTGTTGACCGCGGTCCAGGCCTGCTCGTCCTGCCCGGGTACGAACGGCCGCAGCCTCAGGCCCTCGGGCAGCACCGGTGCCGGTAGCGGGGCGAACAGCGAGCGGCGCATCTGCCACAGGACCCGCTCGCGGCGGAAGCCCAGCCGCCGGGCGAGGGCGGCCGCGGCCGGGTGCTGGCCGTGCGCCCACAGCCGCAGGCGGCCATCCGGTGTCTCAGTAGCCAACCGCTGCACCATGGCGCTCGCGATCCCCTCGCCGCGCGACTCGGGGCGCACGGCAAGCTCGGCGGCTGACCCTTCGACGGCGTCGGTGACATCCACGTGGGCGTATCCCTGCAGGGCGCCCGAGGAGCTGCGGGCCAGCAGGTGCATGGCCTCGGGATCGCCGCCGTAGCGCAGGTGCAGCATCACGTGTTCGGACAGCGGCCGCACCCCGTCGGCATCGGTCACCGCGTCGACCAGGGCGGTCACGGCGCCGACGTCTGCGGGCGTGAGCCGGGAGGACACGTCGATCTGCACCTTCGAGGTGGCCGGCATCCGCGGGTCAGACCACGCTGGCGCGGGTGGCCGGCGCGACGAACTTGTATCCCACCTGGCGCACGGTGCCGATCAGCGCCTCGTGCTCGGCGCCCAGCTTGGCCCGCAGCCGCCGTACGTGCACGTCGACCGTCCGGGTGCCGCCGAAGTAGTCGTAGCCCCACACCTCCTGCAGCAGTTGACCGCGGGTGAACACCCGGCCCGGGTGCTGGGCCAGGAAGCGGAGCAGCTCGAACTCCTTGTACGTGAGGTCCAGCGGGCGGCCGCGCAGCCGGGCGGTGTAGGTGTCCGGGTCGATGGCCAGCTCACCTGCCCGCACGACCGACGACTCGTCTCCGCTGGCCGTCAGCCGGCCCGTGGCCAACCGCAGCCGCGCCTCCACCTCGGCCGGCCCGGCGGAGGAGAGGAGCACGTCATCGACCCCCCATTCGGCCGAGACCGCGGCCAGGCCGCCCTCGGTCAGCACGGCCAGCAGTGGGACGCCGATCCCGGTGGTGCGCAGCAGCCGACAGGTGGCCCGGGCGACGGCGAGGTCGGACCGCGCGTCGACCACGACGACATCGGCGGCCGGGCCGTCGATGAGCGGCCGGACGTCGAGCGGGCCGGCCTTGACCGTGTGTGTGAGCAGGTCGAGCGCCGGCAACACGGCTGTCGGCGGATCGCCGGTCAGCACCAGCAATTCCACGCAGGCACCTCCGCAAGCTGGGGCGGCACTGCCCGGTGGCGGCTCAATGGGGAGGATAGCCCAGTGACCGAGCCGCCCGTGATCCAACTTCAGCCGATCCGACTGCGGACAGCCGACGCCGTCGACCTGCACGCGATACACCACAGCGCGGCGGCCGGAGCGGTCGACGGGCTGGCCGTCGTCTTCGGCCATGGCTTCTCCGGCTCGAGCCGCAAGCCGCCGGTCCGGCGGATCGTGACGGCGCTTTCCCGGTACGCCGGCGTGATCGCGGTCGACTTCCGCGGCCACGGCCGCTCGGGCGGCCTGTCGACGCTGGGTGCCGCCGAGGTGCTCGACATCGAGGCGGCGGTGCAGTGGGCCCGGTCGCACGGCTACTCCCACGTCGTCACCGTGGGGGCGTCGATGGGCGGCTCGGTCGTGGTCCGCCATGCTGCCCTGCACGGCGGAGTCGACGCGGTGGTCAGTGTCAGCGCGCCCAGCCGGTGGTACGTCCGGGACACCCTGCCGATGCGGCGCGTGCACTGGCTCGTCGAGCAGCGGCTGGGGCGCCTGGTGTCGCGCCGGATCCTGCGGATCCGGCTGGCCCGGCGTTGGGAGACCGTGCCGGAGTCACCGGTGGAGGTGGCCGGGCGGATCGCCCCGACGCCGCTGCTGGTGGTGCACGGCGATGCGGACGGGTTCTTCACCCTCGAGCATCCGGCGGCTCTGCAACGAGCGGCCGGACCGACGGCCGAACTCTGGCTCGTTTCCGGCTTCGGGCATGCGGAGGGTGCCATGGACGCCGCGCTCGCCGACCGGATCGGCCGGTGGGTGGCTCTCCACGGGACCGCCGACGGCTCGGCGGCCTCTGGCACCATCGGCCCGTGAGTGTCCTGACGGCGCGGCCGGTATACCTGCTGTGCGCGGCCGTCACAGTCCTGCTGCTTGCCGGCGGGGTCACCGCGGGTGCGCGGGCGGGGACGCCCGTCCTGCTCGCCGTGGTGGGTGTCGTCCAGTTGCTGTTGATCCTCGGCTGGCAGCTGATGACCAACCCGCCCAGCCCCCGGGCCGTGGCCGCGGTGGCACTCGGCACGGCCGGCGCGGCCGACGTGCTGGCAGGCTACGCGCGATCGGCCTCCCTGGCCCCGGTGGCCGGCGTGCTCGGGCTGGCGGTGCTTGCGGCTGTCGTCCTGCAACTGGCCCGAGGCGTCGCCCGGGTCAGGGTGACCGAGGCGCTGGGCTCGACCCTGAGCATCACCGTGGCGGTAGCCTCGGTCACCGCGATCCTGGTGTTGCGCCGGCAGCACGGCGGCCTGGAGGCGGTCACGGCGGCCGCGATCGCCGGAGGTGTCGCGCTGATGACCGCACGATTGGTGGACTCCGTCCTGCCGGTGCCGCGTGTGGCACCGGGCGTGCCGCACGGCGGGCTGGGGATCGTCTTCGGCTGCATGAGCGGGACGGCGGCCGGCGCCTTCTTCGCCGCGGTGCCGTCCCTGACCCCGCACGGCAGCGCGTTGTTCGCCTGGGCCATCACCATCGTCGCCGTGCTCGCCGACCTGGCCGCCGGCTACGCCAGCGCATCGGTGGCCCGCCGCCCACGCTGGTCCTTTGCCGCCGGGCCGTTCGCCGCACTCGTCGCCACCGCGCCGGTCGCCTACCTGCTGGCGCTGCTGATGGTCCGCTGATGAAGCGCGTGAGAGTGCGCCCACTGGTGCGCCTGGTCGTGCTGGGCGTCCTGCTGGCGCTGCTGGCGGTCGGTGCCGACCGGCTCGCGCGCGGCCTCGCCCAGAGCGAGGTGGCCACAGCGATCCAGCAGCAGCAGCACCTGGCGCACCGGCCGACGGTGCAGCTGCGAGGGTTTCCTTTTCTCACCCAGGCCGCCGGCGGTCACTTCCAGGGCGGCCGGGTGATCGTGACCGACTTCCCCAGCCCCAAGGTGCGGATCAAGACCGTGAGGATCGACCTCACCGGCGTCACCCTGTCGCCGGGGGATCTGGTCTCCGGATCGGTCCGGTCGGTGCCCGTGGCGAGGATCGACGGCCTGGCGCTGATCACCTACCTGGACCTGGCCCTCGCCACGGATGTCGAGGGACTCCAGATCCGGCCCGACAACGGCCGGCTCGAGCTGCGCCTGCCGTTGCGCTACCTCGGTCAGACCGTGTCGCTGGTCACCACCGGCCGGGTCACCCTGCAGGGCAAGTCCGTGCGGATCGCCTGGGGGCCGCTGCGCGGCCTCCCCTTGCCCCCGCAGGTCGATCAGGCCGCCATCGCCCGGCTGCCGAGCACCATCCCGCTCGACACGCTGCCGTACGGTTTGACCGTGACGGGGATCCGGGTGGCCGACAGCGGCCTCGAGGTACGGGTCCACGCCCGCAACGTCGTGCTCCGCCGGCACTGACCGACCGTCCGCTTCCGCCCGCCCGAGGGGAATGCCGACCGGCGCAGCAGCGGTTGCCCCAACATGATGCCGGGAGTGGCGGGCAACGCAGCCGTGCTGGCCGCCGTCCTGCTGGCAGCGACCGGCCTCGGCCTGCTGCTGCACCGCCGGTCGGGCCGCATCCGCAGCCGGCCCGGCCACCACCCGGCGCTCGATGCGGAGTTGCTGGCCGGCCTGGGCGTCGCCGCCGGCGGGGTGACGCTCCTGCAGTTCTCGTCGGCCTTCTGCGCACCCTGCCGGGCGACTCGGCGGATCCTCCAACAGGTCGCCCGCACGGTGCCCGGCGTACGGCACGTCGACGTCGACGCCGAGTCGCACCTTGCCGAGGTCCGCGCCCTGGGCATCCGGCGCACCCCGACGACGCTGGTGCTCGACTCGGGTGGCCGGGAGCGCAACCGGGTGGTCGGGCAACCGCAGGCCGGCGACGTCCTCAGCGCGCTGGCGCCATTGCTCGGGACGCAGATCCCACCTGATGAGAAGCAGGGCAGGCTGGGATGAATGCTAGGCTGGCCGCCATGAGCACCTTGCTCACCAGGCGCCGCGTGGTGGACTTCTGCCGCGTGGGCAGCTGCGCGTGTCCGCGACCCTGACCCCCGTGTCCGCGTCCCCGCGCACCCTCAGGAGCTGTCGCTCATGTCCATCGATCCCACGTCCATCGATCCCAGGGGTCCGCGCTTTTCAGCGTGGCTGACCACCATCGTCCTGTCCGCCGTCGTGCTCACCGGTAGCGGCTGGTTGCTGGCCGCGCAGGCAGCCGTTTTCGCGGCGGCGGCGATCTTCGGCCTGCGCCGGTCGCCGTACGGCTGGCTTTTCCGCCGTTTCGTCGCGCCCCGCCTCGCGTCGCCCACCGAGCTGGAGGCGGAGGCGCCGCCGCGGTTCGCCCAGGCCGTCGGGCTGGCCTTCGCGCTCGTCGGCGCTGCGGGTCTGCTCGCCGGCGCCACTGCCGTCGGCCTTATTGCCGCCGGCGCCGCACTGGTCGCCGCCTTCCTCAACGCAGCCTTCGGCTTCTGCCTGGGCTGCGAGCTCTATCTCGGTTATCTCCGACTCACCCGCAAGGGAGCCATCGCATGAGCCGCAACGACGTACTGGTCTCGGCCGACTGGGCCGAGCACAACCTCGACAGCCCGGGCGTCGTCTTCGTCGAGGTCGACGAAGACGTCAGCGCCTACGACAAGGGCCATCTCGCCGGGGCTGTCAAGCTCGACTGGAAGAAGGACCTGCAGGACTCCGTCCGGCGTGACTTCGTCTCCGGCGACCGCTTCGCCGAGCTGCTCTCCGAGCGCGGAATCTCTGCCGGCGACACGGTCGTGCTCTACGGCGGCAACAACAACTGGTTCGCCGCCTACGCCTACTGGTACTTCAAGGTCTACGGCCACGCCGACGTGCGGCTGCTCGACGGCGGCCGCAAGAAGTGGGAGCTCGAGTCCCGGCCACTCACCGACGAGGTGCCCTCGCGACCGGCCACCTCCTACCAGGTGGGTGCCCCGGACACCTCGATCCGGGCGTTCCGCGACGAGGTGCTCGCCGCGATCGGTGCCAAGAACCTCGTCGACGTCCGCTCACCCGACGAGTTCGCCGGCCGGCTGCTGGCGCCGGCCCACCTGCCGCAGGAGCAGTCGCAGGTCGCCGGGCACATCCCCACCGCCATCAACGTGCCCTGGTCCAAGGCGGCCAACGAGGACGGCACCTTCAAGTCCGACGAGGAGCTGCGTCAGTTGTACGGCGAGGCCGGCCTCGCCGACTCGAAGGAGACCATCGCCTACTGCCGGATCGGCGAGCGCTCGTCGCACACCTGGTTCGTGCTGCGGGAGTTGCTCGGTCATCGGTCGGTGAAGAACTACGACGGCTCGTGGACCGAGTACGGCTCGCTGGTGGGCGTGCCGGTCGGGAAGGACGTCTGATGTGCGGCGCCCCGCAGCAGTCCGACGACCAGGCCGACGCTGCCACCAAGGAGACCGTCATCCAGGGAGTGGTGACCGCGGCGGGCGAGCCCGTCGCGTCGGCCTACGTCCGACAGCGCGACGCCACCCGGGAGTTCACCGCCGAGGTGGTGTCGTCGGAGAGCGGACGGTTCCAGTTCTTCGCCGCACCGGGCGACTGGACGCTGCGCGCCCTGTCGGCGCGCGGGGCCGGTGAGGTGTCCTTCACCGCCGACCCCGGCGTGACCGATGCGACGCTGGCACTGTCCGGCTAATCTGTCCCGGTGGTCAAGCAGCGAAGGACGCCGCAGGAGAAGAAGCGGCTCTCCCTCGCCAAAGATGTCGTCGACCAATGGGGCGAGAACCAGAAGTCGTTCCGGAAGAAGTGGCCCCGGAAGAAGGCATTGGCCTCGCGTGCCCGACGCCATGTCGTGACCCGACGACTGAGCGAGGCTCCGACAACCACCGACGATGTGTGGGTGCCCCGTAAGCCGCTGCTCAAGTGGTCGGGGACTCGCCTGGGCGTTGCCGTCAAGGGCAAGCACGAACGCCGCGCCCGGCTGCAGGATGATCCGCGCAAGTCTCCCGATGCCCGGGCGCGGCGACGGGACCGCCGGCAGGCGCGCGGCCGATCAGCCCCCCATTGATCGTGGACTGATCGGCGTTGGCAATCAGCTACGTGGTGCTGCTCGTCGGCGGCTTCGCGCTCGTTGCCGCTCTGGCGGCCTACCTCGCCTACCGGATGAACCGACGGCCGCCTGAGTAGCAGTCGTCGCTGGGAATCAGGGTCTACGGTCGCGACCATGTTGCGTCCTGCAAGTTGGACTAGGCCAGCGGGTGTGAGTCCCGCCTGGGTAGGTACCGGAACGCCCAGTAGCAGACCCCGGTTCGTCATCGAGAGGTGGCGGGCTGAGCGGGGTGTCAAAAGCCTCTTCGGAGGGAG